>NZ_SODQ01000010.1:0-161690 GCF_004368805.1 Novosphingobium sp. PhB55 | reverse complement strand
CGAGACCCGCCGAACAGTAAAGCCGGACAACTAGCGCTCCCCGCTTTCTTGCGATGGGGGAACAAGCTGTCCGTCTCTGTTGGCGACCGCTGCAAGACCGTGTGGTCCGCTGCGGTGAGAGGCCCTCTAAGTGCCACCCGTGATTCGGTCAAACCCTTTTTCCTGAAAAGTTTTCCACACCCGCCGGGGTGACCAGAAAAACGACACGCGGCGTGGCCGGAGCCGCGCCGCGTGCAGGAATGCAGGCAGGAACCTGCCGGCAGGCCACAGGGAGAGGCCTGCCGAAACGGTGAAACGTCAGAAGTTGACGGTGCCCTCCACGCCGAAAGTGCGCGGCGGATTGAAGTTGCCGTAAGCGCCCAGCGTGTTCGCATTGGCGTAGGACAGGCGGTAGATGTGCGTCTCGTTGAGGAGGTTGCGGCTCCAGACCGAGACCGTCAGCTTGGTGCCGTTGTCGGACATCGGGATGTCGGCAAGGGCGATGCGGCCATTCACGATGAAGCTGCTCTGCGCCTTCACGTCTTCGTCCTCGAAGCTGTACTGCGCATCGGCATAGGCGGCGTCGAGATGGACCTGGACGCTTTCGTCGCCGCTGCCCACCGGCACCGTGTAGTCCGCGAAGACCGAGGCGGCATTCTTCGGCGTGTAGACGATGAAGACGTTCTGGTAGACCGGGTTGTCGGCCGTGCTGAGGAACGGATTCAGCGTCCGCGGCACACGCGTATAAGTATAGGCATAAGAGGCGCCGAACGTGAGATTGTGCGTGGGGTGGACGTTCAGTTCCGCCTCGACGCCGCGGATCTTGGTGGTACCCGGCGCATTCAGCGTCTCCTGCGTGTGCAGGTTGAAGTAAGGGCTGGTGGGATCGGTGTTGACGTTGTCGAAGTCCACCTGGGTGCCATCACGGTCCATGATGTAGCCGGCCAGGTTCAGGCGAACCTTGCGATCGAGGAACATCATCTTGGCGCCGACTTCATAGGACTTCACCGTTTCCGGGCCGAAGGCGTCGAAAGTCTGCGAGCGGTCGTTGGCGCCGCCGGCCCGGTAGCCGGTCGAGTACTTGGCGTAGAGGTTCACGTCCTGCGTGGCGTCATAGGCCAGCGTGACCATCGGGTCGAAGCGGTCCTTGCGGTAGCGGAAGGTGTAATCGTAAGCCGCGCCGTTGACGATATCGAGCACGCCGTCGCGCTTGTCGTGCGTGAAGCGGCCGCCGGCGGTCAGGTGGACCTGGTCAAGCCCGGCAGGCGTATACGTGGCCTGCGCGAAGGCGGCCAGGCTCTGGGCCTTGGCGTGGCTGTCGCGCTGGAGGAACAGCGAACTGTCGTCCCAGCCCTGGTTGGACGAACTCACAACGCCCGAGACGCTGGGGCTCAGCACGGTGTAGCCGGAGCCGTCCGCGTTCCACTGGTTGGAGCTGGGAGTGGCGGCGTTCTCGCTGGCGTGCTCGTTGTAATAGTAGGCACCGGCCACGAAATCGAGGTGCGGCAGGCTGCCGACCAGCTGGAGTTCCTGGCTGAACTGGTTCTGGTCGAGGAACGAAAGCGAGTAGCGGCTGAACTTGGCGTTCGGCAGGAACACGGTGCGGTGAGCGCCGCCCGAGTTGTCGTACTGGTCGGTGTGGACGTCACGCCAGGCGGTGATCGAGCGCAGCGTCAGGTTCGGATTGAGGTCGTAGCTGAGGTTGCCCATCACCCCCTGCGTGCGATCGACGCTGGGCTGCTGCGGCACGCCGATGTCCGCGGTCTTCATGCGCTTGTCGCCGCTGACCTGGACGAGCGGGGAAAGCGGGGCGATCTGCCCGGCCTTCAGCTTGCCGCCCTGGCTGGCGATATCCGCCAGCGTGGCGACCGTCAGGTTGTTCGGGTTGTAGTTGATGAGCTGGCTGTACATCGGCGTGTTGTCGTCACGCGACTTGTCGTACGAGATGTTCGCCGTCAGCCCTTCGAACGGCTTCCACTGGGCCTGGATCCGGCCGCCGACGCGGTCGTAGTAGTTCCAGCCGGTCTGCCCCGCGAGCGGGTTCTTCACCGTGGCGTCCTGGTGCTGGTAGACCCCGTCTACCTTGACCGAGATGTTGTGGAACTCGGGGAAGTCGATGTGCGCTTCGCCGTCGCGCTGGCCATAGTTGCCGAGGCCCGCCGAAACGCGGCCGCCGAATTCGCCGGTGGGCGCCTTGGTGACGATCGAGAGCGCCCCGCCTTCGGTGTTGCGGCCGAACAGCGTGCCCTGCGGCCCGCGCAGCACTTCGATGCGCTGCACGTCGAACAGCGCGGCGTTCAGGCCCTGCTGGCGGCCGAGGTAGACGCCGTCGAGGTAGACGCCCACGCCCTGGTCGCGCGCGGTCTGGTTGGCGTCGAACGGCACGATGCCGCGGATGCCGACGGTAAGGGCAGACTGGCGCGCTTCGAACGTGGCGACGCGCAGCGAGGGCACGGTGCCGCTGGCCAGGTCGATCAGGCTCTGGACGTGCTGCTTCTCGATATCCGCGCTGCCGATGACGGCGATGGCGATCGGAGTCTTCTGGAGGTCGGTCTCGCGCTTGGTGGCGGTGACGATGATCGGCACCGAGCCGTCGCTGTCGGCCGCGGCGGCGCTGTCGGCCGCGGGAGCGATTGTTGCGGCTTCATCGGCGAAAGCGGCTACCGGCGCCTGGCTCAACGCGACGATGCTGCAAGTGGCCGCCAGACGGATGGCGTGGCGAATCATGCGAAAACTCCCTGAAATGCTTGGTCTTCCTCCTTGCAGTCGCGGCAAGGGGCCCGCCCGGCGGGGCGACAGGGAGGCTGACTAGGCGCAACCCGCGTCACATCCGTGTTGCTTTCTTGTAATTTTCTTGACGCAATTGTGGCGACACGCGGCCGGGCGAACATGACAAATTTGACATGTGCATGGCGGCGATCACGGCACTATGTGGCCGGATCATTCGTATCGAAACTGCAGGATACCATGATCAAATCTGGCGACATCGTGCTGACCTCGGGCGACCTTGCCCATGTCAGCGCCGTTCGTGACAACTTCCTCTCCTTCGAGGCGGCGGTGATGAACGCAACCGAACTCTGCGCGCGGCCCGCCAGGGCCCCGACCTGGATCTTCGTGGACTGGCTTCTGCCGGAAATGTCGGGACTTCAGCTCTGCGGGCTGCTGCGCGACCGCATCAACGACCATCCCCTCCACATGACGATGATCCTGCCGGAGGCCGATCCGCGCGCCCAGGCCCGCGCGCTGGACGCGGGGGCGGACGACTACCTGATCGCGCCCCTCACCCCGCATGCGCTCGTGCAGCGCCTGCGAATCTACCAGCCTGCCGCGGCCGCGCGCAAGGAAACCCCGGCGATCCAGATCGGCGAGCTGATGATCCAGCCCGATTCGCATCTCACCCGGTACCGGGGTCTGGTCGTGCCGCTGCAATCGAATGAGCAGCGCCTGCTCAATCACTTCGCGCGCAATCCCAACCGGGTGTTCACGCGCGGCGAACTGATCGGCGTGCTGGGCAAGAGCGTGGAGGTCTGCGACGAGCGGACCGTGGACTCCTGGGTCAGCCGCCTGCGCCGCAAGCTGCGCTCGATGCAGGTCCCGCACCTGCCGCGCACCGTGCGTTCGTTCGGATATGTCTTCGACAGCGCCGAAGCCTGAGGGCGGCGGCCAACTGCGGCTGCGAAACCGCGATCAATCCGGGCCCTTGTGCCCGGGCCGCGCATATTCGGGATAATGGAACATGGCGCTGAAGACATGGCCGGCATCGGCGAACAGCGCTTCTGCGTCCATTTCCTTTTCCTTCAGCATCTCGTCCAGCGAATAGGCGATCTCCACCGACATGCGGGTGCGCCGCAGCACCAGTTCACGCGGAACATGCGCGAGATAGGGCATGTACATGTCCGTCAGCAGGTCCGAGACGAAGTTATGCGAGAACAGGCGGATCGGCGTGAGGCTCGGGATCGCCCGCAGCGCCCGCATGATCCACAAGGCGCCGGGCTCGCTGGCCGTGATCTCATGCATGGTGCGGATCAGTTCGACCACCTTGCCCTCGATCACGTCGAGCCCGGCCTCGCGGTAATTGTCCAGCCAGGCCTGTAGCGCCACGTTCTGCCGCTCCATGAAACGCTCGGCCAGGGCATGGAGAATCGCGTATTTGTCGTCGAAATAGCGATAGAACGCGGGCGGGGTCATTCCGGCGCGTTCGCAGATCTGGTTCGTCGAGATGCGCTCGATGCCCACCTCCCCCAGCAGATGCGCGGCGGAATCGAGCAAGGCATTGAATGTCTTGCGCGATCGCTCCTGCACGGGCCTGCGGTAAGGGGGTTTGTCAGGGTCCAATTCGTGCTCCGGACACCGCAAATGCCGCGTGGTGTCATAAAAATGATAATTATAGCTACCATATGCGGTCCGCACAGCAAATACAGGGGTCGCATCCATGTTCAAGTCCCGTTTCCGCGTGCAGGCCTCGGCCTGCGCGATGGCCGTCTTCGCCTGCGCTTCGGGCATCGCCCATGCCGACGAAGCCTCGCCCAACCCCGCCGCCGGATCGGGTGACGACATCATCGTCACCGCGCGCGCCGGCAGTGCGCAGAAGAAGGTCGAGGCGAGCTACGCCATCTCGACGATATCCGAAGCCGAACTGCAGATGAAGGCGCCCATCGGCGTGGGCGAGGCGCTGAAGAACGTGCCCGGCTTCTGGATCGAAAGTTCCTCCGGCGAGGCCAGCGGCAATATCCGCGTGCGCGGCATCCCGACCGACGGCTTCTCCGCGCTCTCGCTGCTGGAAGACGGCATCACCATCCAGCACGACGCCGGCCTCGGCTGGCTGAACGGCGACCAGGCCCTGCGCATGGACCAGACCATCCAGGGCATCGAAGTGGTGCGCGGCGGTCCGTCGTCGATCTTCTATTCGAACGCCCCCGGCGCGGTCGTGAACTTCATCACCCGGCGCGGCGGCGACCATCTGGAAGGTTCGGTCCGCTACGAAGTGGCCGACTACAATTCGCACCGCGTGGACGGCTGGGTCGGCGGCCCGATCGGCAACAGCGACTGGCGCTTCCTGGTCGGCGGCTATTACCGCCTGTCGGACGGCCAGCGCCACACCGGCTACCGCCAGGACGAAGGCGGCCAGATCCGCGCCACGATCTCGCGCGAGTTCGAGCGCGGCTCGCTCATGCTGGGCGTCAAGCGCATCGACGAGCGCATCGGCAACGCCATGGTCACGCCCTTCGTCAACGACAGCAATGGCGATCCGGTGGGCGTGCCCGGCTTCAACGCCAAGCGCGACATCATCGCCGGCAAGGAAACCCGCTATTTCGACTTCCTGACGCCGGACGGCGTGGAAAAGTTCGACAACGGCATCGGCACCACCATCAAGCTCACCCAGCTGACCGGCGAGTTCGACTACGAACTGACCGACAGCCTGCGCGTCGAGCACAAGATGCGCTACCGCGACAGCTACACCAAGCGCAACTCGATCACCCCGCGCACGGTCGCCTCGGCCGCCGACCTGCTGTCCTCGACTTATGGCAAGTACGTCGACACGGTCGCCGGCCAGACGCTGGGCTTCAACTATACCAACGGCAGCGGCCCGATGGACCTGGCCAATGCCAACGGCAACGGCCTGGCCCTGCTCAACCTCGCCCGTTCCTTCACCATTCCCGAAGACGAGTTCGTTTCCGACACCCGCTTCCTGCAGGACTTCGAACTGGCCGGCCACCACGACCTGGCGCTGGGCTTCTACTATGCCCACGTCAAGGAAACCTACCATTCGAACTCGGCGGCGATCTTCACCGACGTGAAGGACAATGCCGCCCTGCTCGACGCCGTGCTGCGCGATGCGGCCGGCAACACGCTCTACCAGTTCACCAATGACGGCATCGCCAGCTACGGCTCGGAATTCAACAACGCCTTCGGCAAGTCGGACACCATCGCCGTCTACGCCAGCGACGAATGGAAGCTGACCGACCGCCTGCGCGTCGATGGCGGCATTCGCTGGGAGCAGATCAAGACCAGCGGCCAGGTGGAAGGCAAGAGCACGATCAACCTCGGCCAGTCCGCCACCGCCGCCGACGACGCGGTGCTGGTCGGCTCGGGCGTGTTCGCGCCGTTCTCGCGCAAGTACGATCACATGGCCTGGACGCTCGGCGCGAACTACCAGCTCCAGCCGCGCATGGGCGCCTTCGCCCGCTTCACCTCCACGTTCCGCCTGCCCAGCGTCTCCAGCTTCCTCGGCAATGCGGCGGCCAGCCCGGTCACGCAGAAGATGGACTTCTACGAGGTCGGCCTGAAGTACGCCTCGCCCACGTTCGACGTCTATCTCACCGGCTTCAACTCGATCTACAAGAGCTACGAGATCAGCGACTATCGCCAGAACGCGGCCGGGCAATATGTGCTCAACACGGTCTACGGCGACACCAAGACCTGGGGCACCGAGCTGGAAGCCACCTGGCGCCCCGCGAATTGGTTCGACATCCACGCCAACTGGACCTGGCAGGACGCGCGCTTCACCGACTTCGTCTACACCAATTCCAGCGGCCAGGTCGTCGACTATTCCAAGAACCGCCTGATCCGCGTGCCGAAGCACAGCTTCCGCATCACTCCGGGCGTCAACCTGATGGACAACCGCCTGCGCGTGGAGGCTGACTTCGCCTACTACGGCCAGCGTTATGCCGAAGTGGCCAACCAGATCAGCCTGCCCGCCTATTCGACGGTGGACCTGAACGCCAAGTTCGACGTCAACGACCGGCTGACCTTCAACCTCTACGTCAACAACCTCACCAACACGATCGGCCTGACCGAGGGCAATCCCCGTGCCGGCTCGATCGACAACGAGGAAGTGGGCGACCTGGTCTACATCGCGCGCTCGATCTTCGGCCGCAGCGTGCGCGGCGCGGTGACGTTCAGGTTCTGATCGGCCTCTCCGCTCTCTCCCTCCGGCGGGCGCCATGGCCGCGCCCGCCGGAACCCTCACCTCCGGGGACAATCGACATGCCCAAGACCTTCTCCCGCCTCGCCTCGCTCGCCCTCCTTCTCGCTTCTGCCCTCGGGTCGCACCAGGCAATCGCGCAGGACCTGCCGGAATGGGACAAGGTGCCTCTGGCAAAAGGGCATGAGAAGCCGGACCTCGTGCTGACCGGCACGGTCGACCGTTCGGACTACCAGCGCAACGTCCCGGTCTCGTTCGACGTCCCCGGAGGCGTTACCCGCATCGGCGTGGAGTACGAATATACCCGCCCGGACGGGAAGACCGTGATCAACCTCGGCCTGTTCGACGGCAGGACGTTCCGCGGCTGGAGCGGCAGCAACAAGCACACCGTCGTGATCGACGAGAACAACGCCACGCCCTCGTTCATCGCCGGGCCGGTCGGCGGGCGGCGCTGGTCGCTCGATCTGGGCGTGTCCTATATCGGCGAAGGGGTGACCTCGCGCTTCACCGCCCGCATCTGGTTCTGGCGGCCGGGCGAAGTGCCAGCCGTCTCGACCTTCTCGCCCGAGCCGCTGGAAGCGGCCGACAAGTGGTATCGCGGCGACTTCCATCTTCACACCGGCCATAGCGACGGCTTCTGCACCAGCCGCCGGGGTCGCAGCGTGCCCTGCCCGCTCTACCGCACCGTGGATGCGGCGCTGGCCGCCCATCTCGATTTCGCGGCGATCACCGATCACAACAATGTCGCGCTCTATGGCTCGATGCGCGAACTCCAGCCCTTCTACGACGATATCCTGCTGATCCCCGGCCGCGAAATGACCACCGAGCAGGGCCACGCCAACGTCTTCGGCACCACCGAATATATCGACCACCGCCTCGGCGAGAAATCCATGCCCGACATGGCGACCATGATCGAGCGCGCCCATGCCGCGGGCGGCCTGTTCTCGATCAACCATCCGGGATCGCCCACCGACTTCCGTTGCCGCGGCTGCGGCTGGTCCGCCCCCGAGGCGACTTACGCCGCGACCGACGCCATGGAAGTGATGAACAGCGGCAACCTCTGGAAGCAGCTTGGCGGCGGGGACGCCGGGGGCGATGTGGCGATCTGGGAAAAGCAGCTCGCCCAGGGCCGCCGCATCACCGCGATCGGCGGCAGCGACAACCATGACGTCGATCTCGGCCGCCTCGGCGTCGGCTTCCCGACCACGCTGGTGCGGGCGCCGGAACTGTCCGAACGCGCCATTCTCGATGCCGTGAAGGCAGGCCACGTCATGATCGACATGACCGGAAAACCGGGCCTCGGCTTCGATCTCTCGGCGCGCGGCGGCGCCCGTGCAGGAACGGTCGGGGATGCCTTCGCGCTGCCTGCCGGCCAGACCCTGGAACTGGCGCTCACCATCACCGGCGCGAAAGGCCGCAAGCTCGTGGGCCTGGTCGACGGTCAGCCGGCGGCGGAACTCTCGGCCGAGAGCCTGACCGAAGCGCGGCAGGCCCTGCCGCTCAAGTGGACCTCGGACGGCCAGCGACACTGGATCCGTTTCGAACTGCGCGACGGGGCGCCGCGGCTCTTCATGACCAATCCGGTATATGTGAACTACTGAGCTTCCCGCTCCGCAGGGCCGACCGGATGGGCCTGGACTGCGGCGAAACGCTTGCCAGGAGAGGGCTGGGACGGCTTGACCGGGTAAACTCAATCAAATAGGTTGAGAATACCCGGTCAGGAGTTCGTACAATGCCGATTGAAATCCGCAAGCATGGGCGCGTCGGCGCCGAAATCCTCGGGATCGACCTCGCCCGTCCGCTGACGGAAGACGATCTTTCGGCGATGCGCGCGGCTTTTGCCGAACATGGCGTGGTCTTTTTCCGCGACCAGTCCATCACCGAACAGCAGCATATCGACTTCGCCCGCCATTGGGGCGCGATCAACATCAACCGCTTCTTCACCGCCCATTCGGTCTATCCGGAAATCGCGCTGGTGGTGAAGGAACCGGACCAGCAGCACAATATCGGCGGCGGCTGGCACACCGACCATTCCTACGACTTCGCCCCCGCGCTGGGCTCGATCCTGGTGGCCCGCGAACTGCCGCCGCAAGGCGGATCCACGGCCTTCGCCTCGATGTACGCCGCCTATGACGCCTTGCCGCCGCCGCTCAAGGCGCAAGTGGAGGGGCGCCATGCCGTCCATTCCGCACGCCATGTCTTCGGAAGCAGGGCCGGCGCTTACGAGGCCGCGCAGGACACCCGGCGGGACGGCCGAATCGGCAATGCCGGCGCTGCGGACCTGCTGGACGACCCGGTCCATCCGGTCATCATCACGCACCCCCTCAGCGGCAAGCGCGCAGTCTACGTGAACCCCAGCTTCACCCTGCACATCCAGGGCCTGTCCGAAGAGAACTCGCGCGGCTTGCTCGAAGAACTCTATGCCCATTGCCGCCGTCCGGAATTCCAGGAGGATTTCCACTGGCGGGAAGGTTCGATCGCCTTCTGGGACAACCGTGCCACCTGGCACTACGCCTACAACGATTACCACGGCCATCGCCGCGAGATGCACCGCATCACCATCGAGGGCACCCAGCTCGGCTGAATCGGTCGCGGCGGCACCCGGGTTTTCTCGCAGTTGAAGGGTGCGGGGCTTTGCAGCACGATGGGGCGCTGCTCCCTTTGGGTAGGGCCCGGGACGGATACCGTCCTTATGGAAACGCACCGAAGGGCGCTCTTTTCGCGCGCTTCGGCGCTGGCGGGGCCGCCGAACCCTTGGGAAACCGCGGAGTTCCGCATCGGCCAAAAGGTGGACTTGCCACCCTGCAAATACATATTTAATGTCAACCAAATCGATTGAGTTTAGGCAATGCGCCTTCTGACGGGAGACATGACACGATGAAAGCCGGAACCCTCAATCGCCGCCTGTTTATTTCGGTGGCCGCCGCAACGGCACTGGCCGCCTCTCTGGCGGGCTGCTCCGGCGGCAAGTCGGGCAACGCGGTGGAGATCACCAATGTCTCCTACGACCCCACCCGCGAACTCTATCAGGCCGTGAACCCGGCCTTCGCCGCCTACTGGAAGAAGAAGTCCGGCCAGGACGTGACCTTCCGCATGAGCCACGGCGGATCGGGCAAGCAGAGCCGCGCCATCATCGACGGATTGGAAGCAGACGTCGCCACCCTGGCGCTGGCCTATGACATCGACGTGATCGCGGACAAGGCCAGGCTGCTCCCGGCCGACTGGCAGAAGGCCCTGCCCGACAACAGCGCGCCTTACACGTCCACCATCGTGTTCCTGGTCCGCAAGGGCAATCCCAAGGGCATCCACGACTGGGCCGACCTGGTGAAGCCGGGCGTGCAGGTCATCACGCCCAATCCCAAGACCAGCGGCGGCGCGCGCTGGAACTTCCTGGCCGCCTGGGCCTACGGCCGCAAGGCGGGCGGATCGGATGCCGCCGCCGAGACGTATACGAAGCGCCTCTTCGCGCAAGTTCCGGTGCTTGACAGCGGTGCGCGCGGCGCCACGACCACTTTCGTCGAACGCGGCATCGGCGATGTCCTGCTGGCCTGGGAGAACGAGGCGCTGCTGGCCGAAAAGAAGCTCGGCGCCGGCAAGTTCCAGATCGTCGTCCCCTCGATCTCGGTCCTGGCGGAGCCGCCGGTCGCCGTGATCGCGAACAATGCGAAGAAGCACGGTACCGAAGCGGTTTCCAAGGCCTACCTCGAATATCTCTACACACCCGAGGCCCAGGTCGCGATCGCACGCAACTTCTACCGGCCGAGCGACCCCAAGATCGCGGAACAGTTCGCCGGGCAGTTCCCGAAGCTGAACCTCGTCACCATCGACAAGGACTTCGGCGGCTGGACCAAGGCGCAGAAGACCTTCTTCGACGACGGCGGCGTGTTCGACCGCATCTACACCAAGAAGTAAACCGCGCCCTTCGCGCCAGAAATCGAGCAGGCCACTGCAGATGCCATCCATGACGACGCGCAAGGCCAGCTGGCGTGCGCCCTCCGTGTTGCCCGGCTTCGGGCTGACCTTCGGGTTCAGCCTGGCCTGGCTTTCCCTGATCGTGCTGATCCCGCTTTCCACGCTGTTCCTGAAGTCCGCCGGCATGGGCTGGCACGCTTTCGTGGACGTGGGCTTTTCCTCCCGCGCCCTCACCGCCTATCGCCTGAGCTTCGGCACCGCCATCGCCGCGGCCTTCGTCAACGCCGTCTTCGGCCTGCTCGTGGCCTGGGTGCTGGTGCGCTATGAATTTCCCGGCAAGCGGGTGGTGAGCGCGCTGGTGGACCTGCCCTTCGCGCTGCCCACCGCCGTTGCCGGCATTGCCCTGACCGCGCTTTACGCGCCCAGCGGCTGGGTCGGCCAGTACCTCGATCCGCTGGGCATCAAGGTGGCCTTCACGCCGATCGGCATCACCGTGGCGCTGATCTTCATCGGCCTGCCCTTCGTGGTCCGCTCGGTGGAGCCGGTGCTGGCCGACCTGGGCAAGGACGTGGAGGAAGCCGCCGCGACCCTGGGCGCGAACCGGGCGCAGACCTTCGCCCGCGTGATCTTCCCGGCGATCCTGCCCGCGCTCTTCACCGGCTTCGCGCTGGCCTTCGCGCGCGGCGTGGGCGAATATGGCTCGGTGATCTTCATCTCGGGCAACATGCCCGGCCGCACGGAGATCGCCCCGCTGCTGATCGTCACCCAGCTCGAACAGTATAATTACGACGGCGCCACGGCCATCGCCATGGTCATGATGCTGGTGTCCTTCGCGGTGCTCTTCACGCTCAACGCGCTCCAGTCGATCCGTCGCAGGAGGCTCGGCGCATGAGGCGGCACGCTCCCGGCACCGAGAGCCGGACCGCACAGGTCCTGCTGATCGGCCTTGCCCTCACTTTCCTGGCCTTCTTCCTGATGCTGCCGCTGGTCGCGGTGTTCAGCGAAGCGCTGAAGCAGGGCATCCGTCCCTTCCTGGACGCGGTGACCAACCCCGACGCCTTCTCGGCGATCCGGCTGACGCTCATCATCGCGGCGATCAGCGTGCCGCTCAACATGGTCTTCGGCCTTGCCGCCAGCTGGGCGATCACCAAGTTCAGCTTCCCCGGCAAGAACCTGCTGCTGACGCTGATCGACCTGCCCTTCTCGGTCTCCCCGGTGGTCTCGGGCCTGATCTTCGTGCTGCTGTTCGGGGCGCAAGGCCTGCTGGGGCCATGGCTGTCAGCGCACGGCGTCAAGATCATCTTCGCCGTACCCGGCATCATCCTCGCCACCGTGTTCATCACCTTCCCCTTCGTCGCGCGCGAGTTGATCCCGCTGATGATGGAGCAGGGCAAGGACGACGAGGAAGCCGCGCTCTCGCTGGGCGCCAACGGCTGGCAGACCTTCTGGCATGTGACCCTGCCGAACATCCGCTGGGGCCTGCTCTACGGCGTGCTGCTCTGCAATGCCCGCGCCATGGGCGAGTTCGGCGCGGTCTCGGTCGTCTCCGGCCATATTCGCGGCGAGACCAACACCATGCCGCTGCATGTCGAGATCCTCTACAACGAATACGATTTCGTCGGAGCCTTCGCGGTCGCCTCGCTGCTGGCCGCCCTCGCCCTCGTCACGCTCGTCCTCAAGAGCGTGCTCGAATGGCGCTTCGACCTTCACTCGGGAGCAAGCCATTGATCCGCGTCCAGAACATCACCAAGCGTTTCGGCAACTACCCGGCGCTTCACGGCATCGACCTGGAGATCCAGCCGGGCGAGTTCATCGCCCTGCTTGGCCCCTCCGGCTCCGGCAAGACGACCCTGCTGCGCATCATCGCCGGCCTGGAGTTCCAGGACGAGGGCCACGTCTACTTCGACGGGCAGGACGTTTCCGACATTCCCGTGGGCAAGCGCAATGTCGGCTTCGTGTTCCAGCAATATGCGCTGTTCCGCCACATGACCGTGGCCGACAACATCGCCTTCGGCCTCAGCGTGCGCAAGGCCCGGCTGCGCCCGGCCAAGGCGGAGATCAAGGAACGCGCGCAGGAACTGCTGCGCGTGGTCCAGCTGGAAGGGCTGGGCGACCGTTATCCCGGCCAGCTTTCCGGCGGCCAGCGCCAGCGCGTGGCGCTCGCTCGCGCGCTGGCCATCGAACCGAGCCTGCTGCTCCTGGATGAGCCGTTCGGCGCACTCGATGCCAAAGTCCGCAAGGACCTTCGCCGCTGGCTGCGCGACTTGCACAAGCAGATGGGGCTCACCTCGATCTTCGTCACGCACGACCAGGAAGAAGCGCTCGAACTCGCCGACCGCGTGGTGGTGATGGATCACGGCCGGATCGACCAGATCGGCACGCCCGAGCAAGTCTACATGGAGCCCGCCACCGCTTTCGTCTCGCACTTCGTGGGCGAGACCAACCGCCTGCCCGACGGCCGCCACATCCGCCCGCACGACATCGAGATCGTCACCGCGGCCAGCGGCCGGGGCGAAGGGCAGCTGCTGGTGGACAACGTGTTCCGCAAGGGCGGCGCCTGGCGCGTTGAAGGGCGGCTCCACGGTAGCGAGACGATCGTCGAGATCGACGTGGATGCCCATGAGCCGCCGCCCGGGATCGGCCAGACGGTCGCCATCGCCGCACGCCGGGCCCGGACCTTTGCACTGGCGGAGGAAGCCTGATGACCCGCGACAGCCAGTCCGAGCGCAATCTCGAGGAAAGCCTCGCAAAAGTCCGCGAGGCCCTGCAGGACTTGCGCTACGGCCAGATCGCCCTGACCATCCACGACGGCCGCGTCGTCCAGCTCGACGTCACCGAGAAGAAGCGCTTCTGATCCGCCAGCGCTCCCGGACGCGGTCCGGGAGCGCTGGCCCCCTTCTCGCCGCAACATGAATCTTTTGTAACCTTGCCTCCACGCCGGCTCCATGCCGCCGGGGTTAGAACGGCCATGCGGTCCGGGAACCGAATTTGACATTCGCACCCTCGTCATTGCCTCTGGTTCCCGGGCCGCACCTTCCAGAAGACCAATGAGCCTCCGGGCGGCGTTCCCCCACGCCGCCCGGAACTTCGTGAGGCACGCCGTGGCAGCACCTGTTTTCTTCGACCCCACCGGAAACCGGCGCGTCCGGGTCCGCCGCCTGTCGTTCCTGGCGCTGCTGCTGGCGATCGCCGCCTGCGTCGTCTTCGCGACGACCGTGGCCAGCGTACCGGCCCCGCCGCCGCTGCCCATCGCTTACGAACATGCCTCCCCCCTGCCGTTCCGCGCGCAGATCGGCCACCTCACCCGCAGCGCACGCAAGTTCCTGTTCGGCAAGGCGGCCGTCCAGACCCCGACGCCCGGTGCAAAGCCGATCACGGTGGGCTTCTACACGCCCTGGAGCGACGACAGCGCCACATCGCTGGAACGCCATATCGATCGGCTGGACTGGGTGGCCCCGGCCACCCTCTCCGTAGACGCGACCGGCGCTCTCAAGGTCGACGACGATGCGCGCCTGAAGCACATCCTTTCCTCCGCGCTCCACCGCCCGCTGGTGGTGCCGGTGCTCCAGAACACCGTCGACGGTGACTGGCAGGGCGATGCCACCGCCGCCCTGCTCGCCCGCCCGGTCCGCCGCCGCGCCCTGGAAACGCAAGTCGCCGCCTATCTCGACCGGACCTCGGCCGCTGGCGTCATGGTCGATTTCGAAACCATGCCCAGCGCCAGCCTGCCCAACTTGCGCCTCTTCCTGAGCGAACTGCGCGCGGTTCTGGCGCCGAAGCACCGGATCGTCTCGGTCACCATGCCGATCGACAATCCCGAATGGTCGATGCGCGCCTTCGGGCAAGTCGCCGACCGGCTGGTGCTGATGGCCTATGACGAGCACTGGCAGGGCGGCACACCCGGCCCGATCGCCTCGAACCCGTGGTTCGCGCAGAAGGTCGCCCATGCCCTGGCCGGATTGCCGCGCGGCAAGGCGATCGTCGCTCTGGGCGAATACGCCTACAACTGGCACGATGGCAAAGCCGACAGCATGACGGTGGAGGAGGCCTGGCTCGACGCGCACGACAGCGGCGCGCCGCCGCAGTACGACGCCATGAGCGGCAATGCCGGCTATTCCTATGACGATCCGCAGGACGGCCAGGATCACCGCCACGACGTGTGGATGCTGGATGCGGCCGCGACCTGGAACGAGATGCAGGTTCTCTCGCGCCTGGGCGTGGGCGACATCGCGCTCTGGCGCCTCGGCTCCGAAGATCCCGGCTTCTGGAACACGGTCAAGGCCTGGCGCACCGGCACGCGGCCGAACCTCACCCGCCTTGTCCAGGCCGCCAATGTCGACGTGGAAGGCCAGGGCGAGATCCTCGACGTGACCGCCACCCCGCAGGAAGGCAGCCGCACCGTCGGTTTCGATGCGGCCACCGGCATGATCTCGGCGGAAAGCTACACCCGCCTGCCCACGCCTTACGTCGTCCACCGGATCGGCGCCCTGCCGAAGAAAGTCGCCCTTACCTTCGACGACGGCCCGGACGCCACCTGGACCCCGCGCATCCTCTCGATCCTCGAACAGTACCACGTCCCCGGCACGTTCTTCGTCGTGGGCGAAAACGCGCTGACCAACCGCGACCTCATCAAGCGCATCGCCGACGACGGCGACGAGATCGGCAACCACAGCTACACGCACCCGAACATGGCCGAGGAAGCGGCGACCGGCATCGGCCTGGAACTCAACGCCACGCAGCGCCTGGTAGAGGCCACCACCGGCCGCTCCACGCGCCTGTTCCGCGCACCCTATTTCGGAGACGCGGAGCCCACCACGGCCGACGAACTGGTGCCGGCGGCCATCGCCCACGCCCGCGGCTATACGGTGGTCGGCCTCCACGTCGATCCGGACGACTGGAAGCGCCCCGGCGTGCAGCATGTGATCGACAGCACGATCGCGCAGGTGGAATCCGCCTCGCCCGACCGTTCGGAAAACGTGATCCTGCTGCATGACGGCGGCGGCGACCGTTCGCAGACCGTGGCGGCGCTGCCCGTCATCATCGAGCGCCTGAAGCAGGACGGCTACACGTTCGTGCCCGTCTCCACCCTTGCCGGCCTTTCGCACGATGCGGTGATGCCCAAGGTCGACGGCGTGGACCTGGCCGCCGTTCGCGCCGACGTGGCGCTGTTCGGCGCGCTGGCGGCGATCCTGGTGGCGCTCAACTGGACGTTCTTCTTCGCGATCTCGCTGGGCGTGCTGCGCTCGATCGGCCTCGCCTCGCTGGCAAGCCTGCTGCGCCGTCCGCAGCCGATGGCCGCCCCGGAGGACACTTGCGATCCGCTCGTCACCGTCATCATTCCCGCCTTCAACGAGGAACGCGTGATCGAGGCCTCGGTGCGGCGCGTGCTCGAAAGCGACTATCGCCAGCTCCAGATCATCGTCGCCGACGATGGATCGAAGGACCGGACGAGCGCCATCGTCCGCGAGGCTTTCGCCAGCAATCCCCGCGTCGAACTGCTCACCCTGGTCAACGGCGGCAAGGCCGCGGCGCTCAACCGGGCCCTGAAGGATGCGCGCGGCGGCGTGATCGTGGCGCTCGATGCCGATACCCAGTTCGAACGCGAGACGATCTCGCGCCTGGTGCGCTGGTTCGCCGATCCCGCCATCGGCGCGGTCGCGGGCAATGCCAAAGTGGGCAACCGCGTGAATCTCGTCACCCGCTGGCAGGGCGTGGAATATGTCACCGCGCAGAACCTGGAGCGCCGCGCGCTGACCCGGCTGGACGCGATCATGGTCGTGCCCGGCGCGGTCGGCGCCTGGCGCCGCGAAGCACTCGACGATGTCGGCGGCTATCCCGAGGACACTTTGGCGGAGGATCAGGACCTCACCATCGCCATCCAGCGCAAGGGCTGGAAGATCGCCTACGACGAAGACGCGGTGGCCTGGACCGAAGCGCCGGAGAGCTTCCGCGCGCTGTCCAAACAGCGCTTCCGCTGGTCGTTCGGAACGCTCCAGTGCCTCTGGAAGCACCGCGGCACCCTGGCCAAAGGCCGTCCTTCCGGCCTCGCCTTCATCGGCATGCCGCAGGCCTGGCTGTTCCAGATCGTCTTCGCGGTGATCTCGCCCGCCATCGACCTTGCCCTGCTGATCTCGATCGCCGGCACCGCCTTGCGCGTCTCGCAGCACGGCTGGGCCCAGACCCAGACCGACGTGCTGCGCATGGGCGCCTACTGGCTGGCCTTCACCCTGGTGGACCTCGCCTGCGGCTGGATCGCCTACCGCCTCGACACCCGCCGCGAGCGCTTCCGGCCGCTGCTGCTGCTGGCGCAGCGCTTCGTCTACCGCCAGCTCATGTATAGCGTGGTGATCCGCGCGGTGAGCGCCGCTTTCGCCGGCAAGGGCATCGGCTGGGGCAAGCTGGAGCGCACCGGCCGCGTCACCGCGACGCCGGGCGCCGGCCCGGCAACGCCGGCACGGGAGCGCGAACTGGAAACGGTCTGAAGGGCGCGGAAATCGGCGCGGAGATCGGCGTCAGGCCGGAATGCCGAGCCGGACCTCCAGCCCGCCGCCCGGCGTTTCCGCCAGTTCGACGCGCCCGCCATGCAGCTTCGCCACGGCCTCGACCAGCGCCAGCCCAAGCCCCGAACCGGCGACCGCGCGGCTGGGATCGAGCCTGCCGAAACGCTGCAAGGCCGCCTCGCGCCGCGCTTCCGGGATCCCGGGCCCATCGTCGCGCACGCCCAGCACGACCTGTCCCTCGCGCCGCCGGGCAAAAAGCGCGATGGTGCTGCCGCCTTCGGCATATTTGACGGCATTGTCGACCAGGTTGCCGAGCGCCTGGCTCATCAATTCGCGGTGGAGCAGCACGGTGAGCCCCACCGGCGCCTCGGCTCGCAGCACGAAGCCCGCGTCCTCGGCATAGGGCTCGTAGAGCGCCGCGAGATCGCCGAGGAAATCGCCCGCTTCCGTCTGCTCGAAGCGCTCGCGGCCGATACCGGCTTCCGCACGGCCGATCTGGAGCGCGGTGGTGAGAATGCGGGTGAGCGTATCCGCCTCGGTCAGGGCGCGCTGCATGGCAGCCTCGGCAGCCGGATCACGCGCCTCCAGCGCCGCCTGTTCCAGCACCGCGCGCAGCCGCGTGACGGGCGAGCGCAAGTCGTGCGCCAACCCTTCCGCCACCACGCGCAGCTCGCCCACCAGCGTCTCGATCCGCGCGAGCATGGCGTTGATCTCGCCGGCAAGCTCGTCGAAAGCGTCGCCCGAACCGTCCAGCGTCACGCGGGCGTCGAAAGCGCCGCTGCCCACCCGGTGCGCGGTCTGCGCCATGTCGTGGACGCGCTGGCCCACCAGCCGCGAGGTCAGGACCGCCACCAGCATCGCCAGCGGCAGGGCCAGGAACAGCGCCGCGAACAGCGCCTGCTCGAAACTGTGCTGCAGCTTGAGGTCGCGCCCGATCTCGATTCCGGCCAGCAGGATCGTACCGTCCGCAAGCCGCGTCTCGGATAGCGCCATGTTCAGCGGCTGGGCGCTGTCGCTCCGGTAGAGCACGGTCTCGAACTGGCCGCCCGCCTCGGGATCGGGCGGCGGCAGGGCCGAAAGATTGCCCACCAGGCTGCGCCCCTCACGATCGGCCAGGAGCAGGACCGGCGCACGGCGGCCCTCGCTGCGCAGCCGCCGCTCGATATTCGCCTGGAGCGCCGCCGATCCGCCGTCCTGATAAGTGTCCAGCAAGTCGTCGCGCAGTTCCTCGACCAGCGCCCGCTGCTCGTCCCGCACGCTCTGCTGACCGGCGATCCATACGAAAGTCAGCACCCCGCCGGTGGCGACGAGCTGGAACAGCACGACCGGAACGAAAAGGCGGAACGTCGTCGAGCGCAGGAAGCGCGGCAGGCGCGCGGGCGCGACCCCGCCGCCCGTCAAGCCGCCAGTCCCAGGCGGTATCCCGCCCCGCGCACGGTGTGCAGCAGCGGCGCCGCGCCGTCCTCGTCCAGCTTGCGGCGCAAGCGGCTGACATGCACGTCGATGACATTGGTGCCGGGATCGAAGTGATAGTCCCACACCGCCTCCAGCAGCATGGTGCGCGTCACCACTTCGTCGACATGGCGCAGGAAGTATTCGAGCAGGCGGAATTCGCGCGGCTGGAGATCGATGGCGCGGCTGCCGCGCCGCACCTTGCGGGCCAGCAGGTCCATTTCCAGATCGCCGCAGGCCAGCCGGGTTTCAACCGCCGCCTGCCCGCCGCTGCGCTTCACCAGCAGGCGCACCCGGGCGAGCAGTTCCGCAAAGGCGAAAGGCTTGGTGAGATAGTCGTCCGCGCCGGAGGTGAGCCCCGCCACGCGGTCATCGGTCGATCCCAGGGCCGACAGCACGATCACCGGCGTCTCGATCCCGCCTGCGCGCAGGGCGCCCAGTACCGACATGCCGTCCATCTGCGGGATCATGCGGTCCAGCACGATGGCATCGTAAGTCCCGTCGCTGGCCAGGAACAGCGCATCGCGCCCGTTCGCGGCCCGATCGACCACGAAGCCCTCCTCGGCCATGCCCTTGGCGATATAGGTCGCCGTGGCGTCGTCGTCCTCGACGACCAGCAGCTTGTGACCCATTTCTTTGCCCGGCCCCTTCACATCGCGGTTCAGAGCCCTTGCGGCCCCGGCTCCCGGGCAAGATCGATCGTGCGGACCGCGCCCTGGTGCACTACCTTCAGGTGAATAGGCCGTTGTCCGCGCTCAGACAACTCCTCGGCGAGGGCCTGCAGGCTCGGCGGTTCGTGGCCGTCGGCGCTTTCGATCCAGTCTCCCACCGCCAGCCCCGCCTTCTCGGCATAGCCGCGCGATCGCACGCTGGTGACGACCAGCCCCGGCTGCGGCCCCGGCACCGGGTCCGCGGTGAAGTCCAGAGCCTGCCGCCAGCCCTCGGCCGAAAGCGTGCCATGGGGATGGGGCAGGGTCTGGCCGATCAGGCCGAAGTGCCGCTGCGCCCAGATGTCGCCCCAGGTCAGCGCGCCGGTCACGGCCAGCAGCGCGCCCAGCATCGGCAGCAGGCTGAGTATCCGCGTCCTGCGGCGACTGCCCAGGTCCTGCGCCTCGCTCACGCGAAAGCCTCCTGGCCCAAAGCCGGCTGGCCCAAAGCCGCTCGGCCACAGCAGGACATGCAGCCGGGCCTGCCGGCAAGGAAAGGGGAGATGGGCGAAACGAACATGAAGCGGCACGATCCTCGGCGCCAGTACGAGACTGACCGCAAGCTACACCCTTGCCCTGCACTATCGCAGCACGGCGTGCCGGAGTCACATTAAGGAAAGTCCATGTTTGCTCCACGCTGCGGCAAGGTCCGCGCGCCCAGACCTGCAGCATGAAGAAGGCTGGCAGCATGAGAGGAACAGCACCCCGTCGGTCGCGGCGCCGCGCCGCCTGGCTGGCCGCGGTGGTCATCGTCGCCGCGGCCGTGCTGGCCATTTGGCTCGGATGGCTCGGCGCCTGGAACGCCAGCCCTTTCGCGGACCTGCCGGCAGCAAGCGCCGGCACGGTCAAGGGCGAGCGCTATGCCGCCGTCCTGCTCTCAGGCGACATGGGGCCGCGCGCCGGGCTGGGCGGGCAACTGGCCACCCGCCTCGCGGATCACGGCCTGGCCACCGTCTCGGTCAATTCGCTCACCTACTTCAAGGTCCGCCGCACGCCCGCCGAGGTTTCCGCCATGCTGGCCGAGGCCATCCACCGCGCCATGGCGCTGGGCCATGCCGACCGCGTGATCGTGCTCGGCCAGTCGTTCGGCTCCGACATGGTTCATGTCGGGCTGGAGCATCTTCCCGCTGACGTGCGGCGCCATGTCGCGATGGTCGTGCTCACCGTGCCCACGCGCACCGTGTTCCTGCGCGTCTCGCCGCTCGAATGGCTGGATCGCACGCCGCCCGACGCGCCTGCCCTGCCCAGCGCCATGAAGCTGGATTGGGTTCCCGTCGTCTGTATCCATGGCCGCGACGAGCCGGACAGCCTCTGCCCGCTGCTTCACCTGCCGCGCCTGACGCAGATCGTCCTGCCCGGCGACCATTACCTCGACAAGGATGCCGACCGCCTGTTCGCTGCGATCCGCGGCGCCCTGACCGCGCATTTCGGCCCCGGTCGCATATTCGCCAAGCGCCTCACGAGCGGCGCGGAGATCGCCTCATGACTTCGTTCACCCGCGCCTTGCGGAGCGCTCTGCAGCGCACCCTGCCGCGTCCCCGCCTGCGCGCTTTCCTGCCGGTGCTCGCGCCGCTGCTGATCGGCGCGCTGGCCGCCACTGCCCCGGCCCGGCCGGTCAATACCATCAGCCCCTACGGGCGCTGGCTCAATCCCCGCGGCGACGTGGAAGTCTCGGTCGCGCCTTGCGGGGCGATGCTGTGCGGCACGGTCACCTGGGTCGGCGGCGCGGCGGTGGCCGATGCCACGGATGCCGGCGTCGGCCATCTCGTCGGCACCCAGCTCCTGCGCGACTACCACCGCGAGGAAGACGGCGGCTGGCAGGGGCAGGTCTTCGTGCCGGACATGGGCGAGAGCTTCTTCTCCCGCATTCGCCAGCCCGATCCGGCGCACCTCAAGATCAGCGGCTGCATCCTGCACGGGTTGATCTGCAAGTCGCAGACATGGACACGCCGGTCATGAGCGCGGCCGGGATCCTGCAGCCGCTCGGACGCCGCTTCGCCCACCTCCAGCCGCTGGCCCGCCGCCTGGCGATCCCCGCGCAGCTCGCCGTGGCCGCTTTCGTGCTGGCGCTGGCGGCGATCTGCCTGCACCGGCTGGCGATGTCGCTGAACCTGCACGCGCTGGTCCGCACCGCGCGCGCCATCCCCGCATGGCGCTTCGCCGCCGCACTGGGGCTGACCGGGGCGAGCTACCTGCTGCTCACCATCTACGATGTCATGGCCCTGCGCACCATCGGCCGCCCGCTGCCCTATCGCACGGCCGCGCTGGCTTCGTTCACCAGCTATACCCTCAGCCACAACCTCGGCTTCGGCCTTTTGACCGGCGCCGCCGCGCGCCTGCGCATCTACGGCGCCAAAGGCCTGGGCACCGGCGAAGTCGCCCGCGTCACCGCCATTGCCGGGATCACGTTCTGGACCGGCGTGCTGGCCTCCGGCGCGCTGGCCCTGCTGGTCCATCGCCGGCCATTGGTCGTGGCCGAGCACGTCCTTCCGCTGGGCGTCCAGCATGGCGTGGGTGCCGGGCTGCTCGTACTGCTGTCGGCCGGCGCGCTGACGGCCCGGCGCTGGCACCTGCCGCCCCCGGCAGCGATCGCACGGATGACCCTGGTGGCCCTGGCGGAAATCGCCGCCGCCTGCGGCACGCTCTACGTCCTGCTCCCTCACGCGCCGATCGCGCTCTATCCGCCGCTGCTGCTCGCTTACGTCCTGGCCATCGTCATCGCGCTGGTGAGCCACGTTCCCGGCGGCCTCGGCGTGTTCGAAGCCACGGTGGTCGCGCTCTGCCCGCAGATCCCGGCGGGTGAACTGGTGGCCGCACTGCTGGTCTACCGCATTGTCTACTATCTCCTGCCGCTGGCCTTCGCGATGGTCCTGCTGGTCCGCCACGAACATGCCCGCTGGCGCCGCCCCGCGGTGCTGGCGCTGAAGGCGGGGGAGACGATGATGGTCAGCCTGGCGCCGCGCGCGCTGGCGCTGCTGGTGTTCCTGGGCGGCGCCATCCTGCTGCTCTCCGGCGCGACCCCCGCCTTGCCCGAGCGCATGGCCGACATCCGCGGCATCGTGCCGCTGCCTTTCGTGGAAGCCTCGCAGATCGCCGCCAGCCTGGTGGGCACGCTGCTGCTGCTGCTGGCCCCCGCGCTCTATCGCCGGCTGGACGCGGCCTTTCTGCTCACCCGCGCGCTGCTGCTGGCCGGGGCCGCCTTCTCGCTGATCAAGGGCCTGGACTGGGAGGAAGCGCTCACCCTGCTGGCGGTGGCCGGTATCCTGCAACTGGCGCGCAAGGGCTTCTGGCGGCGAACCGCGCTGACGGCCGACGTGATGAGCGCCAACTGGATCCTGGCGATGGTCGCCACGATCGCGCTGGCCATCGTCATCGGTTACTTCGCCCAGACTTTCCCCGCCTATCGCGGCAGCCTCTGGTGGAAGTTCGCCTGGTCCGGCGACGCTTCGCGCTATCTGCGCACCAGCTTCGCCGTCGCGGTGCTGATGTGCGCCTCGGTCCTGCTCGCCTTCCTGCGCCCCTCGCGCCGGGCACGCCTGCCGGATGAAATCGCGGTCGACGTTGACGCCGCACTCCGCCATGCCACCCGCTCGGAATCGATGCTGGCGCTCACCGGGGACAAGCTGTTCCTGGCCGGTCCCGACAATCGCAGCATGCTGATGTACCAGGTCCAGGGCCATTCCTGGATCGTCATGGGAGACCCCGTGGGCGATCCCGCGGACTGGCCCGAACTGCTCTGGCGCCTGCGCGAGCGGGCGGACGCCAACCAGGGCCGCGTCCTGCTCTACCAGGTCACGCCCGAAGTCCTGCCCATCGCCATCGACATGGGCCTGCAGCTGATGAAATACGGCGAGGAAGCCCGCGTGGAGCTCACCCGCTTCGGTCTCGAAGGCCCTGCGGCCCGGCCGCTGCGCCATGCCATGCGCCGCGCCGAGCGCGAGGGCGCCGAATTCGCCATCGTCCCCGCCGCCCGCGTGCCGGGCCTCATGGCCGAGCTTGGCGCGGTTTCGGACGAGTGGCTGCGCGCAAAAGGCCAGCGCGAGAAAGCCTTCAGCGTCGGCCGCTTCGATGCGGCCTATATCGCCCGCTGCGACGTGGCCGTGGTCCGCTGCGCGGGCCGGATCGTCGCTTTCGCCAATCTCTGGAAGACGGCGGGGCGGCAGGAACTCTCGGTCGACCTCATGCGCCACCGCGCCGAGGTACCTTATGGCTGCATGGACTTCCTGTTCACCCGTCTCATGCTCTGGGGCCGGCAGGAAGGCTACGCCTGGTTCAACCTCGGCCTTGCGCCGCTCTCCGGCATCGAGGCCCGCCGCCTCGCGCCGACCTGGGCACGGGCCGCCGGGATGCTGTTCCGCCACGGCGAGGCCTTCTATGGCTTCGAAGGCCTGCGGAACTACAAGGAGAAGTTCTCCCCCCTCTGGGAGCCGCGCTACATCGCCTGCAACGGCGGCATGGCCACCGGCCGCGCGCTGCTGGATCTCCAGTCGCTCATCGCCGACGGCAAGGGCAGCGCCGCGCGCCAGCATACCGAACGGCAGCGGGAAATGCGTTGAGGCGCAAGCGGGTTCCGAACATGGGCAGGCCCGTCCCGCCCACGGCTTCCCTGCGCCGGGACGCAGCCGCGGACGGCACTCGATAAGGCAGGACATGCCTTCCCCCCGCCGCTATCGTAATCGGCGAAGTCACCAGAATTCCGGAAAAACGCCCCGATGTCCGTCATTGCCGCCCGCCTCTATCGCCAGGGCCACCCCGCCGAGCCGGTCTCGCTCGAAAACTGCCCGCCGATCCAGGACCGGCCCCAGGGGCAAGGCGAGGACTTCGTCTGGATCGGCCTGCATGAGCCGACCGAAGCCGAATTGCGCGCGGTCCAGAAGACCTACGGCCTCCATCCCCTGGCCGTCGAGGATGCGCTGAAGGCGCACCAGTTGCCCAAAGTCGATATCTATGGCGACCAGCTCTTCGTCATCGCCCGCACCGCTCACCTCGAAGGCGACGAAATCGTCTATGGAGAGACCTCGGTGTTCGTGGGCAAGCACCATGTGATCTCGGTCCGCCACGGTTCCGCGCGGGCCCATACCGAGCTGCGCGCCCAGCTGGAGGCCGCGCCCACCCTGCTCTCCAATGGCGTCGACTACGTCCTTCACGCCATTCTCGACTTCATCGTCGATGGCTACCTGCCCATCGTCGAGACCATCGAGGAAAACGTGCTGGAGATCGAGAAGCGCGCGCTCGACGCCTTCCTCGACCGCGAGGACGTGATGCGCCTGTTCGGCCTGCGCCGCGAACTGATCCGGTTCCAGCGCGTGCTGGGGCCGATGGCGGAAGTGAGCAGCAAGCTCGTCCACCTCGACGTGCCCTATCTGGATGCGGCGGTGCGGCCCTACTTCGCGGACGTCTTCGATCATGTGCGCCGGGTCGATTCCATGGTCGCCAGCCTGCGCGAAGTGCTGACGACAGTGTTCGAAGTAAGCCACCTGCTGGAATCGCAGCGCCAGGGCACGATCACCCGCCAACTCGCCGCCTGGGCCGCCATCCTGGCTGTCCCCACCGCGATTGCGGGCATCTACGGCATGAACTTCGAGAACATGCCCGAATTGCACATGCGCTACGGCTATTTCGGGGTGCTGACCGTGATCGCCGTGCTCTGCGCCACGCTCTATGCGTGGTTCCGCCATACCCGCTGGCTCTGATCCTCCCACGCCCGCCGCACATCCCACAGGCCCAAAGGAAAGGCCGCGGAATTCCCTGGGGAACTCCGCGGCCAATCTTCGCAAGCGGTCGTGATCGCTTACGAAGAGCTACCTGTGGTGCTCGAACCCGAAGTGGGGGTCAGCCCGCTCGCGCTCGAACCGGCCGTCGTCGAACCAGTGGCAGTCGAACCCGTGGCCGTGGAACCTGTCCGTGCCGAGCCGGGAACCGAAGCCCCCTGGCCGGTGTCCGTCCAGTTCGTGCCGCCGGTGACGCGCAAGTTGTTCTGGACGTGCTTCACGCCGGTGACGTCATCGGCAAGGTCTTCCGCACGGCGCTTGGCGTTGCGGCTGCCCACGGTGCCGTCCAGCGTGATCTCGCCGTCCTTGGCGACGACGCGGATATTGGTGGCATCCACGCGCCAGTCCTGCGTCAGGCGGTCGTTCACATCCTCGCGGATGCGCTCGTCGGATCGGGTATAGTCCGAAGGACCGCGACCGCGATGGTCGTCCTCGCGGCGGCGGGCGGCCTCTTCGTCGCCAAACCAGCTGGCGATCTCGTCACCGGCCTTCGCGAAGAAGCCGCGTTCCTCGCCATATTCGCGCCACTCGCCGTAATCGCGCGGGCTGCGGCTTTCGCTTTCCTGTTCGCCATAGCCACGGCTGCCGAAATATCCGCGGCCGAACGTGTCGAACGTCGGGCGGTAGCTGAAGCTCGGGCTCAGTCCGCCCCCACCGCCGCGCCGGGCAGAAAAGTCCCGTCCGCCGTAGTCCTCGCTGGTGAAGCTGGCGAAGTCGTTGCCGCCGCTGGCATCGTATTCGCGGCTGGGATAAGCGCCGCGGTCGCCCGAAAAGCGATAGGACTGGTCACCGCCGCGCCGACTGTAGTCGTCGCCATAGGCGCGTTCGCCGTAGCCACGCTCGCGGCCATAGCGCCCGCCGGCTCGTCCGCCCTCTCGATAGCCCGCCCCGTCGCGGCCAGCGGCTCGATAGCCGGACTCGTCGCGGGGATCGCTGCGATAGCGGCCTTCCAGGTCCTCCGCGGACGTGGCGCGGCGGCGGCGCGTCTCTTCGGAATAGCGGGTCTGCTGGTCTTCGTCGTTACCCCAGCCGCCGGTCTGGCGAGGGGATTCGCTTTGCCACTGGTTGGCCTGGCGGGGAGTTTCCCAGTCGGAGTCTTCGTTGCGGTAACCACCGGACTGCTGGCCGCCGAAGTTCGAATCACGCCGATTCATCGATGCTCTCCTTGGTGTCGTTCTGCTATGCCGAGACCGGCCCCGGCCGGGGTGCGGGGGCGCGCTCTGCATCGGCTGATAGTGGAACGTGGCGGGACGGACAGACGATCCACTGCCCAACGCTCAAGGAATCGATTTCATCGCACGCGGAGAAAATGCGGCCGCCCGAAAGCCTAGAACTGCATCCTCACCTGACAGCCGAGCGCGAGCGCATCTGCCGTGGAGCGGAAGCTGAACGCGCCCGGGTCGAGAATGTACTGCACGTCCGGACGCACCACCAGCCAGCGGTTCGCCTGGAAGCCGTAGCTCAGTTCGATGGCCGTTTCCCCTGCCGGCAGCGAGGCATAGCTGCCCGGCACCGGCGCCGTATCGACATGAAGGCGGCGCAGGCGCGGATCGACAACGGCATGGGTGAAGCCCAGCCCCACGGTGTCGGCATCACGGCCCGCGAACGTCCCGGTCTTGACCAGGCCGCCCGCGTACCAGCGGGTGATCTGCGCCGAGATCTGCGGATTGGCCGTGAACTGCCCGAAGACCGAGAGGCCGCGGCTGCTGCCGCTCCGCCCCCTACTCTCGCGCCAGATCATCTGGTCCGCCAGGATATAGAAGCCGTAGCGCCCTTTCACGGTGCCGCCGCCGCCCTGCCGGGTGACGCGAGACGTATCGTAATAGCCGCCCACCTTGTAGTGCCCGGGAAGGACGCGGCTGCCTTTCGCCGCGCCGGGATCGTATTCGAACTCCAGCGGCAGGAGCACGCCGATGGTGCCGCCGGCGAAGGGGTTCCAGGCATTGTCCTGATCGTTGAGGCGCGGGTTCACCTGGTAGAGCCCGGTGCGCACGATCAGGTCCGGCCGCAACCGATAGCGCAAGGCCGCGCCCCAGCGGGCATTGGGGTAGTTGTACCAGCCGCTGTCGCCGGACATCGACAGCGGATGGGCGCAGAAGGCCGCGTTCACGAAATTGCAGCCGATCGGCATGCCGCCCAGATCGTTGCCCATGGCGAAATAGCCGAGCCGCAGGTCGAGCTTGCCGCCCATCAGGCTCTGCTCGATGCTGGCCTCTGTCAGGCGCGCGTAATAGCCGCCGGCCGCCTCCTGGATCGGCAGGCGATTGCCCACGTAGTCCGAAGAGAGGCCCACGCCCCGCCGGTCGTTCACGGTCAGGTGCACGGTGGCGCCCTGCCAGCCGGCCAGGCGCTCCATGTCGAGATCCGTACCCATGCGGACTTGCTGGACGTACGTGGTGCCGCGGCGCTCTCCGCCATCCACGGCCGAGAATGTCTCCGAGACGTAGTCGCCGCGAAAGGTCACGCCCGACTGCTTCAGCCGGGTGCGCAAGCCGCCCCAGTCCCCCGTGAGGGTCTCGCGCCCGGCGGGCGGCGGGACCGGCTTTTCGGCGGCGGCCGGGGGTTCGACCGGCCCGGCGGTTTGCGGCGCTTCCGGTTCATCCGCATGAGCGGGAAGCGCGGCCAGCGGCGCGGCGAGAAGCAGCCCGAAACCGGTGGTCCGGGCGGCACGGCGAATCAAGGTCTGGATGCTTCGGGCCAAGGCCCCCTCCTCCCCGCCGTCCTGCGTGACGCGGGCTTGCTTTCGTTTGAAGGAATAAGGGGCGGCGACCGGCGCCGCCCCCAGCCGCTACTTGAGCGTATAAGCGATCACGTAGTCCCCGCGGTCGGGCGACTGACGCGCACCGCCTGCAGTGATGACGACATATTGCTTGCCCGTCCGGGGCGACTTGTAGCTCATCGGCCCGCCCTGGCTGCCGACCGGCAGACGGGCCTTCCAGACTTCCTTGCCGTTCGCCGCGTTGAAGGCGCGCAAGTAGTAGTCCTGGGTACCGGCGATGAAGACCAGGCCGCCCTGCGTGGCCAGCGTTCCGCCCAGGGTCGGCAGGCCGATCGGGATCGGCAGGCCCATCTTGATGCCCATGGGGCCGGTATCGCGCACGGTGCCGACCGGGACCTGCCACTTCACTTTGCGGGTCTTCATGTCGATCGCCGTCAGCGTGCCGAAGGGCGGGGCCTGGCAGGGAACGCCCAGCGCGGAGAGGAAGCGGTCCTTCACCACCGAATAGGGCGTGCCCTTCAGCGGCACGCTGCCCATGCCGGTGTTGATCGCCTCGCCCGCGGCGCCGGCCTTGCCCGCCTGCGCCCTGGTCTGGGCGACCATGCGCACCCAGAGGCCCAGGCGCATGTCGTTGGCGAAGATCGTGCCCGTGGTCGGGTCGGTCGAAAGCCCGCCCCAGTTCATTCCGCCCAGCGATCCCGGGAAGCTGAGCGACTTGTCGGTGCCCGGCGCGGTGTAGAGCCCTTCGTAACGCATGCCCTTGAAGGCGATGCGGCACAGGAGCTGGTCGAAAGGCGTGGCGCCCCACATGTCCGCCTCGGTCAGCGGGCCCACGCCGATCTGCGGCATGCCCACCGAACGCGGCTGGGTGAGCGCGTAAGGCTCGTTGGGGATATCCGCGGCCTTGACCGCGACGTCGGCCACTTCGGTCAGCGGCTTGCCGGTCGCGCGGTCGAGCACGTAGAGCTGGCCGGCCTTGGTGCCGAAGACCAGCGCCGGGACCGTCCGCCCGTCCTTGGCCGCGAAGTCGATGAAGCTGGGCTGCATCGGCAGGTCGAAGTCCCAGAGGTCGTTGCGGACGGTCTGGAAGTGCCACTTCTCCTTGCCGGTCGTGGCATCGAGCGCCAGCATCGAAGCGCCGTAGCGGTGATCCAGCGACCTCCGGGGAACGCCGTAGAGATCGACCGAGGAACTGCCCACCGGCATGAACACGGTGTTCGACGCCGGATCGTAGGACATCGCCGCCCAGACATTGGGGGTGGAGCGGGTATAGGTCTGGCCCGGCGCGGGCATGCCGGTGATCGCCGGGTTACCGGGATCGAAAGCCCAGCGCAGCTGGCCGGTGACCACGTCGAAGCCGCGCATCACGCCGCCCGGCATGTCGACCTGCACGTTGTCCGCCACGCGGCCGCCGACGACCACGGTAGTGCCGGCCAGGGTCGGCGCCGAGGTCAGCTGATATTGCGGGTCCGGCGCATTGCCGAGCCCGGCCTTGAGGTCGACGCGGCCGCCGTTGCCGAAGTCCGGGCAGAACTTGCCGGTCTCGGCATCGAGCGCGATCAGTTCGGCATTGATGGTGTTCATCAGGATGCGGCGGTGGCACGGCGCGCCCTCAGGCACGGTAACGGCGGTCACCGGGCTCGATCCGGGCATCGCCGGCTGCTGAAGGGGTGCCCTGGCATCGAAATAGGCCAGGCCGCGGCAGCGGTTCCAGACGGAAGCGCGCGCATCGATCCGCGCCTTCCACTTCTCGCGCCCGGTATCGGCATCGAGCGCAATGACGTTGTTGTGCGGCGTGCAGATATAGACGGTATCGCCCACCTGGAGCGGGGTATCCTGGTCCTCGGCGCCATTGCCGTCGCTCACGGCCACATCGCCGGTGCGGTAGGTCCAGGCGACCTTGAGGTTTTTCACGTTGTCGCGGGTGATCTGGTCCAGCGCGGCGAAGCGGCTGCCACCGCTGGTGTTGCCATAGGCTTCCCAGTTCTTCTGCTCATGCGCGGGATCGACCGGGACCAGAGCGCCTTCCGGACCCGAGAAGGCAACGGTCGCATGGGGCACGAACATGCCCGCAAAACCCGCGGCCGAGCCAAGCCCGACGACCGCCGCCACGCCCAGCGCGGGTTTCCACGCCGGAGCCAGGCCGGCAGCGCGGCGCAGCAGCGGATAGGAGACCGCAACCACCGTCGCGCCGACGCCCATGGCCAGAAGGCGCGAGATCAGCGGCCAGAACGAGAAGCCTACTTCCCAGAGCGCCCAGGGAACCGTCAGCAGGAAGACTGCGCCGAACAGCAGTGCACCGATCGGCCGGCGGCGCGCGATCAGCACGCCCGAGACCATCAGCGCGAGGCCGGCCAGTACGAAGTAGAGGCTGCCCCCCAGACTGACGAGCTTCGCGCCGCCGATCGTGAAGAAGAGCCCGGCGGCCACGACCACCACCCCCAGCAGGAAGAGCCATGCCCTTGTCGGCATATTGGCGTCGTGCTTCCTGGCGTCGTACTTCGTGCCCCGCATTCGGCACCTCCTTGCTTTGATTTCACATGCGATTCAGAATCGCGCAGCGCGGAAAAAGGCGAACAGAAACGGTCAGGACACGCGCGATCCGGCCTTCCGGTTCAGGAAAGCAGGAACAGCGCGCAATCAATGCTTTGCCGGTCTGGTGACTGCACGGATTGGAAGCGTCGCGCATTGGCACTCCATCACGCTCTCGACCAATTTGAATTGCGCAAGGGCAATCGCTTATTGCTTTGTTATTGCTATAGTATTCCAAACCATAAAGTTATGGAAGTCTATCTTTACGTTATAGCCGCGCGACATGGAGGCGGAGAACGTCGGATCGGACGCATTGTCTACCGATTAAGTTGACATTGAAGAGGCAGTGTGCGAGCGCCCGGATCGACAGTTTGCGGCCGCCTGCCCTTGCAGGATGCACCGCAAGCGACGAAATGGGCTGCGGCCCGGGCCTTCCGGCCAGCACCGCCGATGGCCCACACCGGCGAAGCAGGCCAGTGGCGGCAAGCCGGTAACGAAAGTAAGCGAATGTCGAATTCCCCGCGCTCCCAACGGTCATGGCTTCCCGGTTTCGGGACTCAGGTCATGCTGGGCATGGTCGTCGGCCTCGGCGCGGGGCTGGTGGTCCGGCAACTGGGTGCCGACAGTGCGCTGGCCAGCGGTGCGAGCGAGACATTCCATACGATCGCCCAGATCTTCGTCCAGCTGCTGCGCACTCTGGTGCCGCCGCTGGTCTTCACCGCCATCATCGCCTCGGTCGCGGCGCTGCGCGGGCTCGACAATGCAGTGAAGCTGGTGGGCCAGACCCTGCTGTGGTTCGCGATCACCGCGTTGATCGCCGTGCTCATCGGCATAGCCCTGGGCCTGACGATCCAGCCCGGCCTTCACGCCAGCGTCGATGCCGGCGCCGCGCAAGTCCCCAAGGCGGTGGGCGGCTGGCTGGACTTCCTGAAAGGACTGGTCCCCGCTAATTACCTGGGCATCACCGCATCGACCACCATCGAGGCGGGCGGCCCGGAAACCGCTGTTTCGTTCAACGTCCTGCAGATCATCATCGCGGCCGTGGCCGTGGGCGCCGCTGCCGTGCGCATCGGTGACAAGGCGGAACCGTTCCTGACCTTCATGACGTCCGCCAACCTCGTGCTGCGCCAGATGCTGCGCTGGCTGATCGCGCTGACCCCACTGGGCTCCGCCGCGCTGATCGCCAATGCCGTGGTGAGCTATGGGTGGGATGCTCTTTCCGCGCTCGGCGCCTTTGCCGGCGCGGTCTACATCGGCCTCGCGATCGTCCTGCTGGCGGTCTACCCGATCCTGCTGCTGATCCACGGCATCAACCCGATCCGGTTCTTCTCGGTGGCCTGGCCGGCCATCCAGATCGGCTTCCTCTCGCGCTCCTCGGTGGGCACCATGCCGGTGACCGAGGAAGTGACGGAGCGCCTCGGCGTGCCGCGCTCCTATGCCGCCTTCGCCGTGCCGCTGGGCTCGACCACCAAGATGGACGGCTGCGCGGCGATCTATCCCGCGATCTCGGCGATCTTCGTGGCCCAGTTCTACGGCGTGCCGCTGCAGCTTTCCGACTATGCGCTGATCGTCTTCGTCTCGGTGATCGGATCGGCCGCCACGGCCGGCCTGACCGGCGCCGTCGTCATGCTGACGCTCACGCTCTCCACCTTGCGCCTGCCGCTGGAGGGCGTGGGGCTGCTGCTGGCCATCGACCCGATCCTGGACATGGGCCGCACGGCGGTCAACGTGGCGGGGCAGGCCCTGGTACCCACGATCGTCTCGGAGCGTCTCGGGATGCGCGGTCCGATGCAGTTCCAGCCCGCCGAAGAGGGTGCCCCGGCCGCGTCCTGACGGGAACCGCGGCTGCTTCCGTGGATTGTTTCCCGAACAATTGGAAAGGAAAAACCATGCGTTCGGGACTTCTCTGGCTGATCGGCGTTCCGATCCCCATCATCCTGCTGCTGGCCTATTGCTCGGGCCACTTCTGATCCGCACGGGAAGCGATACGGCCGGCACCGGCTGAAAGGTGCCACGCGCTCCGGGACGGCGCGAGGCAGTCCCGGAGCTTCATCGTCAATGCGGCGTCGCGCCGGTCTCGAAGCCGGTCTTGTCATGCAGGGCGAAGCGGTCGACGATATCGGCGCTGGCCCGGTTGTAGCCGTCGATCTCCACGCTGCGCCCTTCCCGGCGAAGGCGGGCGACCACCTTGTCCAGCGCGCCGACGCCGGAGATGTCCCAGAAATGCGCGGCCGAAACGTCGATAAGGACGTGCGAGGCCTCGCTCTCGGACTGGAACGCGCGGGTGAAGCGCTGGACCGAGGCGAAGAAGATCTGCCCGGTGACGCGGTACGTGGCATGCGTGCCGTCGGCGGAAAGCACCCGTTCCACCGCAAACATGCGCTGCACTTTGCCCGCAAAGAACACGCCCGAAAGCAGGACCCCCGCCAGCACGCCCAGTGACAGGTCGCGCGTGGCGACGACGACCACGACCGTCACCAGCATGACCGCCGAGGAGGTCGGCGGATGTCGGCGCAAGTTGGCGATCGAGGCCCAGCTGAACGTGCCGATCGAGACCATCACCATCACCGCGACCAGCGCCGGCATGGGAATGCGGCCCACCCAGGGGCCGAGCACCGCCAGCAGGAACAGCAGGAAGGCGCCTGCCACGAACGTCGAAAGCCGTCCGCGTCCGCCCGAGCTGACATTGATAACCGACTGGCCGATCATGGCGCAGCCGCCCATGCCGCCGAACAGGGCGGCAACGATATTGGCGCTTCCCTGGCCTGCGCATTCGCGGCGCTTGTCGCTGTCGGTATCGGTCATGTCGTCGACGATCTGCGAGGTCAGCAGCGATTCCAGCAGGCCGACGGCGGCCATCGTCAGCGAATAGGGCAGGATGATGCGCAAGGTGTCCAGCGTCAGCGGAACCTGCGGCAGCGCGAAGCTCGGCAGGCCCTCGGGCAGGCGGCCCATGTCGCCCACCGTGTGCACGGGCAGGCCCATGGCGATGCCGATGGCCGAAAGCACCAGGATCGCCACCAGCGGCGACGGCACGGCCCGGGTCAGGCGCGGGAACAGGTAGATGATCGCCAACCCGCCCAGGACCATGGCGTAAGTCTCCCAGCCCACATGGGTCAGCTGGGGCAGCTGCGCCATGAAGATCAGGATCGCCAGCGCGTTGACGAAGCCGGTGATTACCGAGCGCGAGACGAACTGCATCACCAGGTCCAGCCGCAACAGGCCCGCGACGATCTGGAACAGGCCCATGAGGATCGTTGCCGCGAAGAGATATTCGAGGCCGTGATCGCGCACCAGCGGGCCGATGAGCACGGCCACCGCGGCCGTCGCGGCCGAGATCATTGCCGGGCGGCCGCCGGTGATGGAGATCACGATGGCGATCGCCACCGAGGCGTAGAGGCCCACGCGGGGGTCGACCCCGGCGATGATGGAGAAGCCGATGGCCTCGGGAATGAGCGCGAGGGCGACAACGATCCCCGCAAGCACGTCGCGGCGCGCCGTCGGGGCGTCGCTGAACCACTGCCGCCGATAGCGGGTGAGAGCATTGGACATGGAAAAAGTCCGCAATTGCGCATGACGCCGGCAGTGCCGGTGCTGAATGAAGGAAGTCATGCGAGATTGTCCGGCGGATCGGCGGCCGGAATAGCCACCCGGATTCTCACCGGGCTCCTTGCGAATGGCGGCCCCTTACACGACCTTGCCAGCCGGTTTCAACCCTTGCACCTGCCAGTTCCTGCGCACGGCCAGCGCCCCGCCCGCCAGTCCTGATAGCGAAACTGTCTGTCACCGGGGCGGCGATCGGTGGTAGACGGGGGCATGGCGCCGCCACCCACCCTTTCCCTGGACTTGCGCAGCTACGGCCCGGACAGCACGACCGATCGCCACGGCTTCGCACAGATCGTGCTGCCGCTGGAAGGCGCGCTGTCGATGGAGATCGGCACGCGCGGCGCGGCGATCCTGCGCGGGGACATGGCCTTCGTCGAAAGCGACACGCTCCACGACCAGGTGAGCGCGGTGCCGAACCGTTCGTTCATTCTCGACCTCGACCCCGAGGCGCTGGCCCCGCGCCTGCGCGAGGAACTGATCCGCCGCCCCTACACCGCGCTCTCGCCCGCCGCGGGCAAGCTGGTGGACTTCATGGCGCTGATGGCCGCGCAGCAGGATGCCTCGGCGGAAACGACACAGGCCATGGTCGATCGCTGGGCACCGCTGTTCCTCGATACGCTGGCAGGCGGCATGCCGCGCTCTCGCCTGCGGCTGGCCGCCCTGCTCGCGGCCCTGGAGGCCGAGCCGGGCCGGGACTGGACGGCCGCCGCGATGGGCCGCCATGCCGGTGTCGGCGTCAGCCGCCTTCACGAGCTGTTCCGCCAGGAACTGGACACCACGCCGCGCGCCTGGCTTTCCGATCTGCGCCTGAAGCGGGTGCGCGAGGCGCTGGCCGCGGGGCATCGCTCCATCGCCGAACTGGCCTATCGCTTCGGCTATTCCGACCAGAGCGCCTTGACGCGCGCCCTGCGCAAGGCCACGGGGCTGCCGCCGGCGGCCTATCGCCGCCAGATGCAGGATGCGATCGCGGAAAGCCCGCCAGAGACGCAGGGCGAGACCGGGCCGGAGCCTCGGTCAAAACCGGCGTAGACGGGGACAAGACCCCCGCGGGCAACCGTTGCAACCTGCCGCCTTTCTGGACGGAGTCAGCAGTGTCGGACGCGCGGAACACGATTGTCGGAGTGGGGTTCGGCGCAGCGGCCGGCGCGGTCTGGGGGCTGGTCTTCCTCGCGCCGGAACTGGCGGGAGACTTCGGCCCGCTCTACCTCGCCGCCGGGCGCTATCTTGCCTATGGCCTGATCGCGGCGGCGCTGCTGGTGCCCAGGTGGCCGATGCTGGTGCGTCATCTCGGCCGTACCGAGTGGATCGCGCTGGCGTGGCTGAGCCTGCTGGGCAATACGCTCTACTACATCCTGCTGTCGAGCGCGGTACAGATGGCGGGGATCGCGGTGACGTCGCTCATCATCGGCTTCATCCCGGTCGTCGTCACCATCGTCGGCAGCCGCGATGCCAGCGCGCCTTCGCTGGCGCGGCTGGCGCCCTCGCTGCTGCTCGGCATCGGCGCGATCGGCTGCATCGGCTGGCAGACCCTGGCGAGCAGCCATGCCCAGGCCGGTATCATGCCGCTGATCGGGCTGCTTTGCGCGGTGGGCGCGCTGGCGTCCTGGGCGACGTTCGCCATCATCAACAGCCGCTGGCTGGTGCGGCTGGAGCACGTCTCCGCCCACGACTGGAGCCTGCTGCTGGGCATCGTCACCGGACTGCAGGCAGTGGTGCTGGTGCCGCTCGCGCTCCTGCTCGAACCGGCCGCGCACGATGCGGCGGCATGGTACCGGTTCCTGGCGGTGTCCGGCGCGGTCGCGCTGTTCGCCTCGGTCGTGGGCAATGCCTTGTGGAACACCATGAGCCGCTTGCTGCCGCTCACCATGGTCGGCCAGATGATCCTGTTCGAGACCGCTTTTGCCTTGCTCTACGCCTTCCTCTGGGAAGCCCGGCTGCCGACCGTTCCCGAAATGCTGGCCATCGCCTGCATGGGCGCAAGCGTCGTCTCCTGCCTGACCGCGCACGGCCCGAGACGCGCCGCCGCGGTCGCTTAGGGTCGGGACCTAGGTCGCAGCGCTCACCGGCCCTGCCAGCGTATCGTCCGCGCCCACCGCGCTGTAGACGGTGATCCGGTTGGTGAGGTCCGCCAGGATCGTCGCGATCCGGGTCTGGCGATAGGCGTAGAGCGACCGCTGGGCGACCAGCGCATCGAGATAGGTATCCGTCCCCGCCCGGTACTGCGCGTCTGCCAGGCGGTAGCTCCTCTCCGCCGCCGTCACCAGCCGGTCCTGCGCCGCGCGCTGCTGGGTGATGGTGCCGCGCCGGGCGAGCGCGTCGGCGACATCCTTGAAGGCGGACTGCACCGCCGCGCGGTAAGTCGCGAGGTAATATTCGCGCTGCGCCTTGGTATATTCGAGGTTGCCCTTGTTGGTGCCGCCCAGGATCGGCAGGCTCGCGCTCGCCGTGCCGCTGGCGCCGAGCGCGCCGCCGGTGAAGAGATCCCCCAGCGCCGTGCTGGCCAGGCCGAGCGCGGAAGTCAGCGAGATCGTCGGGAAGAACGCCGCGCGGGCCGCCCCGATCTGCGCATAGGCCCCCTTCAGCTGATGCTCGGCTTCCACCACGTCCGGGCGCCGCAGCAGGACTTCGGAAGAGAGGCCGGCAGGAACCTGGCCGATGCGCGCATCCAGTTCGGCCAGCGAGGCGGGCAGCAGGGCATCCTCCACCGAGCCGCCGACCAGCAGCTCCAGCGCATTGCGGTCCTGTGCCACCAGCGTCGTCTGCGAAGCGACGTCGGAGTTGGCCTGCTCCAGCACCGTCTGCGCCGAGGCCAGGTCTCCGGCCGCCGCAAGCCCCGATTTCAGCAGGCTCTGCGTCAGGTCCACCGAGCGCTGGCCGCTGGCGCGCGTCTCCTGAGCCAGGGTCAGCAGATCGCGGTCGGAGGCGAGCGTGACATAGGCCGTCGCCACATTGGCCACGAGCGTCAGCCGGGCGGCGCGATAGCCGGACTCGGTCGAGAGATAGGTCTCCAGCGCTTCGCGGCTCTGGTTCTTGAGGCGCCCGAACAAGTCGAGTTCGAAGGCGCTGAAGCCGGCATTGGCACTGTAGGTCTGGGTATCGCCCTGCGAGGACCGGAGTCCGCGCGTACCGGTCGCGCTGGCCGTGCCGGCCAGGGTCGGCAACTGGTACGACCGCTCGACATGGTACTGCGCCCGCGCCGAAGCGACATTGGCCAGGCTGGCCTGAAGGTTCTGGTTGTTCGCAAGCGCCCGCTCGATCACCGATTGCAGGCGCGGATCGGCAAGGAGCGTGCGCCAGGGCATGCCTGCCTCGCCCGCTTCGGCAGGGGCATAGGCCGCGCCTTGCGGCCACTGCGCAGGCGCGGCCGCTTCGGGCTGGACGTACTTGGGCGCCATGTTGCAGCCGGCAAGGGCCGTGGCGGCGACAAGGAGCGGTATCAGGGTGCGACGCATCGACTGGTTCCTCGATGAAGGTGCCCGGAGCCCCGACCTGATGGGGCTCCGGGCTTCACCGGCGCGGGAGGGTGCGACTGTTCCGCGCCGATGAATGGGGAGAGAGGGGAGGCTCAGGCCTCTCCTTCGGATGGGGTGCCCGGGACTTCGGCATGCGATGCAGGCCGCAGGTCCCGGGCAGCGTCGTCCTTGCCGCCTCGGTGGAAGAGCTTGGCAACGACGACGAAGAACATCGGCACGTAGAAGATCGCCAGCGCCGTCGCGGTCAGCATGCCGCCCAGCACGGCAGTGCCGATGGCGATGCGGCCTTGCGCGCCTGCCCCGCTGGCGATGGCGAGCGGGACGACGCCGGCCATGAAGGCGATGGAGGTCATCATGATCGGCCTCAGGCGCACGCGGGCCGCGTCCAGCGCGGCGTGGAGCATGTCCTTGCCGTCGCGCCAGGACATTTCCGCGAACTCGACGATCAGGATCGCGTTCTTGGCGGCAAGGCCGATGGTGGTGAGCAGGCCGACCTGGAAGTAGATGTCGTTCTCCAGCCCGCGCGCGGCCACCGCGATCACCGCGCCGATCACGCCCAGCGGGATCACGAGCAACACCGCCAGCGGCACCGACCAGCTTTCGTAAAGCGCGGCAAGGCACAGGAACACCACCGCGATCGACAGCGCATAGAGGTAGACCGCCTGCCCGCTCGACTGGTTCTGCTGGTAGGACAGGTCGCTCCAGGCATAGCTCGTGCCCGGCGCGATCTTCTGCTGCAGCGCGACCATCTCCTTCATCGCATCGCCCGAGCTGTAGCCCGACCCGGCATCGCCCTGGATCGTGTAGGACGAGCGGCCGTTGAAGCGAGAGAGGCTGTTCGGCCCGGTTTCCCAGCCCATCGTCGTGAAGGCGGAGAACGGCACCATCTTGCTAGTGCCGTCGCCATTGGTGCCCGAAGTCGAGCGGACGAACCACTTGTCGAGGTCGCTCGGCAGCATGCGCGCGGTAGCCTCGCCCTGGACGTAGACTTTCTTCACGCGGCCACGGTCGATGAAGTCGTTGACGTATGTGCCGCCCCAGGCCGTGCTCAGGGTGTCGGTGGCATTGTCCACCGAGAGGCCGAGGACGGAGAGCTTGGCGTCATCGTAGTGGACGTCGAACTGCGGCGTATCCGGCAGGGTGGAAGCGCGGACTTGCGAGAGCTTGGGATCCTGGTTGGCCGCCGCGATCAGCTTGTCGCGCAGGGCGACGAACTTGGTACGGTCCATGTTGGTGGAATTGAGCAACTGGAACGAGAACCCGTTCGACTGGCCCAGCCCCTGGATCGAAGGCGGGGTCATCACGAAGACCTGCGCATCGCGGATCTTGCCCAGCTTGGCCATGATCCGCCCGCTGATCGCCGCGGCGCTCTTGCTGGAATCCTTGCGCTCGTCGAACGGCGCCAGGCTGGCGAAGCCCATGCCCGCGTTCTGGCCCGCTCCGTTGAAGCTGAAACCGCCGATGGTGAAGCGCAGCGGCACGTTGTCGCCTTCGGAGGCGAAGGCCGCCTCGATCTGTTCGCGCACCTTGTCGGTCCGCTCGGAGGTCGCGCCGGCGGGAAGCTGGTAGACGACCATGACCTGGCCCTGATCCTCGGTCGGCAGGAAGCCGGTGGGCAGGCGCGTGAAGACCACCACGAGCGCGACGATCACCAGTCCGTAGACCACCAGCCACACGCGGCGGCTGGCGATCAGCTTCTCGGTCGTGTCGACATAGCGGCCGGTCATGCGGTCGAACCAGCGATTGAAGCCGCCGAACCAGCCGTCGATCCGCTTCTGGACCCGCTGGACAGTGCCGCGCAGGCCCGTGGCGGGGACCTGCGCGTGATCCTCATGTTCGCGCGGCTTCAGCAAAGTGGAGCAGAGCGCGGGCGAGAGGATCAGCGCGGTCAGCACCGAAAGCGCCATGGCCGAGACGATGGTGACCGAGAACTGGCGATAGATCACGCCCGTCGAGCCGCCGAAGAACGCCATCGGCAACAGCACCGCCGAAAGCACCAGCGCGATGCCGACCAGCGCGGAGCCGATCTCCTCCATCGAGCGGACGGTGGCGCGATAGGGGCTGAGGCCGTCCTCGTGCATCAGGCGCTCGACATTCTCGACCACGACGATGGCGTCGTCGACGAGGAGGCCGATGGCCAGCACCATGGCGAACAGGGTCAGCGTGTTGATCGAATAGCCCAGCAACGCCAGGATACCGAAGGTGCCCATGAGCACGACCGGCACGGCAATGGCCGGCACCAGCGTGGCGCGCCAGCTCTGGAGGAAGGCGTACATCACCAGGACGACGAGCACGATGGCGATCACCAGGGTCTCGATCACTTCCTTGATCGAAAGCTTCACGAAGTCGCTGGTGTCGCGGGCGTAGGCGATCTTGTAGCCGCTGGGCAGGCCCTGCGCGAGTTCGTCGACACGCGCCTTCACCGCGGCCACGGTCTTGAGCGCGTCCGCGCCGGAGGCCAGCTCGATGCCGATGCCCGAAGCCGGATGGCCGTTGAGGCGGGCCGAAGTCGAATAGCTCTCCTGTCCCAGCTCCACCCGCGCCACGTCGGAAAGGCGCACGACGGAGCCGTCCGTCAGCGTCTTCACCACGATGTCGCGGAACTGCTCGGGCGTCTGCAGGCGCGACTTCGCCTTGACGACGGCGTTCAGCATCTGCCCCTTGGCCAGCGGCTCGGCGCCGAGCTGGCCTGCGGAAAGGTCCACGTTCTGCGACGAGATCGCGCTGGTGACGTCCGAGGGGATCAATTGCCGCGCCGCCAGCCTGGCCGGGTCGAGCCAGATGCGCATGGCATATTGCGCGCCGAACACGCGCACCCCGCCCACGCCGTTGACGCGGGCGAGATCGTCCTGGAAATTCGAGACGAGATAGTCGGCCACGTCGCTGTCTGTGGTCTTGTCGCTCTCGTCGTAGAGGCCGACCACCAGCAGCATGTCCGACCCCGACTTGGTGACGGTGAGGCCCTGCTGCTGGACCTGGGTGGGCAGGCGCGAATTGGCCTGCTGCACCTTGTTCTGCACCTGCACTTGCGCCACGTCGGGGTCGGTGCCCTTGGCGAAAGTCGCGGTGACGGAAGCCGAACCCGAACTGTCCGAACTCGACGAGAAGTAGAGCAGGTTGTCGATGCCGGTCAGCTGCTGTTCGATCACCTGGGTGACCGAATTCTCCAGCGTCTGCGCCGAAGCGCCCGGATAAGTAGCGCTGACGGTGACGGAGGGCGGCGCGACATCGGGATATTGCGCGACGGGAAGGCTCATGATGCCGGCAACGCCGGCCATCATGACGATGATGGCGATGACCCAGGCGAAGATCGGCCGGTCGACGAAATAGCGGCTGAGGTTCATCGGATCAGTCGCCCAGCTTCACGATGACGGCCTTGACCCTGGCCCCGGCGCGGGCCTTGTCGGTGCCCTCCACGATCAGGCGGTCCCCCGCCTTCAGCCCGCTGACGATCAGCCACTTGTCGCCGATCGCCTGGCCCGTCACGACCTTGCGCTGCTCCACTTTGCCCGAGGCATCGACGACGAGCGCCGTGCCGTTGCCCTTTGCATCGCGCGAAATGCCCTGCTGCGGCGCGAGCACTCCGTTCTGCACCACGCCCTGCGGCGCGGCGACGTTCACGAACATTCCGGGCAGCAGCAGGCCGTCAGGGTTGGGGAAGCGGGCGCGCAGGGTCACCGTTCCGGCCTGGGGGTCGACATTGACCTCGCTGAACTCGATGGTCCCCTCGCCCGGGTATTTCGTGCCGTCCTCCAGCGTGAGCGAGACTTTCGCGCTGGCCGGCATCATGCTGCCCTTGGCGAGCGCGCTGCGCAGGCGCAGCAGGTCGGCCGAGGACTGGGTGATATCCACGAAGATCGGATCGAGCTGCTGGATCGTCGCCATCGCATCGGTCTGGCTGGCCGTGACGAGCGCGCCCCTGGTTACCGAGGAGCGACCGATGCGCCCGGTGATCGGGGCCAGCACGCGGGTGAATTCCAGGTTCACCGCGGCGCTGCGGCTCGTCGCCTGGTACTGGTGCACGGCGGCCTGCGCGGCGCGGGCGGCGGCGATCGTCTCGTCCCGGTCCTGTCCGCTCACCGCCTCGCTGTCCCCGAGCGTGCGATAGCGCTTCGCCTTGGCCTCGGCGCTGTAGAGCGTGGCCTGCGCGTTCTCCAGCTGCGCGCGCGAGGTATCCAGCGACGCGCGATAGAGCCGCGAATCGATCTGGTAGAGCGGCTGTCCGGCGTGGACCAGCGAGCCCTCCTCGAACAGGCGCGACTGGATCACCCCGTCCACTTGCGGGCGCACTTCCGCCACCGTCGTCGCAGCGGTGCGGCCCGACAGCGTGGTGGAGACCGTCACCGGCTCCGCCCGCAGCGTCACCACGCCCACTTCGACCTCCTGCTGCGGCATGGCCTGCTGCTGGCCGCACCCGCCAAGGCTCAGCGTCGCCAGCGAAAGCGCGGCCATGGATAGCATCGGGGCCATGGCGAAATGTTTGAACGAAGGGCGCAAGCGGGGGGCTCCTGTGCACGGTTGCAGCTTTGATCCTGCAATTGTGCGCCGCAGCACGGAACGGCAATCAACAGCGCGTATCGTCAAGTTGCCGGCGGTAGCCTATTGTTTCATCGTGTATCACCAGGGCAGACTTCACCGGGCAGCGCGTTTATGGCTTCATTCATGATCCCGCAGAGCGATGCGCCGGAAGGCCGCATCATCGTCCTTGAGGACGATCCCGACATTCGCGAACTGATCGCCGCGCAGCTTTCGCGCGAGCCGCAGCGCGTGGATTCGGTCGGCTCGGTGGCCGAACTGCGCACCTGCCTCCAGGGCGATCCGGTGGACCTGCTGATCCTGGACCTCAACCTGCCGGACGGCGACGGGCTGGACATCTGCCGGGACTTGCGCGCCGCCGGACATCAGGGCGCGATCATGATGGTCACCGCGCGCGAAGGCCCGATCGACCGCGTGCTCGGCCTGGAACTCGGCGCGGACGACTATCTCACCAAGCCTTTCGAACCGCGCGAGCTGCTGGCCCGCGTGCGCAATCTCCTGCGCCGCTCGCGCGTGTTCGACGGCGCGGCGGGACAGGGCGGCCAGCGCCCCCGCGTCGCCCGTTTCGCGCGCCTCGGGCCGTGGCGGCTGGACCTGCACCAGCGCCGCCTGGTCACTCACGACGACCGGCTGGTCATGCTCTCCTCCGCCGAATACCGCCTGCTCTCACGCTTCATCGAAGCGCCGAACCAGGTGCTCTCGCGCGAGGAACTGCTGCCCGAGCGCAGCGCCACCGTCGCCTTCGACCGCTCGATAGACATCCAGATCAGCCGCCTGCGCCACAAGCTGGCCAGCGAGCCGGGCGGCGACGAACTGATCCTGACGGTGCGCAGCGAAGGCTACGTCCTGCCTGGGCCCATCGCCTTCGAATGACGAGCGCCGAACCTGTCAAACCCGGCTTCCTGAAGCGCCTGCGCGACTATCCGCGCTCGCTGGCCGGGCGCCTGACGCTGGTGCTCTCGCTGGGCATGGCGGCCTCGGCGATCCTGGCGCTGCAGGCCTCCGACGGCCTGGGCCACTATACGTTCCGCAGGGACCAGGTCGATGCCGCGCTCGACAGCGCCGAAGACATCGCACACCGCTTCGAGCGGCAGCCTGTAAGGACCGCCAACCTGTTGTCACGCGGCGTGATCCTGGGGGCGCACGATGCCAATCCCGCATGGCGCATGACCGCGCCGGACCCGACATTCTCGCGGCGCCTGTCCGAGCGCCTCGGCCGTCCCGCCCAGGTCATGCCGCTGCTGAACGGCGAATGCTTCGCCCAGCTGACGCGCTATCCCCACGCGGCGGGCATGAACACCGACCCGCTGCCGGACTGCTGGTTCATCCGCGTCGATGCCGGGGACCGCAAGCTGGACTATGTCGTCGACCTCTGGCCCGATCGCAGCTGGAACCGGCACCGCGTCGGGCCGCCCTATATCGAACTCATCATCGTCGCCGGGGCGTTGCTGGGCCTGCTCGCGGCCAGCCTGGCGACCACGCCGCTGCGCCGCATGGAACGCGCCGCCCGCGCCTTCTCGCTGGTCGGCGAGTTCGAGCCGATCCCGGTCAAGGGCCCCAGCGAAGTGCGCGCCGCACTGGAGACCTTCAACCTCGCGCAGGAGCGCGTGCGCGAAGGCCTGCGCGAACGCACGCAGATCCTGGCCTCCGTCACGCACGATCTCCAGACCCCGCTCACCCGGCTGCGCCTGCGGCTGGAGCAAGTGGAGGACGAAGCCTTGCGCGACCGGCTCGTCGCCGACCTGCAAGTGACCCAGCAGATGGTGCGCGACGGGCTGGACCTTGCCCGCAGCAGCGAGATCCGCGAACCCTGGTCGGTGCTGGACATCGATTCCATCCTCTCCAGCACGGCGGAGGACGCGGCCGAGTTCGGGCACCGCGTGGTCTTCAGCCAGGGCTGCGATGTCGAAGCGCGGGTCAAGCCCCATGCCCTGGCGCGCGCGCTCGGCAACCTCGTGGACAATGCGCTCAAGTACGGCGGCGGTGCGGAATTGAGCTGCCACCGCGAGGGCGCGGACCTCGTGATCCGCGTGGCGGACCGGGGGCCGGGCCTGCCCGAGGACGAACTGGCACTGGCGTTCCAGCCCTTCCGCCGCCTGTCGTCCAGCAAGGGCAACGGCACCGGTATCGGCCTGGCGATCGCCCAGGCCCAGGTCGGTACTTTCGGCGCCGCGATCGGCCTGCGCAACCGCGACGGCGGCGGATTGATCGCCGAAATCCGCATTCCGGCTACATCGATTCGCGGTGAAGGCGAAGTCGTTCGCGATTGACGACGCCGATACAATTGGGCACGACTGTATCAAGGCGATGCAACAGAGTTGAAATCCGATTGAAATGTGGATTTACGCCGTTGCATAAAGTCCTCACCAAATAGAGTTTGGCATCTTCGTCAGTTCAACTCTGGGGCAACTGTCTCGACACTGTCACATAAAACCGATTAAGGCTTCGGCAGCAGCGACGCCCTGGCTGCCCGAAGACGACCGTTGGCGGACGATTGTGCTTCCCGAGGCCCGGAGACGCATGCTGAAGCCATGATGCCCCCTTCAGGGGGAACCAATGAGGTCGTAAATCCAATGCAGAAACGTTCCGTTCTCGCCGCCTCCGCGGCGAGCTTCGCGGTTGCTTGCGTGCTCGGTTCCGCCCCGGCCCGCGCCCAGTCCACCGGTTCGCTCGATTTCGAGAAGTCGGAAATCGTCGTCACCGGCCGCACCCAGAACGACATTGCCGGAATCGAGATTCCGAACACGCCCAAGGCCAAGCAGGTCCTGACCAAGGACGTGATCGGCCGCGAGACGCCGGGCCAGTCGATCGACGAGATCATCAACCTGATCCCCGGCGTGAACTTCCAGAGCTACGACGGCTACGGCTCCTCGGGCGGCAGCCTGATGATCCGCGGCTTCGATGACAGCCGCATCTCGCAGACCTTCGACGGTATTCCGCTGAACGATACCGGCAACTATGCGCTCTATACCAATCAACAGCTCGATCCCGAACTGATCGAGCAGGTCAACGTCAACCTTGGCACGACCGATGTCGATTCGCCGACTGCCTCGGCCTCCGGTTCCACCGTCAATTACCGCTCCATCGACCCCAGCCACGAATTCGGCGCCCGCATGGTCGGCACCGTCGGCGATTACGGCAAGATGCGCGTGTTCGGCATGGTCAACACCGGCGATCTCAATTCGTCCGGCACCCGCGCCTGGTTCTCGGCCTCCAAGGACACGTACGACGCGCTCTACGGCGGCATCGGCCAGATCGACAAGACGCAGTTCAACGCCAAGCTCTACCAGCCGCTGGGCAGCAACGGCGATTTCATCGCGATCTCGGGCCACTACAACGTCAATCACAACACCATGGCCTCTGACTGGGCCCTGACCAACACCAGCGGCATCCCCACCAATGCCGACGAGCGTGACGCCTATACCGTCGCGCGCTGCACCATCCCGGCCGGCACCGAAGGCGTGGCCGATGCCGCCAGCTCCTGCGGATCGGCCTGGGAATATCGCTACAACCCGTCGAAGACCGCGAACATCCGCATCAATTCGCGCTTCACCCTCAGCGACAAGCTGACCCTGACGGTCGATCCCTACCTCCAGTATACTTCCGCCAACGGCGGCGGCACCGTGGCAGCCAAGGAAGGCAGCTACAGCAGCACGATCGCCAGCGGCTATATCGGCGGCACCCCCTACTTTGGGGGCGTAGACCTCAACGGCGACGGCGATACGCTGGACACGGTACGCCTTTCGGCGCCCAGCCAGACCGAAACCTACCGCATCGGCGTGATCGCCTCGCTGCGCTACGACCTTTCGGACAACCAGCGTGTCCGCGTGGCCTATACTTACGATCGCGGCCGCCATCACCAGACCGGCGAGCTGGGCTACCTGGACTCGAACGGCTTCGCATCGAACTACTTCAACACCGACGATGCGCTGACCGACGTGAACGGCAACGTCCTGCAGAAGCGCGACCGCCTGTCCTACGCGATCCTGCATCAGGTCTCGGGCGAATACTCGGGCGATTTCGTCAACAACTCGCTCCACGTCGTCGGCGGCCTGCGCGTGCCGTTCTTCCGCCGCAACCTGACGCAGAACTGCGTGACCTACAGCAACAGCGGCTCGGTCAACTGCCTTGCCGATGCGGACAGCCTGGCCGCCTACGAGGCCAGCCTGACCACGACCTATGCAGCGCCGCAGAACAAGGTGTTCGACTATAGCCGCGTGCTGCCGAACGTGGGCTTCACGTACGACTTCACCCCGGCCCTGTCGATGAACGCCAACTATTCGAAGGGCCTGCAGGTCCCGGGCACGGACAACCTCTACACCAACGCCTTCTACTATTCGGACGGCTCGGCCGATCCCAAGCCGGAAACGACCGACAACTTCGACCTCGGCCTGCGCTACCGTTCGGGCATGTTCCAGGCATCGGTCGCGGGCTGGTACACGATCTTCTCCAACCGCCTGTCCTCGGCCTACAACCCGGACACCCAGACTTCCACGTACACCAACCTCGGCACCGTGGATCGCTACGGCATCGACGGCAGCGTCTCGTTCCGTCCCGACAAGCATGTCTCGGCCTATCTGTTCGGCTCTTACCTCTGGTCGAGCATCCGCGACGACGTGCAGACCGGCGCTTCCAGCTACGCGGAAACCGCCGGCAAGATGGAAGGCGGCGTGCCGCACTACAGCTTTGGCGGCCGCGTGGAAGGCAATGCCGGCCCCGCATCGCTGGGCGTGGAAGTCAAGAAGACCGGATCGCGCTACTACAACAGCCTCAACGCCGCCGTGGTCGACAGTTCGGGCAACCAGCTCTGGGCTGCCAAGGTCCCGGCCTATACCGTCGTCAACCTCGACGCACGGCTCAACCTCGGCTTCCTGGGCCTGAACGACAAGACCTTCGTGCAAGTCAACGTCACCAACTTGTTCGACAAGTTCTACTACGGTGCCTTCGACGACGCGGGCATCACCAATACCGCGACGACTTATGCCTATATCGGTGCTCCGCGCACTTTCTCGGCATCCGTCAACTTCCAGTTCTGATCCCTTTTGAACTGACGAAAACCTGGTCGGCGGCGATGCACAATCGCCGCCGACTCAGTCGTGCGCATTTTCAACTCATCGCTGCAGAGGCACGGTTCGGCCATTAGCAGCCCCTTTTTCCGCAAACCTGTCTATGGGGGCGCCTCCCCCGCTTGATGCCCTGTCGGCATCGCATCCCTTTACGGCCGCCTTGCGGCCGTTCTCTCGCCTGGTGATCGTGGTGCCGCTTCGTTGCGCCTGCCCGGGCGTGAACGGAGACAGACATGCACGATCCTGTTGCGCGAAATGCGCAATCTGGCGCCGCTGCGCAACATGCGCAATTCGGCTGGTTCAAATCCCGCCGTGAAATGGCCATTGACGACATTACCCTGGTAGACCGCTCGCTGCTGAAGCGCGCGGTCGGCGCTGCCGCGCTCGGCAACGCCATGGAATGGTTCGATTTCGGCGTCTACGGCTACATCGCCGTCACGCTCGGCCATGTCTTCTTCCCCTCGGGCAACCCCACGGTTCAGCTCATCGCCACTCTGGCGACTTTCGCGGCGGCCTTCCTCGTGCGCCCGCTTGGCGGCCTCGTGTTCGGCCCGCTCGGAGATCGCTACGGGCGCCACAAGATCCTGGCCCTGACCATGGTGATGATGGCGGCCGGCACTTTCGCCATCGGCCTCATTCCCTCCTATGACCGGATCGGCCTGGCGGCACCGGCCCTGCTGCTGGTGGCCCGGCTCGTCCAGGGCTTCTCGACGGGCGGCGAATATGGCGGCGCCGCCACCTTCATCGCCGAATATTCGACCGACCAGAAGCGCGGCCTGATGGGCAGCTGGCTCGAATTCGGTACGCTCGGCGGCTATATCGCCGGCGCCGGCACGGTCACGGCCTTGCAGATGTCGCTCAGCGATGCGGACATGCTGTCCTGGGGCTGGCGCGTGCCCTTCCTGGTCGCCGGCCCGCTCGGCCTGCTGGGGCTCTACATGCGCCTCAAGCTGGAAGAGACCCCGGCGTTCCAGGCCTATAGCGAGCAGGTCGACGCCCGCGAGGCGGACCGCCCCGGCCTGTCGGACATGTTCCGCCTGCACTGGCGCCAGCTTCTGAAGTGCGTGGGACTGGTCCTCGTCTTCAACGTGACCGACTACATGCTGCTGACCTATATGCCCAACTACCTGACGGTGACGATGGGCTATGCCGAGAGCAAGGGCCTGCTGCTGATCATCCTGGTCATGCTGGTGATGATGCCGCTCAATGTCGTCGGCGGCCTGTTCAGCGACCGCCTCGGCCGCCGGCCGATGATCATCGGCGCCTGCGTGGCGCTGATGGTCCTGTCGATCCCCAGCATGCTGCTGATCGGCAGCGGGAACGACTGGCTGATCTTCCTCGGCCTGATGACGCTGGGCGTGGCGCTGGTCTGCTTTACCAGTTCGATGCCCTCCACCCTGCCCGCGCTGTTCTACACCCCCGTGCGCTACAGCGGCCTGTCGATCGCCTTCAACCTCTCGGTCTCGCTGTTCGGCGGCACGACGCCGCTGGTCACCGCCTGGCTGGTCAGCCGCACCGGCGATCCGCTGGTTCCGGCCTATTACCTGATGGGCGCCGCCGCGATCGGCATCCTGACGATGCTCACCGTGCGCGAGACCGCCGGCATGCCGCTTCGCGGTTCGCCGCCCGCCGTGGAGAACCGGCGCGAGGCCATCGCCCTCATCAAGAGCGGCCAGCCCGTCACCGTGGACGACGCCATCCCGGGAATGGCCCCGGAAGCGCCGAAGGCCCGGCCCGCGGTCATGATCGCCAGCCCCGCCTGACCTCAACGTTTTTGGCCTTCCCGGCCTGACAGAACCACGACCGGCCGGTTGTCCCACGCGACACCCGGCCGGTCGCTTTTGTGCCGCAGTGCAACAATAATATCTCTAGCCGCGTTCCGGGGGCATCGTTTGCATCACTCGGATCCTGTTCTCGTTTCCATGACCATTCATCGCCGCGCCGTCCTTTCTGGCATCCTTGGAGGCGCCGCCGCCCTCGGCCTGCCGCGCATCACGTTCGCCGCCGACGAGGTCAGCCGCGTGGACGCGCTGATCGCGCGCATGACGATCGAGGAAAAGGCGGGGCAGATGACCTGCCTTGCCGACGCCTTCCGCCCCTTCAACCCGCCCAATCCGCAAGCCGGGATCCAGGACGAAAAGCGCCTCTCGGAAGAGATCCGCAAGGGCCGCGTGGGCTGCCTGTTCAACGGCATTGGCGTAGCCGGCGCCCGCCGCGCCCAGGAACTTGCCGTCAAGCAAAGCCGCCTCGGCATACCCCTGCTTTTCGCCGGCGACGTGATCCATGGGCTCAAGACGATCTTCCCGGTACCCCTCGCCGAAGCCTCCACGTTCGACCCTGCCCTGGCCGAGCGGAGTGCCCGCGCCATGGCCGTGGAAGCCACCGCCGCCGGCCTGCACCTCACCTTCGCGCCCATGGCCGATGTCGCGCGCGACCAGCGCTGGGGCCGCGTGGTCGAAGGATCGGGCGAGGACGTCACGCTGACCGCGCTGCTGACCGCGGCCAGGATACGCGGCTTCCAGGGCCGCGACTTGCGCCGCGCCGACTCGCTCCTCGCCTGCCCCAAGCACTTCGCCGCTTATGGCGCCGTCGCGGGCGGCCTGGAATACGGCAGCGTAGACATCAGCGACGAAACGCTGCGCGAAACCCACTTACCGCCCTTCTCCGCCGCCTTCGCCGCTGGCGCGCTCACCACCATGGCGGCCTTCAGCGAGATAAACGGGGTGCCCGCCACCGCCGACCGCGCCCTGCTCACCGACATCCTGCGCGGCGAGATGGAGTTCCGCGGCTTCGTCTTCTCGGACTATACTGCCGACGAGGAACTGATCGCTCACGGCTATGCCGAAGACGAACGCGACGCCGCGCGCCTTGCCGTGCTGGCAGGCGTCGACATGTCGATGCAGAGCGGGCTCTACGTCCGCTACCTGCCCGATCTGGTGAAGAGCGGCGCCGTGCCGATGGGCACGGTGGACGTGGCCGTGCGGCGCATCCTCTATGTGAAAATGGCCATGGGCCTGTTCGACAATCCCTGGCGCTCGCTGGACGAGGAGGTGGAACGCACTCACATCGCCACGCCCGCCCATCGCGAACTGGCGCGAGAAACTGCCGGGCGCTCCATCGTCCTGCTCAAGAACAGCGGCCTATTGCCGCTGGACCCCGCGCAAGGCCAGAAGGTCGCCCTGATCGGACCGTTCGGAGAGGACAAGGATAATGTCTACGGCCCCTGGGCGTTCTACGGGGACCCGGGCAAGGGCGTGGACATCGCCAGCGGTCTGCGCGCAGCGCTGGCAGACCCGGCCAGGCTGACGATCACGCCCGGCTGCGGCATCGAGAATGCGATGGACGGCGGCATCGCCAAGGCCGTGGACGCGGCCAAGGCGGCAGACGTCGTCCTGCTCGCGCTGGGCGAATCGCAGACCATGTCAGGCGAAGCGCAATCGCGCACGACCATCGAGATTCCCGCCGCCCAGCAGGCCCTGGCGGATGCCGTGACCGCGACCGGCAAGCCGGTCGTCGTCCTGCTGCGCCACGGCCGCGCGCTGGCGCTTCACGACGGGGTCGCCAATGCCCAGGCCATCCTGGCGACCTGGTTCCTCGGTTCCGAGACGGGCCATGCCGTGGCCGACGTGCTGTTCGGCAAGGTCAATCCCTCGGGCAAATTGCCGGTCAGCTTCCCCTGGGAATCGGGCCAGGAACCGTTCTTCTACGACCGCAAGTCCACCGGCCGCCCGGTCGTCGACAACCGCACCGAGTATCGCGCCCGCTACACCACCACCGACAACAGCGCGCGTTTCCCCTTTGGACACGGCCTCAGCTACAGCGAATTCGTGCTGGAGAACCTCAAGCTTTCGGACACCGCCATGCGCTGGGACGAGACTGTCGACATCTCGGTAAGGATCACCAACAAGGGCAGTAGACGGGGCAGCGAAGTCGTCCAGCTCTACATGCGCGACCGCGTCGCCAGCCGCACCCGCCCGATCCGCGAACTCAAGGGCATGGAGCGCGTGACACTGGATCCCGGCGACAGCAAGACCCTACGTTTCCCATTAGCGCGCAAGGACTTGGAATTCGTCGGCGCCGGCAACGCCCGGATCGCCGAACCCGGACTGTTCGACATCTGGGTCGGTCAATCCTCGACAGGAGGACTGCATTCGCAGATCGAACTCTATGCCGCGGCACCGACGACCTAGGGCGCGCCCTATGTTTGCACGGGGCCAAGGCGCCGCACCTGTTGCACTGCAGCAAGCGGTGCGATGGAACCGGTGACACCATAGTATTCGACCGCGCACACTGTGCCAAACGCCGTCAGGATGGGCCGCAACTGGCATCCCTCCAAATTGACTATTGGCCCGCAAAGGATTTCCTGTTTATTTACGTCAATCGTGCGAGGACAGCGTTACAGGATCCTCCTCGCAAAACTCCAAGGGAGCATGTGATGCCCGATAGCGAACAGCCCGACCTCACGCGTCTGACAGTTGAACTGCTGAGCGCTTATGTCGCCAACAACAGCGTGCCCAGCAACGAACTGGCCGCCCTGATCGAGCAGACCCGTTCGGCCCTTGCCGGCCAGTCGGCCGCCGATGGCGAAGCAGTCCACAAGCCGGCCGTGTCTGTCGAAGACAGCCTGGCTTCCAAGGAGCACATCCTCAGCCTGATCGACGGCAAGCCCTACAAGAGCCTGAAGCGCCACCTGGCCAATAACGGCATGACCCCGGCCGAATATCGCACGCGCTATAGCCTTGCAGCGGATTACCCGATGGTCGCCCCGGCCTATTCCGAGCATCGCCGCGCCGTCGCCCAGCGCATGGGCCTGGGCGGTCGCCCCGGTGCCGCCAAGCGCGACACCGCGGCAACCGCAACCTCGCCCGCCAAGCCCGCTCCCGAAGCGAAGGCCGCTCCCTCTGCTCCGGCAGCGCCCAAGACTTCGCCCGCAGCCAAGGCTCCGGCAGTAAAGGCCAAGTCGTCGGCCACGGGTGACAGCGCGAGCAAGTCGCGCGGCGGCAAGAAGCGCTTCGCCCGGGAACCGCAGAGCGGCACCGCTCCCCAAGCGGCCAAGACGGCAGAAGCTCCGGTAACCTCCACCCCGGCAGCAAAGCCCGCTGCCAAGTCGGCATCGAAGCCGGGCAAGCCTGCTGCCGCCAAGACCGCCGCTAAGCCTGACGCGGCCAAGAAGGCCGCACCAGCCAAGCCGAAGAGCGCCAAGCCCGCCGCCACTGCTGCTTCGGCAGCCAAGCCGGCTGAAACCGGAGCGACCACTGCGCCGGCCGCTCAACCGGCAGCCCCAGCCACCGCCAAGCCCGCAGCGAAAGTTGCAGCCCCTGCGGGCGATCCCGCGAATGCCGCAAAGAAGCCTGCAGCACCTGCCAAGCCCAAGCGCAGCAAGTCCGCATCGACCGGCACCGCCAAGTCGAGCGCAACCAAGACGTCCTCCGCCCCGCGCAACACTGCAGCGAAGACGGAACCCGCCAAGCCGGCCAACCAGCCGGAGTAAAACGCCAGGCCCGGCAGGCACAAACCCTGCCGGGCCGCGTGCCTCCCTACGATTGCCGCCCTCAGGTCTGCATCGTGCGACGTTCGCTGGTTGCCGTACCCCTCCCGGCCTCCCGATCCCCGCCGCCGTGCACGGAAACCGCGACCGCCGCGACCACGATGTTGCGGCCGTTAACCCGCAGACATGCACTTGCGAGCGCCGACTTCCAGACGCATGCCTTCTGGAGCCAACCGCGATAGACGCCCGCCAGCGCCGGCCCTGCATCCAAACTGTCCGCACCTTCCTCCGTAGCCTACCGGGTTTCACAACCAGCCGTCCGGAACGCGACCGCCGCGGCCAAAATCCTGTGCGCGCGAGCTTGCCGCCGCCACGCCGTGCACGCTTGCTCGCACCGCGCCCCGAACCGTCGGCGACCTGCCCCGCAGCTTTCCATGCCTCGCGACCTGCCACCCGCAAACCGCGCCCGCCGCGTGAGCCATTACGCGGACGCTAACCTGCTGACGCGCACTCGCAGGCGACAACGTCCGAACGCTAGCTTGCAGACGGCGGCTTGCCGGTGCCAGCCGCCATGCCTGCCTACTCGCGCCCGCCCAGCCCGCCTGAACCGCCGAGGCCCCTCTAGGCGGCCTGTCAGACCTCGCAACAAGTGGCCGAAGACCCGCATCCGGGATAGAATAGCTGGTAACTTGCGCGGCACACGACGTTGCATTCCCGAATACTGACCTTTCGACGAACCGTACCTAGCCTCCATGGACCAGAAAGAAGTTACTGTCGGTCGCCCCAATCCAAGTCTCTTCGCCAGAGGCACCGACCGCTTCCGCTCTGAGGCTACGCTTCCGCGCTATTGCGATCGCCATGCGTTTCCCATTCCCCTCACCATATCGGCGACCGATTCAGACAGACACCAATCATTCCCCACTCGACGTATAGAGCCGCTCTAACTCAGTAAATCGCTCTTTTTGGAGAAGCATCCAATACCGATCTACTCCGCCAAAACGGTTTCTGATCGAATTGCGGCGATGGATCGAAACAGTATAACTGAACCGCATCGCTACTGAAGCGTAGTCCAGCAAACGTGAGGAAACAATGAGATCGCGACCGAACGTTCCCCTGCCCCCCGCCCTCGGTAATTGTCTTGGGCACATACCCATCATATTGATGGATGAACCCGTCCGGCCCCGCCATAGTGTCGATTGCACAGCCGCGACCTCCCTGTGAGCGAGCGCCCGCTCCCGGCACCAGCGGAAACCGTCATCGTCCTGGGAGCAGGCGTCGCGGGTCTTGCCGCCGCCACACACTTGTTGGATGCCGGTCATGACGTTCTGGTTCTCGATCAGCAGAATCGCGCCGGCGGCACACACCGCAGCCGACAGATCGGGGCCTATACTTTCGACGTCGGCAGCATATTCTACGAAGAAACCGCCCGGATCTTCGATCTCGCCCCATCGCTGCGGGAGCTCTGCCCGAAAGTCTCAAGCATTCAGCGACGGGTCGCGCCCGACGGATCGGTCCTGCTCTATCCGATCGAGCCGCGTGACCTGCTCCGTCAATCCGCACCGCGCCTGGCAGCCTCAGTGCTGGATCTCCTCGCCTCACGCCTTCGTCTGACGCCGGACGGCTCCCTCGACACGCTTTGCCGCAAGCGATTGGGCAATCGTTTCTTCGCCGATACCGGGCTGGAACATTATGTCACTCGGTTTCACCACGTTTGCCCCAGCGAGATAGACGAAGAGTTCTTCTTTCGCCGCATGGCAATCATCGAACGTTTCTCGCGTACGAGCAACTTGGCCCGCAGCGCAGCGCGCGCGATTTTCTCCCAAAAGTTGCACCACTCCGCACAACACTGGCCGATGCGCGTCAGACCGCGCCAAGGCTTCGACGCACTGTTCGATCCCATAGTTCGGCATCTCGTTTCTCGCGGCGCGACCTTTGCATTCGGCGAACGCCTGTTGTCGCTCCGCAAGGATAGTCCCATCTTCAAGGTTCAAACCGACCGCAGCACTCGCACGGCCGGGGTCGTCGTCAGTACAGTGCCCCTCGATACGCTCCACCGCGCTCTCTTCTCCCAGTCTTCGAACCTCAACAGCCTCGACATGACCACGCTCTACATTTCCGCCGACTGGCTAAGGCCCGATACCGGAAACGTCCTTTTCAACTTTCACGCCGATGGCGCATGGAAGCGCGCCACGATCTATTCGCGTCTCTATCCCGACCCCGCCATCGCGAGGCGTTACTTCTCGGTTGAAACCACACTGGCACCCGGATCCCCGCACGATCCGCAATCCACCTTCGAGGCATTTCGCTCCCATGCAGAGCAACTCGGCCTCGCCCGAGGCCTGCGCCTGGAGGGCCACGACCATGTCGAGAGCTGCTATCCGCTCTACCGCATCGGCGCCCGAAAGACGGTCGACGCGGTGCTGGAACGGATCGCTCAAGCCGGAGTCATTACCGTAGGCCGTCAGGGTCGCTTCGAATACCTCCCCACCTCCACCGGCGTGATCGCGCAAGTTTCGCGCCACCTCGGCATGGCACAGGCCGCCGCCCGCCCTTCGGAGCTGGCCGCATGAGGACCTTGCAGCGATGACCTATTCAATTGCCGCGCAGGAATTTCCAGGCGTCCCGCGAGACTTCAATCCATCACAGGACGGCGCGCGGAGCAATCCGCTCCGCGTGAGGATCTTCAACGTAAAGTACAGCCCGAACCTGGGCGACGGCCTGCTTTCAGAATGCCTCGAACAGGCCCTGATCGATTGCGGCGCCCATGCCGACACCCGCTCGGTTGATCTGGCAGGACGAAAAGCGTATGGCCCCGGCCCGGCGCAACGCGGCGCGCTGATCCGGGCGCTGCACATGCTGCCCCCCCCCGTCAGACAGCTTTCCGTGCGCCTGCCGCTCGCAATCCAGTCGCGCCGCCGATGGCAACCGCATTATAGTGCCGCGCTGCTCGGCGCGGAATGCGTGGTCATCGGTGGCGGCAATCTGATCGTCGATCTCGATCTCAATTTTCCGACAAAGATCGCGCTGGCCATACGGGCCGCAGAGCAACGCGGCCTGCCGGCCTTCATCTATGGCTGCGGCATGTCCTCGGGTTGGAGCCGAGAGGGCCATGCACGCATGCGCCGGGCGCTGGAACGAGGCGTGGTACGCGGCGTGTTCCTGCGAGACGAACGCTCTCGCCTGTTGTGGAACGCCGAATTCGGGGACGCTCACGGCTTGCCGGCTTTGGTGGTCCCCGATCCCGGCTTGCTTGCATCCTATCGATACGAATCGGGAATGAAAGCACTGCCGACCCGGACGGGCCGAAGCGTCATAGGGCTCAATATCACCAGCCCCGTCGCCGTACGCTACCACTCCAGCCAGCCGGTTGAGACCGGCGGCTTGGAGCGCTGGTACTGCGATCTTGCGCAGGAACTCGCCATCGCCGGGCATGAGGTCAGGTTATTCACCAACGGGAGCCCCGAAGACCGTGCTTGCGCGCTCCGCGTCCGGGCGGCGCTCCAGTCCAGCACGTGGTCCGAGAGATTTTCCCATGCCCAACCCGAAACACCCGCCGAACTTGCAATCCTGATCGGCGGCTTCCAGGGCCTGGTCGCGTTCCGAATGCATGCCGTTATTGCGTCCTATTCGTACCGCGTCCCCTTCGTGGCGCTGCAATGGGATACGAAACTCGATTCCTTCGTCCAATCCGTTGCGCGCGGCGATTGGCTGATCGACCCGTTCAACACCTCTCCCCAGGCCGCTGGCGCTTTGCTCGGCAGGGCGATGGCCTGCGGCATTGAAGCAGAGGCGCACGCTGCCGTCATGGAGCAGGCACGCGCAGGTGTCGCCATGCTCCATGCCGAAATCATTCAGGCCGTAATGAAGGCATGATCTTGAGGTTTGCTGCCCTTGCCTTGGCCGCCATGGCAGCTTTGGTTGCCGCTTGGCAGGCGCCTCTCCGGCCAGTGCGTCACCGTATCGAGATAGGCGCGCTGACCACTAGGCCCCGGGCAATCATTTCGCCGGAGCAGGCCTCCCCTGTTGCACCGATGCGGCTCGGAGCGGCCTCGAACTTCTCGCAGGGCTGGAACGGAGCGATGTTCTCGGCCGCACTGGCTCTTCCCCTGACGAACTGGCGCGACAGCATTCGCTGGGCGGATGTCGAGAAGACCAAGGGGCAATATACCTTCGAGACGCCGATGACCCGGTTTCCCGAGCGACTGGCCGCCGGCGGCGCCCGGCTGACTGTAACGCTCAATTGGGGCAACCCACTCTATGACGGCGGACAGACGCCCCATTCGCCCGAAGCTCTGGCGGCCTTCAGCCGCTTCGTGTCTGAACTGGTGAAACGCTATCCGGCGATCGACACTATCGAGGTCGGCAACGAGATCAACGGCGCCAACTTCGTAAACGGGCCGGTGAAGAACGCCGATCTTGCAGGCAGAAGGGCCTACCATCTGGCCATGGTGGGCAGCGCCGCCGAGGGCGTGAGGTCGGCCCATGCCCGAGTTCGCGTGATCGGCGGATCGGTACACTCGCTGCCGGGCGGGTTTCTCTGGCCGCTGCTGGACGCCCCCGGCGCGGGATACCTGCAAGGTCTGGCGCTCCATCCTTATACGACGCCGATCGACCAGTTGCCGGCGCAGATCGGCGTGCTTCGGCGCCAGAGCGCCTTGCGGAACCAGCCCCTCCACATCACGGAATTCGGAAGCCAAAATCCGCAGACGGCGCCGGATGAACTCGTGCGTTCCTACGCGACCCTTGCGTCGCTGGGCGCGGCCGAAATGGACTGGTATCCGCTGGGAGAGCGGGGAGACGGTTTCGTCCCGCTACTGCGCCGGGACGGAACACCAACCACGGCAGGCCGCGCGTTTCGGTTCGTGACCGAGCAGCTCACGTCGATGCCAGCGCGCAATCTCAGCCCCGATCCCTTTACATTCATCCACGCTTTCGGGCCGAACCTCTGGGCGGTCTGGGGAGCGCCGCGCGCCATCCGGCTGGACCCGGTCGCCGTGACGGCCCTCGACGCCACGGGCGCTCGGATCGATAACGCGGGTCTCAAGCTCGACGAAACCCGGGTTCTGATACTCCGGGGCCGCAAGCCATTGGTTCTTGGCGAGAACGTGAGTCTCGATTGCTCTCCCCTTGTTGCCGACAGCTTTCTGGGCTTCACATTTCCCGATGACCCAGTCCGGCCATCCCGTGCTCCGCCTGGCTTCACGGCTTACGCGCAGACGGCCACGGGAAGGGTGCCCCTTGCGACCATGCCCGGTCAGCAGAACGACGGCGTGCCCTGGACGCCCTATCTCGGTCGAAAAGACGCCGCGCTTCCGCGGCTCGCGGCAGACCTCGCTTTGCCAGGTCCCGGAGCAGAACTGCTGCTGGAAAATAGGTCTGCCCATACCCGGACTCTGCACATCGTCGGCGAATTCACGGCGGCAAATCCCGGTGCGGCCGGTGCGGCAATTTCATTCTCGGTAAATGACGGGCAGGTATCGCTTATCCAGCAAGCGCCCCATTTCCTGTTCGATAGGCAAGTTCAGGCCCAGGCTGGTCGGAGCCTGACTTTCTCGATCGGGTGGAATGGCACGGCGCGAGACAGCGCCACCCGATACCGCATACGTGTGTTCGATCCTGCGGCCTGTCCTTCAGGCCGACCCAGCACAGGACAAAAGCTGCCGATCATGCGATGAAACCTTGATTCTAGCGCACGACAGGCGCTTTCGGCCAGGCGGCGCAGCAGTATGCCCGAAACACTGCGGACAGGGCCGGATCACAAGCCTTGTCCAAGGGGCTCAAACATTCAACCGCCCTGGGCCCCGCGACGGAGCACTGGTTGAAGCGCTGGGCCGCCCCGTCATCCTGAACTTGTTTCAGGACCCCAGGCCAACGGTTGTTCCGGAACCGCGATGAGCAAACTTCCCAGCGGACCGAACGAAGCCTGAGCGGCGCCGCGATGGACTTATGACAAGGTTCAGACGACATCGGCGAAGCCCTGAAGACAGCGGAACACGCCCCGCCTCGCCACTATCGTCCGCTTGCAGCCGGCAGTGCAATCGGGCAACCGTCATGGAATGACACTGCCCGATCCACTTCACGAAACCATTGTCGCCGTGGGATCGATCTTGGCGGACGCTCGCGACCCTTGGTGGATCATTTCCGGCGCGGCTGCAGCGATCCACGGAGCGCAGCCAATCACTGTCTCGGACGTGGATGTCATGCTCAGTATCGACGATGCCAAGCGCCTGTCCGCCCGAATCGGTATCGCGCAGGAGCCTCAATCGAACCACCCACGCTTCCGATCCGAGATCTTTGGCCGATGGGAAGCCTGCCCACTGGTTGCCGAATTCATGGCAAACTTCGTCTTGCGCGATCTGGATGGAGTGTGGCGACCCATGCTGCCCGCCACCCGCCGCGCCGTAACCATCGGCGCCATCACGATTTTCGTACCGGAGTTGCAGGAACTTCGCGGGATGTTTCAGAGGTTCGGCCGTCCGAAGGACCTGGCGCGCATAAAGCGCCTCGATCACCTCTCCTAGCCGGAGTTGGCCAAGCCTGGGACGGAAGCATCCGCCTTTTCGGGCGATCCCGGACATTCAACGCTCATATCAAGGCTCGCCCATTTCGCAGGGCCCGCAAACGCCGCAGACTGAAAAAATCTGTTCGCCTAAGTCCAACTCCTTAGTCCCGAGCGCCGCGGAATTCTGCGTAGATTTGCGTCTCGAATTCCTTGCCGGAAGCACCAAAATCGGCGGCCAGCCGGCCCTATGGTTAACGCCAGCTTTCTCGCGGCACTGCCAATCGCCTGTCCCCATTGAAGAAAACCGCGGCGACCGGCTCGTCGATTCTAAATTACCCGGAATAATACCTAAATCCTAGAAACAAATCGTACAGATACAGCACTGGCGAAACCTAATTTCAATTTACTGCACCAAGAAGCCCGTAATTAGTTTTATTCCGCAAAAACGCTCCTCGCTGAACACCCCATTCCGATCCATTCAGGTCCGAATTTCATCGAACCTATTTGGACAATAGCGAGTTTCGAGCCATGAGCACCAAGACCAATAGCAATTCTGTTTCGGGCGCCGCAAGTCTCACCCCGTATTACGGCGATCTTCTTGAAAAGCAGCAGTGGTATCTTGACGGATCAACCCGCTCGAAGCTGAGCATCGATGCCTATTCCGTCTGGAAGGACTACAATGGCGCGGGCGTGAAGATTGGCGTGATCGACACCCAGATCGACTTTCGCCACACCGATCTGAAGAAGGCCTACAATACCGCGCTCGACTTTAATTTCGCGTCCGGCACGGACAACGTCGCAATCAGCGCCACCGCGCTTCCTGCATCGCATGGCACGCTTGTCGCGGGCGTGATCGCAGCCGAGGCCGGCAACGGCGTGGGCACCGTGGGCATAGCCTCGGGCGCCACTCTGGTCGGCTACGGCGTCGACTATGCCGCTGCCAATGCGGCCGGCCAGATCGCCGCGGCGCTGGAAAAGTCCGCGGCGGTCGATGTTGCCAACAACAGCTGGAGCTTCGTCGAGAACTTTGCCGACAATTTCGCGGTCAATCCCGAATACAAGGCCGCGCTGGTCCACGCCGTTTCCGAAGGTCGCGGCGGCCTGGGCACCTCCGTAGTCTTCGCGGCGGGCAATGCCGGGACGACCGGCATCTCCAACTATCACAACTTCCAGAATTCGCCTTACGCGATCGCCGTGGGCGCGGTCGACAGTGACGGCAGCCCCTCTTCCTTCAACAGCCTGGGCGCCAACGTGCTAGTATCCGCCGCCGGGCGCGATGTGATGACGACCACCCTGAACGACCGCTACGAAAGCGTGAACGGAACCTCGTTCGCCGCGCCTGCGGTCTCGGCCGCGGTCGGCCTCATGCTCCAGGCGAACCCCAACCTGGGCTTTCGCGACGTACAGGAAATCCTGGCCTATTCCGCACACCGCGTCGGCCTGAGCGACAGCGCCAACTTCGGCGACGGCTGGCGCACCAACGGCGCCGACAACTTCAACGGCGGCGGCCTGCACTTCAGCGACGCCTTCGGCTACGGCTTCCTCAACGTCCACGACGCCGTCCGCCTGGCCGAGACCTGGGACCAGCAGCAGACTTTCGCGAACATGGCCAGCGTCAGCAAGACCGTCGCCTCGGCGCAGACGCTGGTGGCCGGTTCAAACGACCACATCTCGCTGGACATTCCGATCACCGACGCCGTCAACCTTGAGCATGTGCAGCTCTCCATCGATCTCAACTGGCTGAATTCCGGCGACATCGACGTCTACCTGACATCGCCGGACGGCACCCAGGTCCGTCTCGTCTACGACCTTCCAACCGAGACGCGCGTGGGCAGCATCCGCAATTTCACCTTCAGCTCGGTCGCATCGATGGGCGAGGATTCCGCCGGCACCTGGAAGGTGGACATCTACAACCGTGATCCCGCAGCCACGGAAAAGACCGGCGTGCCGCTCAACGGAAAGTTCAAGGGCGCCACCCTGACCCTGATGGGCGACGCAGCCGTCTCGAAGAACGACACGTATATCTACACCAACGAATTCGGCGTGCTCTATCAGGGTGACGATCTAGCCCACCGCAGCGTCCTGCAGGATGTGAATGCCGGCATCGACACGATCAACGCGGCAGCCGTGACGACGAACTCCGTCGTCGACCTGACGGCGGCCAAGGCAAGCTCGATCGCCGGCGTCACGCTCTCGCTGACGGCGAACACGATCGAAAACCTCTACACGGGTGACGGCAACGATACGCTGATCGGCAGCAGTGCCGCGAACACCCTGAACGCCGGGCGTGGCAACGACGTGATCTATTTCAGCTTCGGCAACGACAGGATCGACGGCGGACAAGGCGTGGACAGCCTGGTGCTGAACTGCGCGGTGTCCAAGATCGCCGGATCGATGTCCGCCTCGGGCGCGCTGCTGATCTCCGCCAAGGCGGGCGAAGTGTCGAGCGTGTGCAACGTGGAAAGCTTCACCTTCTCGGACGGGACCTATTCCTACGACCAGTTGGCCAAGCTGCTGGCCGCAGGCGGCGTCTCGGCCGGGCAGCCCGTCTCGCAAGTTCCGTCCGAGCCTGCGGGCGGCGGCTCCGGCGTCACCGTCGAAACCCCCGCTTCCGGCACGCCGACGGAGCATGCCGCAACCAGCCCTTACGGCGACGCCAATCACGTCTATGCCGCCAGCCTCAACGGCACGGCCGCCGACGACCGCCTGACGGGAACCGCGGCAGGCGAGCGGATCGACGGGATGGACGGCGCCGACAAGCTGCGCGGCATGGCCGGCGATGACGGCATTCACGGCGGCAACGGCGACGACACGATCTACGGCGACGAGGGGCACGACTACCTCTACGGAGACGGAGGCGTGGACACGATCATGGGCGGCGCGGGCAACGACTGGATCTTCGGCGGCACCGGCGCGGATCGTATCTATGGCGAAGCCGGCGCGGACACATTCGTGTTCGACTCCGCCGACCTTTCGGCCATGGACACGATCTACGACTTCAATGCCGCCGAAGGCGACCGGATCCTCATCACCGGCGCCGGGAACAGTGCCACGTTCGACATCGTCACCAGCGCCGGCAGCACTTATCTCGAAATGCATGACGAGGCCGGAGACCACCTCCTGGCCCGCCTGAAAGGCACCGGCATGGACGGCCTGCACATGGCCGACACCGACGCCGGCCTGCTATGGGCCTGAGAATCCGGCTACCCTCTCGCGGCATCGCCCCGACGCTCCGGCAGGATGCAGCCAAGGAAAAGGCCCCGATCGATCGGGGCCCTTTTTCCGTTTCCGCAGAACAATCCTCGTCCGTATCGGACAGGCCGAAAGCTGTATCGTCTCAACCAAGCGCTTGAACAGGCCTGTTTCCACATAGACAGGTACGGCATGATCCAAGCAATTATACTTAGTATTAGATCCGTAACGAATTAATACTGCACTATCAGCGCCGTCATGATGATTTATTCTATTGCCACTCCATCAAGATACGGAGTATTCGTCTGTCACGATAGAGAGTAGGTCGAATTGCTGTTCCAGATCCACCAAACGGGAATTGGGCAACAGGGGAACTTCGCCAAGTCTCTTGAGTGGGCGTGATTTGCTGAAGAGATAATCGGGAAGCCGGCACAATCGTCGTCGAATTATCGCGATTCATGACTCAACGATTTTCGGAAGGAACATCCCGTGGCAATAATTGATGGATCTTCGATTGGTGATATCCTGTCGGGCACTTCGGCCAATGACGAAATCCTGTCCGGCCAGGGCAACGATACCGTGCACGGCAATGGCGGCAACGACATCATCCAGGGCGGCGCGAACAGCGACAATCTCTATGGTGACGAGGGTGACGACATTCTCTGGGGCCAGGGTTCGCCGGATAAGCTGCGCGGCGGCGACGGCAACGACACGCTCCACGGCGGCGGCGGCGACGATCGCCTTTATGGCGGCGCCGGAGACGACATCATCCAGGGTGGTGCCGACAACGACGTGCTCTATGGCGACGACCCCAACGACCCGTCCGTAACCGGCTCCGACATCTTCCAGTTCGACAAGGACGATGGGTCGGACAAAGTGTTCGATTTCGAACAGGGCATCGACAAAGTCCAGCTGACGGAAGGTGCCGGATATTCGATCTCGTTCTTTGGAGACAATACCATCCTGACCTACGGCAGCACTTCGGTAATGCTCTACGACGTCCACCTCGTCGATGCGGACATTCTCGTCGCCTGACACCCAAGGCACACGACAAGAACCGGAGAAGGCCCATCCTTCTCCGGTTCTTCGTGTCCATAGGGCGGGGCGCGCGGCGCGCGCGAATGTCGCCCAACGGCGGCCCTATCTCGGCATTGTCCAAGCGCGGATAGGCGGTCCAAGGCTAAGCAGAAACTCAGTATGCCTTGGAGACACCGCCTGACACCGGGGCAGTGAAATCCAGACCTGAACCTCAGATCAGGAGCGTCAGCAGGCAGCCCCAGGCCAAGGCGGAAAGACTTGCCGCCACCGCCAGCCCCAGCATCGGTCGCCGCGGCTCCTCGCTTGCAAAGACATGCTCCAGTGCTGCCGTCGAACGACAGAGGCGCGCGCGCTCGCCGGGATCCCGTCCGCGATGCGCTGCCGCCCAGGGTGAAGATCGAGGCACTGCCCCCTCCGGCACGGCGGCAGTCCGGTGCATCCTGGCCTCCGCAAGGCCGTCGGTCGCCGCCGGGCCGCGCGGATCAGAAAAGGATGACATCGGTCGCATCGATCATCGGCTTTCCGCGCAGACTGGCCAAGGCAACTGCAGAGGCCGCACCGTCGCCGTCCGCATCGTAGTAGAGCATGCCGATCGCGGGATCGTAGAACAGGTGCATGTCGGGTCTCGTCGCCTGATTTCCGATTCCAAAGCCCTCCACAACGCCCGCCGACCAGCCAGCGATGCCTGGGAAGGCATCCCGGTCGATGGCGATGCGGTCCACGCCATGCGTGAAATCCAGGATGATATCGGCGTTTCGGCCGGATTCCAGCACGTCGAACAGGAACACGTCCGCCCCCGCTCCGCCCTGCAACTTGTCCGCACCGCCACCGCCCGAGATCACGTTGGCACCGTCATTGCCATAGATGATGTTCGGCAGCGCATTTCCGGTTCCGTCGATATCATCGGTGCCGGTCAGATAGAGATGCTCGATCCAGTCGCCCAGAACGAAGTCCACATCGGAACGGACCGTATCGACGCCGTCTCCCGCCATGTGCTCGATGACCTGGTCCCGAACGTTGTCGACATAATACGTGTCGTCCCCGCTTCCGCCCTCCATGCGATCCGCCCCGTGCCCGCCGTCCAGACGATCCGCGCCGCTTCCGCCGATCAGGACGTCATCCCCATCGAGCCCCAGCAGACGGTCGTCTCCCGCGCCGCCCTCCAGGTGGTTGCCGCGAGCATCGCCCGAAAGGATGTCGTTGTGGCTGGAGCCAATCGCGTCGGACGCGCTCACGGCGACTTTCCTGCCATCGACCACCGCACTCGCCGCCGCCAGATCCAGCCGAACGCCTGCCTTGGCATTGCTCCAGTCCGCAGCAGGGACCTCGGCCATCGCCGCGAGCGCCGGCGCCTCGGAGAATATCTGGATATGCCGGGCAGTGGCGTCGCCGGTCGCATTGGCACCCGACGATACCGTGAACTCCACCCGGTCGCCCGCCGCCAGCCTGACATGGTCGAGACTGAAGCTATAGCGATTGCCGTGGGCCGGATCGTAGACGTGCTGCTGCAGGATCTGCAGATCATTGACGGTCACGGTGAGATAGATGCCATCCTTGGACTGGTCGCCCACGTCGTAGTCGCCCTTGATCGTGAAGAGACCGGCCACGGGAGACGTATATCGCTCCAGGACGGCATAGCGCGAGGCGGCACTGGTCCCGCCGGAAAAGTCCACGGGCGTCACGGTGGTCGCATTGACCTCTAGCGGGCGGAGCCATTGCGATCCCAGGTAGGGCGTCCAGGGTTCCCCGCTTTTCAAGCCTCCGCCCATGGTCTGGAGAGCCGTCGTCTGCCCCGTTCCCGACCGGGTGAAGTAGGACCAGGGGCCTTCGAAACCGGTGCCGGCGGCATCCTTGTTGGTCACGTCGAACTGGTCGAAACTGTCCGCGACGAGCGCCCCGGCATGAAAGGCCACCGATGCAGCCGAGATCGCGCCTTCGGACTTCAGGATGATCGGCTGGTCTGCCGAAATCCTTCCATCGAATTGGGCGATGCGGTTCCCCTCCAGATCGTAGGCGGCAACCCCCGGGGCCAGGGAAACCGAGCCGGTCTGCCCCCAGAGCACCGCCGCATTGTCTCCGAAGGTATAGAAGTAGGTGAAATCATCGGTGGCCACTCGCGCGATCGTCGGGGCGCCTGCCAACAGGCCGTCGAGGAACTGGAAGGCCTCACCAGCCGGCGTGGCCTGCCCCGCAGCCGTGTTCCACAGCTCCATGTTCGGAAAATAGGATTGCCGCGCCAGGGCATACCAACTCGCGCTTTCGATCCCGGCCGCCCCCATGACGCTGAGCATCTTGGCCAGATAGGCGGGCGCCTCATCCAGGGAAGCAAAATTGCCGCCGAACTCGGTAACGCGGATCTCGATCCGATTGCCGATCACGCCGCGCAGCACGCCGATCTGGTCGGCAAACTGCTCGGGCGGCGTCGTGTAGGGGTGGATCGATATCGCGTCGAGAAGATCCAGCGTCCCCAACGCCTTGAGATCGGCAAAATAATCGACCGGAATGGAATGGGTTGCCCCGCCCACCATTTCCACCTCGATGCCGGCCTTGCCAAGCGCGGTATCTACCGCGGAGACCAGTTTGGCATAGTAGTCATCACGCTCGGCGGCCGAAGCAGTGGCGATCGGGCCGGTAACGAACGAGTTCGAATTGTATTCGTTGCCGATCTCGATCGCGCCTACGCCGGGATAGCGCTTCAGAGTGGCGACGACGAAGTCGGCAAATGCCTGCCGGCCCGCATCGCTGTAGACGGTGAAACCCTTGTCATAGAGAGCATTGGCATGGGCGAAAGTCAGCGTGACGAAGAGCCCCTGTCCCAGCGCCCGATCGAGCCAGGCGGCCTGCGGCACCGTGAAGTCGTAGCGACCGGCCGCCGTCTCCACGGCGCCCCAGGGAATGCTGTCGCGAATGGCCTCGGCGCCAAGCGTTGCTGCGGCATCGAGCAGAGAGGGGCTCCAACCCTGGCTGAAATGGGTTTGCGCACCCAGAACGATAGTCATGAAACGGCCTCGTGGAATGGTTTCGCTCCAGATGCGCCGCAGACAGTACCAATCGATGTAAGTGCATGGTTATCCGCGCGAACATCTCTCCTGACAGACTGTTCCGTACCGATCACGTATTGTTACTTATAGATACTGCGCTTTCCGCCGATTGGACGGCCGTTATGCTGCAACAAACATCGATAATGGCCATGCTTCCTGTTGAACTGCGGGCCGTTACGTCGATTTCGGAGATGTTCGCGCTGCAAGATCGACGTCTGCAGGACTAAGGTAACGCCAGTCCGCACTCGCAAGGGCGACGTCTTCGGAGATCGACTTGATACCCGCCAGAGCCAGCAATGCTTCAGGAAGCGCACCGGGGCGTGAAACCTTGGCGTCAGTTTCAGTCGCGTCATGAACGCCGTTCCCATCGTCCTGTTCTGGCTCCTCATCTGTTGCGCCATCATCGGCCGGCCGCCTTTCGCGCTCTACCTGTTCTTCGCCACGATGCCCTTCGGCGCCTGCGCCGCCATCCCGACCAACCTCACCGGCGGCCTGACATTCGTAGCGACACCGATCGTGGCGCTGATTGTCATCGGCAAGACCTTCCTCACTCGCGGCGGGCCTTCGTCTTTCCTCACGCTGGCGCTCCTGCCGGACCGGCTGCTGTGCCTTTTCGCCTTCTGGATCGTCGCCAGTGTCGCCACGCTGTTCATGCCGCACCTGTTCGCCGGAGACATCCTCGTCGTGCCGGTTCGCGGCGTTCTGAGCACGCCCGTGCCGCTGCATCCAACCACGCAGAACCTGTCGCAATGGGTCTACATGACTATCTCGGTCTTCACCGTTTTTGCCATGGCCAGACTGCTCCAGAATCCTGCAATGCGCCAGCATGCCCTCCAGTCCATCTGCCTGGGCGCCGCAATGCTGATCGCAACCGGACTGCTCGACTTCGCCAGCCAATACCTGCCTCTCGCCGCGGTGCTCGCGCCCTTTCGGACGGCTTCCTACGCCCTCGCGACCGAAGTGGAGGTGCTGGGCTCGAAGCGCGTGGTCGGCCTCATGCCGGAAGCCTCGGCCTTCGGAAATTACTGCCTAGGATTCCTCTGCGCCTTGCACTTCTACCGGCGCGCAATCCTGAGCCAGACGTTGCGCGACAGGATATGCCCCATACTGCTCGTCCTGCTGGTCGTCCTGTGCTGGCAGTCCAAGTCTTCCGCCGCCTATGTGGGGCTGGCAGTGTTCGCGGCGATGGCCGCACTGGAATGGCTGCTACGCGCCCATGCGCAAGGTCGGGGCGCGCATGTATACAGGCAAGGCCTGATGGGCGAATTGTCCGTTCTCGTCACGATACTGGTCGCGATAACCCTGGCGCTGCTGTTCAAACCGGGCTTGCTCGATCCGATACTGGCCTTGATCGATCGGATGGTTCTGCAAAAGACATCCTCCCTGTCGTACGAGGAACGCGGAATGTGGCGGGTGATCGCGCTTTCCAGCCTGTTCGACAGCCATGGCTTCGGGATTGGCCTGGGGAGCACCCGCTCTTCCAGCAGCATCGTCGCCGTGTTGAGCGCAACGGGAATACTGGGCGGAATTCTGTTCTACGCCTTCGCGGCGCAATCGTTCTTTCGATCCCCGCGATACGCGACCGTGGAATCCGAAATCATCATGTCGGCATTCCGGTTTTCCTATGTGCCGATGATCGTCGTGTCGTTGATGATCGCTGACGCCAACTTCGAGCCTTTGACCGGGTTCGGGTTCGGCATCACCGCCGCCCTTGCCATCGCCCAGGCACAGCGAAGGGGAATGGGTCATGTGCCGGAAGGGTCGCCCGCGCACCCTCCGGCATCGCTCAGTGCAGCCCCGATGGATCAAGCGGCGCTTCTGCCGAGCGGAGCTGCAACCTCATGACCGCGGCGACGGCGTTGACCAACGCGCATGATCGATATGGTCTCCTGGATGAACTTCGCGGAATTGCGGCTTTTGTCGTCCTGCTCTTCCACATCGGGACGCGCATCGGGGCGCCGGTGGTCGCTGCCAACGGCTACCTTGCGGTCGACTTCTTCTTCATGCTGAGCGGCTTCGTCCTGGCGGAAGCCTATGGACGGCGGCTCACCGGCGAGATGACCTTCGCCGAATTTGCCATGCGGCGCATGGCTCGGATGATGCCGATCGTGGTTCTCGGCGTCTGTCTCGGGACGACTTACGCGCTCACCCGCTGGTACGCGGCGCCCTCGCGGTCGGACGACCTGCCGACGATCCTGGGAAGCGCCCTGCTCAATGGACTGCTGCTTCCGAAATGGTGGCACGGATCGGCAACGGGCTGGGAAGTTTTCCCGATCAACGGCCCCCTCTGGTCGCTGTTCTTCGAAATCGTCATCAACCTGATATGGGCGGCATGGCTGGTCGCCAGACGCCCCGGCACCTTGGCTTTGCTCGCGATCCTCACCCTGGTCAGCCTCTGCCTGCTGGCGCGCCATCACGGGACAATGGATCTCGGCTGGAGCGGGCCGACGCTGGCGGGCGGCATGGCGCGCGTATCGTTCGGTTTCCTCACCGGACTCCTGATCCACGCGGCGCGCGATCGGCTGCCCGTGTTGGGGCGAGGCGCTGCCGCGATCGCGATCATGGTGACCGTGGCGGCGCTGGCCCTGCCGGTGAGCGATGTATCTTGGGTGGTTGCCATGACGACCCTGGCACTGCCGGCCGCGCTCGTGCTGGCAGTATGCTCGGGCCGCCAGAGCATTGTGCCGGGCGCCCGGTTCCTCGGCACGATTTCCTACGCCGTCTACGGGCTGCACGTCCCCTTCCTCGCGCTCTATTCGGGCCTCTCCGAAAGATTGACCGGAAGAAGCGATGCCGGGTTCGAAGCCTACCTGATGGTTCCGGTCATCCTGGGCGTGGCCGCCCTCGCTACCACTTTCTATGACCGCCCCGCCCAACGCATTCTTCGCAAGGCCTTGGAAGCGCGGTATCGGCAGCCCGGCGTGGAAGTATCACCGGGGCGCAAATCGCCCGCAAATCCCGTGAGCGCCAGAAGACTCCGCCACGAAACCGCAGACTCGTGAATGGACCTGACGAGTCCTGGTGCGACATGATCACATGCAAGACGGACCCGCGGGACTGCATGCGTTTTCTCAAGTGCCGGATGTGCAGATGATCGGCCGCAGCAAGGTCTCGGCAATGTCCAGATCGATCCTGGGCTCCGTTCCGTCCAGCCTGAGAGCGCACATCCCCGGCCCAGCACTCTCAAGGACAGCGGCCGGCCACTGGAGGGCCCTGACGCGCTCCGTTTTCACGACCCTTGGCCCGGCAATTTTCGCCCCGCTTACCGCGCCTCACAACTATGCCGGGCCGGTGCTGCCGCGCAGGATGAGTTCATGCGGCAGCATCAGATGCGCGTGCTCGTCCCCCGCCTTCTGCCGGAACTGCGGGTTCACCAGAATATCGACAGCCGCCGCCGCCATCTCCGCCTTGGGCTGGCGGACGGTCGTGACTTGCGGCCAGGCCGCCCGGGAAGACGGCGCATCGTCGAAGCCGCAGACAGAGAGCCTTTCCGGCACGGCAATGCCATGCTTCATCGCGGTGATCAGCACCCCGAGCGCCATGTCGTCGTTCGAGGCGAATATCGCGGTGGGGCGTTCCGGCAGGGCCAGAAGGCGCTCACCCAGTTCCATGCCCGTGCGCGAACTGAAGTCTCCGCGCACGATGCAGTCCTCATCGACCGTGACGCCCGCTGCGGCCATGGCCTTGCGGAAGCCCTCTTCACGCCGCGCCGAGGCGCTATGGCTGATCGGGCCCTGGACGAAACCGATCCGCCGATGGCCGAGGCCCAGCAGATATTCCGTCATCTCCTGCGCTGCACGGCGATCGTCCATGCGCACCGTTCCCGAAGCCGGCGGGGCGCTGCTGGGCGCGACAAGAACGGTGGGCAGGCCGGACTCGGCGAAAACGGCCATCAGCGCCGCTTCGTCACAGATCGGCGGGGCGACGATCGCCCCGTCGAGCCGGAGCGCCGCGATACTGCCGCGAACCTGGCTCTCCCAATCGGGCGCCGTCAGATCGACCGGCTCCACCACCAGGTGGTAGCTGCGCTGCCGGCAGCCGATCAAGGCTCCGTGCTGAACGTCCGTCGCATAGCCCGAGACGGGATCGTCGATGAACAGGCCCAGCAAATAGGAACGCGAGCTGGACAGGCTGCGCGCAAAGGCATTGGGCCGATAGTCGAGTTCGGCCACGACTTTCTGCACCAGTTCCCGCACCTCGGGCCGCACATAGGCCTCGCCGTTGATGACGCGGGACACCGTCTTGGGCGAGACGCCGGCCTTGGCCGCGACATCCTTGATCGTGACGATGCTCAAGACGCTGCCTCCCCGCCGCGCACGCACAGGGCGGCGAACAGGGCGATCCCCACGTAGCAGGCCGCCGGCAGCAGCAGTGCCGGCAGCAGGCCGATCGCGTCAGCCGCCATGCCGGTAAGCAGCGGCACGATCGCCCCGCCGACCACCGCCATGCAGAGCCACATCGAGGCCAGCGGGGCCTTGCTGCTGTCCCGCGGCATGGCGAGCGCGTAGATGGTCGGGTACATGATCGCGTTGCACAGACCGACGGCGATCAGGGCGCCGGCACCAGCCGCGCCGGGCAGAAGGGCCGCGGCCACCGTCAGCATGATCGCCGCCAGGGCCGCGTAGACCAGCAAGCGGGCCTCGGCGATCCAGGTCATCAGCCAGGCCCCGGCGAAACGGCCGATCATGGCCCCCGCCCAGTAGAGGCTGACCAGTCGCCCGGCACTGACCGGCTCCAGCGCCAGCCGGTTCGGCAGCATCAGCACGTTCGTCATCAGCGTCCCGATCGTCACTTCCGCGCCCACGTAGAGGAAGATCGCGCAGGCACCCCAGAGAAGCCGGCGCTCGCCGAGCACGGCGAAGATCTGCCGGGTCCAGTCCCGCGGGAGATAGTCGCCCGCGGCGGACGGCGCGTCGGCCAGTAATGCCCGGTGCGCGATGTAGAACGTGGCCAGCGTCGCCAGTCCTGCCCCGATGGCGATGAAGGGTATCGACGCGGTCACCTCCACGCGCGCGCCGGGGGCGATGTCGGCCAGAAGGAACGGCGCGCTCACCAGCGGGCCAAGCACGGTGCCGAGGGAGTTGAAGCCCTGCAGCAGGTTGAGCCGGAAAGCCGAGCGCCGCGACGGGCCGATCACCGTCACCACCGTATTGGCCGCGATCTGCAGGACCGTCTGCCCGGCCGAAAGCAGCAGCAATGCTCCCAGCACCAACAGGAATTGCCGCATTCCCTGCGCGAGCACCAGCGCCAGGCAACCCGCCGCCATGACGGTCAGCCCCGCCGCGATCGCCCGCATATATCCGATTCGAACCACCGATAGCGCCGCCGGCAGGGCGAACAGCAAGTAGCTGGAGTGGAAAGCCAGCTGGATCAGCAGCGCGCTCTTGTAGTCCAGCGCCAGCACCGACTTGAGCTGCGGCACCAGGAGGCCGACCGAAGCGCTCAGGAACCCGCCGATGAAGAACACGCCGATGGAGAGCCAGAACAGGCGGCGGGTCACCGATTCCTGCGCTTCGGACGTGCGGCTGATCGGGGGGGAAAGCGACATGGTGGACATCTATGGCACTCGGCAGGCGAAGGCAAACGGGCCGGATCGCGGAAATGATGTGTCATGAAATCCACAATCTGACATCGATGTCAAATCGTTGCCGAACCGTTTTCAAATGCGCTTGACATCGATGTCAGATTGCGGCCATCAGCCGCTCACAAGGTACAAACCATCTGGGAGGATGACATGACGAGGCACGATCTCGTCGCGGGCACAGCGCTCGCGGCTTGCCTATTTTCCATTTCCACCGCAGCCCACGCGCAGGATGCCACAGCACCTGCCCAGAATTCGGCGCAACAGGCGTCGTCGGCTGCTTCCAACGGTGACATCATCGTCACGGCCACGCGCCGCGAAACGACTCTTCAGTCGACGCCGATCGCGATTTCGGCCTTCAGCCAGGAAACGCTGACCAAGAACGGCGTCAAGGACGTTACCGACCTGGCCCGTTTCGTGCCTTCGCTGCAGTTCAACCAGCAGGGCGACCAGTCGGCCGTGCTGCTGACCCTGCGCGGCATCGGCAACGACAGTGCCTATACCGAAGTGGCCGACCCCGAAGTCGCCATCTACATCGACGGCATCTACTCGCCGCGCTCGCAGGGCGCCTCGGTACTGATGTACGACATGGAACGCGTGGAAGTGCTGCGCGGCCCACAGGGCACGCTGTTCGGCCGCAACGCCACCGTCGGCGCGCTCAGCCTGATCTCGGCCAAGCCCAAGCTCGGTGAGTTCAGCGGCAATGTCGAAGTGACCGCCGGCAACTACGACCGTCTCGGCGTGCGCGGTGCGATCAACATCCCCGTCACCGACACCCTGGCCTTCCGCGTCGCCTTCGTCAGCGACCGCCACGACGGCTATGCCGACTACCAGGCCGCGCCTGACATCGCCGGCATCAACAAGTCGGCCTTCGTCACTTCGGGCAAGAAGTACTATGCCGCCGACCAGCAGTCGGGCCGCGTCTCGATGCTCTGGCAGCCGAGCGAGAAGTTCAGCTGGAACCTGTCGGCGGAAGGCTTCCTCGACAATGGCGCGCCGGTGATCGGCCTGCTCCAGACCCCGCGCGCGGGCACCAAGCGCTGGTCCACCCTGAGCGACACCGCGCCCAGCACCGACCGCTATTCGGTCGCCGTGCGCAGCACGATGAACTACGACATCACGGACGGCGTCCAGCTCAGCTACATCGCCGGCTGGTCGCGCATCGGCGGCAGCACCCGCACCGATGCCGATGCGGGCGCCCTACCCCCGACCGGCCAGGTGGATGCGGACGGCAACGACCTGCCGCTCGGCGCCTTCAACGAGAACGCCACGCTGTCGTCGCGCTATGACTTCCAGAGCCACGAACTCCAGCTCAAGTCGAGCGGCGAGAACGAACTCGACTGGATCCTGGGCGCTTACTACAGCCACGAGAAGAACAAGATCCGCTTCGACATCGACCAGCGCAACGGCTACCGCGACGGTACGTTCAGCTGGGCGGGCAGCTTCATCCAGGCCAATCGCCAGATCGACAGCCGCGCCGTGTTCGGCCAGACCGTGTGGCACGCCACCGACTGGCTGCGCCTGACCGGCGGCCTGCGCTACACCTCGGACAAGAAGCAGGACATCGGCGGCCGTAACGTCACGTTCTCGGGCGACGGCTGCACCGATGCCGACAAGGCACCCGGCGGCGCCTGCACCACCGGCATCTTCGGCGCCTATCCCGATGCTTCGGCCGCGGAACTGGTGGCCCTGCTGCCCGGCTTCTCGATCTCGAACAACGACGTGAAGGGCAAGTGGGACAAGCTGACCTACCTCGCCCGCGTCGATGCCGATCTTGCCGAGGACACGCTGGGCTATGCCAGCATCTCCACCGGCTTCAAGTCGGGCAACATCCAGGACAATGCCGGTCTGACCGATCCGGAAACCCTGACCAACTACGAAGTCGGCCTCAAGACCCGCCTGCTCGACCGGGCCGTGACGCTCAACCTGGCGGCCTATTATTCCGACTTCAAGGGATACCAGGTCAACCAGGCCGTCACCTTCCGCGACGATGCGGGCAACGTGGTGCGCAGCCAGATCGTGACCCAGAACGCCAAGGGCGCGAAGGCTTACGGCCTGGAAGCGGAAATGAATGCCGCCTTCACCGCCAACGACCGCCTGAACTTCTCGGCTACGCTGCAGAAGACCAAGCTGGACGATCTGGAAAGCGTCGACGGCCGTCTCTACGACGGTGGCAAGGCGTCCTCCATCGTGCAGCTGCAGGGCAACGAACTGGCCCACGCGCCGCGCTTCTCGGCCACGCTGAGCTACGAGCATGATTTCGAACTGGCGAGCGGAGCCCGGATCACCCCGCGCTTCACCACCCATTACGAAACCAAGAGCTGGCTGAGCTACTTCAACGGCGACGCCAATCCGTTCGTGAACGTCAACGATCCGGCCGACAACATGCCCGACCGCGGCACCAACGGCACGTCGTGGGACAAGCAGAAGGCCTACTTCCGTTCCGACGCCTCGCTCCGGTTCAGCCCGGCAGACGGCAGGTACTCGGTCGAAGCCTTCGTCCAGAACATCGAGAACGGGCATATCCGTACCGGTGCCGGTGCCTTCGGCGCGCCGCGCTACGATCCGGTGTTCCTCTCGAACCTGCAGCCGCCGCGGACCTGGGGTGTGCGCGCCAGCGCGAACTTCTGATAGCGAGCTGAAAGGAAAGAACATGACGACCGACTATCCCTCCTCCGGTCGCGTCGTCATCCTGGGCGGCGGTACGGCCGGTTGGCTGGCCGCCGCCTACCTTTCCCGCACGTTGAAGCTGCCGAACGTCACGCTGGTCGAATCCAGCGAAATCGGCATCATCGGCGTGGGGGAAGGGACTTTTCCCACGATCCGCACGACACTGGCGGGCCTCGGGATCAGCGAGGCGGAATTCCTGGTCCGCGCCGACGCCACCTTCAAGCAGGGCGTGCTGTTCGACGGCTGGGCCACCGGCACCGACAGCTATTTCCATCCGTTCAACCTGCCCGTGGGCGGCGAAGACGAAGCGCTGCTGCCGCACTGGATCGCCGATGACAGCGGCCAGCGCCTGCCCTGGGCCGATGCCGTCACCGTGCAGGAACAGGTGATCCGCGCCGGACGCGGTCCCAAGCGGGTCGAAGACCCCGACTTCTCCGGCCCGATGAACTATGCCTACCACTTCGACGCGGCCCGCTTTGCCGATTACTTGCGCGACATATCCGTCGCCGCCGGGGTCGACCGCATCGAAGGAACCGTCGCAACCGTGGAGCGTGCGGGCGATGGCGATATCGCCGCGCTCGTGCTGGCCGATGGCCGCCGCGTGGAAGGCGACTTCTTCCTGGATTGCTCGGGCTTCCGCTCGCTGCTGATCGGCCAGACGCTGGGAGCGGGCTTCACCTCCTGCGCCGGCAGCCTGTTCAACGACCGCGCCCTGGCCATGCAGGTGCCTTATGCCGAACCCGGCGCGCCGGTGCGCCCCTATACTCTGGCCACCGCGCACGAAGCGGGCTGGACCTGGGACATCGGCCTCAGCGAGCGCCGCGGCATCGGCTATGTCTACTCCAGCCGCCATTGCTCGGACGAAGAGGCGGAAGCGACCCTGCGCCGCTATGTCGGCAGCGAAGGTGACAGCCTGACCCCGCGCCAGCTGCGCTTCGAAACCGGCTACCGCGAGACCCAGTGGATCGGCAACTGCGTGGCCGTGGGCCTTTCCGCCGGCTTCTTCGAGCCGCTGGAATCGACCGGCATCATGCTGATCGAGGCCGCGCTCAAGATGATCGGCGAGTTCCTCGTTCCCGGCAGCCGCGCCGCCCGCGATGCTGCCGCGCGCAGCTTCAACCGGCTGATGGCGGCCCGCTTCGAGCGCATCGTCCATTTCCTCAAGCTGCACTACTGCATCACCCGGCGCACCGACACCGCCTATTGGCGCGACAATGCCGATCCGGCCTCCATCCCCGAAGCCTTGCAGGACATGCTGGCGCAGTGGCGCCACCGCCCGCCCTCGCGCTTCGACTTCGTGGTGGATCTCGAGACCTTCCTGCCGCCAAGCTACCACTACATCCTCTACGGCATGGGCTTCGAAACCAGCCTTTCCGCCGGAGCGGCCCGCTATCCCGGTGGCGCCGCCGCGCGCGATGTCTTCTCCCGCGTCCGCAGCGCCCATGCCGGCGCCCGCGGTGCCCTGCCGGACCACCGCGCCCTTCTCGACCATTATCACGCTCGCTCGGCCCCCCAGCCCAACAAGGTTTTCCGATGATTTCTGCCACCAAGACTGCCCTGATCGCCGGCCTCATGGCCGGCGCCAGCCTGAGCGCACCGGCGCTGGCTCAAAACGCGCCTGTCCAGAGCGCGCCTGTCCAGAGTGCTGGGGCCTCCACGTCCGCCGCGACCTCGCCGTCCTCCCAGGCCCGCGCCGATGCCCTCGTCAAGCAGATGACGCTGGAAGAGAAGCTGCAGCTGGTCCACGGGTTCTTCCCGCCGCTGGCCAAGCCGGCGGTGCCCATCGCGATGATCCCCTCTGCCGGCCATATTCCCGGCATTCCGCGCCTAGGCATCCCGACCCTGCGGGAGAGCGACGCCAGCCTCGGCGTCGCCAACCAGATCGAGCAGCGCAAGGGCGACGTCGCCACCGCGCTCCCGGCCAGCATCGCCACCGCCGCCACGTTCAACCCGAAGCTCGCTTATGAAGGCGGCGCGATGATCGGCGCCGAAGCCCGCGCCAAGACCTTCAACGTGCTGCTGGCCGGCGGCGTCAACCTGACCCGCGACCCCTGGAACGGCCGCAATTTCGAGTATCTCGGCGAAGACCCGCTGCTCGCCGGCGTCATGGTGGGTGAGCACATCAAGGGCGTGCAGAGCAACCACATCGTCTCCACCATCAAGCACTTCGCCTTGAACTCGCAGGAGACCGGCCGCACCGTGCTCGATGCCCGGATCGGCACCGCCGAACTGCGCGAGAGCGACCTGCTGGCCTTCCAGCTCGGCATCGAGGCCGGCCAGCCCGCCTCCGTCATGTGCGCCTACAACAAGGTCAATGGCGACTATGCCTGCGAGAACGACTGGCTGCTGAACAAGGTGCTCAAGCAGGACTGGGCCTACAAGGGCTGGGTCATGTCCGACTGGGGCGCGGTCCATTCCACCGAGAAGGCCGCCATCAATGGCCTCGACCAGGATTCCGGCCAGGAACTGGACGACCAGATGTTCTTCGACACCAGGTTCGCCGAAGCGGTGAAGGCCGGGCGCATCCCGATGGCCCGCCTTGACGACATGGTCCGCCGCATCCTGTTCGGCGTGATCGACAGCGGCCTGATGGACAACCCCGTTCCCGAGAGCGCCCAGCAGATCGACTATGCGGCTCACGCCGAAGTCGCCCAGCGCGCGGCCGAGGAAGGCATCGTCCTGCTCAAGAACCAGGGCGACCTGCTGCCTCTCGCCAGGACCGCGAAGAAGATCGTGCTGATCGGCGCCCATGCGGACGTGGGCGTGCTTTCGGGCGGCGGGTCCTCGCAGGTCCGCTCCGTAGGCGGCGCGCCGGTCGAAATCCCCCTGACCAAGGGCGCCGCCGCTTCCTTCGCGCGGATCACCTGGCATGCCTCCTCGCCGCTGAAAGCGATCCAGGCCCTCGCGCCGGGCGCCAGCGTCACGTATGTCGACGGCAGCGACCCCAAGGCGGCAGCCGCCGCCGCGAAGGGCGCGGACATGGCGCTCGTCTTCGCGTGGGCCTGGCGCACCGAGGCGCAGGACCCCGAGAGCATGGCCCTGCCCGACAACCAGGACGCGCTGATCGAGGCCGTCGCCGGCGCCAACAAGAAGACGCTGGTGGTGGTCGAGGCCGGCGGCCCGGTGCTCATGCCCTGGGTCAGCCGCGTGCCCGCCATTCTCCAGGCCTGGTATCCCGGCCAGCGCGGGGGCGAGGCGATCGCCAATATCCTGTTCGGCGCGGTCGATCCTTCGGGCCGCCTGCCGATGACCTTCCCGGTCGGCATCGATCAGGCCCCGCGCCCGCAGCCGCTCGGCCTGGCCGAACTCCACGCCGCCGAAGCGCGGCGCAGCGCCGGGGACAAGACCGTCTACGGCATGAGCGGCGGCGTCGCCTCCTTCCCGGTCGACTACCCGGAGGGCGCCGATGTCGGCTACCGCTGGTATGCCGCGAAGAACGAAAAGCCGCTGTTCCCCTTCGGCTTCGGCCTTACCTACACCAGCTTCCGCTACGCCAACCTCAAGGTGTCCGGCGGCGCCAGGCTGACCGTCGCCTTCGACGTGACCAACAGCGGCAAGCGCGAGGGCGCCGACGTGCCGCAGCTCTATGTCGAGGCGAAAAGCGCCGCAGGCACGAGCGCCTATCGCCTGGCCGGGTTCGAGAAGGTCTGGCTCAAGCCCGGCGAGACCCGTCACGTCTCGCTGACCGTCGACCCGCGCGTGATCGCCCGTTTCGACAACGCCGCGCCCGGCTGGATCGTCGATGCCGGCGCCTATCGCCTGCGCATCGGCCACTTCGCCGGTGACGCCGCTCTCGAAGGCGCCGCCAATCTCGACCGGGTGACCGCCAGGCCGTGACGACCAAGCCCTGATACCCCCGGCGGCGGCACCGGCTTCCCGTCGGAGCGCCGCCACAGCCCCATCCTGACGCCCGCCCTCACAGGAGACCTCATGACCCGCCGTTTCCCAGCCGCTTCCCTGTCGATCCTCGCCCTGGCGCTGACCGGAGCGGCGGGCGCGCAATCTGCGTCTCCTCAGGCCGCCGCTCAGGCAGCCTCCCCAGTGGCCAATCCGGCGATCTGGCCCAAGGTGAACGCCCAGCCGAAGCGCGATCCCAAAGTGGAAAAGCGCGTCGATGCGCTGATCCAGGCGATGTCCCTGGAAGACAAGGTCGGCCAGATCATCCAGGTCGACATCGGCTCGATCAAGCCCGCGGACGTGGTCACCTACAAGATCGGTTCGGTGCTGAACGGCGGCAACAGCGGCCCTTATGACGACGAATATGCCTCGCCCGCCAAGTGGCTGAAGCTGGCGGACGAGTTCTACGACGCCTCGATGACCCGCAGCGATTCTCGCCCGAAGGTTCCCATCATCTGGGGCACGGATTCGGTCCACGGGAACAACAACATCGTCGGCGCCACGCTTTTCCCGCACAACATCGGCCTTGGCGCCGCCAGGGACCGCGATCTCATCCGCAAGATCGGTGAAGTGACCGCGCTGGAAACGGCGGCGGCCGGGCTCGACTGGACGTTCGCGCCCACGCTCGCCGTCGTGCAGGACGACCGCTGGGGCCGCACGTACGAAAGCTATGGCGAAGAGCCGGAGATCGCGGCGGACTATGCCGGCGCCATGATCGAAGGCGTGCAGGGCAAAGTCGGCACCAAGGACTTCCTCGCCCCCAACCACCTGATCGCCACCACCAAGCATTTCCTGGGCGACGGCGGCACCGGCGGCCGGGATCAGGGCGACACGCGGATTTCCGAAGAGGTTCTGCGCGACGTCCATCTCGGCGGCTATCCCGCCGCGATCGAGGCCGGCACCCAGTCGGTCATGGCCAGCTTCTCCAGCTGGAACGGCGCAAAGATGAGCGGCAACAAGTCGCTCCTCACCGGCGTGCTGAAGGACCGCATGGGCTTCGACGGCTTCGTGGTGGGCGACTGGAACAGCCATGGGCAGGTCGAAGGCTGCACCAACGAGGATTGCCCCCAGGCGATCAACGCCGGGCTGGACATGTTCATGTATTCCGGGCCGGGCTGGAAGCAGCTCTACGACAACACCCTGCGCGAGGCGAAGGACGGCACCATTCCCATGGCCCGCCTGGACGATGCCGTGCGCCGCATCCTGCGCGTGAAGCTGCGCGCGGGTACGTTCGAGCGCGGCCGCCCCTCGTCCCGCGTGGCGGCCGGCAAGTTCGACGTGATCGCCAGCGCCGCCCACAAGGCCATTGCGCGGCAGGCGGTGCAGGAATCGCTGGTCCTGCTCAAGAACGAGGGCGTGCTACCGCTGAAGCCCAGCGCCAATATCCTGGTGGCGGGCAAGGCGGCCGACAGCGTGAGCCAGCAGGCCGGCGGCTGGTCGATCACCTGGCAGGGCGCGGACCTGCCCAACTCCGCGTTCCCCAATGCCACCACCATCTGGAAGGGCATCGAGGACACCGTGAAGGCTGCAGGCGGCACCGCGACTTACGCGCCGGACGGCACATTCGCGAAGAAGCCCGACGCCGCGATCGTGGTCTTCGGCGAAACTCCTTATGCCGAGTTCAAGGGCGACATTCCCAACCTGGAATACAGCCCCGGAGACAAGCCGGACCTGGCGATGCTGAAGCGCCTCAAGGCGGCGGGCATTCCGGTCGTCGCCGTGTTCCTGTCTGGCCGGCCGCTATGGGTGAATGCGGAGCTGAACGCCTCGGACGCCTTCGTCGCGGCCTTCCTGCCGGGCAGCGAGGGCGGCGGCGTGGCCGACGTGCTGTTCGCCAGGGCCGACGGCGCGGTCGCTCACGACTTCAAGGGCAAGCTCAGCTTCTCCTGGCCCAAGCGCCCCGACCAATATGTGCTGAACCGCCGCGATCCGGGCTACGATCCCCTGTTCGCGTTCGGCTACGGCCTTTCCTATGCCCGCCCCGGCAAAGTGGGCAAGCTGGACGAAACCCGCCCCGCAGGCATGACCGAGGCGACTCCCGGCACGTTCTACGGCACCGGGCGGACTCCTCCGGGCTGGCAGTTCGACACGCAGCTGGTCAAGGAAACCGGCGTGGACCGGCGCGCGCAGGAAGATGCCCGCCTGTTCACCTGGGGAGAGCCGGGCGGCAAGGCGGGAAGCGGCACGGCAACAGGCCGCGTCGCCATCGTCGCGCCCCGCCCCATCGACCTCTCGCGCGAGAGCAACGGAGAGATCAGCCTGGTGATCCAGTACCGGCTGGACGGCAAGCCCACCGGCCCGGTCACGCTGGGCATGGAGAGCGGCGGCAAGACGGTGGGAGTCCCGCTCACGCAGACGCTGGCCAAGGCGGCGCCGGGCACCTGGACCACGTTCGCCATCCCGCTGCAATGCTTCGCCAGCCGCGGCGCCGACATGCACGCCCTCACCGCGCCGCTGGTGCTGTCCGCCACCGGACCGTTCGCCATCGCCATCTCCGATGTGAAGCTGGACTATGTCTCGATGCCGATGAACGCCTGCGGCGGCTGAGGCCCGCAAGGGGCCGGAACGCATCTCCCCCGCTTTTCGGCCCTTCGGACATATTGAGTTCCACCCGCAGAAGTGATTTAATCCGTCCTGCACGCGTAGGCCCGGCCTGCAAGCGTCGGCCTGCGCAGAAAGGGTCCGTTACCCTGACGATGGGCCCTCTTGCCGGGCCATGGTGCTGGCCCCTGACGTTGGGACCTCGCCATGCACAAGGCAGCTTTTCTGGTCTACGCCCTGGTCGTCTACGGACTGTTCCTGGCGACTTTCCTTTATCTGATCGGCTTCCTCGGCAATGTTCCGGGTCTTCCCTTCACGGTGGACCGCGGACCGGGCGCTCCTTTCGCGGCGGCAGTGGTGCTCGATCTGGCGCTGATCGCGCTGTTCGGCGTCCAGCACAGCGTGATGGCGCGGCAGGGCTTCAAGCGGCGATGGACCCGGATCGTCCCGCCCCCGATCGAGCGCAGCACATATGTGCTCTTTGCCAGCCTCGCGCTGATCGTGCTGTTCCTGTTGTGGCGGCCCATCCCCGCGGTCGTCTGGGATCTTTCCGGCCCGACGCCCCGCGCGCTGGTCTGGGCGCTGTTCGCCGCGGGCTGGGTGATCGTGCTGACGAGCACGTTCCTCATCGATCACTTCGAACTCTTCGGCCTGAGCCAGGTCATCCGCCACGCGCGCGGAGGAACGCCCGCCGCCCCGCGCATGCGCCAGCCGCTGTTCTACCGCGTCGTGCGCCATCCGCTCTATTCGGGCTTCTTCCTGGCCTTCTGGGCCGCGCCGACCATGACCGCCGGCCACCTGCTGCTGGCGCTGGGAATCTCGGCCTATATCCTGATCGCCATCCGCTACGAGGAGCGCGACCTGGTGCATCTGTTCGGCCACGACTACGAGAGCTATCGGCTGCGCGTGGGCATGCTGGTGCCGCGGTTCCCGGGGAAAACTTCTAGGCCGCCGCGAAAGTGAGCGCCTCGATCTTGTTGCCGTCGGGATCGCGCACGAAGGCGGCATAGTAGTGACGGTCGTACTCCGGCCTCAGTCCGGGTGCCCCGTCGGCGCTGCCGCCGCTGGCGATCGCCACGCGGAAGAACGCCTCCACCGCCGCGCGCGCTTCCACTTCGAAAGCGATGTGGACGCCGTTGCCCGGCGTCGCCGCGCCGCCATCTGCCGGGAGGTTGAGGCTGAACACGGTGATCCCCGCCCCGTAGCCGACCGCCTCATCCACATCCAGGGTCCGCGACAGCCCCAGCTCGCGCATGACCGGGTCATAGAAGGCGCGGGCGCGGGCGAGGTCGGACGTGCCGAGGGAAACGTGATGGAGCATGCCCGGGGAACGAGCGCCGGGCGATCCGGTTCCGGCGCGGGGGCTTTGCTGCCGCTTCGCCGGAACCGGATGACGGTCCGACCCGTCAGGCGGGACTGACGAGCATCAGCGCATCCAGCGCCACCGCACCCTGCCCAGTGGGATGCAGGATCACCGGGTTGAGGTCGATCTCCGCCAGCGAAGGCTCTGCCGCCAGGATCGCGCCCACTTGCGCTACCAGCCGCGCCAGCGCCCGTACATCGAGGGCCGGCGATCCGCGATAGCCGGCCAGCAGCGGCGCGCTTTCAAGCTCCATCAGCTCCGCCGCGATCTGCTCCTGCGTCATGTCGGGCGTGAACAGGCGCACGTCCTGCAGGATTTCCGCCGTCACGCCGCCGAACCCGGCCAGGACCACCGGGCCCCACTCGGGATCGTTGCGACCGCCGACTATCATTTCCAGCCCGCGTGCGCCCATCTTCTCGATGAGAACGCCGTCCAGCACCAGCGCGGCATCGTAGGCGCCGACATTGGCATGGATGCGCGTCCACGCCTGGGCCACCGCATCGGCATCCGCCAGCCCCAGGATCACCCCGCCCGCGTCGCTCTTGTGCCCCAGCGCCGCCGCCTGGGCCTTCATCGCCACCGGATAGCCCACCGCATCGGCAGCCGAGACGGCAGCCTCGGCGCTGTCCGCGAAGCGCCCTGCCGGGAACGCGAAGCCGAGCGGCGCCAGCAGTTCCTTCGCGCGGTACTCGGCGATCACGCCCTCGCGGTCGCGCAGACCCGGCACCGGCATCGGGGCCGTCTCTGCCGCCTTGAGGTCGCGTGCCGCCAGCGCCCCCAGCCGCGCGAGCGCGCGGAAGGCCCGCTCGTTGCTGGGGAAGCAGGGGATGCCCCGCGCCCGCAGCGCGGCGATATGCTCGGGTGGGATCGGCGCGCCTTCGTCCAGTCCGGCGAAGACCAGCGGCTTGTCGATCGTGCGGCCTTCCAGCGCGGCCAGGATCGCGGGCACCTTGATGGCGCACGTCACGGGATCGGTCTGGATGATCCCCGCCACCACGCCGCCGACGCGCGGATCGTCCAGCAGAGCGGCCAGCGTATGGGTGTATATCTCCGGCTGGCTCAACCCCTGCGCCGTGATGTCGAGTGGATTGCTGACCGGCACGAAAGGCGGCAGCGCGGCGCGCAGGGCCGGGGAATCCGCATCGCCCAGCGGCGCAAGGGCAATGCCCAGCTCTTCCGCCAGATCGAGCGTCAGCGCCTTGAAGGCGCCGGACTCGCCCAGCACCGCCAGCTCCGCCTGCGCCAGCGCGGGCGCGCGCAGGAGCACTTCGGAGATATCGCCCAGCTCTTCCAGCGTTTCTGCGAAGACCACGCCGGCCCGCTCCACCTTGCGGCGCATCAGCTTGTAGTCGCCCGCCATGGCCCCGGTATGAGTCGCGGCGGACTCACGCGCGGCGCTGGACTTGCCGGGGTGCAGCAGCACCACCTGCTTGCCTGCCGCGCGGGCACGGCGCGCCGCGGCCAGGAAGCGCGCGGGACGGCGGAACTGCTCCACGATCATGGCGATGACCTGGGTGTCGCCATCCTCGACCAGCCAGTCGACATAGTCCTCGACGCCGCTGGCGGCCTCGTTGCCGGTCGAAACCGAATAGCTGATCGCCAGGTCGCGCGCCTGGAAGGTGGTGCAGAGCACGGCCGCCATCGCGCCCGATTGCGACACCACCGCCACCGCGCGGCGGCCCGACGGGGCGACCGTGTCGGTCTCCACGAAGGTCAGCGGTATGCCGTCTACATGGTTGACCAGGCCCAGGCAGTTCGGGCCCTCGATCACCATGCCGTGCTCGGCGGCGATGCGGGCGATTTCCGCCTGCTGCGCCTTGCCCTCTTCACCGCCCTCGGCAAAGCCTGCCGAGAAGATGATCGCGCCGCCGCAGCCGCGCACGGCCAGACCGCGCACGGCGTCCACCACGCCTGCCTGCGGGATCGCCAGGACCGCCACGTCGACGCCTTCGGGCAGAGCCTCCACGGAAGGCAGGCAGGTGCGGAAACCGATCGTCTCGCGCTTGGGGTTGATGGGATAGACCTCCCCCGCGAACGCGTTGCGGTCGAGATTGCCCAGCACCGAGGCGCCGAGCGCCCCGGGCTTGTCGCTTGCACCCACCACCGCGACCGAGCGCGGCCGCAGCAGACGCGCGATCGCGTCCCTCGGCAGGGTTCTTTCGTTCATCGCTGCCTCTCCCAGGGCCTGGCGCTCAGCGCGCCTTGTTCAGATCGTAGGCGCCGAGACCGGGCTTGTACGTCTTGTCGTCGATGAATTGACGAGTGGCTTCCTTGCGCCCCTCGCCATCGAAGAAGTTCGCCGCTTCCTGCGTGCGCACGAGGTAGTCCATCGAATTGTCGAAGGTCATCTCGCTCACCCGGCGGATCGCCCACTTGGTGCCGCGCAGCGCCACGGGGTTCTTGCCGAGCAGGACCGTGGCCACTTCGGTCACGCGCGCCTTGAGCTTCTCCGCCGGCACCGCTTCGTTGACGAGGCCCCATTCGGCGGCCTTCCGGCCATCGATGTTCTCGCCCATCATGGCGTGGTACATGGCGTTGCGGAAGCCGGTCAGCTCGACGATGATCTTGCTGGCGCCGCCGCCGGGCAGGATGCCCCAGTTGATTTCGGACAGGCCGAACTGCGCGTCTTCCGCGGCAACCGCCAGGTCGCAGCCGAACAGCGGGCCATAAGCGCCGCCGAAGCACCAGCCGTTGACCATCGCGATCGTCGGCTTCTCGTACCAGCGCAGGCGTTCCCACCAGCCATAGGCTTCGCGCTGGGCCTTGCGGACATGGCCGAGGCCCTTCTCTTCGTTTTCGCGGAAGTATTCCTTGAGGTCCATGCCGGCCGAGAAGGCGGTGCCCTCTCCGGTCAGCACCAGGACGCCCACGTCGTCGCGGAATTCCAGCTCGTCGAGCACTTCCTTCATGCGCCGGTTGAGGCTGGGGCTCATGCAATTGCGCTTCTCGGGGCGATTGAACGAAACCCAGGCGATGCGGTTTTCGACGGTGTAGGAAACGGTATCGGTTTCAGCGCGGTCTTGCATGGCTATCCTCTTTCCTTGATTGCTGTCATGCATAGCAACACGATTGCTATCGTCAATAGCATAAACAACGAGGGACCATGACCGATCTTCTGGGGCAACTGCCGGGCTATGCGCTGCGCCGCGCCGCCAATGCCGTGATGGGCGAACTGGGCGACCTGCTGGGCGATCGCGGTTTCCGCATCACCGAGGCTGCCGTGCTGCTGCTGGTCCAGGACCGTTCGGACCTCACCAGCAGCCAGATCGGCAAGACGCTGGACATCCAGCGCGCCAACATGGTGCCGCTGCTGAACCGGCTGGAAGCGGCCGGCTGGATCCGCCGCGAGCCGCTGGACGGCAAATCGCTGGCGATCATGCTTACGCCCGAAGGGGCGGCAAAAGTCACGGAACTCGGTGAAGTGATCGAAGCGTTCGAGCAGAAGCTGCTGGACCGCGTGCCCGCCGAGCACCGCGACCACTTGCTCCCCGCGCTCAACGCCATCTGGCGATAGGCGGCGGGCGCGCCGCCGAAGTGGAGAGCGGGTTGCCCCGCTCTCGGTTCCCTCAGATCGGGTAGTGGCCCGGCTGCGTTTCCACCGTGATCCAGCGGGTCTCGGTGAAGCTGTCCAGGCCCTGCCGGCCGCCGAAGCGCCCATAGCCCGAGGCGCCGACGCCGCCGAAGGGCATCTGCGCCTCGTCATGCACGGTCGGGCCGTTGACGTGGCAGATGCCGGATCGGATGCGCCGCGCGACGCCCAGCCCGCGCGCGGTGTCGCGGGTGAAGACAGCGGCGGAAAGGCCGTATTCGGTGTCGTTGGCCAGTTCGACGGCGTGGTCCTCGTCCCGCGCGCGGATCATGGCGACGACCGGGCCGAAGCTCTCGTCGCGGTAGAGGTTCATCGCCGAAGTCACGCCGTCCACCACGGTCGCGGGCATGAGCACGCTGTCCGCCGCGCCGCCCGTGAGGATGCGCGCTCCCTTGTCGGCGGCATCGGCGATCAGCGCATTGACGTGGTCCACGGTCTTGCGGTCCACCACGGCGCCGAGCGGGGTCTTGCCCTCGCGCGGGTCGCCCGTGGTCATGGTGGAGACTTTCGCGGCGAACTTCTCCGCAAAGGCGTCCGCCACCGCATCGACCACGATGATCCGCTCGGTCGACATGCAGATCTGGCCCTGGTTCATGAAGGCGCCGAATGCCGCGGCCTTGACCGCCTCATCCAGGTCGGCGTCGTGCAGCACCACGAACGGCGCCTTGCCGCCCAATTCGAGCAGGCAGGGCTTGAGATGCTCGGCCGCGCGCTTGGCGATGATCTTGCCGACCGCGGTGGAGCCGGTGAAGTTGATGCGCTTCACGGCAGGCGCATCGATCAGCGCGCCCACCACTTCGGCCGCCTGGGCCGGGGCATTGGTGACGACGTTGACCACGCCCTCGGGGAATCCGGCCTCGGCGAAAGCCTCGATGATCAGGGCATGGGTGCGCGGGCATTGCTCGCTGGCCTTGAGGATCACGGCATTGCCGCAGGCGAGCGGCACGGCGATCGCGCGCACGCCCAGGATGATCGGGGCGTTCCAGGGCGCAATGCCCAGAATCACGCCCACCGGCTCGCGGATCGCCATGGCCAGGCAGCCCGGCTTGTCCGAGGGGATGATCTCGCCGGTGATCTGGGTGGTCAGCGAGGCCGCCTCGCGCACGATCCCGGCGGCCAGCGTCAGGTTGAACATGGCCCAGCCCGCGGTCGCGCCGATCTCGCCCATCATGGCATCGACGAACGCGTCCTTGCGCGCTTCCAGCGCATCGGCGGCCCGCAGCAGCACCGCGCGGCGCGCATTCGGCCCCAGCGCGCCCCAGGCAGGCTGCGCAGCGCCGGCCCGGGCGGCGATCGCAGGCATCTGTTCGGCCGTCATGGCCTCTGCGCTGGAGGCGACGTCGCCGGTCAGCGGATTGATGCGCTCGAACTTCATGGCGTGGATTCTCCCAAAGATTTAGCTATTGGCTATAGCATTAAACCAGCCCATGCAAGCGGGGCGCATCGGCTGACGGCCGCAAGGCGTTGACCGGCAGGCCCTGTTCCGCGCATCGTCCGCCCAGCGTTGCATGGCTGAAGGATGTGGAATTGGACCGGTGGCAAGCCATGAGGATCTTCGTCCGGGTGGCGGAAACGGCGAGTTTCGTCGAGGCGGCCCGGCAGATGCATCTCAGCCCGCCGGCCGTCACGCGGGCGGTATCGGGCCTGGAAGAGGACATCGGGGTCAGGCTGCTGGCGCGAACGACGCGATCGGTGAAGATGACCGAGGCCGGCCAGCGCTATTTCGAGGATTGCCGCCGCATCCTGGCCGACATCGCCGAAGCGGAGGCTTCCGCGGCGGGATCGCACGGCAATCCCACCGGCACGCTCATCGTCACCGGGCCGATCATGTTCGGACAGATGCACGTCCTGCCGATCCTGCTGGAATATCTCGACATGTTCCCGAGCGTCACCGGCCGCAGCCTCTTCGTGGACCGGGGCGTCAACATCGTCGAGGAAGGGATCGATGTCGCCGTGCGGATCGGGCATCTCCCCGCCTCGGGCCTCAGCGCCACGCGCGTGGGCTGGGTGCGGCGGACGATCTGCGGCGCGCCTTCCTATTTCGAGCGGCACGGCGTGCCTCGCTCCCCAGCCGATCTGGCGGATCACCGCGTGATCGTGCCGACCGGCGCCTGGGTCTCCCCGGAGTGGCACTTCGGCCCCGACGGACGGACCCGCGTGACCGTGCACCCGCGGCTGCTGTGCAATACCAACCAGGCCGCCATCGCCGCCGCCGAGCAGGGCTGGGGCATCACCCGCGTGCTGTCCTACCAGGTCGGCCCGGCGCTGGCGGCGGGGCGCCTGCAGTCCGTGCTGGACGATCATGCCGAAAGCCCGATGCCGATCCACGTCGTCCATGCCGAGGGGCGGCATGCCACAGCCAAAGTGCGGGCTTTCGTGGACCTGGCCGTCCAGCGCCTGCGCGGCAACGACCTGTTGCAGTGACGGAGTCATTATTCCTCAAATAGGAACAATGAGTTCCGCAGACACCCGATTATCGAGATCGGGCATAAGAACTACTTCTTCCATCAGAGGCTGACGCAGCTCGCTCGGCCGCTCTCACGAAAGTGGAAGACATGACCAAGCCCCTGATCCCCGCTCCGCTCCCCCAGACGTTCCAAGCCGCCACCCAGAATGCGGCCTCCGCCGCCGCCCACAATACGGCCTCCGCCGCGGCCCACAATGCGGCCTCCGCCGCCATCCACTACCGCACCGCCACGGTCGAAGGCCTGACGATGGCCTATCGCGAAGCCGGCCCGGCGGACGCTCCGGTGGTGCTTCTGCTCCACGGCTTCCCCACCTCTTCGCACATGTTCCGCAACCTGATCCCGCTGCTGGCGGACGGCTACCGCGTGATCGCGCCGGACTATCCCGGCTTCGGCCAGAGCGACGCACCGGACCACACCGCCTTCGACTACAGCTTCGCCCACTATGCCGACCTGGTCGACGCCTTGCTGGAGCAGATCGGCGCCGCGCACTATGCCATGTATGTCATGGATTACGGGGCGCCCGTGGGCTACCGGCTGGCGCTGAAGCACCCCGAGCGCGTCACCGGACTGATCGTGCAGAACGGCAATGCCTATGACGAGGGGCTCGGCGCGTTCTGGGACCCGATCAAGACCTACTGGCAGAGCGGATCGGCCGAGGACCGCGAGGCGCAGGCCTGGCTCGTCACGCCGGAAGCCACCCGCTTCCAGTACACCGACGGCGTCCGCGACGTCACCCGCATCAGCCCGGACAACTGGGTCCACGACCAGGACCTGCTCGACCGGCCGGGCAACCGCGAGATCCAGCTCGACCTGTTCTACGACTACCGCACCAATGTGCCGCTCTATCCCGCGTTCCAGCAGTTCTTCCGCGAACACAGGCCGCCGACGCTGATCGTCTGGGGCAAGAACGACATGATCTTCCCCGAGTCCGGCGCTCATCCCTACTTGCGCGACCTGCCCCAGGCCGAAATGCACATCCTCGACACCGGGCACTTCGCGCTGGAGGACAAGCTGGACGAGATGGCGCCGCTCATCCGCAGCTTCCTCGACCGTGAGGTGGCGACCCGCTGATCCGGGCCACAAGGGGGCCGGGCACCCGCCCGGCACCCTTTTACCACCCGTCATCGCTTTGGAGATGGACCATGTCCTACGGATTTCTGGATATCGCCATGACGCCCAGCGTTCGCGCGGCCCAGGCGGAAATGGGCGCCGACCGGCAATGGGCCCACTTCGAGGGAGACCGCGAATTCGACCGCTTCACCGCGAACGAGGCGGCCTTCATCGCCGCGCGCGACAGCTTCTACATGGGGTCCGTATCCGAGGACGGCTGGCCCTATGTCCAGCATCGCGGCGGCCCCGCCGGCTTCCTCAAGCTGGTGGACGAACGGACGCTGGCCTTCGCCGACTATCGCGGCAACCGCCAGTACATCAGCACCGGCAACCTGGCCGCGAACGACCGGGCCTGCCTGATCCTGATGGACTATCCGCGCCGCATGCGGCTGAAGATCTATGCCCATGTCGAGAAGCTCTCGCTTGACGCCGATGCGGCGCTGACCGATCTCGTCATGGACCCCGGCTACAAGGCGCGGCCGGAGCGGATCTTCCGGTTGCGGCTGGCGGCGTTCGACTGGAACTGCCCCCAGCACATCACGCCCCGCTTCACCGAGCGGGAAATCGAACAGGCGGTCCGCCCGTTGCACGAGCGGATGGCCGAACTGGAGGCGGAGAACGCAGCCCTGCGCAGCCGCCTGGAAGAAGGACACGCATGATGGAAAACCCGCGCCCGCCGCTGCCGCCGTTCACTGCCGAAAGCGCGGCCGAGAAAGTGCGCCTGGCCGAGGATGGCTGGAACAGCCGCGACCCCGCCCGGGTCGCGCTGGCCTATACGCCTGACAGCGCATGGCGCAATCGCGCCGAATTCCTGAACGGACGCCCGGCCATCATCGCTTTCCTCACCGCCAAATGGCAGCGCGAGCGCGACTACCGGCTGATCAAGGAACTCTGGGCCTTCCGCGAAAACCGCATCGCCGTGCGCTTCGCTTACGAATGGCACGACGACAGCGGCGACTGGTTCCGCTCCTATGGCAACGAGAACTGGGAGTTCGACGCCGATGGCCTGATGCGCAGACGCCTGGCCTGCATCAACGATGCCCCCATCGCCGAGGCCGACCGGCTGTTCCACTGGCCGCTCGGGCGCCGTCCGGACGAGCACCGCGGCCTCAGCGACCTCGGGCTCTGACGATATCCGCTGCGCCGGGCGCGGTGTGGCCTGTCAGCGCACCCGGCCCGGCACATCGGGACGTTCAGCGGCCCAGCGTCCCGGCCCAGGCACGCATGTCCGCGGCAAAACGCGTCAGTTCGCCTTCGTCCTCGAACACCGAATGGCCCGCCGCATAAGTCTTCGAGGTGCGGCGATCCGGCCCGATCCCGGCATGGTCGAGCGCGAACTGCCCCGCCGCGACCGGCGTTGTGATGTCGTAGTAACCGCCCACCGTCATCAGCTTCATGTCCGGCTTGTCGGCCATGGCCCTGGCCAGGAAGGGCGCGAAGCGCACGGTGCGATAGACTTCGCCGCGGCCCCAGTCCCACTTGAAGTTGATGCCCAGGTTGAGCGTGCGATAGGCGCTCGGCAAGGGATAGCCCAGGTCCTTGCCGATGTAGTCGGCGATCAGATGGCCGGTCTCCCCGCCCAGCGTCATGGAAGGATCGTCGAAGGGCGGGTGCATGTTGGATTCGGCAATGGCCCGCGTCGCGCGGCCGTCGAGCTGGCCGGTGCGCAGGCCCTTGGCGGAAAGCAGGCCGAGCATGAAGGATTGCCGGTCCAGCTGCAGCCCGTCCTTTTCCAGCGTCGCCGCGGGGATCCCGATCAGTTCCGAGATGCGTGCGGCGATTTTCGCCCGGTCGGCCTCCGGCAGCGACGCGCCGGCGATGAGGGCGCGGGCATAGTCGTTCTCCGCAAAGGCGCGGGCTTCGGCGAAGTGCTCCGCCACCGACTTGCCCTTGCGGTCGACGGCCTGGTGATACCAGGCGACGGCGGCGAGCGTGGGCAGGAGCGAAACGTCGGAGATCACGGGGCCGTCGTTGTCGCCCAGCGAAAGCGAGAACAGCGCCACGCCGTTGGGCAGCGGCAGCTTCGCCTTGCTTTCGGCATCGAGCATGGCCAGCGCCCGTGCGGTGCCGTAGCTTTCGCCCACGATCGCGAAAGGCGCATCGGTGCGGCCATTGGCCCGGCGCCAGCGCTGCACCACGTCGGCCACGGCGGCGGCATCGCCGGAGACCGAGAACAGGCTGGTGGCATCGGCGCCCTTCACCGGCATCGAAGCGCCGGTGCCCGGCGGATCGATGAACACCAGGTCGGCCACGTCGAGCAGGCTGTGCGGATTGTCGTCCAGCCGCGCGGCATCACCCTTGCCGACGATCCGGCGCGGGCCGAAGGCGTTGAGGTGCAGCGGCGAGGACGATGCGCCGGGGCCGCCGTTGAAGAAGAACAGCACCGGCCGCTTCGCACGCGCCCCGGTGTGCTTCGCATGGGCCGCATTGCGCGCGACATAAGCGTAAGTGACGACCACCGCCGCCGTCTGCCCCTTGGCGTTCGCCACCGGCGTTTCGGTGACGATCGCGTCATAGCCCAGCTTTCGGCCGCCGAAGGTTCCCTCGTGGCGGGTGAGCACGACCCTGTCGCTGGCGGCAGGACGCTCCACCATCGGCTCCATGGCCTTGAGGAATACCGGCGGCATCGGCAGGCTTTCGTCCTGCGCCAGCAGCGGACCCGCGGGCAGGAGCGCGGCCACAGGCAGGAGCGCGGACAGGGCTAGCAGGCTGGAACGCAGGAAAACGGTCTTCTTGGCGGACATGGGGTCTGGTTCCGGATCAGGAGGAAGCCGGCAGCGCGGCGATCAGGCGTTCGATGTCGTCCATCGTGTTGAACCACGAAGGACAGATGCGGAACCGGTTGCGGCTGAGCGTGATCGCCACCCCGGCCCGGTTCAGCGGCTCGGCCAGCGCCTTGTGCGCATCCGGCAGGACGCATGTGAGCAAGGGACTGCGACAGTCGCGCGGCGTGACGACCGTGTAACCCTTGGCCGGCAGCGCCTCGTGCAGGCGGCGCAGCAGGGGCTGGCGATGGGCCATGATATTGTCCACGCCCAGCTCCAGCAGCTTCGCCAGGGACCAGTCGAGCTGGGCCATCACCGCGTGCGAATGGGTGCCCATGGCGAACAGGCCTTCGGCATCGCTGCGCGGCGTCATGTCGGCGATAGTCTCGCCGGGCTGGTCGTAGGGATAGACGTGCGGGTTGAAGCCATCGAGCTGATAGTAGCCGAAGCGCTTGCGCTTGAGGCGCGGCAGCCGGTCCGGGCGGACATAGAGGAAGCCCAGCCCGAAATCGCCCATGAGCCACTTGTAGCTGGCCGTCGCCGCGAAATCGACGCCGGTGGCCCTGACGTCGATCGGCACGGTGCCCGCCGCATGGATGATGTCGGCATAGACCAGCGCGCCGCGGGCATGGGCGATCTCGCAAATGCGCTTCAGGTCATGCTCGAAGCCGTTGTAGGTGGAGACGAGCGAGAGGCTGACCAGCTTCGTATCGGGACCGATCGCCTTCTCGTAGGCATCGGGATCGATCCGGCCGTCCGTCGGCCGGATCCAGCGCACGTCCACGCCTTGCTTGCCAAGCTGGTCGTAAAGCCAGAACGAGCCGAAGAAATGCAGCGTATCGGTCACCACGCTGCCTTTGGCGGCCGGCAGGTCGAGCGCATCGACGATCGATTGCTCTCCCGCGGTCGTGCTCTGGACGAAAGCGAGGTCTTCCGGGGCTGCGTTGATGAGGCGGGCGAAGGCGGACTTGATGCGGACTTCGGTATCGTGGCTGGACCACTCGCGCATTTCGGTGCGGGTCCGGAAATAGGCGTCCACCGATGCCTTGGCCGGCAAGGGCACCGGATGCATGGTGCCGGAATCGAGGTAGACCTTGGCCATGGGCGCGAAGTCGCCCGCCCGCGAAAGCGAACCGGCCGCGGCAGGCGCGGCCGCAAGGGCCTCTCCCGCCATCGCCGGGGCCAGCGGCAGGAGCGCCGAACCGCGCAGCAAGGTGCGACGGGAAAGTGCGGTTTCGGCGGGCGAATCGGATCGTTGGATCATTTACGCATCCTAGGCAAAGGCTTGCGCATAAGAATTGCGCATTTCGGGCGTTGCTGCATCGGCAGTCAAGGACGGGTGCCGAAGGTGATCGCGCGACGTCCCCCTTCGCGCATAAACTTGCCTCCACAACTCGGCTAGGGTCGGCGGGAAGCTGATCCCCGTGAAAGGTCCCAGATGCCTGCCAAGCCCAACCGCCTGCCTCGCCCGGCACGGATCTTCACCGCCCTGATCGCCGCCGCACTGGGGACCAATACCCCCACTCTGGGGAACAGCATCCCGGCCCATGCCGAACCGGCGGGCAGCGCCTGCACCCCTGCGGAATCCGGTGCCTCGGCCCGGCTCGGCCGCATGGACTATGCCGCCTGTGCCGGGACCATGGAGATCGGCGACCGCCAGACCGGCAAGCAGGCCGACTTGTTCTACACCGCCTACTTCGCAAAGGCCGCAAGCCCCGAAACCCGGCCCATCGCCTTCGTGTGGAACGGCGGGCCCGGCGCGGATTCGCGCCTGCTGCAGTTCCATGCCCTCGGCCCGCGAACGCTCAGGGGCGCCGCGCTGGCGGACAATCCCGGCAGCCCGCTGGCCGCGGCCGACCTGGTATTTCTCGATCCCGCCGGAACGGGCTTCAGCCGGGCCGCTTCCGAACGCGCGGCCAAGAGCCTCTATTCGACCACCGGAGACCTTTCCGCCACGACGGCGTTCATCCTGAACTTTCTCAAGAGCCGGGGGCGCGAGAAGGCGCCGGTCTATCTCGTCGGCGAAAGTTTCGGCACCTGGCGCGCGGCCGGCGTGGCGGAAGCCCTGATCGACGCAGGCCAGCCGGTCGCCGGGATCGCGCTCGTTTCCGGCGGCATACCGATGGGCGAGGAACGCGACCGGGCGCTGATGCGCGCGCTGACCCTGCCCAATCGCACGGCAACGGCGCTCGCCCTCGGCAAGCTCGACCCGGCGCTGGCGGCAAAGCCGGCCAGGACCCTTGCCGCTGCCGAGCAATGGGCGCGGGAGGTCTGGTATCCCGCCCTGGCCCATCCCGATGCCCCCGGCGACCGCGCCCGCGTGGTGGCCGGCCTGGCGCGCTATACCGGACTTGCACCGGCCGCGATCGACGCGAAGACGCTCTGGGTATCGCCGCGGGACTTCCGCACCAGGCTGCTGGCATCGGAGGGCAAGACGCTGGGCATCTTCGACATGCGCCGCACCGCGCCGCCGGCCGACGACAAGGCCGGCGATGCCGCGATCCTGGCCTTCTACCGCCAGACGCTGGGCTATCGGCAGGGCCAATACGCCGGGATCGACATTCCGGAGCTGCCGGTAGGCAACGACTGGCAATACGACCAATCGCCCATCACCAAAGAATCGCTCGCCCGCGCGATGGCCGGCGAAGGCCCGCCCAGCGCATCGCAGCCCTGGGTTCAGCGCGCTCTGGAGAAGGCGCCTGCCATGCGGGTCCTGGTGGCGACCGGCCTTTACGATTCGCTTAACGGCTGCGCCGCCAACCGGCAGGCCGCCGCCGATTTTCCCGCCGCCCTGGCGGAGCGGATCACGGCGCACTGCTATCGCGGCGGCCACATGATGTACGAGGAACCCGCAGAGGCCGTGCAATTCGCCAGCGACTTGTCCGCCTTCTTCCGCAATTCACAACCCGCGGCAAAGTGAGGCTAGAAATTTCGCGATTCCTCTTCGGTGCGAAATTTCAATTCAAACAGCCTCACCCGCGCATCGCACAACGCAACCCCCTCGCTGCCCGCCTGCGCTAGTCTCTCGCTCAGGGATTAAAAACGCATAGAGCACATGAGGGGTAGTTCGATGATCCAGTCACGCATGGAGAGGGCCGGCCTGGCGGCGCTCATGGTTTCCACCGCCGTCGCCGCGCTGTTCGCCGCCCCGGCCTTCGCGCAGGACCTCGCGCCGGCTGCCGACGACAGCGCCTCCGCCGTGGACATCGTCGTCACCGGATCGCGCATTCGCCGCGACGCCTCGGACGAGACCGCCCCGCTCAATGTCGTGGACAGCCAGACGATCGCGGATCGCGGCTATATCAGCGCTTCGGAAGCGCTGAACCAGCTCACTTCGAACAGCCCCATGCTCAACCAGGCCGACGGCAGCGGCGAAGGCAGCGGTTCGGGCCAGCAGTTCCCCAACCTCTTCGGCCTGGGCGCCGGGCGCACGCTGACCCTGCTCAACGGCCGCCGCATGGTGACCAGCTCCTCGGGCCTGGGCGATGCCCAGGTGGATGCCAACATCATCCCGCTCGGCCTGCTGGACCGGGTCGAAGTGGTGCAGGGCGGCGGCGCGGCGGTCTATGGATCGGACGCCATCGCCGGCGTGGTCAACTACGTGCTGAAGGAAAGCTTCGAAGGCCTCGAACTCGATGGCCAGAACGGCATTTCCTCGCGCGGGGACTATCACACCTACAGCCTGCGCGGCACGGCGGGCAAGAACTTCGCCGACGGGCGCGGCAATGTCGCCATCGACCTGAACTATGCCCAGTCGCCTACGCTGATGTTCGCCGCGCGCCCGCTTTCGGCGCTGGGCCGCCTGACGGTGAGCAACCCGGACGATACCGGCCCCAGCGACGGCATTCCCTCGGTCAAGGAACTGCTCGACGCGCACTTCTGGGAATTCAACTCGAACGGTGTGCTGTTCAACACGCCCGCCCCCTTCACGCGCTTCCTGACCCAGTCGAACGGCACGCCGCTGCAGTTCGATTCCAGTGGCAACGTGGTGCCCTACGATCCCGGCACCAGCGTGGGCATTCCCTTCTCCAGCGGCGGACAGGGCTTCGCCTATCGCGACCTGGCGGGGCTGCGCACCGGCGTCCAGCGCTTCACCGGCAACCTGATCGCGCACTACGACCTGACCGACGCGATCACCCTGCGCACCGAACTGCTCTATGCCCATACCGAAGGCACCGAGATCCCGCAGGGCCAGAGCCGCACGATCCTGAACTTCGGCACTTACGCGGGGCCGGTGGTCTTCACGATCGACAACCCCTACCTGACCGACCAGGCCAAGGCCGCGCTTTCCGCCGCCCGCCCGGCCTTCGCGGCCGGTGCGCCGCTGTTCCTGTCCAAGTATTTCCAGGACCTGACGCCGGACAATCTCCAGCGCTACAAGACCGACACCTATCGCGCCCTGCTCGGCGTGGACGGTGAATTCTCGGCCGGAAGCCGCAACTTCTACTGGTCGGTTTCCGGCAGCTATGCCCGGGTCGACGGTTCGCAGCGCCGCTGGGAAGTGGACAACGCCAAGTACGCGAACGCCATCGACGCGGTGCTCTCGGGCGGCCAGATCGTCTGCGGCATCAACGCCGACGCCGATGCCACCAACGACGACGCGGCCTGCGCGCCGATCAACCCCTTCGGCAACGGCAATGTCTCCAAGGCCGCGCAGAAGTACGTAAGCGTGCGCGCCGGACTGGACTATCGCAACGAGCAGACCGACATTCTCGCCACGCTCGGCGGTGACGTGATCCGCCTGCCGGGCGGCACGGTGAAGTTCAGCCTGGCCTACGAGCACCGCGACGAGCAGGTTTCCTACAACCCGCTCGCCGCCAACCAGCAGGGCCTGTTCGGCGGCGGCACGCTGGAGATGGCGCAGTCGGCCGGATACAATACCGACGAACTCTCCGGCGAACTGCTGATCCCGCTGATCGACAGCGCGATGAACGTGCCGATCGTGCACATGCTGGAAGCCAGCGCGGCGGGCCGCCTGGTCGACAACTCGATCGCCGGCAAGGAGCAGGTCTGGGATCTCGGCCTGCGCTGGCAGCCGGTGGACGGCGTGACCCTGCGCGTCAGCCGCAGCCGCAACTTCCGCGCGCCCACCCTGGCGATGCTGTTCGCGCCGACGACGACCTCGCTCGGTTCGGTGGGCTACGACCCCTGCGACGCCGACCGCATCAACAGCGGCGCCAACCCTTCGGTACGCTACGCCAACTGCCTGGCCGCCTTCACCGCGAACGCGAACTACGGCGTAGAGGCCGACGGCACCAATGCGGGCCTCAGCCCCGCCGAACGCCTCGCCCGGTTCCAGGACCCGGCCGAGAACTTCGAGCGCGCCACCATCACCACGGGCGGCAACCCGAACCTGCGCAACGAGATCTCGGATACCTTCACGTACGGTATCGTGCTCCAGCCCAAGTTCATCCCCGGCCTGACGATCAGTGCGGACCGCATCGAGATCGACCTCAAGGACGGTCTCTCGGCCTTCACCACCGAGGACTTCACGGCCGCCTGCTATGACAACACCACCCCCGATCCGGCGGTCTGCAATGCGTTCTCGCGCATTGCCTCCTCGGACGGCGTAAGCCCGGGCGGCACGATCCTGGCCGGCACCACCACGACCTTCAACGCCGGCGTCGTCAAGTATCGCGGCGAAGTCTACGCCATCGACTACACCTTCGAGCCTGGCCGGATCGGCGCCTTCCACGTCGGCGTCAACGCCACGCACAACACGCTGCTGACCACCTCGGTCACCGGCGAGAACTATATCCGCACCGACAACACGTACGAGAAGCCCACCTGGGAAGGCCGCTTCAACCTGGACTGGACCAGGGGTCCGGTGCGGGTGAGCTACCAGGCCTACTACCTCGACAAGACCCGTGCCGCCTATGACGCCACGATCGAAACCAACCCCAACCCGATGCTGGACAGCAACCTGACGCACTCGATCTCGGCGCAAGTCGAAGCGGGCGCGATCACCTTCCGCGCCGGCATCGACAACTTCACCGACGAAGCGCCTTCCTACCCGCAGATCGCCTATGGCGACATCCTCGGCCGCCGATTCTGGATCGGCGCCAAGCTGAAGATGTGACGGGTTCCGGCGGCGCCGGGGAACATTCCCTTCCCGGCGCCGCCGCCACCCGACGCACTCGGCATTACCCGGCAGATACGAGACAATGGCTTCCCGCCCAGACGACCAGACTTCGCAGTCCTACGCCCAATGGGTCAGGCGCTCGATCATCCGGAACAGCAATTCCCGCAGCCTCCTCGTCAGCCTGTTCGAAAGCTCGGTCCCCGAGCCGCGCGACCTGCTGCGCGACGTGCTGCTCGAAGGCTTCGAGGCGGGCATGACCTCGCGCTACGCCAGCACTTTCGTGAAGGGCAATCCCTACCTCGTGGCCGCGCTGGCGCGGGACTACGGCGTGCGCGAGGAACAGGTGCTGACGACCACCGGCGCCACGGGGGCGCTGTCCCTGATCTACCGCGCGCTGCTTTCGCCGGGCGACCGCGTGCTGGTGGAGAACCCCAGCTTCGAACTGTTCGGCAACCTGGCCCAGGCCAGCGGCATCGCGGTGGACACCTTCGAGCGCCCGGCACCGCGCTTCGCCATCGATCCGGGCGCGGTCGAGGCCGGCCTGCGACCGGAGACGCGGATGATCGTGATCTCCAACCTGCACAACCCTTCGGGCATGGCGGTGGACGATGCCACGATCGCCGCGCTGGGAGAGATCGCCGAGCGGCACGACCTCCTCGTCGTGGTGGATGAAGTCTATGCGCCTTACGCCGGAACGCGGATCCGCCCGGCCGCCTCGCTCGGCGCCTCGCCGCGGCTGGTCTCGGTCAACAGCCTGACGAAGATCTTCGGTCTCAGCACCTTGCGCTGCGGCTGGATCGTCGGGGACGAGAGCGTGGTCAATCCCGTGCGCGAACTGGCGCAGGAAGTGGACTTCGCGATCTCGAACCTCGCCCACGCAGTGTCCGCGCTCATCGTCGAGCATCCCGCGCGGTTTCTGGACAATACGTTCTCCGTGCTGGCCAAGGCGCGGCCGATCATCGAATCCTACCATGCCTACTGGCTGGCCGAGGGCCTGGCCGAGGGCGAACTGCCGGAAAGCGGCTGCATCGCCTTCCCCCGCCTTGTCGGGATCGGGGATACCGAGCGCTTCTCCGGCTGGCTTTCCGATCGCTGCGGCGTACTGGTGGCGCCGGGGGAATATTTCGGCGCGCCCGGACATGTCCGCCTCGGCTTCGCCATGGAGCCGTCGCGCCTCGATTACGGGCTTCAGGCCCTGACCGACGGCCTCATCACCTATCGGGAACATAACAAGCAGCTGGAAACGCCATGAAGTTCACGCCGCCGCAGCCCTTCGGTCGCAAAAAGAAGTCTCCGCTGCGCCTTTCGGTGCTGACGGGGATCGCACTGTCAGCGGCGTCTGCCGGACCCCTTCCGACGCTCGCGGCCGCGCCGCCGGCCGAACGGGTCCTCATCGATGCGCGGGTATCGCAACCCGATCCCGCGCATCCTGTCCGCGCCGAGCTGGGACTTGTCCCTGTTTCAGCCGGCGCGGACAGTTCCGCGGCCACGGCCGGCTACCTCTCCTATTCGCGCAAGGTCGCCCGTTCGGCCGAGAGGCCGGTGATCTTCGCCTTCAACGGCGGCCCCGGCGCCTCTGCCGCCTATCTGCACATGGGGCTGCTTGGCCCCGTGCTCGCCCATGTCCCGCAGGACCCGGCGAGCCGCGATGCCCGCCCCGGCCGCAGCGGCCCCGGCCCCGCAAAGCTCTACGACCTCGCCGACGTAGTGTTCATCGATCCGCCCGGAACCGGCTTTTCCAGCCGCCCGGAAGGGGCAGCCGCGGCGCCCTACAACACCGTGGAGGGCGATGCCAACGCCGCCGCCGACCTCGTGCGGCAATGGCTGCGCGGCCATGACCGCCTGGGGGCGCCGGTCTATATCCTGGGCGAGAGCTACGGCACGATCCGCGCCGTGGCCATGCTCGATGCGCTGGACCGGCAGGGCCTTGGGAAGAACGTGCGCGGGGTGGTCCTGCTGGGCCAGGCGCTCAACATGATCGAGACCTCGCAGCGGCCCGACAACGTGGTGACTTATGCGGTGTCGCTGCCGACGCTGGCCGCCATCGCCTGCTATCACGGCATGGTGAAGGCCCCCTGCACGCCCGAAAGCGTGACGGCGCAGGCCGCCCGCTTCGCCCGCGAGGAATACCTGCCCGCGCTCTACCTTGGCCGCGACCTGCCGCAGGCCGGGCGTGAACGCCTGGCCGCGCGGCTGGCCGAACTCACCGGCATTCCCGCCGGGTTCTACCTCGCCAACGACTTGCGCATCTCCAAGGAGCACTTCCGCGTCGAACTCCTGCGCGCGCAAGGCAAGGTCATGGGTCGCTACGACGCGCGCTACCTGGCCGACCGGCCCGACAACGTCACGACAATGATGCCCGGCGATCCGTCCTCGTCGATCTCCGAGGCTTTCGGCCAGGCGATGAAGGACTATCTGGCCGGCACGCTCAAGGCGCCGGGCGCCGATGCCTACAAGGTGATCGCGCGCTTCGAGGGAAGCTGGAGCTACGGCGCCGAGGATTCGCCTTTCGCGGACTGGCCGTTCATGGCCACCGTGGAGCGCCACGCCGCCAGCAACGCCTGCCTGCGCCTGTTCGTCGGCACCGGGATCTACGACACCACCACCACCATCGGCGCGGCCGACTACCTTTTCGCGCAGTCCAGCCTGCCCCGCGAGCGCTATCGCAACGCCCGCTACGTCGGCGGCCACGTCTTCTACTCCGATGACGGCAGCCGTGCGCGGTTCCAGTCCGACCTTGCCGAATTCATCGCGGCCGACGGCTGCCGGGGGGCGCGCAAGTGAGCGACGCGGAACAGGCCCTGCGCAAGGGCATCGGTCTCTGGGGCGTCGTCTCGCTCGGCCTGGGGACGGCGGTGGGCGTGTCGATCTTCTCCGCCGTATCCCCCGCCACCGGGCTGGCCGGGCCGGGCATGCTGCTCTCGGTCGTGATCGCGGCGCTGCCGATGTACCTGATCGCCGTCAGCTATGCCTATCTCGGATCGGCCGATCCGGTATCGGGCGCCAGCTTCGTATGGCCTTCCCGCTATCTTCATCCCACCCTGGGCTTCTTCATCGCCTGGATGCGCATCATCGCCAACATGGGCGCCATGGTCGTGCTGGCGCTGGTGCTGGTGCGCTATGTCTCGATGCTGGTGCCGCTGCCGGTCAAGCCGACGATGTTCGCGGTGCTGGTATTGGCGCTGCTGGCGAACCTCGTGGGCGTCCATGTCGCCGCCCGCGCGCAGACGGCGATGGTGGCCGCACTGATCGTGCTGTTCGGCCTGTTCGTGGCCTGGGGCGGCTTCACCGCGTCGGAACCGGCGCGGCTGGAACCGTTCCTGCCAAAGGGCTTCCACGGCGCGCTCGCCGCCGCGCCGCTGCTGATGGGCCTGTTCTTCGGTATCGAGGCCGCGACCGAAGCCGGCGGCGAAGTGGCGAACAGCCGCCGCAACATCCCGGCCGGCATCGCGCTCGCCATCGGCTCGGCCACGGTGCTCTACGTGGCCGTCGCCTTCGTGGCGCTCACCGTGCTCGGGCCGGAAGCCCTGGCCGGCAGCGAGGCGCCGATCCTCGACACGGCCAAACGCTTCATGGGGCCCCTGGCCGTGCCGGTGATCATGCTGGCCGCCGTCGCCGCGATCGGCACCAGCCTCAACGCGATCTTCACGATGTTCAGCCGCAGCCTCTTCGCCATGGCCGAGGCGGGCGTGCTGCCGCGGATCATCGCCCGCGTGCATCCCCGCTCGCACGTTCCGCACATGGCCCTGTTCGCCGTCTTCGGCATCGGCTGCGTGGGACTGCTGATGCCGATGGAGCTGACGTTCCTGTTCCTGGCCGTGAACATCCCGAACCTGGTGAAATACGGCAGCATCTGCCTTTCCGCCGCCCGCGTCGCCCATGGCCACCCGCAGCTTCACGAAGGCGCGGGCTTCAGGCCGGCGCGCCGGACGATGGTGGTCCTGGGCCTGGCCGGCGCGGTCTGCGCGCTCGGCCTGATCGCCGTGGGCCTCGAGGCGGACTGGCGGCCCTACGTGCTGCTGCTGGTCTGGGGCGGCATCGGCGCGATCTGGTATTTCGCCCGCCGGGAACGTTGAGGAAGGCGCGGGCAGGCGGCCTATCGGCCCCTGCCCGCGCCCTCTACCGGCTCAGAACGCGAGGTCCTCGTGGGCTTCGGCGCCCGATCCATTGGTCAGCGCCACCGGCTTCGCCTCGGCCACGGGCGCCACGATCCGGGGCGCCTCGGCAAAGGGCTTCACCCCCACCTCGCGCCAGATTTCCGAAGGGAAGTAGACCGTCCCGCCCTTCACCACCATCGCCATGCGATGGATCGCCGACAGGTCTTCCAGCGGATTGCCGTCCAGCAGCACGAAGTCGGCATACTTGCCCTTCTCGACCGAGCCGTAGGACTGGTCGCGGTGCATGTAGCGCTCGGGGCCAAGCGTGCCGATCTTCAGCACTTCGGCTGTGGGCAGCCCGGCCTCGGCATAGATCTGCAATTCGCGGTGGACCGACAGGCCGGTGCCGTCGTCGGTTCCGGGCAGGAGCGTGATGCCGCGCTTGTACATGTCCAGCAGCAGCGCCTTGATCGTCACGAAGGCGCCGTCGTAACCGGCGGCATCTTCGGGCGTCTTGATCGGGGCGATGCCCTGGCGGCGATTGCGCTGCACGCCCACCGGCAAGTGATCGAAATAGCCCGCCACCGCCGGGCTGATCCTGCCATCGCGGCTCATCATCAGCAGTTCCAGCGTCACCGCCGTGGGGTCGAGCGCGATGTGCTTCGCCTGCATCGTATCGAGCGTGGCGGCGACGCGCGGAGAGGCAAGGTCCAGCCCCGCCGTCCGGCGCATGGCCGTGAGGCGCAGCGGCGTGCGGGTGTCTTCCCTGGGATCGAGCACCCAGCCCAGCATGAGCTGGTTGATATGAGTCACTTCGTCATAGCCCGCCGCGATCATGGCATCGGCATTGGTGAAGGCCGGGATGTGCCCGGTCACGCCCATGCCCAGGCGCTTCGCCTCCCGGACCACGCCGGGCACCCATGCGGGATTGAAGCTGTTGTAGATCTTCACCTGCCAATAGCCGCGCGCGCCGTACCAGCGCACCGCGTCCAGCGCTTCCGCCTCGCTGCCCGCGATGAAGCCGTTGCGCGAGCTGTAGGGGCTGCGTCCTTCCAGGAAGCCGTTGCGCACGATGCGCGGCCCGGCCACTTCGCCCGCATCGATGCGGTGCGTCAGGTCGATCAGGAAGGCGTTCTCGTTGCCCATGTCGCGCACGCTGGTCACGCCCGAGGCGATGTAGAGCAGGGCGGACTGCAGCGAGACGTGGGCATGCATGTCGTGCAGGCCGGGAATGACCACGCGGCCCGCACCCTCCACGGTCGCCTCGCCGGGTGAGGCAGGGCTGTCCAGCGGCTCCACCGAGGCGATGCGATCCCCGAAGACCACCACCGAGACCGGATCGCCGATCTTGCCGCTCGCCGGGTCGAAGACGCGCACGTCGCGGATGCGGATCGGTGCGGTATACGTATGCGCGACCTTCTTCTGGATCGCGGCGAAGCGCTCGGCCGAACGCACGGCGGCGATCTTCGCCAGGTCCCCGGCGAACGAGGAAAGGTCCTCGCGCACCGTGGCATTCGTGGGCGAATAGGCCGCGACGAGCGCGCCCTTGTCGTCGAGCAGGATCGCGCTGGGGGTCAGGCCGATGCCCTTGACCAGGAACGCGCGATAGGCCGTGCCGCCCAGCGTGACCGGCGCTTCTTCCTCCAGCGAGAGCGTTCCCCCCGGTGCCGCTGCGAGCACATGATCGGCATCGGCCAGCAGCGCGCGGGCATAGAGGCCGAGCGAGAACGGGCTGCCCTCCTGCGCGACGTAAAGCGTGGGCACCCTGGCCGCCATCGCGCCCTTGCCGGTGGTGTCGACCCAGGACAGCCGCTTGCCTTTGGCCGTGAACTGCTCGTCCACCTTGTTGCCGAACGTCGACGTGCCTTGCAGGGTCCAGCTCGTGGGCAGCCCCTGGGCGCCCAGCACGATCGTCTCGTGCATCGTCGGGCCGCGGCCGTTGCTCTTGACGTCGTGGTCGATCGAGACGGTATCGCCCTCGATATCGGCCAGGACATGGCCGACGTTCTCGCCATTGTCGATCACCGCGAAGCGCTGGGTCTCGGCATGGAGCGCGGCGGCCGAAAGCGCCAGGGCGGAACAGGCGAGCCAGCGCAGGCCGGCGGTCGGTCTCATCGTCATCGGTTCTGGGTTCCGTGGATCTTGTGGCTGTGTGCTTCGTAGAGATGGGCGGCCGATGCCAGGTCCTGCACCGCATGGCCGAGCGACTTGTAGACGGTGATGTCCTCGGCGTTGCGGCGCCCGGCCACCTGGCCCAGCAGGACTTCGCCGATCTCTGCGACAATATGCGCGTCGTCCACCAGGCCGGCTTCTTTCGCCACCAGGAACTCGGCGGCGGCATCGCGGGCGGAGGCCTTGCTGTCGGCAATGAAGCGAGAGGCGACGACCAGCGCATTGTCCACTTCCACCGGCCCCGGTCCGCTGGAGCCGACGACGTTGACGTGCGTGCCCGGTCGCAGCCAGGCGCCCAGCAGGATCGGCTGGCGCGCACCGGTGAGCGTGCAGATGACGTCCGCCTCGCCCGCCGCCGCTTGCGCGTCCAGCGCCACTTCCACCGGCAGGCGGTCCTTCCAGGCGTCGACCACGTCCTGCGCCCTGGCCGGATCGCGTCCCCAGATCAGGATGCGCGAAAAGCGGTGGACCAACGGCAGGGCTTCGAGGTGCGAATGGACCTGCCCGCCCGTGCCCATCAGCAACAGCACTTCGGCATCGTCCCGCGCCAGCGCCGCCGTGGCGACGGCGGTGGCGGCGGCCGTGCGGATATGCGTGATCTCCTCGGCATCGGCCACGCAGACGGGGCGGCCTTCCACGGGTTCGAACAACGTCACCACCCCGCGATGGCGGCGCACGCCGGGATTGCCGGGCTCCGCGAAGACGCTGATGAGCTTGGCGCCGAACATCCCCTGTTCGGACAGCGCTCCCGGCATCAGCCCGAAAGTCCGCCCTTCTCCCATGTGGATCATGGTGCGCAGCAACTGGCGGGTTTCTCCCAACGACAGCGCCTTCATCGCCTCTCGAACAACCGCGATGCAAGAGGGATAGTCGAGCAGCGCGCGCACGTCCTCCGCATCGAAGATCGCCAGTTCGCCTCGTTTCATAGAATGACCCGTCCCTGTTGCCGATTATCGGTTTGCGTCGAGCATCAGTGATAGCGCCGTGCCTGGAAATATCTCCGCCTTTATTGCGCTCGATCGGTTTTGCGTGGCATGTTCAAACCAACAAACCATAACAGGGAGCATAATCTTGCCCGCCGAACTTGACCGGCTCGACATGAAGATCCTCGATCGCCTCCAGATCGACGCCTCGGAATCCTCCAGCGAAATCGCCGACCGCGTGGGGCTGTCGCAATCGCCCTGCTGGCGCCGGATGCAGCGGCTGAAGGAGGAGGGCTACGTGCGCCATACCGTGGCCGTTCTCGACCGCGAGAAGTTCGGCGAGAGCATGTTCATCTTCGCCCAGCTCAAGATGTCCCGCCTGTCCGACGAGGACCGCGACCGCTTCGTCCACGCGGTGGAGGCCACGCCGGAAATCCTGGAAGCCTATACGCTGTTCGGGGAGATGGACGTGATGCTCAAGGTCCTCGCGCCGAACATCGCCTGGTACCAGAACTTCACGTTCCGCACGCTGCTGCGCCTGCCCGGCGTGGAGGACGTGCGTTCCACCGCCACCCTGTCCGAACTGAAGTGCACGCACCGGCTGCCGCTGCCCTCGCTGCCGGGCTGACCGCAAGGCGGAGCCCGCCGCCGATCGCAGCGACGAGCATATTTCATGCGCGCCGGCGGGCCGGCGCCATGCTCTTTGCACATTATCCTTCGGAACGGACTGTTAGCCTCGTGCCATGACCTCGCATCGCATCGCCTTCATCGCCGCGCTTCCCGCCGTCCTCATCGCATCCGCGCCTTTCGCGGCGGCGCGGGCAGACGATGCGCCCGATCTCTCGATTACCCTCGCGCCCGTCGCCGATCCCCGGGGCGCGCTTACCCGCATGGATGTCGCGATCCGTTTCGAGGCCCCGCCGCAAGGCGATGCCCTGGCCGCGATCGCCCTCACCGCGAACACCGTCGAGACGTCTGCCGGCCATATGGAAGCGCTGGCCTTTTCCGATGCGAAGGGCGCCCTGCCCGTGGAAGCGCAGGACGCGGCCAGGGACGGCGACAACCGGGACCGGACGTGGAAACCGCTGCGCCCGGTCGAGGGTGCGGTCACCGTCTCCTACCGGCTGGCGATCGATCCGGCGCAGCCGGAACAGGCCAAGCCGCAGTACGAACTGCGCGCCAGCGACGGCGGCCTGTCCGGCGCGGGCAACGCCTTCCTCGTCCTCCCTGCCGACACCCTGCCGCGCGACCTCGTCGTGCACTGGGACCTCGCGCGCGCCGGCAAGGACGCGCGCGGCGTTTCCAGCATCGGCGTGGGCGACAGCCGCAGCGGCCGTCCCCTGCGCTCGGACCAGATCGCCGGCGGCTACTACATGGCCGGGCAGGTCGGCACATATGCCAAGGGCACGTTCTTCGGCACCTGGCAGGGCCGTTTCGGGTTCAACGGACCGGACCTGATGGACTGGGCCGCCCGGCTCCAGGCCTTCTACGGCACGTTCTTCGACCAGCGCCCCGCCAGCTTCGGCGTCTTCGCGCGGACCAACCACGTCAATCCCGGCAGCGGCATCGGCCTGACCGACAGCTTCGCCTTCACGTTCAGCGAAAAGACCCCGATCGCCGATCTCGAAGGCCTGCTGGCGCACGAGATGGTCCACGCCTGGATCAATTCGCTCAGCGATTCCATGGATGCGCCCGGCGGGCTGGGGCTTTCCTGGTTCGGCGAAGGGCTGGCCGTCCACTACCAGCGCATCCTGCCCTTCCGCGCCGGGCTGATCTCTTCGCAAGCCTTCCTCGACGATCTCAACTCCACGGCGGGCCGCTATTACACCAATGCCCTGATCGCCACGCCGAACGCGCAGATCGCCGAAGGCTTCTGGAAGGACACGCGCATCCGCGTGCTGCCTTACGATCGCGGCTCGCTCTATTTCGCCTCGGTGGACGCGCAGATACGCGCCGCCTCGCAGGGCAAGCGCTCGCTGGACGATCTCGTCCGCCACATGCTGGCGGAGCGGCGCGCAGGCCGGCCGATGGACCTGGCGCTCTGGAAGAGACTGCTCGGCCAGGAACTCGGCGCGCGGGGGCTGGCCGATTTCGACGCCATGCTGGCAGGCGGCACGGTTTTGCCGCCTTCCGATGCCTTCGGTCCCTGCTTCGAACGCGTGACGCGCCCGATGAAACGCTTCGATCTCGGCTTCGATCCGATGATCCTCGTCAACAAGGACCGGATCGTGGCGGGGCTCAAGCCGGGTTCCAACGCCGAAGCGGCGGGATTGCGCAATGGCGACCGCATTCTCAACCGCTTCCCGCAGGACGCTCTCCAGGGCGACCAGAAAGCCGAAGTCACGCTGGAGGTCGAGCGCGGCGGGCAGCATCTGCGCATCGCCTACCTGCCGCGCGGCGAAACGGTGCCCGGCACCTACCAGTGGCAGGCCCGGGCAGGCACCGACTGCGCCGCCCGGTAGCCCCGGCGGCGCTCACCCGGCGAGCAGTTCCTTGAGCGGCACACCCGCATCGGCAAGGCGGTCCACATTCGGCAAGGCGCCCGCTTCCACCAGCTTGCGGCCCTGGACGTAGTCCTTGACCGCGTTCACGCAGTCGAGTGCCAGGACCTTGCCTTCCTTGAGGTAGATCACCGAGAAGCTGCGGTCCTCGGGATTGCCGCGGATCACGGTCTGGTCGAAGCCCAGGCTGATGCCCGCCGTCTGCAGCCGCAAGTCGTACTGGTTGGACCAGAACCACGGAAACGCCTTGTAGGGCTTGGCATCGCCGCAGATCGCCTTGGCCACGCACGTCGCCATGTCGTTGGCGTTCTGCACCGATTCCACGCGCATCACCGTGCCGCCCGCAAAGTCGCAGGCGAAAGCCGCGCAGTCGCCGATGGCATAGATGTCCGGCAGCGAAGTGCGGCAATATTCGTCCACGTCCACGCCGTTGGCTCCGGCCGCGCCGGCCAGGATCAGCGGCCCGACCGCCGGGACGATGCCGATGCCCACGATCACCGCCTCGGCGCCCAGGACTTCGCCGCCGGCAAGCTGCACGCCGGTGACCTTGTGGCCATCGCCCACCAGGCAATCGACCGCGACGCCCGTGCGCAGGTCGACGCCGTGCGTCCGGTGCTCGCCTTGGTAGAATTCCGAGAGCGGCTCCCCTGCCACGCGCGCCAGCACGCGCGGCAGCGCTTCCAGCAGCGTGACCTTGAGGCCCATCTTCGAGAGCACTGCCGCCGCTTCGAGGCCGATGTAACCGCCGCCGATCACGACCACGTTCTTCGTGCCCGCATCGATTTCGGCCATCAGCGTGTCGCAATCCTCGCGGGTGCGCACGGCATGGACCCCTGCCAGATCCGCGCCCGAGCACGACAGCCGGCGCGGATCGCCGCCCGTCGCCCAGACCAGCTTGCCGTAGCCGTAAGTCTCACCGTCCGAGAGCGCGAGTTCCTGCGCCGCCGGATCGACTTTGGTCACTTCGGTGCCGAGCTTGAAGGTGATCTCCTTCTCGGCCCAGAACGTCGGCGGGCGGATGTAGAGACGGTCGAAGGTCTTCTCGCGCGCGAAGTATTCCTTGGAGAGCGGCGGCCGCTCGTAAGGATGCTCCGGCTCGCGGCCGATGACGGTGATGGTCCCCTCGAAACCGTTCTGGCGAAGGGCGATCGCGCATTGCGCACCGCCGTGCCCGGCTCCCACGATAACGACGTCTGCACGCTCCGCCATGGTCACACGCGCTCCAGCAGCACGGCCAGGCCCTGCCCGACGCCGATGCACATGAAGGCCAGCGCAAAGCGGCCGCCGGTGCGATGCAGTTCCTCCACCGCCGAAAGCGCGATACGCGCGCCGGACATGCCCAGGGGATGGCCCAGCGCGATGGCGCCGCCGTTGGGATTGACGCGCGGGTCGCCGGGATCGATGCCGAGATCGCGCAAGGTGGCGATGGCCTGGCTGGCGAAAGCCTCGTTCAGCTCGATCACGTCAAGGTCGTCCACGCCCAGCGCATGACGCGCCAGCACCTTGCGCGCCGCCTCGATCGGGCCTGCACCCATGATGCGCGGGGCGATGCCCGCGGCCGCCATGCCGACCACGCGGGCGCGCGGGGCGAGGCCGTGGCGTTTCGCCGCCTCCGCGCTGGCCACCAGCATGGCCGCCGCGCCGTCGTTGAGGCCCGAGGCATTGCCCGCCGTCACGGTGCCGTCCGCCTTCACTACCGGCTTCAGCTTCGCCAGCGCTTCGAGGCTGGTGGCGCGGAGGTGCTCGTCCTGCGCGAAGATCACCGGATCGCCCTTGCGCTGCGGGACCGATACCGGAACGATCTCGGCGGCGAAGCGGCCATCGGCCTGCGCGCGCGCGGCCTTTTCCTGGCTGGCGAGGGCGAAACGGTCCTGCTCCTCGCGGCTCACCTGCCACTGCTCGGCCACGTTCTCGCCGGTCTGCGGCATCGTGTCGACGCCGTAAGCTGCCTTCATCGCCGGATTGACGAAGCGCCAGCCCAGCGTGGTGTCCTCGATCTTCTGGTCGCGGCCGAAAGCGCTGCCGGCCTTGCCCATGACATAGGGCGCCCGGGTCATGCTCTCGGCGCCCCCGGCAATGAGAAAGTCCGCATCGCCGCCGCGGATCGCCTGCGCCGCCATGCCCAGCGCATTGAGGCCCGAGGCGCACAGCCGGTTGACGGTCACGCCGGGCACGCCTTCGGGCATCCCGGCCAGCAGCACGGCCATGCGCGCCAGGTTGCGGTTGTCCTCGCCCGCCTGGTTGGCGCAGCCGAGGATCACATCGTCGATCGCGCCCCAGTCGGCATCCGGGTTGCGCGCCATCAGCGCCTTGAGCGGCAGCGCGGCAAGGTCGTCAGCGCGCAAGGCGGCAAGCGAGCCGTTCAGCTTGCCGATGGGGGTGCGCACGGCGTCGCAGATGAAGGCTTCGGCCATGATCTTCAGCTTTCCAGGAACGAGGCGAGTGCCCCTGCCAGCGCCCCGGGCGCTTCCAGGGGGGCAAGATGAGCAGCTTCGAGCGAGACATGCGCCGCGCCGGGAATGCTCTGGACGAGGTGCTCGCCGTGCCCGGCGAACGGCGTGGAGCTATCGCGCGTGCCGGTGACGACCAGCGTGGGCGCGGCAATGGCGGGGATGCGCGGGCCCAGGTCCATGTCGCGGATCGCCGCGCCGCAACCGGCGTAGCCTTGCGGGTCCATGCCGAGGAGCTGGCGGCGCACGCTTTCAAACAGTGCGGGCGCGGCGGCGTCCGAGAGGAAGCGGCCCATGGCGAGGTCGGCGATGGCGGCCATGCCTTCGGTGCGCACGGTGCCGATGCGGTCGTTCCACGAGGCGCTGTCCATTGTGGCGGAAGTGCAGACGAGCACCAGCTTTTCCATCCGCTGCGGCGCGCGCAGGGCCAGTTCCATGCCGATCATGCCGCCCAGCGACACGCCCGCCGGCGAAAAGCGCGCGATCCCGGCGGCGTCGGCCACCGCCAGCACGTCTTCGGCCAGTCGTGCCATCGAGAAGTCACCCGGCTCGGCCACCGAAGCGCCGTGACCGCGGGTGTCGATGCGCAGCAGCGCGAAACGGTCCTGCAAGTGCGGCAGGACCGCGTCCCACAAGTCCATGTCCGTGCCGATGGAATTGAGCAGCACCAGTGCCGGTGCGTGGTCGCGGCCGTCGCGCTTCCAGTAGAGGCTGGCGCCGGGAACGTGAGTGAAGGCCATGGGTCAATCCTCCGGGGCGATGGCGACACGCAGCCCGTCGAGCGCGGCGGTCATGGCGATCTGGCACGACAGGCGCGACCGGGCGCCGCGATGGTCGGAGGAATCGAGCAGGTCGTTCTCGTCCTCGGACATGGCTCCGGTCGCGGCGGTCCAGTCCTCGTCGACGAAGACGTGGCAGGTGGCGCAGGAGCAGCAGCCCCCGCAGAGCGCCAGCAGTTCATCGAAGCCGTTGTCGCGGATCGCTTCCATCACGGAGCGGCCCTCTTCGGCATGGATGGCGGTTTCGTCTCCCGAACGGTCGACGACGATCAGTCTAGGCACGGAACAGTCCTGTCTTACGCCGCTTCCGGCAGGGCCAGCGGCGCACCGGTCTTCTCGGCGACTTCCGCTTCGGTGACGCCGGGGGCGAGTTCGACCAGCGTCAGCCCGCCGCGAATGCGGTCCACGGCGATCACGGCAAGGTCGGTGACGATCAGGTCCACGCAGGCTTTGCCGGTCAGCGGCAGGCTGCATTGGGGCAGGATCTTGGGCGCGCCGTTCTTCGAGACATGGTCCATGACCACGACCACGCGCTTCACGCCCGCGACGAGGTCCATCGCCCCGCCCATGCCCTTCACCATCTTGCCCGGGATCGTCCAGTTGGCGAGGTCGCCGCGTGCCGAGACTTCCATCGCGCCCAGCACGGCCATGTCGATATGGCCGCCGCGGATCATCGCGAAGCTGTCCGCGCTGGAGAAGAAGCTGGACGTCGGCAGCGCGGTGATCGTCTGCTTGCCGGCATTGATGAGGTCGGGATCGACTTCGTCGTCATAGGGGAACGGGCCGATGCCTAGCATGCCGTTCTCGCTCTGGAGCGTGACCTTGATGCCCTCCGGCACATGGTTCGCCACCAGCGTCGGGATGCCGATGCCCAGGTTCACATAGTACCCATCGCGCAGTTCCTTCGCAGCGCGGGCGGCCATTTCATCGCGGGTCCAAGGCATCAGACCGTCTCCCTTTCACGCACGGTGCGCTTCTCGATGCGCTTCTCGTTGATGGTCGAAAGCACCACGCGGTCGACGTAGATGCCGGGGGTGTGGATGCAGTCCGGATCGAAGGTCCCTGCGGGGACGATCTCCTCCACCTCGGCCACGGTGACCTTGCCCGCCGTCGCCATGTTCGGGTTGAAGTTGCGCGCGGTCTTGCGGAACTGGAGGTTGCCCTCCTCGTCCGCGCGCCAGGCCTTGATGATCGACAGGTCCGCGCGCAGCCAGGTTTCGCGCACGTATTCCTCGTCCTCGAACACCTCGACCGGCTTGCCTTCGGCGACCACGGTGCCGACCCCGGTCTTCGTGTAGAACGCCGGGATGCCCGCGCCGCCCGCGCGAATGCGCTCGGCCAGGGTGCCCTGCGGGTTGAGTTCCAGCTCCAGCTCGCCCGAGAGGTACTGGCTTTCGAACAGCTTGTTCTCGCCCACGTAGGAGGAGATCATCTTCCGGATCTGCCGGCTCTCCAGAAGCATCCACAGACCGAAGCCGTCGGCGCCCGCGTTGTTGGAAATGACCGTCAGGTCCTTCACGCCCGCCGCGCGCACTTCGGGGATCAAGCTCTCGGGATTGCCCGAAAGCCCGAACCCGCCGGACATGATGGTCATGCCGTCGAACAGCAGGCCATCGAGAGCGCTGCGGGGGCTATCGTAGATTTTCGACATCGCGTGTCTCCTTAACCGAGGTCGCCGCCCGCGACGGGCAACACGGTGCCGGTCACGTAGCTGGCCTCGTCCGAGGCGAGGAACAGGATCGGGGCGATCTGCTCCTCAAGGGTTCCGTAGCGTTTCAGGAAGGCGGAATCGGTCACTTGCGCGACCGCCTCGGCCATCCACGCCTGCTCCTGCGCGCTGTCGCCTTCGGCATTCCGGGCGACACGGCGCGGGGGAGCGCTGGTGCCGCCCGGTGCCGTCGCGACGACACGGATGCCGCTTTCCGCATATTCCATAGCCAGGCTCTGGGTGAGGCCGTTGATCCCGCCCTTCGCCGCCGAATAGGGCACCCGGCGAATGCCGCGCGTGGCGTTGGAGGACAGGTTCACGATGGTTCCCGCGCCCTGCTCCAGCATGGTCGGCAGAACGGCATGGCAACAGTAGAGCGTCGGCATCAGCGAGCGGCGGATTTCCGCATCGATCTGCGCGGGCTCGAACTCGGCGTAGGGCCGCATGCGGATCGCGCCGCCGACATTGTTGATGAGAATGTCGATACGGCCGAAGGCTTGGACCGCCTTGGCCATCGCCGCCGCCGCGCCTTCGTAGGTCTCAAGGTCGCAGCAGATGGAGACGGCTTTTCCGCCCGCCGCCACGATGGCGTATTCCACCTCGGTCACGAATTCGGCGCGGTCGACCAGAACCACGCTCGCGCCCTCGGCAGCGGCGCGGGTTGCGACACCGGCCCCGATGCCCTGCGCCGCGCCGGTCACGACCATGACTTTGCCTGCAAAGCGTCCTGCGAAGATCATGACACCGCACCCTTCGTCATTGCGAGCGGAGCGAAGCAATCCAGGGGCGGTTTTGCGCCGCTCTGGATTGCCGCGTCGGCTTCGCCTCCTCGCAATGACGAGGGTTGGGAGGAGGACGATCGCGAAGAGAGTGAGTGAACCGACATGCCCACCTCCTCAGACGTGGTAGATGTCGATGACCTGATGAATGTAGTCGTCCTTCAGGACGATCTTCTTCTTCAGGATCAACGGCGTCTCATCGGCAGTATCCAGCGTCAGGAACGTGGTTCCGAAGAACTGCTGCGTCTGCTGGTAGCGGTGGCTGAGCGTGTGCCAGTTGTAGCGCAAGTCCACCTGCCCATCGCGGCTCTCCAGCACTTCGACATTGCCGATGAAGTGCGCCGAACGCGGCTCGGGCGTGGACGCGGAGGAGCGCTCGGTGTTGAGGCGGTAGACGCGGTCTTCCAGCCCCTGCCGGTTGGCGTAGTAGATCAGCGAGATTTCGGTCTGCGGGTCAGAGCACAGTTCATCGTCGTCGGTCCACGCCGGCATCCAGTATTCCACGTCGGGCGAATAGCATTCCAGCCATTCATCGAACCGGCGATCGTCCAGCAGGCGCGCCTCGCGGTAGAGGAAGGCGCAGATCTCGCGGTAGGAGAGGGTTTCACGGGTCATGTCGAGCGTGCTCATTCCGCCGCCTCCATCATCGACGGCTGATTGGCCGCGTCCTTGGCCAGACCGTCGAGCATGATCTGCGCCCAGAACTCGTGCTGGCGCACGAACAGCCCCTCGTCCTCGCTGCGCTCGCTGGAGAGCAGCGGGTTCATGCCCATGGCCTTGGCATTTGCATCCGCGCCGTGGATCCAGCGGGTGGCGCCGCGGCTGAGGTCGTTCCACAGCTCGCCCGCGCCTTCGTAGGCCTTCTGGCAGGAGCGGAACTCCTCCAGATCGTCGGGCGTGCCCATGCCGGTGACGTTGAAGAAATCCTCGTACTGGCGGATGCGGTGGGCGCGGTCCTCGGCGCTCTCGCCCTTGGGGGCGTAGCAGTAGATCGTCACTTCGGTGGTGTGCACGTCGATCGGGCGGACGACGCGGATCTGGGTCGAGAACTGGTCCATCAGGAACACGTTCGGATAGAGCGCCAGATTGCGCGTCTGCTCGATGATGAACCTGGCCCGATCCTCGCCCAGCCGGGCGTCGAGTTCCGGCTTGTGGTTCCAGATCGGCCGCACTTCGGGATTGATCACCTGCGTCCAGAGCAGGATGTGCCCATGCTCGAAGCCATAGACGCCGCTGGCGGGCGCCTTGGACCAGCCGTTGGCGTCCACTGCCTTGGTGCCGCCCTCGGCCCGGCGACCCATGGTGGACTGGTAGTTTTCGTGAACGGAGCTGACGTGATAGCCGTCGCAGCCGTTCTCCATCTGCATCTTCCAGTTGCCGTCGAAAGTGTAGGTGGAATTGCCGGTCAGCACTTCCAGCCCCTCGGGCGCCTGATCGACCATCTGGTCGATGATGACTTTCGCTTCACCCAGATGGTCTTCCAGCGGCAGGACGTCATGGTTCAGCGATCCGAACACGAAGCCGCGATAGCTTTCTACGCGCACCTTCGTCAGGTCGTGCGACCCTTCGTGGTCGAAGCTGTCCGGATAGGCGCCGGTGCTGGCATCCTTGGCGCGCAGCAGCTTGCCGTCGGTCTTGAAGCTCCAGCCGTGGAACGGGCAGACGAACAGCGGCTGGTTGCCCCGCTTGCGGCGGCACAGCTTGGCGCCGCGATGCGCGCAGGCATTGACCACGCCGTTGATCGCGCCGTCCTTGGCCCGGGTCAGGATCACGGGCGTGCGCCCGATGAAGGTCGTGAAGTAATCGTTCTTGTTCGGAAGCTGGCTTTCGTGGGCGAGGTACACCCAGTTGCTTTCGAAGATGTACTTCATTTCCAGCTCGAACAGCGCCGGATCGGTGAAGACGTCCCGGCGGCAGCGGAACTCGCCGGTTTCGACATCATCGACCACGGCGGTCGAGACCCGGTGCATGAGGCGTTCGTACATGATCCTGTCTCCCGTTTCTCTGTGGTCAGGCCGTTTCTGTTTCGGGCTGCGGTTCGGCTTCGGCCCGGGCGCGGGACGAGAAGTGCTCGTCGTCCGCATCGGCGGCGCGCTGCATCTGGAAGTCGAACTGGATGTAGGCGCTGTCGCCCTGGCGGCTGGGCACCGGCAGCAGACCCGCGCGGGTGCCGAAGGCGAAATCGTCGGCCGCGAAGGGATCGTCGCCGAAGTTGATCTGCGTCGTCAGCGTGCGGTAGCCCGGCGCCTCGATGAAGAAGTGGACGTGGGCGGGGCGATTGCCGTGACGGCCCAGCGCCTGCATCAGCTGGTCGGTCGAACCGCCCGGCGGCACCGAATAACCGCTCGGCTGCTTGGAATGGAACGCATAGCGCCCGTCCTTAGCCAGCTTGATACGGCGGCGGTTGTTGAACGGGGTCTGTTCGCCGGTAGGGTCGAAGTGCGAATACCAGCCCTTCGAATTGGCGTGCCAGACGTGGACGATCGCGTTCTCCACCGCCTCGCCGTCCGGGCCGGTGACACTGCCGGTCATGTGCAGGACGGTGGTGCCCTCATCCTCGTCGACGGAGAGATTCACGTTGCCTTCCACCAGCGGCGCACCGGCGACGTAGAGCGGGCCTTCGATGGTGCGCGGGGTGCCGCCGGAGAGGCCGGCCTCGGCATCCTTGGCATCCATGTAGAGGTCCAGGAAGTGCTCAAGCCCTGTGCCCGGCACGATCAGGCCGATCTCGCCCGCACTGTCCGAAAGGTACTTCATGGCGAGCCAGAACTCGCTTTCGGAAATGTCGTGGCGGACGATCAGCTCCATCACCGATTCGGTAAGGTCGCGCATGATCGCCTTGAGGCGGGGGCTGCCGCCGCTCTCGTTCACGCCGGCGGCGCGATCGAGCAGCTGCTGGATTTCCGGGGTCTTTACGAAGCTGACGTCCATTTTGTTCTCTCCCAAGGACTGTATTCAGTGGCTCCGGCGATCAGCGATCGTCGTCATGGATGGAGGATGGGTGCCGGCAGAGCGGCGTGATTTTCATGGTCATGAAGGGGTAGAGCGGCAGGCCCATCAGCGTGTCGTGCAGCGCTGCATTGCTCTCGACATCGAAGATCGACACGTTCGAATAGAGCCCGACCTTGCGCCAGATGTGGCGCCAGGTGCCCGCCGTCTGGAGCTTCTGGAAATAGGCCTTCTCGGCCGCCTTGATCTTCGCGGCTTCTTCCGCGTCGAAGTCCAGCGGAATGTTGACGTCCATTTCGACCATGAACAGCATGGCTCAGGCTCCTGCGTTTACGGCGTGAAGGCGCGGACCCGAACGGTCACGCCGGAAGAAGTCGATCTTGTCGGGATCGAGCGCGATGCCGAGGCCGGGGCCGGTCGGCACCTTCAGCGAAAAGTCCCCGTAGCCGAGCGGCTCGGTCAGGATTTCCTCGGTCTGCAGCAGCGGGCCGAACAGCTCCGTGCCCCAGGCCAGCTCCGGGACGGTGGCGAAGACATGGGCCGAGGCCACTGTGCCTACGCCGCCTTCCAGCATCGTGCCGCCATAGAGGCCGATCCCCGCCGCCATGCCGATGGCGGCCACTTCGGCGGTGGCGAACAGACCGCCCGATTGCGCGATCTTCAGCGCGAAGACGCCCGCCGCACCGGCAGAGGCGATGCGCAGCGCGGTGCGCGGCCCGTGCAGCGCCTCGTCCGCCATCAGCGGCACGCCGCGCGTGGTGGCAAGGCGGGTCATCGCCGCGATGTCGTCCCCGGCGATGGGCTGCTCGACCAGATCGCAGCCCACGTCCTGAAGCATCGCCATGCCCAGCTTGGCCTGCGCCTCGCTCCAGTTCTGGTTCACGTCCACGCGCACGCTGGCGCGGTCACCCAGCGCCTTGCAGATCGCGCCGACATGGGCGACGTCCGCCCGCACATCGCGCTTGCCGATCTTCAGCTTGAAGATGCGGTGGCGGCGCAGGGAAAGCATCTCCTCGCCCTCGGCAATGTCGCGCGCGGTGTCGCCGCTGGCGAGGGTCCAGGCCACCGGCATGTCGTCGCGCACGCGGCCCCCGCCGATGAGGTCAGAGACCGGCACGCCCAAGCGCTTGCCCGCCATGTCCAGCAGCGCGGTTTCCACCGCGCACTTGGCGAAGTGATTGCCGCGCACGCACTTCGCGACTTTGGCCATCGTCGCGCCGACGCGGGCGATATCGCAAGTCTTCAGGACCGGGACGATATAGGTGTCGATGGCGGACTTGATGCTTTCCGGGCTTTCCTCGCCATAGCTGAGGCCGCCGATGGTGGTGCCCTCGCCGATGCCCTCTACGCCGTCACTGTCGGTCAGGCGCACGATCACCATCGCCTGCGAATGCATCGTGGCCATGGCCAGAACATGCGGGCGGATCGTCGGTACATCGACGATTAAGGTATCAGCTTGGCTCAACAGGGCCATTGCAGCGACTCTCCCGAATGTTTAGCTTTCGATGGGAAAGTTAGGCCTCGGTCGCAGCGGCTGCAAAGATCAATGCGGTTACAGGCCTATACCTGAGAGGTATATTATCGTGATGGACGTGCGCCTTCTGCGCTACTTCGTGGCCGTGGCGGACGAGGGGAACTTCAACCGCGCCGCCGAACGGCTGCACATCGCCCAGCCGCCGCTTTCGCGCGCGATCCAGCAGCTGGAGGCGCATGTCGGCGCGCCGCTGCTCGATCGCGGCACGCGCCCGCTGCGGCTCACCGCCGTCGGCCGCCTGCTCCACGAACAGGCCCTGCAAGTCTTGGCCCGCATGGAGGACGTGGAGGCCATGGTGCGGGCCGCCGCCACCAGCGAGCGGCGGCGGCTGGTGATCGGCTTCGTCGCCTCCACCATCTATGCCCGCCTGCCCGAACTGATCCGCGAATTCCGCAAGGCGGCGGAGAACGTGGAACTGGTCATGGTAGAAGCCACCACGCTGGACCAGATCGCCGCCCTGAAGGACGGGCGCATCGATGTCGGCTTCGGGCGCATCCGCTTCGAGGACCCTTCGGTCCGCCGCATCATCCTGCGCAACGAGAAACTCGTGGCCGCCTTCCCGGTCGACCACCCGCTGGCCAACGGGAGCGGGCCGATCTCGCTGCGCGACCTGGCCGATGAGCCGCAGATCATCTATCCGCGCGCGCCCCGCCCCAGCTATGCCGACCAGGTGATCTCGCTGTTCCGCGACCATTCGATAGAGCCGCGCATCGTGCACGAGGCGCGCGAACTGCAGATCGCCATCGGCCTCGTCGCGGCGGAGGAAGGCATGGCCATCGTCCCGGAATCGGTGCGCCGCGCGCGCAGCCACGATGTCGCCTTCCGCGAACTGGTGGAACCGGCCACCTCCCCCATCATCATGAGCCACCGCCCGGGAGACCGCTCTCCCGAACTGGCGCTCATGGCCGCGGTGATCGCGCGGCAATATGCGCAGTGGGGCTATGACGTGCCCGCCGCGCTGAGCGAGGAATTGTGACCGGCGCGTTTCCGGCGATACCCGCTGCGTATTCGCATCGGACTTAAACGGTATTTGTTGAACCCCTGCAGGTCATTCACTTTCCCGGAAAATCACACAACGTGAAATGGGAGAGGAATCGATATGCAAGGTATCGATGTAAGTCGTCTTGTCGACGAAGCCAGATTCGGAAATCTGCACCTCAAGATAATTATAGCCTGCGCATTGCTGCTTATAGTCGATGGCTACGACGTATTCATTTACGGAGTCGTGCTCCCCAAGCTGATGGAGCAGTGGCAACTTACCGCACCGCAAGCCGGTTCTTTGGCAAGCTGGGCGCTGTTCGGCATGATGTCCGGCGCGCTTCTGTTCGGACCGATGGGTGACCGGATCGGCCGCAAGAAGTGCATCACCCTCTGCTTCACGCTGTTCAGCGCCGCGACCTTCCTGAACGGCTTCGTGACGACGCCGACGATGTTCGGCGTGCTGCGCTTCGCTGCGGGCCTGGGCTGCGGCGGGCTGATGCCCAATGCCGTTGCGCTCACCAACGAATATGCCCCCAGGCGGATGCGCAGCACCCTCGTGGCGCTGATGTTCAGCGGCTATGCCGTGGGCGGCATGGTCGCGGCGGGCCTGGGCATCTGGTTGCTGCCACGGTTCGGCTGGCAGGCGATGTTCCTGGCCGCCGCCGTGCCGCTGGCGCTGCTTCCGCTGATCCTGCGCGGCCTGCCGGAATCGGTCGGCTTCCTGGTGCGCAAGGGCGAGCAGGACAAGGCCCGCGCGATCCTTCGCCAGCTCTCCCCCGAGGCCGCCTCCGGCGCGCCGCTGGTCCTGCGCGAGGCCGACACGGGGCGCGCCTCGGTGGGCGAACTGTTCCGGCATGACCGCACGCTGGGCACGCTGTCCATGTGGCTGTGCTTCTTCTGCTGCCTGCTGATGGTCTATGCGCTGGGTTCGTGGTTGCCGCAGTTGATGCGCAGCGCCGGATACAGCCTGGGTTCCAGCCTTTCGTTCCTGCTGGCCCTCAATTTCGGCGGCATGTTCGGCGCGATCATGGGCGGGCGCCTGGCCGACCGTTTCGGGCTGCCCCGCGTGGTCATGGCCTATTTCGCCCTGGGCGCGCTGTGCATCGCCCTGCTCGGCCTGAACAGCGCCATGCCGGTGCTCTACCTGCTGATCTTCATCGCCGGCGCCGGCACCACCGGCACGCAGATCCTGCTCTATGCCAGCGTCGCGGAGTTCTACAGCCTCTCCGTCCGATCCACCGGGCTGGGCTGGGCCTCGGGAATGGGCCGGGTCGGCGCGATCGTGGGGCCGATGCTGGGCGGACTGCTGCTCGCGGCGGAGCTGCCGATGGCGCTCAACTTCCTCGCCTTCTCCATTCCGGGCCTCGTCTCCGTACTGGCGACCGCGCTTTACATGGTGAGCCGCCGCCAGCAGCGCAGCCGGGAAGCCTACGCCCTCGCGGCGTGAACGGACGATCATGACCACCACCATCGAGACGCTCCCGGCACAAGGCCAGACATCGATGATCCCGGCAATCGTCGCCGGGATCATCGCCACCACCATATCCTATGCCGGACCGCTGGTGATCGTGTTCCAGGCCGCGCAAGGGCTGGAGCCGGCGGTCGTCGCCTCGTGGATCTGGGCCATCTCGATCGGCAGCGGGGTGCTGGGCATCGTGCTGAGCTGGCGCTGGCGCGTGCCGATCGTGGTGGCATGGTCGGCGCCGGGTTCGGCGCTGCTGGTGACCATGCTGCCCCAGACCGATTTCGCGACGGCCGTGGGCGCCTATATCGTCGCCAACCTCGCGGTGCTGGCGGTAGGCGCTTCGGGCGCGTTCGACCGGCTGATGAAGCGCCTGCCCGCCGCGATCACCGCCGCCATGCTGGCCGGCATCCTGTTCCGCTTCGTGATCGACATGATCAGCGCCGTCCCCTCCGCGCCGGTCACGGTGATCGCGATGATCGCCGCCTTCTTCGCCGGACGCGTGCTCGCCCCGCGCTATGCCGTCGTCGCCGTGCTGGTGACGGGCGTAGTGCTGACCATGCTGGACGGCGGCCTTTCGGGCACCATCGGCACCCCCCGCCTGACCGTGCCGGTCTGGACCACGCCCCGCTTCGACTGGGCCGCCACCGCCAGCATCGCCCTGCCGCTGGCGGTCGTGGCGCTGACCGGGCAATTCCTTCCCGGCATCGCCGTGCTGCGCGCCGCGGGCTACGAGACGCCGCCGGCGCGCCCGATCGTCTCGGCCAGCGCCATAGGCTCGATCCTGCTGGCCCCGTTCGGCTGCCACGGCCTGAACCTGGCGGCCTTCACCGCCGCGATCTGCCTCGGCCCGGACGCGCACCCCGATCCGGCGAAGCGCTATCTCGCGGGGATCGCGGGCGGCGTGACCTACCTGATCTTCGGCGCTTTCGCGGCGACGGTGCTGGCCCTGTTTGCCACTTTGCCCAAGACCCTGATCGCCGCGCTGGCCGGGCTGGCGCTGTTTCCGGTCGTCTCCGGCTCGCTCAGCACCGCCCTGCGCGCGGAGCAGGGCCGCGACGGGGCGCTCGTCACTTTCGCCGTCAGCGCCTCGGGCATGACACTGGCGGGCCTCGGCTCCGCCTTCTGGGGACTGGTCTTCGGGCTGGCCGTGCACATGCTCCAGACTTTCGCCGCAAGACGATGACATAGCGGCTGCAACTGGGTCGCCCCCTTCAGAACAAACGAAAAAACGGGAGAGTATCGATGTTCCAGATCATGGCGCATGCCCTGACCGCAGCCACCGCGCAGGTGCCCGCACAAGTCCCCGTGCCGGTATCGGCGCAAGCACCCGCCGAGGCGCCCGCCGCAACACAGACCGCCGCGACCGAGATCGCGGCGCCGCAAAGCCCGAACCGGCCCAAGGCGCCCAAGCCGGCCTTCAAGCCGATCAACCATGACGAGGACTATTCCAGCTTCCGCGCCGTGCGCGACGCCAATCTCTGGACCCGCATCAAGTACATTCCGCTGGCGGGCAATACGTATGCCTCGCTTGGCGGAGAGCTACGCCTGCGGCCCGAACTGCGCATCGGGGAGCGCTGGGGACGCGGTCCGCAGGACGACGACGGCAACTTCCAGCAGCGCACCCGCGTCTGGGGCGACCTCCAGGTCGAGGGCCTGTTCCGCGCCTTCGTGGACCTGGAGCACGCCACCAGCACCGGGCTCGATTCCGTGGTCGCGCCGATCGAGGAGGGCCGGCTGGACTTCAACCAGGCCTTCGTCGAGGCGCATGTGCCGGTCGGCACTGCGCGGATCACCGCGCGCTTCGGCCGCCAGGAAATCGGCATCGGCAACCAGACCGTGTTCGACATGCGCGAAGGCGCCAACACCCGCCGCTCGCTGGACCTCCTGCGCGTGATGGGCACGATGGGCCCGTGGGACGGCGGCTTCCTCACCGGCCACGCGGTGCTGGAAAAGCTGGGCACCTTCGACGACGAGACCAACCACGACTACGACCTGACCGGGCTCCACGCCGGACGCACTTTCGGCGCCGGAAGCCATACCGGCCGGGCCGAAATGCTGTTCGTCTCCTCCGACCGCGCCAGCGTGTCCTTCGCCACCGCACCCGCCGCGCGCGACCGGCGTCGCACGCTTTCGCTGCGCTATGCCGGGAAGGCCGATGCCTGGAGCGTCGATGTGGAGGGCATCCGGCAATGGGGCTCGTTCGGGAACCTCGACATCGATGCCTACTACGTCACCGGCACAATCGCTCACGGCTGGCAGGGCGGCTGGAAGCCCAAGCTGGCCCTGCGCGTGGACGTGGGCTCGGGCGACCGCAATCCCGGCGACGGCAAGGCCGGCACTTACGGCCCGCTGTTCCCCAAGCCGCTCACTTACAATGGCGACCTGGGGCCGCATAACCTGACGATCTTCCAGCCGATGCTGACGCTCCAGCCGAACGCGAAGCTGACGCTCGACTTCTCGGCGGCAGGCCTGTGGCGCACCTCGATCCACGACGGCGTCTATTCGCTGGGCGGGCAAGTGCTGCGCCGCGCCGACGAGACCGATTCCCGCTTCTTCGGAAAGCGCGCCACGGCGGCCGGGCGCTATGCGCTCAACCCCTTCACAACGCTCGGCTTCTACACGATTTACGGCGATGTTTCGGAGAAGTTCAAGCCGGGGCGCGACTTGTTCTATGCCGCCGCCTACCTGACGTTCCGGATCTAGCGGAGCAGTCTAGCGCGCCGGGGGCGACGTCTCTTCGCCCCGGCCGGGGGTGAGCAGGGCATCGAGCCGCTCCAGAGCGGCCAGCATCATGGCCTGCTCCCACCGCTCCAGCGCGCCGAAGCCCTGGCTGAAGCGCAGTTGCAGCGGGAACGGGGAGGCGCGCAGCTTCTCGCGCCCCTCGTCCGTCGCCTGCAGCAGCATCTGCCGCTTATCCGTCAGGCTGCGGGTGCGCGTGACCAGGCCGCCGGCGACCAGCCGGTCGACGATATTGGTGATCGTCGCCTGGCCGAACCGCAGCGCCGTGGCGACCGCACCGGGCGTGATCGATTCGTGCCCGCAGATCTGGCGCAGGACCAGGCCCTGCGACGGGGTGAGACCGGTCGCGGCGGCCATTTTCCGGTTATCCAGATCGGCGGCGTCGATAATTTTTCGCAGCGCCGTCAGCGCCGCTGGCGTGAGGTCCGATTCCATGCCCGACAGCTAGCTTTGACGAGGCTTTGCGCCAAGTGTGAATATGCTTCGGATATGGAAGATTTGTGACACGAAACGGCAGGGTCTCTGGAACCATTCCCCCGGTGGGCTGTTGCAATGCCGCGCCGAATCAGTATGTTTCGCCGCAAGCGCAGTCACTATGAGGCAATAGCCAAGCACAACGATGTGCTTCGGAGGGTGAAGTAATCTTAGATTTGAATGCGAACGAGGCAAGCCTCCGGGATCTTTCCGGGGGCCCCGAGAACGCGCCGCAGGAAGACGTGGCCAAAGCGCCGCTACGCCTGCGTTGCCCCACTGCCGAAGACGGCCCTGCCGTCACGGCCCTGATCGCGGCTTCCCCGCCGCTCGATCCCAACTCGGCCTATTGCAACCTGCTCCAGTGCAGCGATTTTGCCGATACTTGCGTGCTTGCGGAGCGGGATGGGCAGGCCGTCGGCTGGGTCTCCGGCTATCGCCCGCCTTCGCATCCCGAGCGTCTTTTCGTGTGGCAGGTGGCCGTGGCCGCCTCGGCCCGCGGCGAGGGACTGGCAGGACGCATGCTCGATGCCCTGCTGGCCCGGCCCGCCGTGCGCGGCGCCGCCACGCTGACCACCACCATCACCGAGGACAATGCCGCCAGTTGGGCGCTGTTCACGGCCTTCGCGCGCCGCCACGGCGCGCAGCTTTCGAAATCGCCGCGCTTCGAGCGCGACGCGCACTTTGCCGGTGCGCACGACACGGAATGGCAGGCGAGCATCGCGCCCCTGCCGTCCGCCCAATCCTGAACAGGGGAACCCTGACATGACCAAGATGCCCATGCCGAGCGCCGCCGCGCCCGACACGAAAATCTACGAGCGCCGCGAATCCGCCGTGCGTACTTATTCCCGCTCCATGCCGCGCCAGTTCGGCAAGGCGCAGGGCGTGTGGATGCACGACAACGCGGGCGGCCGCTATCTCGACTTCCTTTCGGGCTGCTCCTCGCTGAACTACGGCCACAACCATCCCGTGCTCAAGGCCGCGCTGGTGGACTACATCGCCGGTGACGGCGTGACTCACGCGCTGGACCTGCACACCGACGCCAAGACCGAGTTCCTCCGCACCTTTGAGGATGTCGTGCTGGAGCCGCGCGGGCTGGACTATCGCATGATGTTCACCGGGCCGACCGGCACCAATGCGGTGGAAGCCGCGATCAAGCTGGCGCGAAAGGTGACCGGCCGCGAGATGGTGGTGGCCTTCACCAACGGCTTCCACGGCATGACGCTGGGCGCGCTGGCCTGCACCGGCAATGCCGGCAAGCGCGGCGGCGCGGGCGTGCCGCTCAACCATGTCAGCCACGAGCCTTTCGACGGCTACTATGGCGAGGGCGTGGATACCGCGGACCTGCTGGAACAGCGCCTGTCCGATCCGTCGAGCGGTCTCGATGCGCCCGCCGCCTTCCTGGTGGAGACGGTGCAGGGCGAAGGCGGCCTCAACGCCGCCAGCCCCGGCTGGCTGCGCAAGATCGCCGCGCTCGCCCGGAAGCACGGCGCGCTGCTGATCGTCGACGACATCCAGGCCGGCTGCGGCCGCACCGGCGGGTTCTTCAGCTTCGAGGGCATGGGCTTCACGCCGGATATCGTCACCCTGGCCAAGTCGCTTTCGGGCATGGGCCTGCCCTTCGCGCTCACCCTGATCCGCCCCGACCTCGATATCTGGGCGCCGGGCGAGCACAACGGCACGTTCCGCGGCAACAACCACGCTTTCGTCACCGCCACGGCGGCCTTGCGCGAATTCTGGGCCGATCCCGCCTTTGCCGACGACGTCGCCCGCCGCGGCGGCATCCTCGAAGGCCGGCTGGAGCGCATGGCCGACCGCCATGGCCTCTCGACCCGCGGGCGCGGCATGATGCGCGGCATCGACGTGGGCAGCGGCGAGATCGCCGCCCGCATCACCGGCGCCTGCTTCGATGCCGGCCTGATCATCGAGACCAGCGGCGCGCATGACGAGATCGTCAAGGTGCTCGCCCCGCTCGTGATCGACGATGCCACGCTGAACGCGGGCCTCGACATCCTGGAAACCGCGCTGGCCGAGGCGATCGCCCCGGTGAAGCGCCCGCTCGGCGTCGCTGCCTGAGCACCCTTCCAGATCGCCTCGAACTAGAGGCACAGATTTACAGGAATTGACCATATGATCGTTCGCCAACTCAAGGAAATCCGCAAGTCCGACCGCCACGTCGAGTCCAACGGCTGGCACTCCGACCGGCTGCTGCTCAAGGACGACGGCATGGGCTTCTCGTTCCACGTCACGACGATGTTCGCGGGCGAGGAACTGCACATGCACTACCAGAACCACCTGGAAGCCGTGCTGGTGCTGAAGGGCGCCGGGACCATCGAGGACCTCGGCACCGGCCTGACTCATGAGCTGAAGGCCGGCGTGATGTACGCGCTCAATCAGAACGACAAGCACATCGTGCGGCCCACCGAGGACATCCTCTGCGCCTGCGTGTTCAACCCGCCGGTCACCGGACGCGAGGTTCATGACGAAAGCGGCGCCTATCCCGCCGACGCCAGTGAAGATGCCGGCGAGCCGGCCCTCACGGACTGAGGAGGAAGGCCAGACGATGCAGGATCATTATCCCACGCGCTGCGCTGCGCAGCCGCAGCTCTTTCCCCGCGACGAACCCGTCGCGCGCCGCGAATGGCAGCCCGGCGCACCGCTCAGCGCCGAGCAGATCGCCCAGTTCGACCGTGACGGCTATCTGGTGCTGGAGGACGTGTTCTCCGAGGCCGAAATGGCCGCGCTCCAGGCCGAGACCGGCCGCCTCCTGGGCAACCCGGCGGGCCTGAAGGACGAAACCGTCATCGCCGAGCCGGGCAGCCGCGAGATCCGCTCGATCTTCGAGATCCACGAGCAGAGCGAGACCATGGGCCGCCTGGCTGCCGACGCGCGGCTGGCCGGCGTCGCCAGCTACCTGCTGGACGACGAGGTCTACATCCACCAGTCGCGGCTGAACTACAAGCCGGGGTTCAAGGGCAAGGAGTTCTACTGGCACTCCGACTTCGAGACCTGGCACGCCGAGGACGGCATGCCGCGCATGCGCGCGCTGTCGATGTCGGTGCTGCTGGCGGAAAACACGCCTCACAACGGCCCGCTGATGGTCATGCCCGGATCGCAGCACGTCTTCATCGCCTGCGTGGGCGAGACGCCGGAAGACCACTACCGCGCGTCGCTGCGCAAGCAGGAATACGGCGTGCCCGATGAAGATACGCTGGCCCAGCTGGCGCACCGCCAGGGCATCGTCTCGCCCACCGGCAAGCCGGGGACGGTCATCGTGTTCGACTGCAACACCATGCACGGGTCCAACGGCAACATCACGCCCTTCCCGCGCGCCAATGCCTTCCTGGTCTACAACGCCGTGAGCAACCGGCTGGAAGCGCCCTTCGCCGCCGCCACCCCGCGTCCGGACTTCATCGCCGCGCGCGAGGTGAAGACGATCACGCCGGTTTCCGGCATCCTCGAAGGAGAAGCCGCATGAACCGGACCCATTCCGTCGAGAAGATCGGCGGCACCTCGATGGCGGCCACCTCCACGGTGTTCGACAACGTGCTGGTCGCCGGCCGCAAGGGCGCGGACCTCTACAACCGGATCTTCGTGGTCTCGGCCTATGCCGGGATGACCGACCTGCTGCTGGAGCACAAGAAGTCGGGCGAGCCCGGCGTCCATGCCCATTTCATCCGCAACGAAGTGCCCGGCGCCTGGCGCTCCGCCCTGGCGGACGTGATGGGCGCGATGTGGGCGCGCAATGCCGAGATGTTCGCGCGCTCCGCCAGCCGGGAGGAAGCGGATGCCTTCGTGGCCATGCGCATCGCCGCGCTGGAAACCTGCCTGGACGATCTCGACCGCCTGCGCGCGCATGGTCGCTTCTGCCTGAAGGACCAGATGACCACCGTGCGCGAGATGCTGGCCGGTCTGGGCGAGGCACATTCGGCGCACTCCACCGCGCTGATGCTGCGCGACCGGGGCGTGAACGCGGTCTTCGTCGACCTGACGCTCTGGGACCACGCGGACATGCGCAGCCTGGACGAGCGCATCGTCGAGGCCATGGCGCCGATCGACCTTGCCGGGCAGATGCCCATCGTCACCGGCTATGCGGGCTGCGAGGGCGGCATGGTGCGCCGCTATGCGCGCGGCTATTCGGAAATGACCTTCTCGCGCATCGCCGTGCTGACGCAGGCGCGTGAGGCGATCATCCACAAGGAGTTCCACCTTTCCAGCGCCGATCCGCGCCTGGTGGGCGAGACGGTGGCGCGCAAGATCGGGCGCACCAACTACGACGTGGCGGACCAGCTTGCCAACCTGGGCATGGAAGCCATCCACCCGCGGGCCGGGCGGGGCCTGCGCCAGTCCGGCATCCCGCTGCGGGTGCGCAACACGTTCGACCGGCACGACGGCGGCACGCTGATCTGCGGCGACTACGTTTCCGACCGTCCGCGCGTGGAGATCGTCACCGGGCTGGCCTCGGTCCAGGCGCTGCAGGTGTTCGAACAGGACATGGTCGGCGAGAAGGGCTACGACGCCGCGATCCTGGAGGCGCTGACCCGCCACGGGGCGTGGATCGTCAGCAAGAGCTCCAACGCCAACACCATCACGCACTACCTCTCGGGCACCAGCCCGGCGCAGATGGCCGCCATCGTCGCGGACATCGAGGCGCACTGGCCCGGCGCCGCCGTGACGGTGCAGCCGGTGGCGATGGTCTCGGTGATCGGCAGCGACCTTGCGGAGCCGGGCCTGGTCCCGCGCGCGCTGATGGCGATGGCCGAGGCCGGAATCGGCATGGCCGCGATGCAGCACCAGATCCGCAATGTCGACGTGCAGTTCATCGTCGCGGTCGAGGCCTTCGACCAGGCGGTGCGGGTGCTGCACAAGGCGCTGGTCGAAGGCGGTGCCGCCGCCCCGGTGGGCGGAACCCCGGAACCGGCCGGAACCCAGGAACTGGCTGCCGCCTGATCGCTTGATTGATCATGCTGAAAGCCATCCTCCCCGTGCGCAGCCTGCTGCTCGCCATCTTCGTGCTGATGGCGGGCGGCGGCTTCATGAACACGCTCGTCAGCGTGCGCCTGGAGCGCGGGGGGTCTGGCACCCTGGCGATCGGCCTGGTCGGCACCGCCTATTTCGCAGGACTGGTCGCAGGCTCCATGCGCGCGCCGTCGCTGCTGCGCCGCATCGGCCACATCCGCGCCTTCGCCGCTTTCGTGGCCGTGCTGAGCGCCAGCACGCTGGCTTATGCCATCCACCGCGACGTGCCGTTCTGGGGCCTGCTGCGCTTCACGGACGGAATCTGCCTGGCAGGCATCTACGTCTGCCTGGAAAGCTGGCTGAACGAACGGGCCGAAGGCGCCGGGCGCGGCAGCGTGCTGGCCGGCTACATGATCGCACTTTACGGCGGGCAGGCGATCGGGCAGTTCACGCTCAACCTCGGCGGCGCGGCATCGACGATGCCGCTGATGGTGGGATCGATCCTGATCTCGCTCGCCGCCGTGCCCGTGGTGCTGACCCGCATCGCCGCACCCGCACCGGGGGAAGCCTCCTCGCTCTCGTTCCGCGAACTCTACGCGGTCTCGCCGCTGGGGATCGTCGGCGCTTTCCTGACCGGGATCATGCTCGGCGCCTTCTACGCGATGGGCGCGGTCTATGCCCGGCGCTCGGGGCTGGACCTTTCCGCGACCGCGCTGTTCATGAGCGTCGTCATCATGGGCGGCGTGGCGCTGCAATGGCCGCTAGGCCGCCTGTCCGACCGGATGGACCGGCGCATGGTGATCGTCATGGCCTTCGCCGGCACGCTGGCCGCCAGCCTGGCCATCGCCCTGACCGAGGGCAACCTGCCGCTGCTGACGTTCGGCGCGCTGTGGGGCGGCCTCAGCTTCGCGCTCTATCCGCTCTGCGTCGCCCATACCAACGACCACCTCTCGGCCGAGCAGCGCGTGGCCGCCAGCGGCGGGCTGGTGCTACTCTATTCGCTGGGCGCCGCCATCGGCCCCTCGCTGGGGGCGCTGGCGATGACCCTGCTGGGAACGGCCGGGCTGTTCCTCTTCGTTGCCGCCTGCGCCGGCGCCGCGCTGGCATTCGGCCTGTGGCGACAGGTCCGCTCCGAGCCGGTCCCCGGCCATCTCCAGGAAACCTACGTCGTGCTGCCGCGCACCACGCCCATGTCCGCCGCGCTCGACCCGTTGGCCTCGGACGAAAGCACTCTTGAATGACCGACCAGACTTCGCCGGCCGTACTGCACCGCGCCATCGCCGCATCCGCGATCGGCAATGCCACCGAATGGTTCGACTATGGCATCTATGCCTATGGCGTCAGCTATATCTCCGCCGCGCTGTTCCCCGGCGAGGCCGCCGAAGCGACGCTTTTCGCGCTGGCGACATTCGCGATCTCGTTCCTGGTGCGGCCGCTGGGCGGCTTTTTCTGGGGTCCGCTGGGCGACCGCTACGGCCGCAAGGCGGTGCTGGGCATCACCATCGTGATGATGGCGGCGGCCACGGTGGGCGTCGGCCTCATCCCCTCCTACGCGGCGATCGGCCTCTGGGCACCGGCGCTGCTGGTGGTGCTGCGCATGGTGCAGGGCTTTTCGACCGGCGGCGAATACGGCGGCGCCGCGATCTTCATGGCCGAGTATGCGCCCGACCGGAAGCGCGGCTTCTATGGCAGCTTCCTGGAAGTCGGCACGCTGGCGGGCTTCTGCGGCGGCGCCCTGCTGATGCTGGGCTTCTCGCTGCTGCTGGGCGATGCCGCCATGCGCGACTGGGCCTGGCGCCTGCCGTTCCTGCTGGCCGGACCGCTGGGTTTCGTAGGCGTCTACTTGCGGGCACGCATGGAAGAGACGCCGCTGTTCCGCGAAGCGGAAGAGAGCGGCCAGAACGCATCCGCCACGCCGCTGCGCGACCTGATGCGCCGCCACCGCCGCCCGCTGCTGGCGATGAGCGGGCTGGTGATCGCGCTCAACGTGGTGAATTACACCCTGCTCAGCTATATGCCGACATATCTGGAGCGCCGGCTGGGCCTTTCGACCGACGCCGCGCTGGCCGTGCCCATCGCCGGCATGCTGTTCATGATGGTGCTGCTTCCCTTTGCGGGCGCCCTGTCGGACCGGGTGGGGCGCAAGCCGATGTGGATGGCCTCTCTGATCGGGCTGATGCTGGCGGTGGTGCCGCTCTATCACTTCATGGATACCGGCCTTGCCAGCGCGGTGATCGGCTATGCCCTGCTGGGGCTGCTCTACGTGCCGCAACTGGCGACGATTTCGGCGACGTTCCCCGCCTTCTTCCCCACCCCGGTGCGCTTTGCCGGTTTCGCCATCGCCTACAACCTCTCGACCTCGCTGTTCGGCGGCACCGCTCCGGCGGCGAACGCCTGGCTGATCGACCGGACCGGCGATCCGCTCACCCCCGCCTACGTGATGATCGCCGCTTGTCTCGTCGGGCTGGTGGCGCTGCATTATACCGAGGAAACCGCCGGCAAGCCGCTGCGCGCCGTCTGACTGCCTAACCGAGGATTCCCTTTGAAAACCGATGCTTTCGCCGCCCTGGCTGCCCCCGGAACAAGCGGGCCCTGGGCCATGGGGCCCTGGGCCTCCGAGCCCTGGATGCACACCGGAATCGCCCTGCTGCTCCTGGCCGCCGCCGCCTGGCTGGCCAACTGGATCGCCAAGCGCATCGTCCTGAGCGGCATGATGCGCCTGCTGCGGCGCACGCCCTTCGATGTCGAGGCGGGGCATATCGGCGCCATCGTCGCGCGCCTGTCGAACATCCTGCCCGCCGTGATCGTGCAGGGCGGGATCGGCACGGTGCCCGGCCTGCCGCCCGCGCTGGTCGGCTTCGTGCACAGCCTTTGCGCGGCCGTGGTGATCCTGACGCTCGCCCTGGCCCTGTCCGGGGCGCTGACCCTGGCCAACGACGTGTACCAACGCCGCCCGGAAGCCGGGCACCGGCCGATCAAGGGCTATGTCCAGGTGGCCAAGCTGCTGGTCTACGGCGCCGCCGCGATCCTGGTGCTGGCCGCGCTGATGGACCAGTCTCCGCTGCTGCTGCTGTCCGGGCTGGGCGCCATGGCGGCCGTGTTGCTGCTGGTGTTCAAGGACACCATCCTCTCGCTGGTCGCATCGGTGCAGATCACCTCCAACGACATGGTCCGCGTGGGCGACTGGATCGAGATGCCCAAGCTCGACGCCAATGGCGACGTGATCGACATCGCGCTGCACACGGTGAAGATCCAGAACTTCGACAAGACCATCACCACCGTGCCGACTCACCGGCTCATCACCGAGAGCTTCCGCAACTGGCGCGGCATGTCGGAATCGGGCGGGCGGCGCATCATGCGCTCGCTGATGATCGACCAGAACAGCGTGCGCTTCCTGACGGCCGGGGAACTGGAGGCGCTCTCGCGCTTCACCCTGCTGCGCCAGTACCTGGCGGAGCGCCGCGGCGAAGTGAACCGCTGGAACCAGGACCACGCGCAAGGCGAGATCCTGGACATGCGCCGCCTGACCAATATCGGCACTTTCCGCGCCTATGTGCACGCCTACCTGACCGCGCACCCGGACATCGCGAAGGACAAGACCCTGCTGGTGCGCCAGCTCGAACCCGGCGAATACGGCCTGCCGCTGCAGATCTACGCTTTCGCCTCCACTACGGCCTGGGCCCAGTACGAAAGCATCCAGGCCGATATTCTCGACCACCTGATCGCGATCATCCCCGAATTCGACCTCCGCGTTTTCCAGCGGCCCACCGGCCTCGACCTGGCGGGCGCGGTCGCGCGGTCGGCATCCTCGCCGGACGCCGTCCTGCCCCCCGCTCCCTCCCTTCCCGTTCAGGACCCTGCGTGACATGAAGGCCGCCTTACCCATGCCTGCCGCCCGCCGCCTTTCCGCAGTCTCCGCCGTGGCGGCCGCTGCCCTGCTTGCCCTGACGCCCCCACCCGCCGCCGCGCAGGGAGGGCTCTCTGCTGCGCAGGCGGGACTCTCTGCTGCGCAGGCGGGGCCAACCGATGCCGACGTGGTCTCGCTCGCGAAACGGGCGGATATGGTCGTCAGGGCGCAAGTCGCCGGCGTGACGCGCGTGAACACCGCAAGCCAGCGCATCCCCGCGCCCGGCCATGCCCGCTATTATGTCGAGGCCACAACCGGCGCGCTGCTGTTCGGCGCCGCGCCGATCGGCGGATCGCTGCGCTATCTGGTGGACCTGCCCCAGAATGGCCCCGCGAACGGCGTCATGACCGGAATGGGACCGGCGGAACTGCCCGGCCGCGATGTCATCCTGTTCGCCTCCCCGGTGCCGGGCCGCCCCGAGGACCTGAAACTTATCGCCCCCACCGCCCAGATCCTCTGGACCCCGGACGAGGAAGTGCGCCTGCGCGCCGTCCTGCGCAGCCGGGTCGCCCGCAATGCGCCCAGCAATGTCACGCGGGTGCGCGAAATGCTCTACGTGCCCGGCAACCTCGCCGGGCAGGGACGCACGCAGATCTTCCTCGACACCGAGGGCGGGCGCAGCGCCTCGATCACGGTCCGCCATGAACCGGGCCAGGCGCCCGCCTGGGGCGTCTCGTTCTCCGCGGTGGTGGCAACAGCGGGCCGCCCACCCGCGCGCGGCACGCTGGAATGGTACAGCCTGGCCTGCTTCCTGCCGCCCGCCCCGGCCGAACGCGCCAATATCTCCGCCACCTACGAGGGCAAGATGCAGGCCCTCACCGACTACCGCATGGTGCTCGCCGCACTGGGCAGCTGCCCGCGCACCATGTCCTGAGCGCCGGCTTGCGCGGAACGGCGAGAGGGCCGATTTCGTGCCAGGCGGAAACCGAAGGGCGCGCGGAGGGTTGTTGCCGGACCGCGGATCGGGCCGGACTGCAGACAAGGAGGTAACGGGGTTGGAACAGGCAGCAGGGGCGGAAAGCCCAAACAGCGCCATGCAGGACCGGTTCGAGCAGATCGCGCTCTATCGCTGGTGGCGGCGCTCGGTCGTCGGGCGGGTCGATCACGAGAGCGTGATGGCGCGCATCACCGAGGATTCCGGGTGGTCGCCGCGCTATGCCTTCATGGTGATGATGTCCGCAGGCATCGCCGTGCTCGGCCTGCTGCTCTCTTCGCCGGCCGTGGTCATCGGCGCCATGCTGATCTCGCCACTGATGAGCCCGATCCTGGGGCTGGGCTTCAGCCTGGCCCTGTTCGATTTCTCCGAGATGCGCCGCTCGCTTACCGCCCTGGCGGTGGGCGCGGTGGCAGCGGTGATCTTCACCGCGCTGATCGTGGCCCTCTCCCCGCTGCAGGCGCCGACCAGCGAGATCATCGCCCGCACCCGGCCCAACCTGTTCGACCTGGCAGTGGCGCTGTTCGCGGCCCTGGCAGGGACTTTCGCGATCATCCGCGGGCGCGGCGACACGATCGTCGGCGTCGCCATCGCCACGGCCCTGATGCCACCGCTCGCAGTGGTCGGCTTCGGTCTGGCGACATGGAACATGCCCGTGCTGGGCGGCGCTTTCGCCCTGTTCGTCACCAACTTCGTGACCATTGCCCTCTCCGCCACGGCCATGGCGCGCTTCTACGGGTTCGGCCACCATCTCACCAGCCAGCAGAGCTGGACGCAGACGTTCGTCCTGCTGTTCGTCTTCGTCGCCATGGCCATTCCGCTGGGCATTTCGCTCAAGCAGATCGCCGGGGAGGCAGTCACCGTCAACCAGACGCGCTCCTTCCTGTCCGAGCGTTTCGGCGCCGACGCGCGGGTGACCCAGCTTGAGATCGACTTCGATGCCGATCCCGTGGTGGTGCGCGCCGTGGTCATCACCCCGCGCGGGCGGATGCAGCGCACCGCGGCCCTGCAGGAAGACCTCACCAGCCGCCTGGGCAAGCCGCTGCGCCTGCGGCTGGACCAGGTGGTGCTCGAACCCGGCGCCGGCGCCATCGAGGCCCAGCGCGAGGAAATCCGCCAGGCGGGCGACGCCGCTGCCATCGAGACCCAGCGCATCGCCGCGCTCTCGCAGATGCTGGCCCTGACCGCCGGGACCACGGCGGACGGCGTCACCGTGGACCGCGACCATCACCGCGCCATGGCCGATGCCGTGCCGCTGCCGGGCGCCTCGCTGGCCACCTACCGGGTGCTGGAGCAACGCGCCGCGGCGCAGGCGGACGGCTGGGACGTGGTGCTGACCCCGCCGCAAATGGCCACGCCGATGATCGCCTTCACCGGCAGTGCGGACACGCTCGATGCCCCCGCGCGGGAAGCGGTGCTGGTCAGTGCCTGGGCCGCGCGGCGCTGGAACGTGCGCAGCCTGGGCGTTCCCGGACTGCCCCCGGCATCATCGGAGCAAGCCGCGGAGGAGGCGCCGGAGAAGCCCACGCTCGTCCAGCGGCGCGCGCTGGCGGTGGCTGCGCTGCTCCGCGAGAACGGCATAGCGCCTCTCCCGGCCCCGGCCGCGGGCAGCCGTTTCGCTCTGCGCCGCATCGATGAGGGCGAGACCCAGCCTTGAGCCCCGCCGCCCTCAGCGCCTTCATCCTGCTGGGCGCGCTCGTTCTGTTCGTATCCGAAAAGGTGCGGCACGATCTCGTGGCCTTCCTGGCCCTGATCGCCTGCCTCGTCACCGGTCTCGTCGCGCCGGGCGATGCCTTCTCGGGCTTCGCCGATCCGGCGGTGATCGCGGTGGCGGCCGTGCTGGTGGTGGGCCGCGCCATCGAACTCAGCGGCGCCGCCGGGGCCGTGGCGAACCGCATCATCCCCGCCCGCGCGCCTTTCGCGATGCGTCTTGCCTGCCTGCTGCTGGTGGGCGCGCTGCTCTCCGCGTTCATGAACAATATCGCCGCGCTGGTCATCACCATGCCGATCGCCGCGGAGATCGCCCGCTCGGCCAAGCGCTCGGCCGGCGCCACGCTGATGCCGCTGGCCTTCGCGACGATCCTGGGCGGCATGACCACCCTGATCGGCACGCCCGCCAACCTGATCCTCTCCTCGGTGCGCGAAACGCGGCTGGGCGCGCCTTTCGGGTTCTTCACGATGACCCCCGTGGGCGTGGCGGTGACGGTGGTGGGGCTGGCCTATCTCTGCGTGGTCGGCTGGCGGCTCCTGCCGGCGCGGCGCGGCGATGCGGCGGACGGCAAGCCGCCCTGGCGCGTCTACGAACTGGTCGTCCCCGACGAGCGGCTGGACGCGGCCCAAGTGCGGGCGCGCCTGCGCGGCGCCGGTGGACGCCTGCTGGCCGCCTTTCGCGGCATCGACCGGATCGGCGCGCAAGGCGCCTTGCAGGCGCAGGACCGGCTGCTGGTCCTCTCGCGCAAGAACCAGTGGTCGGTCGGGACCACGGCCGGGCTGGTTTCGGATCTTTCCGTCGATCACGTCCCCGATGCCGTCACCGTGCGGGTCGCGGTGGCGCATGGATCGCCGCTGATCGGGCTGGGCTATGACGAAGTCCGCACCCGCAGCCGCCAGCAATTGCAGGTGGTGGCGGTGGGGCCGCGCGTGGCGCGGGAGCGGCGGCAACTGGCGGACATGCGGATCAGCGCAGGAGACCAGCTCTACATTCGCGGTCCGCAGGCGGAACTCGGCAGCTTCAGCGCCGGCGCCCGCGTGCTGGAGATCGACCGCCACGATCCCGTTCCCACCGCGCGGGGGCGCGCCTCGGGTATCCTCGCGGTCTTTGCCGCAGCCATCGCCTGCATCGTCGGGCTGGGCATGTCCCCGGCGCTGGCCTTCACCGGCGCGGCGGTGCTGATCGCGGCGCTGCGGCTGCTGCCGCCGGAGGAAATCTACCGCTCCATCGACTGGAGCGTCATCGTCCTCCTGGCGGCGATGATCCCGGTCGGCCAGAGCTTCGAGGACAGCGGCGCGGCGGCCATCGCCGCGCAGTGGCTGGGTCATGTCCTGGCGGGAATGCCGCTGGTGGCGGTGCTGGCGGCGCTCTGCACGGTGACGCTGCTGCTCTCGATCTTCCTCAACAACGTCGCGACCGCGATCATCATGGGGCCGCTGGCGATAGACGCCGCCGGCCTGCTGCACGTCAGTCCGGACGCTGCGTTGCTGGCGGTGCTGATCGGCGCGTCTTCCGATTTCCTCACCCCCATCGGGCACCAGAACAACCTGCTGGTCATGGGGCCGGGCGGCTATCGCTTCAGCGACTACGCCCGCATGGGCGCGCCGCTGGTGGTGGCGGTGGTCGCCTGCGCGGCGGTGACGCTCTCGGTTCTTTATGGGTAGGGGTCCGGCTGCGGGGAACAGCGACCGCCGCGACGCGTTCCGGTTCGTCTGCAGATATGCGTTAGGGCAACCATGATCGAAAGCCGAATGAACCGGCGGGTATTCTGGGGTGCCTCCGCTGTCATCCTGGCCATGCTCTCCGCCGCCCTGGTCGCCCCCGGCGCCTCCGACCTGGTCTTCAAGGCCGCGCAAAGCTGGGCGATCGACACGTTCGGATGGCTCTACATCGCCGCGGTCGTCGGTTTCCTGGTCGTGGTGCTGGCGCTCGGCTTCGGCCCGGCCGGCCGGTTGAAGCTCGGCCCGGAAGATGCCGAGCCCGATTTCCCCTACGTATCGTGGCTGGCTATGCTCTTCGCGGCCGGCATGGGCATCGGGCTGATGTATTTCGCAGTGGCCGAGCCGATCCAGCATTACAGCGCCCCGCCCGAAGCACAGCCCGGCACCATCGACGCCGCGCGCGAGGCGATGGCCATCACGTTCCATCACTACGGCGTCCATGCCTGGGCGATCTACGCGCTGGTGGGCCTGAGCCTTGCCTATTTCACCTATCGCAAGGGCCTGCCGCTGACGCTGCGATCCGGCCTCTACCCGATCCTGGGCAAGCGCATCCGCGGACCGATCGGCGATGCCATAGACATCTTCGCGGTCTGCGGCACGGTGTTCGGCGTCTCCACCTCGCTCGGCTTCGGCGTTTCGCAGATGACCGCCGGCCTCGCCTACAACTACGGCCTGCCCGACAACACGACGATGAAAGTGGGCGTGATCGTCCTGGTCATGGGCGCTGCGACGCTATCCGTGCTCAGCGGCGCGGACCGCGGGGTGCGGCGGCTTTCCGAACTGAACCTGGCGCTGGCCGTGCTGCTCATGCTCTTCGTGCTGGCGGAAGGGCCGACGCTGTTCCTGCTGCGCGCGCTGGTGCAGAACTTCGGGCTCTATCTCGACCATTTCTTCGAACGCAGCTTCAAGCTCTATGCCTATGAGCCGCGGGCCTGGATGGCGGACTGGACGCTGTTCTACTGGGCCTGGTGGATCGCCTGGTCGCCATTCGTGGGCATGTTCATCGCGCGTATCTCGCGCGGGCGCACGATCCGCGAATTCGTGATCGGCGTGCTCTTCGTGCCCACCGCCTTCACCTTCCTGTGGATGACCGTGTTCGGCAACTCCGCCATCGCGCTCGACCTCGGCACTGCCGGCGGCCAGATCGCGCATGCCGTGCAGGAGAACCTCTCCACCGCCCTGTTCAAGTTCCTGGAGTATCTTCCCGGCTCCGGCTTCACCTCCACCCTGTCGATCGTGCTGGTGGCGGTGTTCTTCATCACGTCGGCCGATTCCGGCGCTCTGGTGATCGACACCCTGGCATCGGGCGGCGAAGAGGATACGCCGCGCTGGCAGCGGATGTACTGGTGCCTGCTGCTGGGCGCCACGGCCACTGCGCTGCTCATCGCCGGCGGGCTGGGCGCCTTGCAGACCGCTACCCTGCTGGCCGCGCTGCCGTTCTGCTTCGTGATGATCCTGCTCGCCTTCGGGCTGGTCCGCCAGACCAGCGCCGACCTTGCCGGCATCACCATTTCCGACGACGAGCCCGCGACCGTCAGCGAAAGGCTCAAACGCCTTTTCGTGCCTTCCAGCAAGGCGCAGATCGTCCGGCAACTGGCGGAGCGCGGCGCCCCCGCGCTGCGATCCGTCTGCGAAGCGATGCTGGCGGAAGGCTGGGCCGACAGCCATGTCACCGAGGGCGAGGGGCAGGCCGCGCTCACCATCACGTTCGGGCCGGAGAGCCGGTTCGTCTACAGCCTGGGCACCCGGTCGCGCCCCCTGCCCGCCTATACCGCGCTGGAAGCCTCGGAAGGCCGCCGCAGCCTGACCTGGATGATGACGGGGCAGGTCGCCACCGAGCGCCACCGCGACCTTACCGGCCTTACCGAACAGCAGATCGTGAACGACGTGCTGACCCAGCTCGAACGATGGCGGCCTGCCGCCTGAACCGTGCGCGCTATTTCAGCGGCAGGAACAGCTCTGCCACCGCTTCGTGCTCCGGCACTTCCGGGAAGAAGCGCAGGCGCTGGCAATAGAGCGGGAAGTCGCGGACTTCCTCGCCGCTGCCGGGAAGCCAGTCGCGATAGAGAAAGAGCGCCGCCGGCTCCAGGTTATCCGTCTGGCCGACCTGCCGCAGCACCGCGCAGCGGCCGCCGGGGATCTCGCCGATCCGCACCGCCTCGCCATCGGCCGCGACCGGCCCCTCGATGCCCGCGCAAAGGTCGATACCATAATCGGCCGGGGCGGCGGGGCGGCGCTCCGACCGCCAGATATTGAATGTCGGGCTTTTGGAGGGATGCAGACCGGCGCGGCGGCGCCAGGCGATGAAGCGCTGGATGGTGCCTCCCAACCCGGCCGGGTCGCCCCGGTGCTCCATGATCGCCACCAACTGCTTCGGCACCTCGCGGATAACGACGTCTTCCTGCGTGAATGTCCTGTGCATGAACTTGCTCCTGGCTGTGTCGAGAGGCTCGAAGGCCGAAAGCCACGGCGCCCAATCGGGGCTCTTGCGGAACGAGGACGGCGGTTGCCCGAACCTCTGCCGAAACGCGCGGGCGAAAGCGTCCGGCGCCTCGTAACCGGCATCCAGTGCTATGTCGGTCACGCTCTGCCCCTCGCGATAGGCCAGCCGGTGCGAGGCCCGCTTCATGCGGGCCAGCTGGACATAGCGATGGACGGAGATCCCGAACATGGCCGTGAACTGCCGATGGAAGTGGAACTTCGAAAAGGCGGCCACGCCGCTCACCGTTTCGAGGTCCAGCGCCTTGTCGAGGTGCCGGTCGATATGGTCCAGCGCCCGCAGCATCCGGGCATGGTAGGTATCGAGCGCCGCCTTCATCGTTCCTTCCTCCGTGACGCTCTCCGTTAGCCACGGATCGCGGACACCTGCTCGACCGATCTTGCGCTTCGGCATGGATCGGCGGCGGGATTCGGGCAAGTGCCCCCAGGCCTCCCCGCCATGCCCCAGCGCGCTGATCCGCTTGGTCGCCGCCGGCTCGCCTCCGCCTTGACAGGATATGGCGCGGCCAACATCCTGCCCGGCGGGAAGACAGCGCCGATGAAACGGCCGGCGGGAGGAGGCAATCGATGCAGGCGGCAATCGAGGCGTTCGACAGGATAGCGGCGGGGACCTACATCGAGGGCCTCGCGATCGACCATCTGCGCGACATCGTTTGGTACAGCGACGTCATTGCCGGCGGCATCCACGGCGTGAAGCCCGACGGCACCCGGGTCGCGTCCTTCAACCCCGATCGGCGGTGGACCGGCGGCGTGACGATGAACGCCGATGGCGCAGTGCTCTCCACCGGCGAGGGCGGCATCATGTGGAACGACCCCGAATCCGGGCGATCTGGCTGGCTGCTGCGCGAAATCGACGGCCAGCCGATCAACGGCATCAACGAGATGGCGCCGGACGGCCGAGGCGGGCTGTTCTTCGGCACGCTCGACATCGCCAGCGTCATCAAGGGCGAACCTGCCCGGCCGACGGCGATCCATCGCATGACCGCTTCCGGCGAAGTCATCCAGGTCGCCGGGGACATCGGCTTCACCAATGGCCTGATGTTCGATGCCGGACGCCGGCGCCTCTACTGCAACGACACGTTCCGGGGCACCTGGGCCTTCGACGTGGCGGACGACCTCACCGCGTCCAACCGGCGCATGATCCTCGACAAGGAGGATGCCGACGGCATGGCCCTCGACGCCGATCACAACCTCTGGATCACGGGCTTCCGCTCGAATGCCCTCACCCGCCTCGCGCCGGACGGTACCCGGCTGGCGGACTGTCCCACTCCGGGCGGCGCCATCACCCAGGTGCGCTTCGGCGGCGCCGACATGCGCGACGTCTACGTCAATTCCGTGCCCGTCGATGGCGGCGATACCCTGAAGGAAGGGGGCGAGATCACCGCCCGGAACTCCTTCCTCTATCGCGGTCGTTCAGGCACGCCGGGTCTCAAGCTGGACCTGCCGCGCTTCAGGCTGGACTGAGCGTTTCGGGCGGGGCGCCGCGGCTGTCGGCGGGCATCGCCGCAGCGGTTTCAGTGCCCTTGGGAAGCTGCGAAACAGGATAGTGCGCGCTATCCACCTTCTGCACGGCGCGCCGGGGTGATAGGTCACGACACAAGGCGAGTCCGGCTCCAGCAGCGCGATCGGACCATGGCGAAGGGATTGAGCATGCAGAACCTCGACGGGCTGGGATATCGGGACAGGACAGTCGTGGTCGCCGGCGGGTCGTCCGGCATGGGCGAGCAAGTCGCGCGCATCCTCGGCGAACTCGGCGCCAAGGTGCACATCGTCGACATCCAGGCGCCCAAAGTGCCGCACCTCAGCTTCCGGCAGTGCGATCTCTCCGACTTCGACCAGGTCCGCGCCGCCGCCGCCGCGCTGGCGGCAGAAGCGCCGATAGACTTCGTGTTCCCCTGCGCCGGCCTGCCGCCGCACATCAAGGGGCCGATGTATTGCATGCGGGTCAACTACATAGGCACGCGTCTGTTCGTGGAAGAACTGCTGCCCTCGGTCCGCGACGGCGGCGGGATCGCGCTGATCTCTTCCGATGCGGCGATGGGCTGGCAGGGCAACCTCGCCCAGTCGCTGGAGATGCTGGCGATCTCCGACCCGGACGAAGCCTATGCCTGGTGCGAGGCCGATCCCGATGCCCGCGTCCGCGACGGCTATACCAGCTCGAAGGAGATGCTGGTGGTCTGGGTCGCCAACAAGGCGGTCGAATACGGCAATGCCCGGCGCATCCGCTTCAATGCGATCGGCCCCTGTCCCACCCGCACCGCCTTCATGGACGAGCAGGAAAAGCTGCTGCCGGAAGGCTTTCTCGACGCCTGGCCCTATCCCTCGCTGGGGCGCATGGCCACGGCGGAAGATCAGGCCTGGCCGCTGGTCCTGCTCAACAGTCCGCTCAACGGCGCGGTTACCGGCAGCTTCCTCTACACCGACCAGGGCTTCGCCAGCGGCGTGTTCACCGGCGCCATCAACCCCGCCTTCATGAAAGGCGAGGTCGCCTGAACGCGATCGCGGTGACAACCATGGAGACGCATTCGTGAAAGCGGCCATCTATCCCGGGCAGGGCCAGCCTGTCGTCATCGAGACATTGCCCGACCCGGAGCCCGCGCCCGGCGAAGTGCTGATCAGGGTCAGCCGCTGCGGCATCTGCGGCACGGACCTGTCGATGACCAAGGGCACCGGCTGGGATTTCGGCGCGGGTTCGCAGTTCGGCCATGAATATGCCGGCGAAGTCGTCGCGCTCGGCGCGGGCGTCTCCACCCTGGCGATCGGAGACCGCATCGCCGTGCTGCCCTCGGTCGCCTGCGGGGAGTGCCCGGGCTGCGCGCATCAGAACAACGTGCTGTGCCAGGCCTCGCCCGGCAGCGCGATGCATGGCTTTGCCGAACTGGCGCGGGTGCCGGCTGCCGTGGCCACCCGGCTACCGTCCGTCCTCACGCTCACCGACGGCGCCCTGATCGAACCGATGGCGATCAGCCTCTACGGTGTGAAGCACGCACGGATCCAGCCCGGCGACAAGGTCGTGGTGCTGGGCGGCGGCACCGTGGCGCTTTACGCGATCTACTGGGCGCGGCGTCTTGGCGCGGGCAGGATCGTCGTCATGTCCCGTTCCGCCCGCCGCGCCGACCTGGCGCTGCAGATGGGCGCCGACCGCTTCATTCCCTATGGAAGCGACGAAATGGGCGAAGTGAGGGAAGCGCTCGGCGGCGTGCCGGACGTCGTGTTCGAATGCGTGGGCGCGGAAGGGATGCTCGGCAAGGCGATCCTGCATGCCGGGCCGTTCGGCCGGGTCGTCTCGCTGGGCTTCTGCACCTCGCCCGACCCGGTGATACCCGCCCTCGCCTCCTACAAGTGCGTGAACGTGCAGTTCCTGGTCGGCTATTCGATGAAGGAATTCCTCTACATCGCCGACCAGATGGACAAGGGCCACGTCGACCCCAAGGCGATCGTCACCAGCACCGTGCCGCTGACGGCCCTGCCCGAGACGATGGCGATGCTGCGCGGCCCGAACGAGGAAACCAAGGTCCACGTCACGATGACGTGACAGGATGGCGTGAGACAGAATAGCGTGGGACCGGACCCGATCCGGTCCGCATCCCACCCCCATCGACGCCCAGGGCTACGCGGGGTCCGCGTAGATCCCGTCCATCACGAAGCGCGTGGTCGCCGCGCGCAGGGTGTCGTCGTCGGCCATGCCTTCGGGATAGAGCCAGTCCTTGAACAGCACGCAGCCCAGCAGCGAGGCGAAGCTGATGCGGACCATCAGTTCGGGCGGCAGCTTGTCCGTGCCCCCGGTACGGCCGCGCACCACTTCGGCGCCGCGCGCGAAATAGTCGTGCAGGGCATCGACCGCGGCCATGCCCTGCACTTCGCCGCTCTTCCCGGTTTCCGCCATGATGAGCGAGAGGAACATGCGCTGGTGCTCGGCGATGAAGTCCTGCAACTCGGCGATATAGGTCTTGGCCTGCGCTTCCAGCGGTGCATCGCCGCTGGCGGCGGAGACGTTCGACATGAAGTTCTGGAGGTGGCTGTCCAACGGGCGCTGGATCGCTTCGCGGAACAACTCGGCCTTGGAGCTGAAGTAGCGAAAGATCTGCGTCTCGGTCGTATTGGCGCGCGCCGCGATGGCCGCCGTGGTGGCGCCCGAGAAACCATAGCGCGAATACTCCGCTTCCGCGGCGCGGAGAATTTCCTCCCGAACTTGTGCGGGAGCGCGCCTTTGCCGCGGCCTGTCGTTCTGCCTGCCCAAACTCTGCTCCGCCAAACACCGCCTCACTTGCGGCCGTCCTATAGCGCCGCCACGGCTTTGGCCACTCCTGGCGCCAAAGCGCGGTATTACCAGCGCCGGCGGCGCTGGCAGGCCCGCACGCGCCGGGCGATCTCTTCGCGCCGCTCGGCGGGGGTGACATGGGGCGTGTCTTCGGGAAGGTGATCGCGCAGCTCTGCCAGCTTGACGCGCCGGATCGTCGGCGTCGGCTCCGCGCTGCAATCGTACCAGCGGCCATAGATGCCGCCTTCGGTGTAGCCGGCCGGGTCCAGCCAGTTGGGCACGCCGGGGTCGGTCAGCGCGATCACCGCCCGAAACCGTCCGTCCGACGAGAGCCTGGCCATGGCGCCATTCGTGCTGGACAGCCGGTAGACATATTCCAGCGCATTGAAGAGCGGGTCGTTGAGCTGGATGTTCCAGTAAGGCGCCCGGTCGGGAATCTCGGTCTCGATGATCAGCGCCTCGTCTTCCGCGAGCTGGAAGCAGGCCGGCCAGTAGACCTGCTTGACCAGCGCGCCGGGCATGCGGACCGGCTCGAAGACGTTGAAGCCCACGCGGTCCTTCACGCCGTTCTGCATGGGGTAGTAGAGGTTCGTCTTGCGCGCCGGGAAGCGCGCCATCTCGCCGATCCGCGCCAGGATATCCTCGGGCGAGAGCCGGGGCTTGGGCGGAACCGGGTCCAGACATTCGATCGAGAGCTGCGGATCGGTCTCGTCCTCCCAGTCATACATCCGGTAGCGCAAGTACATGCCCCGCGCCTCCGGATCGATCGGCGCCCAGTGCCCGGCATGGCCTTCCGGCCGCACGGCGCTGAACAGGATCTCGAAGTCCTCGCCCAGTCCGATGCCCAGATCGTCGCAGTCCACCTCGTTATGGCCATTGGGCCGGGGCATCTCGTCGACAGTGCCCGAAAGCGCCTTCTGCGTGGTGAACGAGAGGATGCGGCAGGTCCCGCGATTGCCCGAGACCCGGTAGCGCAGGTCCCCCCGGATCGGGCTCTGCACATAGATATCGTCCGGGTTGGGCTGAAGCGTGAAGACCGGGTTCCACAGCGGCGCCCAGTCGGGATGCTCGGCATCGGCGTGGAAATACATGAAATAGGCATAGGACAGGCTGGTCATCGTCTGGCGGTAGACATCGGCGCGATAGGCCGGGTCTTCGGGCCGCCAGCTCATCGCCAGATTGTCCACCGCCTGTTCGAGATCGCCCAGGTAATCCAGGATCGAGGTTGTCTTGGTGGCCACAATGCGTCTCCAGTCGGAATGGTCGGTCTCGGGGGCGGAAGGGCCTTACCAGCGGCGCCGGCGCTGGGCGGCGCGCACGCGGCTGCGCAGGGCCTGCTCCCTCTCGACGGGCGAAACCGTGGCCGTGCCGGGCGGCAGGTGCGCCTTCAGGTCGGCCAGCTTGACGGTCGTGATGGTGGGGATCGGCAGGCTGGAGCAATCGTACCAGCGCCCGTAAAGCGTTCCCTCGGTATAGCCCGCAGGGTCCAGCCAGTTGTGCACGCCGGGATCGGTCAGCGCGATGACGATGCGAAGCCTGCCGTCACCGTCGATGATCGCGGTCGATCCATTGAGGCTGCTCTGCCGGTAGACATATTCGACCGCGTTGAACAAAGGGTCGTTGAGCTGGATGTTCCAGTAGCGCGCGACCGCCGGCATCTCGGTCTCGACGATCAGCGCCTCGTCCTCCTCGAAAGAGAACACCGCGGGCCAGTAGAGCTGCTTGTCGAGGCCAGGCAGCCGCACCGGATGGATCCTGTTCTGGCCGACCGCCTCCAGGATCTCGTTCTGCATCGTGTAGAACAGCCGGTTCTGGTTGCGGGGAACCGCGGCCTGACGCCCCAGGCGCGCGGCGATCGCTTCGGGCGAGAGACGCGGCTTCATCGGCACTTCGTCCAGACATTCGATGGTAAGCTGCGGATCGACCTCGCAGTTCCAGTCGATCATGCGATAGCGTACGAAGATGCAGTCGGCCCCGCTCTTGAGCTGCGACCAGTCGCCCTCGTATCCCTCGGGCCGCACGGCGCTGAACACGATATCGATCCGCCCGTCGGGGCCGACGGTGAAGTCCGAATCGTCGAAACTGCTGGCCGCGCCATATTCACCCACCGTTTCGAGCGTGCCGGGAATCCCGCGCTGGGTGACGAAGATCAGCTTGCTCACGGTGCCCCTGTCGCCGCTGACGCGGTAGGTCAGGTCATCGCGCAGCGGGCTGAAGAGGTAGATGTCGTCGGGATTGGGCTGGCACAGGAACACCGGGTTGTAGAGCGGGCTCCAGTCCGGATGCTCGGCATCGGCGTTGAAATGGACGAAATAGCCGTAGGACAGGTTCATCAGCGCCTGCCGGCAGACTTCCGCCCGATAGGCCGGGTCTTCCGGGTGCCAGGTGTTCGCCAGCTCCGCGGCCGCTTCTTCGAGAGGGGCCAGGTAGCTGGCGAGCGGTTCTGTTGAAGGACCCATACGATATCCTCACCCATTCCCTCCGCGCCCACCCGGGGGTTTTCGCGGCATGGATTTCTGCTGAAAGCGTCCGGTTGTCCGGTCCCGTCGAGTACGGCCGTCCCGGCACCGCGTCGGGCCGGGCATCGCGCCGAGGACAGCATGCACTGTCATAGTACGGCGCCGCAAGCCTTCTGGCGGGAGCAGCCCCGCCACATCGCAGGCAGGATATCGGCCCGGCCAAGCTAGATAGTCTTGACTGTCTTGAATCGCCGATCGAACATGGTGCCTCGCGCAAGAACGGCCGCGGGCGAGGATGATTTCGAATGGACCTGACGTACGACCCCCCCAGCGCATTCCGCCATGCCGGCGATGCCCTGCACGAACTCGTCGCCGCGGAGATCAGCAGCAGCGACTTCGGCCCGGACGATTATCGCCCCGGGCTGAATGCCTACCTTCATGCCATGGACTACGACCCCCGCTTTCACGAACAGGGACGGCGCGCGGCCTGGGGCCAGATCGTGGCCATCCTGCGCGGCCGGGCACATGCCTATCGCGCGATGAAACAGCATCCCGGTTTCGACCGCCATCCGGTGGTGAGCCCGGTCGTCATCACCGGCGTTCCGCGCACCGGAACTACGGCGCTGCACCGCCTGATGGCCGTGGATCCCCGCTTTCAGGGGCTTCAGACCTGGCTGATCGATTCCCCGATGCCCCGCCCGCCGATCGAGACCTGGGCCGACTATCCGCAGTTCCGCAAGACCATGGCCGGCATCGATGCCCAGCACGCCGCCGCGCCCGATCACCAGGCCGCCCATTTCCGCGCGGCCGAGGAAGTCCACGAATGCTGCATGATCCTGTGGCACGGCTTCACCTCGAACATCCTGGCCTGCGCCGGGCCCTCCGCGCAGACTTACGACGCCTGGTGGCGAAGCCAGTCCGAAGCGGCCTCCTACGATTACTTCCGCGCCTGCGTGCAGCTGATCGGCAGCAACGAGCCCCATCGCCGGTGGCTGCTCAAGAACCCGGGGCATATCGAGAACCTCGACCTGCTGCTTGCGGTGTTCCCCGATGCGAAGATCATCCAGACGCACCGCGATCCCGGCAAGGCGATCCCCTCGCTCGTGTCGCTCATGGCGAACCTTCACCCGCTCTTCGAGGAAGGCCGCCGGCAGGAGCGGTCGGAAAACATGCTGATCCGGGAAGTGGCCAAGTGGTCCGAGGCGGTCGAGAAGGCCCAGCGGGTTCGCAGCCGCTTTCCCGGGCAGGTCCTCGATGTCGTCCATGCCGACTTCCATGCCGATCCGATGGCCGTCCTCGAACGCATCTACGCCTTCATCGACATGGACATTCCCGAAACCCTCCGGCCGGGGCTGGCGAAGCGGATTGCGGAAAAACCCGAACTCGCGCGCGGGACGCACAAGTATGACATCGCCGATTTCGGCATGACCGCGGACCAGGCCCGCGAACCGTTCCGCGACTATATCCAGCGCTACGATCTCCTGGAGAAGGCCCGCTGACGGCGCCGCCAGCCGCCGCCTGAAAGGGTCCGGTCCCGGCCTCTGGCATCGCCCCTGCGCGCTCTGGGATGCCCGCATTGACAAGCCGCGCCGGCCGCTCGCAAATCGGCGGACACCGCGCAGGCCGGGGCGGGAACGGGAGAACGCAGGACATGTCCGATAGCAGGATCGAAGACCGGCTGCTCATCCGCGAAGTCTACGGGCGCTATGCCATGGCCGTCGTCCGCCAGGACGGCGCCGACTGGCTGGACTGCTGGTCCGCGGACGCCACCTGGAAAACGCCCCAGTTCGAAGTTGCCGGCCATGCCGCGCTGGAGCAAATGTGGACCGCGACCTGGACCGATTTCCGCAGCGTCACGCCTTTCAACGAGATCGGCCCGATCGCCTTCACGCAGGACGGCGCCAGCGTGCTCTCCACCGTGCTGGAGACCATCGCGCTGAAATCCGGAAGCGGCATGACGATGACCGGCCTCTATACCGACCGCCTTGTGCGGGAGGGCGGCGAATGGCGCTTTGCCTACCGCGCCTATACCCCCATCGGGCAGCCAGCCTCGCTGGCCGGTCGCGCGGCCTGAGGGAGAACGGCACATGACAGAGCGGACCATCGCCATCGTCACCGGCGCCAGCAGGGGTGCCGGACGCGGGATTGCCATTGCGCTGGGCAGCCACGGATGCACCGTCTACGTCACCGGCCGGTCGGAACGGCAGGGCGATCATGCCCTGCCCGGCACCATCTACGAAACCGCCGAGGCGGTGACGCGCGCCGGGGGCAAGGGCATCGCCGTGCGCTGCGATCATGGCGACGACACCCAGGTGGAAGCGCTGTTCGATCAGGTCCTGGCGAACGAAGGCCGGATCGACATTCTCGTCAACAATGCCGCCGCCGTCTATGACGAGCTGTCCATGCCCGGGCAGTTCTGGGAAAAGCCGCGCAAACTTGCCGACATGATCGATGTCGGGATACGCAGCAGCTACGTGGCGAGCTGGCTGGCGGCGCCGGGCATGGCCGCGAAGGACCATGGGCTGATCGTCTTCACCTCGGCCTCGGGCGCCGCGCATTACGCGATGGGGCCTGCCTATGGCGCGCACAAGGCCGGGATCGACAAGATGGCCTTCGACATGGCGGTGGACTTCAAGGCGGCCGGTACCCGCGTCGCGGCCCTGTCGATCTGGATGGGGGCTTTGGCGACCGACCGATTGCTGGCCATGATCGCCGCCGATCCGGAAAAGTACGGCTATCTTCGCGGCCAGATCGAAACGCCGGAATTTACCGGCCATGTGATCTGGGCGCTCTACAACGATCCCGAATTGGCCGCGCTCAACGGCGAAACCGTGATCGGGGCGGAAATGGCCGTGCGATACGGGCTGACCGACGAGGGCGGCCGCCAGCCGCCGTCATACCGCGATACCCACAAGGTGGCGCCGCACCGCCACCACCCCCTGATTATCCGCTGATTTCCGGCAGGAGGGCAACCTGCCCAGCCCCCTCCACCAATGCGCCCCTCACCAGCGCGTACCCGCCGCGCCCACTGCGACCGGGCGGTCGTAGGAAAGATCGTCCCGGTCGCGCCGTCCCTTGAGGAAGCCCTTCACGGCCGGTGTCTGCAACCACGAGGCATCGCCCTGCATCGCGGCCTCCACCGTCGAGCGACGCCACAGGATCCGCCACTCGCCGTCCCGCCGCTCCATCTGATCCATGTAGCGACCCGCCGCCATCGTGCAGGTCAGGCCGTCGTGCGAAAGCAGGGTGCCGATGACGTAAGTCTCGCAATAGGCGGTGTCGCCGTCGATCTCGCAGGAATGGTTGGCCAGGTTGTGCTGGTTCATCGCGAACATCGCGGCATGCCCGCGATTGGCCTTCGCGGGATATTCCGTTGCGGGCAGCGGCACGGGGCCGTGTTCGTCCGCACCCTCGGGCCAGTAGCAACTTGCCGTCAGCGCCTCGTCGTGGCGGTCCCGCCCCCGCGATTCCCGGACGATGACATCGAGGATCTCCTGCCGGTCCCTGATGTGCTGCACGCTGCGCCTGAGGGCCGCGACTTCGCTTTCCAGATCCATTGCCGGCACCTTTCCACTGTTGAACGGATGTTTAGCGCAGCGGCGCGCGCAGGGTCAATTTCCGCCCGCCGGACATCGGCCCAGGTGCAGCCCCGGCGTGCAACCATCGCTTGGGCGTTGAAGGATTTCCCGGCCGCTCCTCATGCAAGAAGCCGGCGTGCCGCCGCCAGGCAGTGCGCCATTCTGGCATCGAGGGAGACCCCGGCAGCGCCTGCCGATCGTTGCGGCACCTCGATCCCCACCACCCGGTCCGTGGGAAGCTGTGCGAGCGCCTCTGCCAGGGGGAATTCGCCTTCCCCGGGCACGGCCCGCTCGCACACGGCTTCTTCCATGTAGTCCGCGATGACCGGCGTGAAGGGCGCATCGCATAGCTGGATATAGCCGATCGCCTGCGGGTCGATTGCAGCAATGTCCTGCGTTCGCCCGCCGGTGCGGAAGAAATGCATCATGTCGAACGTGAGCCGGCAATCCCTGCGGCCGACATGGCGGATCGCGCACATCGCCGTCTCCACGTCGCGGATCGGGAAGATGGGAACGAATTCGATCAGGGTCTCGATGGCGAAGGAACCGGCCATTTCGCTCAACCGGCCAAGCTGGTCGAATGTCCGCACAAGGTCGGCATCGAGGCTCACCACATTGATCCTGGGAATGCCCAGTTCGGCCATGATTTCGAGGTCCCCGGCGTAGAGATCCCGAACATCGCGGCCGGGCAGCACGGCGATGCCTTCCCCGGAGGCGATCGTGACGCCGGTGTCGGTCATCGCTGCCAGCAGGTCCCGCCGCAGCGCCGCGTCGCTGCGCAGCGAGAAATGCGGGTGGCCCTCCAGACTTTCGCGGAACGGTTCCAGCACGGTGCTGACATGCTGATAGCCGAGCCGCGCCGCCAGTTGCACGGACTCTACGGGCGGCAGGCCGAAGGTGCTGACGAATTCAAGACTTACCGGCCGCATCCTGGTCCCGATCGAGCGTGCGCAGCGGACCGCCCGGCACCGCTGCGGAGGTGAAAGGCAGGCGCCGCTCCAAGAGAGCGCCGACTGCCTTGGCGGCCTTCCGGGGTGGCGGTGAAACAGGCCGAGGTAAAGCGCCCTGACCGCGGCAAGGGAGACATCGCACCGGCGAATAGCGCCGCGAGCGCGGTGGATCCGGCCTGCCCGGCATCGACAGTGCGCACTTTCTTGTGAACAATCGGCGGCGGAAATGCGCCGCTGGCGTCAAGACTACGGAGCCGGCCCGCTCCGCGGAGAATCGTGCATGAAGACCATCCCAGCCATCGTCGTCGGCACCGGTTTCGGCTGCCGCATTCATGTTCCGGCCTTGCGCGCCGCTGGGTTCGAGGTAGCCGCGCTGGTCGGGCGGAACGAGGAAAGGCTCGCCCGCAAGGCCGCCGACAGCGGGGTTCCCGCCAGGTTCACCGATCTCGACGAAGCGATCACCGCCACCGGCGCGGAAGTGGTGACGATCGCCACCACGCCTGACACGCATGCAAGCCTGGCCCACCGGGCCATCGCCCGCGGATGCCATGTCCTTTGCGAAAAGCCCTTCGCCTTGAATGCGGTCGAAGGCGCCGCCCTTCTGGACGCCGCGGACGAGCGGCAGATCGTGCACATGGTCTCGCACGAATTCCGCTGGCTGCCCGAGCGGGCGCTGTTCGGCCAGGCCATCCGGGACGGCCTGATCGGCGAGCCGCGCTTCCTGGTCATGGACCAGTTCATTCCGTTTTGCGCGGATCCTGCCGCCCGGCTCCCGCGCTGGTGGTTCGACGCGGAGGCCGGTGGCGGCTGGCTGGGCGCCGGGGGCTCCCATCTGATCGACCAGGTCCGCGCCTGGCTGGGCGACATCCATGCGCTGAGCGCGAACCTCCTGACCGTGTCCGACCGAAAGGACGTGGCCGAGGATTCCTATTCGGTGCGCTTCGTGACGAAGAGCGGTGTCGAAGGTTCGATGCAGCAATCGGCGGGCGCCTGGGGCCAACCGGCGAGCCTCTGCCGTTGCGCGGGGTCGAAAGGCACCGTCTGGATCGATGGCGGCAAGGTGTTCCTGGCCGACAGCACCGGCACCCGCCAGCTTGAGGCGCCCCCCGAACTGGCGCTCCCGCAGGCTCCGGCCCCGTCCGATCCCGCCCCGTCCGATCCGGCCGCCTCCGGTCACGCCCCGCCGTTCGAACTGGCGCCTTTCACCCGTCTCGCCGAGGCGCTGAAAGCGCGGATCACCGGACAGGCCCAGGCGGGCGCCGTGGCGGTGCCGACATTCCGAGACGGCCTGGAATGCATGCGGATCATGGACGCCATACGCGCCTCCGCAGCGCAAGGCGGCGCCTTGCAAACGCTGGCGTGACCACGCGCGCGGTTAGGCGGGGTGGGGCATCGTCCGCCCGGATAGCGGTGGAAACCCCGAGATCGTTCGCGAAACAGGGCTGCTAGGGTTGGGGCCGCCATTCCTATGGACGGTCCCGAAACATGCGCAGCGCAGCAGTTCCTTTCGCTCTCCTCCTGATGCTCGCCGGCACGCCCGCATGGGCCGATGAGGCCTATGTCGAAGTCACGGGCGGCGTGAACTGGAACGACGAGGAAACCGATGCCATCACCGGCGTGGCCCTGGGCTACGATGTCGATCTGAACGAGACCTTCTTCGTCGGCGTCGAAGGCACGGCCGAGAAGCTGCTGACGGGCGGCACCCGCGTCGCCTGGGGTATCGGCGGCCGCGCCGGAGCGGAAGTCCTGCCGCAAAGCAAAGTCTTCGTGGGCCTGAACTGGCAGTCCAAGGATTGCCGGGACTGCGGCAATGCCGTCGGGCTCGGAACCGGCTGGGAGCAGAACCTGACCGAAAAGCTCTATGCCAAAGTGGAATTCAAGCACCTCTTCGTGGGCAACGGGGAACCGAACGCCAACGTGGGGATCCTGGGTCTCGGCGTGATGTTCTGACGCCATCTGGCGGACATCGCGGGCCAGGCGCTAGAAGGCCTCGGCAATCCCGAGATAGACGGCCTGCGAATCCTTCCCCACCGCAAGGTCGAGCCGGAGGTTGATGTTGGTGGCCCGCGAAGGCTGAAACCGCAGCCCGACGCCCCCGGCCGGCAGGAAATCGGTCCTGCCAAGCTGCGCAAGACTGGGGGCGATCCCGCCGATCCCGCCGAATGCCACCATGCCCACGCGGCCGAACAAGTGCCGCCGCCATTCCGCCTGAAGTGCCCAGCTCATGCCGTCGCGGTAGCGCCCGGCCTTGTACCCCCTGAGATCGTTCTTCTGCCCATAGAGGCACAAGTCGAAGTAAGGCAGATCGCCCGCGGCATCGCAGAGACCGGCATGGAACGCCCAAACCGTCCTGGTGCCCGAGGGAACGTAGACGCTGGCGCCCGCCGTGAATTTCCCGCCCTTGTAATCGCTGCCCAGCGCCTTGATCCCCCAGAGCCACTCGGCATGCAGGAATGCGCCTTGCCGCGGGTTCAGGCTGTCGTCGCGCCGGTCGTATGTCACGGCAGGGCCGAGCTGGACGAGGGTACTGTTGCGCTGGTCCTGGGGAATGGCCAGATCCGGAAAGGCCGGGTCCGCATCCCGCGGGTTCACTTTCACATGCATGGCCAGGGCGCGAACGCCGGCATAGAGCCCGGGCAGCACCCGCATCTGGGGCTGCAGCCGCAGCGCGACGGTCTTCTCGTCCAGTTGGGCGGCAACGTCCCGGTCTCCGGCAGCGTCGCCGGTTCCGTAGTAGTCCGTGACGAGCTTGCCGGCACCGACGGCGGCGGTGAAGCGAAAGCGGTCGTCTGCCAGCGACATGCTGTGGAAGCCGCCCAGCAGCCAGTTGTCGTTGTTGGTCTTCATCGCCGCGGCGCCGCTGATCCAGGGCGAAGGCGCGCCGTTCGGATTGTAGAACACCACGCCGGCCACGACGAGGCCGACGCCCAGCACCGGGCTGGTGATGGGCAAGGGCACGGCCAGCACGTCCTTGTCCCCTTTCTTCCCGGTGCCGGCCCTGGCAGCCTCGGCCACCGCGGTCGCCTGCTCGTCGATCTCGTCCATCTGGTCGTTCGGACCGGCGGCGCTGGCGGTCCCGGTCACAAGAGTGAGCCCAAGGGGCAGGAGCAGCGCCGTCATCCAGAGCCGCCCCCACGGCTCCCGGCTACCGCAGGACGCGCCGCCGGGTGAGCCGGACAAGGAAGCAGGCGGGGCCATTTCGCTTTCGAGAATGGCTATATTCCCGGGTCGCCGGAATGGGCACTTACCCCGAGTTCAGGGCCGCCCGATCAGGACCCGCGCGAAGCCCGGCCAGTGGCAAGGCCGGCGCAGAGCGGCACCAGCAGCAGCATCGCTGCAAGGATCCAGAAGGCGTTCGGCAGTCCGATGCCTTGCGCCACGAAGCCTACGGCGGCCGGGCCGACCAGGATACCGGCATAGCCCACCGTCGTGACCGAGGCGATGGCCAGGCCCGACGGCATCGCCTTCTGCGCTCCGGCCAGTCGGAACAGCACCGGCACCGTGTTCGATGCACCAAGACCGATCAGCAGGAAGCCCGCGAAAGCAAGCGGCGCGACCGGCGCTGTCAGCAGCACGCCATAGCCGGCAATGGCGAGCAGTCCGCCCCAGAACATGGTGCGCCGATCGCCGAGCCGCGCCACCACGGCATCGCCGGTCAGGCGGCCGAACGTCATCGCCACGGCAAAGACACTATAGCCGATCCCCGCCTGCGCTGCCGGCATCAGCCCCTTGCCGCTCAGCAGGAGCGCGCCCCAATCGAGGATCGCGCCCTCGGTCAGGAAAGTGAGCGCGGCCAGCAGAGAAAGCAGGACGACGATGCCGCGCGGCACCACAAGGAGCGGTGCCTCCTGCGCGCGGGGCGTCGCGATGAATCGAGGCGCCGCCAGGATCAGCGCCGCGATCATGAGCGCCGCGGCGACGATCGCGCCGGTCACGGCCGCCAGTCCGGCCGAAAGCGCAAGCGTCATCATCGATGCGCCGACAAAGCCGCCCACACTGAAGAGTCCGTGGAAACCCGACATGAGCGGACGATCGGCGCGCTTCTCGACTTCCACCGCGTGCACGTTCATGCCCACTTCGATCACGCCAAGAAAGCCCCCGAACAGCAGCAAGGCCAGCGCCATCGATCCGACGCCGGGCGCATAGGCCAGGAAAGGCAGCAGCACCGCCTGCCCCACTCCGCCGACGATCACCGCCGGACGAGCGCCCATGCGCGAGGTCAGCGGGCCGGCAAGTTGCATGGCGGCGACCGAACCCAGTCCCAGGCACAGGAGCAGCAGCCCCAACGTGCCATCGCTCACGCCAAGGCGCGCCTTCGCCAGCGGGACGAGCGGGGCCCAGCAGGCAAGGCCGAAGCCGGCCACGAGAAAGGCGGCACGGGTCGCGAACCGGGAGCCGGCATCGTGTGTCATGATCGGTGATTTCCGTTAGTTCGCCTGCGGTGCCGCAGCGCGCAGGATTTTTGCACCGGCCCGCTCAAGCTCGGCAACCTGGGAGGAGGGGGCGTCGTGGGAGAGTACGATGTGGTCGATGCTGTCCAGATCGGCAACCGTGAACGGCGCCGTCGCGGTCAGCTTGTCGTTCGAAACAAGCACGACCGTGCACCGGCTCCGCCCGACGAGCGCGCGCTTGAACGCCGCATCGGCCGCGTCGAACGCGCTGGCGCCCCGCTCCGCAGAGACCGCGCAGGCCCCAAGCAGGCAGAGATCGATGTTCAGACGCGACAAGGCTTCGATGGCCGTGCCGTCGACGCAGCCGCCGATCGCCAGGTCCACGCCGCCGCCGAGCAGGACGAAGGGCACGTCCTGGCGCGTCGCCAGCCTTGCCGCCGCATGAACGGAATTGGTCGCGACCGAAAGTTCGGCATCGTCCGGCAGGAACTCCGCGGCCAGCACATTCGTGCTGCCATTGTCGATGAAAACGAAGCTTCCCGGCGATATGAGCGTCATCGCCGCCCTGGCCAGAGCGCGCTTCTCTTCCGAGTCCTCACTCAAACGCGCTGCGATTGGGGTGCTGCCCGCGCCTATGGGCACGGCGCCGCCATAGACCCGCCGACATGTGCCTTGCGCCGCCAGCGCCCGCAGATCGCGCCGCACCGCATCTTCGGAAACCGCGAATTCGCTGGCAAGCGCCGTACTGCTGACAGCTTCCCCGGCCAGAAGCCGGGACGCGATCAGTTCGCGCCGGGCGGAAGGAATCTCTTTCGTCATAAGCGACGCCTACAGGATCGGCTGGCGCAAAACCAGCACAAACGAGAATCAATCATGCAACAACGTGCAGATCGATTCGCCAGCCTGCCTCTGCCCGCAGGACCGCGAAGACCCGCATAAAGAGCGCTATGGCCGTTTGCATTTCTCGATCGGCGGCCCGAATGCCGGCCATTCCAGTAGCTTGGCGCATCATGCCCAGCCGCGCGCGGATCGCGGATCGTTCTGAAAAAGGCTCTTGTGATTTAACGGTAAATCACCCAGTCCGGCCGCAACAAGAAAAGTGACTGCGGAGCGGACAAGTTGGATCGATTGGCAAGGCCACGGCTTACGGCAACACCGGAAGCCCGGCATGAGGCGCAAAACGCACCCAGGCTCGACCGCACAGCCACCGGCAAGGCGCATTTCGAAGTTCTGGACGGATTGCGCGGCACCGCGGCGATCCTGGTGGTCCTGTTCCATATCCAGGGTATCACCGTTGCATGGGAGGGCGCGCGCATCATCCTGCACCACGCCATCCTCGCCGTCGATTTCTTCTTCATGCTCTCCGGCTTCGTGATCGGCTATGCCTACGACGATCGCTGGGGACAGATGACGGCCCGCCAGTTCATGACCCTGCGGCTGATCCGCCTGCACCCGCTGGTCATACTCGGCACCGCGCTTGGCCTCGTCAGCTATCTGGTCGATCCCTTCGCGGGCGCCGCGCAGAACGTTCCGGTGCGAGAGCTGCTGCTCGCCCTGTCGTTGGGGCTGCTGCTGCTGCCGTCACCCTCGCTGCCCAATCGCTGGGGGGACACCCATCCTTTCAACGGCCCGTGCTGGAGTCTGTTTCAGGAATACATCGGCAACATCGCCTATGCCTTCGCGCTGCGCCACATGGGAACGCGTTCGCTGGGGATTCTGGCCGTGCTCAGCGGCGCGCTGCTGGTGGTCTGCACGACCATGCTGGGCAGCATCGACCAGGGATCGGCATGGCCTTCGTTCTGGATGGCGCCGGTGCGGCTGTGCTTCCCGTTCGTCACGGGCCTCTGGCTTTACCGGGTCAGAGCCAGCCTTCCATCGATCCGGCTGGGCTGGCTGCCGCTGACGGCGCTCATGACCGCCATTACCGCGGCCCCCACGCTGGCACCCGTGGCCGGCATTTCCATGAACGGCCTGTTCGAAGCGCTCTGCGTCGTGCTGCTGTTTCCGGCAATCGTTCACGCCGGCAGCCATTCGGAAGCAGGCCGAGGCATGATGGGCCTCTGCAAGGCCAGCGGGCGCATCTCCTACCCGCTCTACATCACGCACTTCCCGTTCCTCTATGTTTGGATGAACTACGTCGCCAACGACAAGCCGTCCGATGCGCGCATGACCGTCATCGGCCTGGCACTGGTTCCGTTGCTGCTGGCGGTGGCCTGGGCCGCGTACAAGTTCTGGGACGAACCCATCCGCCGCCGGCTGCGGCGCGTGTGGCTCCGGCGGAGTTGACCGCTGCAAAGGACGCCCTCCATGGAACCTGGCGTGAGTATGATGAACTGAAGAGGCCATCCGGTCTTCGTCAGACCGAAGCGAAACCAGGGAAGTGTAGCTGGAGCATCAACTATGTGCCGCTTCGCTGCTCTCGAACAACCCTGAGTCATGTGTGCAGCCCCAGCAGGGTTCGGCAATGTTGAAAGTCTCTTTGCCGGCGGCCTCGGAATCATAGATCTACGCCTTCATGCCGCCTTCCTCGGAGCGTGCGACCGACGGATTAGGGGCCAGCGCCTAAGTCCGCTTTCACCTTCTGCGGTATCAACCGACTGTTCGTCAGTCATGGCAGCATGATCGCACGTATTGGCAAAGCCTTCGACGGAGTCGATGCGATCCGGGGCTCCGAGGAAGCTCGGGCGCAGTGCGGGGCTATCTTCTGGAGATGATGACCAGGTCCGGTCGCCGAGCGCGTGGGCGTAGAGCCAGTTGCACGCGAGGTGCCGTCCCTGCGGCGTGCTCCTGCTCGGGTTCTACTGTCGCGCGAGCGGCGCCAAGGCGCGCGCATACGAGCGCGCTTGCCTGGGCTGTTGGTAAGCGTCCGCCCCAAACCGTCGGCAGCATAAACGCGCCGAGGTGGAAATGCCCGAACGCTGGCGTAAGTGCCGATAACCGAACTATACTATCGCTATGGGCAACGCAGAATTTGATCCGAGGTTAGTACCCGCACTCTTTGCGGCCGCCCTTCAATGCGACGACGATAATGCGTGGGATGCTGTCGCGGCCTTGCATTGGCGCGGTTCCAAAGAGGTTCTCGACAAGGCCTGCGCTCTAACCAAGACCGCCGAAGCCGCTACGCGCGCCCGGGCGGCCGATATTCTTGGCCAGATAGGGTTGCCTGCCCGGACTTTCCCCGAAGAGTCCTTTGCCGCGGTACTGCCGCTCCTCGACGATGCCGCCGATGAGGTTGTGTTCTCTGCCATATTCGCCCTGCAGCACATCGACCGCGACCGAGCGGCTCCTTACATCATACGTTTTGCAACACATTCCGATGACAGCATACGATATGCCGCTGCCTGCGCGCTTGGGGCTGTCGATTCAGTCGAGGCAAACGAAACTCTGCTTTTCTTGATGAACGATCGGGATGCGGAGGTCCGTAATTGGGCGACGTTCGGCCTCGGCCAACAAAGCGATGCCGACAGTAGTGAGATTAAAGAAGCCCTTGCCACTCGGCTCTCGGATGCCGATGCCGACGTGCGTTACGAAGCAATCATCGGCCTCGGTCGTCGGCGAGACAGGCGCGCGCTCGGATTTTTGAAAACGATGCTTCATGACGATCCTGATGACGTCTTTGCGCGTCAGTCCGCGACGAAGCTCTTAGGGCTAGAGCTTGATGACCAAATGCCGACCAGCGCTCTGCTCGGTGCGCTCCAAAGGCTTCAGCGCTGGGGTTAAGCGGTCACTTCCGTCCCTGAGAAGCAAACTGTCCGCGTGCCACTAATTGCTCACTTGTGTCTGCACGGTGGACCAGTTCCATGGCAGCAAATCGTCGATCCGGTTGATCGGATGCCCCTTGCCAATACGGTCGAGCACATCGGCTAGCCATTCCTGCGGATTGACGCCGTGAAGCTTGGCGGTCTCAAGCAGGGAATACATGGCTGCGGCACGTTCACCACCACAGTCGGCACCTGCAAAAAGCCAATTTTTACGGCCGAGGCAGATACCCCGCAGGGCGTTCTCTGCAGGATTGTTGTCGATCTCCAACCTTCCGTCGTCGGTGTAAGCCAGCAATTGCGGCTTCAGCTTCACAGCATAACGCAGCGCTTCAGCGAGCGGTGACCGGGCCGACGCCCTGGACAGCACCTCGTCAGCCCAGGCGAAGAAATCCAGTGCCTTGAGCTTCGAGAGCTTCCGAGCCTTGCGACGGAAATCCGCAGGCTCACGCACGATCTGCCGCTCGACGTCGTACAACTCGCCGATCAACAGCAGCCCTTCGAGCGCCGCCGAGTTTGGATCTGTCTTGTAGACATCGTTCAGCTTCCGCCGCGCATGAGCCCAACACGCAACGGGTGTGATCGGCGCGGGCTGGCGGTCACTCGCGTAGAGGCGCTCGAAACCGGCATAGGCATCCGCCTGCAGGAAGCCTGCAAAGGTCTTGAGATGCTCGCGTGGTCGCTCACCCTTACGATCGGGGCTGTAGCGGAACAGCGCAGCCGGCTTATCCAAGTGGCTCCATCGTCGGTTATCGCGAAGGTAAACCCATAGTCGCCCAGTTGCCGTCTTCCCGGTCCCCGGCGCCAGCACGGGAACGGGTGTATCGTCGGCGTGGAGCTTCACGCTGGCCATGACGTGATCGGCGATCTGATCGACCAGCGGCTGCAGCAGCCAGCTTGCCTGACCAAGCCAGTCCGCCATCGTCGAACGGCTGATCTCCACGCCTTCGCGGGCGTAGATCTGAGATTGGCGGTACAGCGGCAGATGATCGGCAAACTTGGAAACGATGACGTGGGCCAGAAGGCCGGGACCAGCACGGCCACGCGGCACGGGAAGCGCTGGCGCCGGTGCCTGGCTGATTACATCGCAGCGGTTGCAGGACAGCTTGGGGCGGACATGGCGGACGACGCGGAAGCGACTGGGGACATACTCCAGCACTTCGGTGACGTCCTCGCCAAGCTTGCCCATCGTGCTCCCACAGGCGGAGCAGCCATCGGCATCCGGCGCTGCGTGCATAACCTCATCGCGAGGAAGGTGATCGGGCAGTGGTGCACGGCGAGGCTTGCGAGGGGCAGCCTTAGTCGGAGAATCTTCGGGCGCATGGCCCTCGATCACACACTCGGCATGGGCATGCTCGGCCTCGAGATCCTCCAGCGTCAACTCGAGCTGGTCGGCCTGAAGGGCAAGGCGTTCCGATGACTGACCGAACTTCATGCGCCGGAGGCGGGCCAGCTGGACCTTGAACTTCTCGATCTGCAGCGCCGTCAGCCTGATCGAGTTTTGAGCAGTCTGAAGCTTCTCGCGGGTCGCGTCATGGGCCGCCCGTTCGGCTTCCAGCGCCTGCTCCGAAACGGCCAGACGTGCACGCATCGCCTCGGCAAAAGCGCGCAGTTCTGCGGGATCGGTAGGGAGTTCGAGATCGTCGGGAGACACGCTTCCCGATAGCAGAATCCGGCCTTCCGCCCAAGCAGAAAGCCCGGAAATGCGGCGATTATCGCGTCAAATCTGCTCCGGCAGGCGGGGCGGATCGGGAGCCACTGTGCGCCGCCAATCCATCGCTTCGATCAGCAGCGCAAACTGCGCCGGGGTTAGCACGACACCGCCTCCGATGAGCGGCGGCCAGACGAAACGGCTCCGTTCCAAACGCTTGGCGAACAGGCAAAGCCCGGTGCCATCCCAGTGCAGCGCCTTCAGGTAATTGCCGCTCTTGCTGCGAAACAGGAAGACATGCCCGCCGTAGGGCTCGACCGCGAATAGCGGGCGGACCAGCGCCGCCAGCCCATCGAAACCGAGCCGCATGCTGACCGGCTTGCTCGCCAGATAGACCTTCGTTCCGGGCGCAAGCGAGATCACGAGACATCTCGGAATGCCCGCAGCACTCGGGCCAGCGCCTTCTCGTTGACGTGGCTGTCCACCGACAGGCGAACGCCGCTGGGCAAATCTATGTCTATCGCGCCGGGGCGCGCACCTGGATGGGGGCGGATGAGTTCTTCCGACACTGATGGCACCGGCGGCGAAACAGGTCGCGGCGCCTTCTGGGGTTCAGGCGCAGCTGCGGGCTCCGTCGGTATGATCGCGCCGTAGGGAATGAACTCAAGCGCCTCACTGGCAATGGCTGCTGCCTGGCGGCGCGCCGACCGCCAGTTATAGATCAGGCTCTCGGCAATCTCATGGCGTTCAGCAACCTGGCGGACTGACCTGCCCCCCGGCGGTCCCTCGGTCATAACGAGAGTCTTGCGGTTGAATAATCCGGCACGCTCGCCTGCACAAGCGCGTCGGGCGTGATGC
>NZ_SODQ01000009.1:0-179405 GCF_004368805.1 Novosphingobium sp. PhB55 | reverse complement strand
AGCGCCAGATGTTCGGGCGCGCTAAAATCGACCTGCTCAAGGCAAGGGTCATGGCACCAGCATGATACCAAGTGCACGGAATTTGAGTCAGACCCTTATTTTCGCCCGAGCAAGCCAGTAATCGTGAAGGCGACGGTCTGCTGGACGAAGCCTGCAAAATCGAAGTCGTGACCGCCAACGGACGGATCCGCTTCGTATGCGGCCGTGAGCGCTTCGCTTGGCTGGCTGCGGGGCCAGGCCCCGCTGGTCATCAGCAATGTAGATGCGATCACCTGATAAACGTCGCTGTCGTCGGCTTCCGGGATAGATGCGCGTAGCTTGGCTCCAAATTCTCGCACAGAGTTCTGGACCGCCCGCTTGTGAGCGAGGACGACCTCAGTCGACACGTTCCGTTCGAGCACGGCTGCCTGAGCACTGATAAGATCGCAAAGCGCGGGCCGGCCACCGAGGGAGGCTGCGACCAAGCCACCGACGCGTTCGGCGCGGACCTGAAGCCGATCGCCAACAGCGACGTCGCTGAAATCAAGCGCAGAAATCCACTCATCGAGCTGGGTGCTCAGCAGTTCCAGCAGAACGGCTTCGCGAGACTCGAAATATCGCAGTACGTTCGACTTGGCGAGGCCTACCCGACGGCTGAGTTCGTTCAGGGTGATATCGGCGACGGGCATTTCACCGAGCATAGCCGTAGCGGTCGTCAGGATGACGCTGCGACGTTGATCCCGCTGTTCATTACTTCTGGCCCGTTGGAACGTCACGTTTCTTCCCTCGAAATTGGCCGGCAGCTGCTCCAGACCCGGCTTCACAGATCAATGCTGGAACGCCCACGCAATATAACAGACCGATGGTTTATTGACAATCAAGCGGCTTGGGCATAGACCTGGCAACAACAGACCATCGGTCTTTAATGAGTGTTTCAGCCATCTCTCCCGATAGGAAATCAGCGTGATCGACCAGTCGACCCTCTCCCGCTTCGACAAGAACAGCACGGCCGGCGAAGTGCTGCTCGGCATCGATCTTTCCGGCAAGCGCGTCCTGATCACGGGAGCGTCTTCCGGGCTTGGCGTGGAAACCGCCCGGGTCATGGCGGGTGCCGGCGCCCATGTGACCATCGCCGTCCGCAATACCGACGCAGGTCGTGCGACCGCCCAGAGCATCGCTGTCGAGACCGGAGCCAACGTCGACGTCGTCGCGCTCGATCTGTTAGACCGTACTTCGATCAAGAAGGTGGCCGATGATTGGAACGGTCCGCTGGACATCCTGATCAACAACGCAGGCATCATGGCGCTGCCGACGCTTCAGCTGACGCCTGAAGGCTGGGAGACGCATTTTGCGACAAACCACCTAGGCCATTTCGCACTAGTCGTCGCGATGCACGGCGCGCTCGCCGCTTCTCCGGCAGCGCGCGTGGTCAGTGTCGCATCGGCAACCCACCATCAGTCGCCGGTCGTATTCGAGGACATCCATTTCGCGGATCGGGAATATGACCCTTGGTCCGCTTACGGCCAGTCGAAGACAGCGAACATCCTGATGGCGGTCGAGGCCGCGAAGCGCTGGGCCGGCGATGGTATCTCGGTGAACGCCATCCACCCCGGCGCCATCTATGAAACCGGGCTGCTCCGCCACGTCGAGATGACCCCCGAGATGCAGGCGATCAGCGATCAGACTGAGTTCAAGACTGTTGCGCAAGGCGCGGCGACGCAGGTTTTCGTTGGCGCCTCGCCATCCCTTGAGGGCGTGACAGGTCGCTATTTTAGCGACTGTAACGAGGCGGTGGTTTCGGAAACCGACATCCTGGGCGTCGCCCCATATGCGTACGATCCCGAGGCAGCTCGTCACCTCTGGGAGCTATCGCTCGAGATGCTGAACGCCTGACACCAAACAGGAGTATCGATGATGGATGACGCCGAACAGCCCCGGCGGCTTTCCCCCAGGCGCAGGTTCATCCCAAGGTTCGCCGCTGCCGCGTCACTGCTCGTGGCGGCCGGGCTATTCATTGGGGCCCGGCCGCAAACCTACGAAGGCGAAGAAACCTTCGCGATCCAGAATGTCGAGACAGGGAAGAATATTCGACCCAAGGGCGGGAGATCGTTCGAAGGCAACTCGGTCGTCGTGTACAATCTGCATAAGTGGGGCTGCCTGACCTGGCGGTATGTGCCGGCTGCAGATGGAAGCGTTCTGCTTGCGAATGTCTATTCGAAGAAGATGCTGGGAGTCTCAGGCCAGACAACGCCCGGCGCTACCTTGGCTCAATATGCTCGGAGCTCATCCAGCGTATCGTGGGATATCGAGGAGCACGCTGACGGCAGCTTTCTCATCCGGCTTCACGGAACGCAGCTGTACGTCACCGCGACCTCAGGCGAGATCAATTCAGCAGTAGTTCTTGCGCCACCAAACGGCAGCAATCTTCAGAATTGGCGGCTCATCAAACAGAAGCCCTGGATCTGAAGACCCTCCTTTTCCCGAATGAAATCTCAAAGGCACAGACCATGACTTGGACGAAATCAGACATCCCTTCGCAGGCTGGCAAGCGGGTAGTCGTTACCGGCGCGAACAGCGGTATCGGATGGCGTGCGTCCCTGGAGCTTGCGCGGGCAGGAGCGGAGGTCACTCTCGCGTCGCGTAGCCTAGCCAAGGCAGACGATGCAGCACTGCGCATCCGGCAGCAGGTGCCCGCTGCCAATTTGCGCACCCGCCTCCTCAACTGGCCGATCCGAAATCCATTGAAGTGTTCGCCGCGCAGGAGCTTTCGGATACCCGTCCTCTGGATCTCCTGATCAACAATGCGGGCGTGATGGCGCTCGCCACGCGTCAGACCAGTCCGGATGGTCACGAACTGCAGTTCGCCACGAACGTGCTTGGTTCATTCCGTCTCACCGGTCAGTTACTGCCCGCCCTGCTACGCGCGCCAGCACCGCGCATCGTGAATGTGGCTTCGGGCGCGCACAAGGCCGGTGGGCCACTTCCGTTGGAAGATCTGGACTCGACGGAGAAATACGGTCCGATCAAGGCCTATGCGAAAACGAAGCTTGCGAACATCCTGTTCACCCGCGAACTGCAGCGTCGAGCTGGGGACAGGCTCCTGGTGGTCGCCTGTCATCCCGGTGCAGCGAAGACCAATCTGGCGGGACCATCTAGTTTCCTCATGAAGGCTGCGGGGCTACTGATCTACCCCATCGTTCAAAGCGCCGAGATGGGCGCGGAGGGAACGTTAATGGCAGCAACCCTGCCAAGCGCAAAGCCGGCTGGCTATTACGGTCCACAGGGCTTTCTTGAACTGCGGGGGCATCCCGGCGAGGCAGAGATCGCGGCCTTCGCACACGATGATGTTGCCGCCGCGGCATTGTTCGAGCAGCTGACGGCGATCACGGGTGTAACCTATGATCTTTGATTGACCGGCTGCGATTGACCGGCTGCGCCCAGAGCCGAACCATTGCTCGGCGGTCGTAGCTCTTTCAGCACCTCGTGCTCCGTCGATGAAGATAGTCCGCTTTCGTCGGATGCAGTCGTGAGGCGCGCGCGGCCGGAATGGCCGGTAAGTCTAAGGATTTCGGGCGCTAAGTCTAAGGATTTCGGGCGCTTGCGTACGGAATCCTGACATGGAGGAACCCGCGGGCCCCATCCACCGATCTATGGGTAAAAGGGCTTTGGTGTGGATTGGGGTGACTGAGGCAGACGTGTCAGCTTGCCCTCTATCGGCAGACTGGCAAAGCCTTCGGGTGCGATTGGGCCGCAATGTCTCGCTGATCCGGTATGCAATGTGCGCTGTTTTGATCGAGCCCGTGGCGTGGGCGCGCATTTTCGCATGGGCCGAGACGTAATGACCTTGGCCATGCTGTAGGGGGAGCCATGCCGGATCATGACGGATATCTCCGGGTCAAGAATGCTGGCGCTGGCGGCGCGCGAGGCTGACGCCAACGCGCGAAGGCCTCGATGATGGTCATGTGCCCGCCGCAGCACGGGCATGGCGGGCGGTGATCAGGCGGCTCGTCGGGTTCGGGTTCCTCGACCGGCGCGGCTACGCCCAGCAGCTTGCGAGCCAGCGCCATGGCGTCCTTGTGCGTTGAACTGGCGAGCAGGCCATAATGCCGGATGCGATGGAAGCCGTGCGGCAGGACGTGGATCAGGAAGCGGCGGATGAACTCGCCTGTCGCCAGCGTCATGACCTGCTGGCGTTCATGACCATCACGGCGATAATCCTTGTAGCGGAATGTCGCGCCGGCTTCGTCGAAGCTGATGAGCCGCCGGTTCGAGATTGCGACGCGGTGGGTGTAGCGCGAGAGATAGGCCAGCACCGCCTTCGGCCCTGCAAACGGCGGTTTGGCATAGACCACCCAGCGCTTCTTCCGGATGGGCGACAGATGCCGCAGGAAGACCTTGCGTTTGGCGAGGTCCGCCAAGGTGCTGAAGAAGGCCAGCTTGCCGGCATCAAACAACGCCAGCAAGCGCGTGAGGAATAGGCGGCGGAATAACACCCCCAGTACGCGCACGGGCAGCAGGAAGGCTGGGCGCGACGAGATCCAATGCGTGCCGTCCAGCGCGATGCCGCCGCCGGGCACGATCATGTGCACATGCGGGTGATGGGTCAGCGCCGATCCCCACGTATGCAGCACGGCGGTGATGCCGACCCGCGCGCCGAGGTGTCTGGGATCGGCGGCGATGGTCAGCAGCGTGTCCGCAGCCGCGCGGAACAGCAGGTCATAGACCACCGCCTTGTTCTGCCACGCGATGGCGGCGATCTCGGCGGGCACGGTGAACACGACGTGGAAGTAGCCGACGGGGAGTAGGTCGGCCTCGCGCGCCGCCAGCCAGGTGCGCGCCGCGGCACCTTGGCACTTGGGACAATGCCGGTTGCGGCACGAATTGTAGGCGAGGCGCCAATGTCCGCAGTCGTCGCAGGCCTCGACATGACCGCCCAGCGCGGCGGTGCGGCAGTTCTCGATTGCCGTCATGACCTTGAGTTGGCCGAGACTGAGATGCCCGGCATGGGCTGCGCGATACGCGGGCCCGGCGCAACGGAAGATATCGGCGACCTCGAGCGAGGCGTGCACCGGTTTAACCGGGAGGTGCTCTGCCTTCCATCAAGGCAACGATCTGGTCGAGCGGGCTGGCCACCGCCCGCATGGTCTTGCTCGAAACCTTGGTATAGATGGCGGTGGTGTCGATGTTGGTATGGCCCAGCAGCACCTGGATGACGCGGATATCGACACCCTGCTCGAGCAGGTGAGTGGCAAACGAGTGGCGCAATGTGTGTGGGCTCACTCGCTTGTGGATCCCCGCGAACTCGGCCGCCTCATGCACGGCGCGGTTCAACTGGCGCGCCGAGACCGGATCAGTGCAATTGCGACCCGGGAACAGCCAGCCATGGGGTAACATCACTCCGCGGCGCTTGCCTTCGCGCCACCATTGACGGAGCAGATCCAGCAGATGCGGTGAGAGCATGGCGTTACGGTCCTTGCGTCCCTTGCCCTGCTCGACCCGGATGATCATGCGCTTGCTGTCGATGTCTCCAACCTTGAGGTGGGTGACTTCGGACACGCGCAGGCCTGCGCCATAAGCTACGCTGAATGCGGCCTTGTACTTGATGCCTGGCGCCGCCTCGATCAACCGCGCGGCCTCCTCGACGCTCAGGACATCTCGAAGCTTGGGTTCACACCGTATGACGGAAAGACCCAGCGCAATCTCCGGCCGCTTGAGCGTCATGGTGAAGAGGAAGCGCAGAGCCGATACCGCGGCATTGATCGTCGCAGGCCCAACGGCGCGCCGATGCTGATCGAGTTGAAATCGCCGGAGGTCTTCTGCGCTGGCTGTATCGGGAGGGCGGCCCAGAAACGCGGCGAAGGATCGTACGTGGCGAATGTAGTCCTGCTGGGTATGCGCCCCGAGACCTCGAAGCTTCATATCCTGCAGCATCCGCTGGCGTAGCGAGCCGATCGGGGCGGAGGTAATCGTAGTGTCCACGGTGAGTTCCTTTGCGTTGAAGGAACCTCACAATCTCATGGCGACTCCGCCTCGCCCAACGCCCCGCGATTACAGCGCGACCCCACCCCAAGCGCCCCTCCCGCGGAGCGGGTTCGTCCTTGTCCCAGACCCTGCCCTTCAAATAGGCCGACCTGAGTGTTCGGAACAGCAGTTCTCGGGATAGACTTCCACCCACCGGAAGGGCCGAGATGAGGCGCGTTGCCTAACGCCGATTGGCGAGCGCGGCAGCCCCCACCCGACTTCTTCACACCAGTCATGACATCGTTGCAGATATCTCAGTCAAGGATCGGGTGACGTCACACCGCCATTCCAGCGGCTTCCCCAAATTAAATCACTTCAGATTTATCCTATTAAAAAATAGAAACCGCGCGTGATAAGACACATTCCCTTACAAGATCCTTACCATCAGTTAACTTTCTGTAGCAACGCATCTGCAAAGCTGAGAATCATTTGCCAATCCAGGAACTTCCGGCATCTTCTTCGCTGTTGCAAAACAGGGGGTGTTAATGTCGAAACCTATGGAATTCGTGAGGAGTAGTAGCGGGGAGATAGACCCTGAACTGATGCTGCGATCGACGCAGGACAAGGGACTCCTGGACTTCGGATCGAAGCTGGCAGTGCTAATGAACGACTATCAGCGGCTCGTTCAGCCGGGACTGATACCCGAACTTGTAGACACGAGCTTCGCCGCGGACGTCGAGCGGATCACACATGTGCGGCGGCTCGAGCGGTTTGCCGAGCGCTTATACAAGGACCGCCGCAAGCGGAGCAAGCATTTTGACGAGGACCTTTTCGGCGAGCCGGTGTGGGACATATTGCTCGATCTGTTCATCTGCGAAGGTAGGGGAAGGCCCGTCTCGGTCACATCCGTCTGTATCGCCTCGGGCGCGCCGCCGACGACGGCCCTGCGGTATGTAAGCAACCTGGTGGCTTTCGGGCTGCTCGAGCGGCGCGGCGACGAGGGCGATGCACGGCGTGTGTTCGTGACGCTGACGGAAAAAGGGCGCTCCGCCATGATCGCCTGCCTTGAAGAAACAATGAGCGGTTGAGAGCACAGCGCCTTCGGCTCGCCAAGTCAAACTCTATGTGATAGCCCCTATGCCTTCGAAGAAAGGCAAGAAGTGGGCGCTCAGAAAATTTCCGTGCAAGACGCTCGGACTATCCTCGCACATCTGGAAGAGGCGCTGACGCTCCTCGACTCCCGCGGTCAGGGAATGATCGCGGTGCATGTCCAGATGGCGATCGACATGCTGGAAGGTTCGGCTGACATCGACGAACAGTCGAGCGGTTCGGAACAGCATTCGGACTAGGCAAGGCAGCTTCCCAGCCTGTTTTCCTGCCCTGCTGGTCCCTGACAGTCCGCCCGCGCGGGTCAAATCCAGATGCGAAACGCTGCCAGATAGACGAACACCATGGCTGCCAGCACATCGATCATCGTGATGCGGCGGCTCATCATTTGCGCCACGGATGCGCGAGGCCGCGGGCGATGAGGTATTGCCCTGCGTCCCTGCCATTTACCGACAGCGTCGCAAGTGTCCGGCCATAGCGATCGGTACCGGTGCGGCGGATCAATGCCGGTCCCGAGGCCAGAAACGCCCGCAGGCCATCCCTGCTGGCGAGCCCAGCGGCAGCATCGCACCAGGCCGGATTGGCCGAGGCCTTGAGGCGGACGCGGCTTTGGGCGCTGCAACGCGGTGATCCGGTGAGTTCGGGAGCATCGACCCCCTCGAGGCGGACACGCTCGCCATCGCACAGTCGTACGGTGTCGCCGTCGTGAACATTTGCGATGCAGGCAGCCGCCACGGCGGCAAGAAGGATAGGCATGGCGCGCCCCTAGCAGTTCGCCTCGGAGCGCGCCGGTTAAAAATTGGCATCTTCCCTCCGCGGCCAAGGCCGCCCGCCGCTGTCCCGGCCGGTGTCATGGGGGCGCCCCGCTGCCGCCATTCAGCCGTGCCGCCTCGTCCCTGGTCTTGCCTGCGATATCGCGGGTCTGGATTTCGCAGGCATAGAGCGCGGGTTAGCGAGGCAGGCTTTTCTCGGCAGACAATGAAGCAGACGCTTTCCGGAAGGAACACCGAACGCTAGGCATGGACGCGATGACGACCCTTTGCCTCGACGATCATGCCTCGGCCGCGCAGGCGCTCGCCCACCATCCGGATTACCGCATTTTGCGGCGGCTGGTGCCGGTCGATCATTTCCACACCCCGGAAGCGATCGGTATGACCCGGGTCGGCGTCGTCCTGGATGTCGAAACAACCGGGCTCGATCATGAGCACGACAAGATCATCGAACTTGCCATTCAGCGTTTCCGGTTCGACGATGCCGGCCGCATCGTTCAGGTCGGCGCACCTCGCGTCTGGCGCGAGGATCCGGAGGTGCCGCTCGATCCCGCCATCGTCAAACTCACCGGTCTCACCAACGAGGTTCTGGCGGGGCAGACGATCGACGAGGAAATGGCGGTCCATATTCTCTCTTCGGCCGATCTGATTGTCGCTCACAACGCCGGATTCGACCGGCCTTTTGTCGACCGGAGACTTCCGGCAATCGCCGGCAAGGCATGGGCATGTTCAATGGCCGAACCCGACTGGCTCGACTTGGGGTTCGATGGCCGCGCCCTCGCTCACCTCGTCTCGCAATGTGGATGGTTCTACGCCGGCCACCGCGCCGAGAACGACATTCTCGCCTTGCTCTATCTGCTCGCCCATGACCTCCCGGACGGCGAAACGGTTCTCGCAAAGCTCGCCGAACGTTCAGGGCGCCAGAGCTACCGGGTCAACGCCATCGATGCGCCATTCGAAGCCAAGGACCTGCTCAAGGCTCGCGGGTATCGCTGGAATGCCGCGATGCGCTTCTGGTCCCGCGAGATCGCCGAGGCAGATATGCAGGCCGAGAGCGAATGGCTGATGGGCGAGGTCTATACCGGGTACGGAGAAGCGGCAATGATCCCGGTGAGCGCATGCGAGCGCTACACCAAGGCCTGACACAGGGAAATCCGGAGCAACGGCAGGTTTTCACAGGTGACGGAATGCAGGTTGATTTGCCTCGCGCTGTCCTTGGCGACATCCGGACGCAGGCGGAGCGACGACGCCTGGAATAGCATAGCGGCGAGCCCCGTGAACGCCGGACATCCACGGGGCAACTCCGAAGTTGGCGCGTCAGCGTCCCGTTCGGCGCCGATAAGCGTCGATGTCGCCCTTGCCGACATCTGCTGCAAAGCAGAGCGGCGCATACCCTCCTGCGCGATTGTAGGCGCTACGCCGTCCGCAACTGCTGCCGTTTCGGGCGCTGTTATAGGGACATGGGCAATTGCCCGGATAGGACGCGATCGATTCCTGGATGATGCGCTGCCTGATCTGCGCATCACTGTCCCTCGCCGAAGCGGGCACGACTGCCCAGGCCGCGAATGCCGCGGCGACCAATATCCATGATTTCATGCAAATTCCCCCTGATTGAACTTGCGACCCCGCCCCGCCTTGACGTTCACGGAGCCTTCAAGTCAATCTGCCGAGGCAAGGGATATCGGAATTTGTTATCTTTATTTCAGATAGTTAATCGAGGATTTGTGCCGGGCCGTTCTTGCCGGGAATGCCCTAGTTCCCACAGCCTGCAACCGATGAGGCACAGCAGGGTGATCGCACCGGACTCCGGTGGCAGCATGAACGTCACGCCGATCAGTGGCAGAAAGAGCTGACGTTCGGCACTCATCATCCTGGGCTCCAGCGGTTCGCAGCCCTGATGCTGAAATGGGCGGGAGGGGACAAGTGAACACCTGGAAAGGGGCCTCGGGAGAAGCTAGGTTTTCTGAAGGTGCCTTATGATATCCGCTATCATTGCAGAAGCTTGGCCGGCAAGGCATGCTATCCCCATGGATCGCCCCTTCGAACTCGACGAGCGACTGCCCGTCTGGACGGCTCTCAGCGAACTCTATCTGGATACATCTTTCGACGAAGCCGATGCCGCCCGAATTGCAGCCCGGCTTCGGCAATCACCCTTCAGCCGCTCGGAAATCGAATGGATCCTGAGGCATGAAGTTACTCCGGCCTTTGCCGCCAATCTCCGGTCTGTCGCTGGAGAATGGGTCCCCTGGACGCCGCAAGAGGTCCGCTAATTCATGGAGAAATCGATGGTGCTGCGGCCGCCAAAAAGTTGGACGCGGCGGTTCCGAAACTTGTTTGCTCCTGGAGGAATTCCCGATGATTGGCGCAGGATCGCAGACCACCTGGAATGACCGAAGCCCCGCTGGCCAGATGCGCAGGGCGGCTGAGCCCCGGCGGACTGCGCCATTGACGATACGGCTACCTGTCCTTGCCGCCGGTCTTCTCGCCGGAACCGTTATCGGCGCGTTCCTGCCGTCGGCCGCCACCGCGCGCTCATCGCAGTGGTGGTATGTCGCGCAAGGGGCCGGCAAGGTCCTCTTCGTGGATGTGGACTCCATCCAGCGCGAGGGAGACACCGTTCGCTACGAGGCCAGCCAGATTCTGCGAGAGCCCGAAAATCCCGCCGCCTCGATCCGCGCCTTCATGACTACCGATTGCCGCGCGCGTACGGAGAACTGGGACCTGGTCATGCGCTACGGGCCGCAGGATGAGCGTCTCGATGCCTCGGCGCTCGCTTACGACGCGCCAGAGGCGGTAGGCGTCGGCACCTTGGGCGAGGCGCAGATGCAATTCGTCTGCGCCCCCGATCTTGCTCAGACCGGCGGCTTTGCCATAGCCATCGACGAAGTGGCCTTTACAGAGGCCCTCCTCGCAGGCAGCGATGCATCGGAAAGCCCCCTCGCCCTCCACGAAAGGATGCGCGCTGATCCCAGGGTGCCGGTCATCCGCTCCACCGCGCCCGCGCCCGAGACCTTCGGGACCGAGCAGCGGGTGCTAGCAGGTCAAGCCATCGTACCTCCGCGCGACTATGCCAAGAGCCTCCAGGCCCCTCAGGGCGCCAACTACGACACGGGCGAGAGCGGGACCATCTACGACATTGCCTATGTCGGCATCGAAGGCGGTGAATTGGTCTTCGAGCGGCGCGGCTACAGCATCGGCGACCTTGCCCGTGCCAGCAGCGCCCAGTCGATGCGCTTTGGCCTCACCGAGAAGGCCATTCATATCTCCGACATCGAGATCGCGATCATCGAGGCCACGCCGCAGGCCCTGCGCTTCCGCGCGCAGCTTGCTCCTGAGCAGCAGGAAGACAGCGACGCGCCCTTCCCTTGCAATGACCCTGCATGCTCGCCGCGCTAGCCCGGGGCCAATGAAAAGGAAGCCAGGCATGAGCCGTCGAGGCAGTCATACAGCCCTGACGCTGGCAGCGCTGTTGCTCATGGCCGGTAGTCCCACGAGGGAAGCTCCCGAACCTGCAGCCCAGCCTGTCATGAATGCCCGCTCAATGATGACGCAAGCCACCTCGACGAATTGACCGCGAGATGCGCCAATGATGATGCGGACGGCTGCGCGCAGCTCGCCGTCCTCTACGATGACGGCGACGGCGCTGCGCAAGACCACGTTAGGGCTGCGCCGCTATTCGCACGGGCCTGCTATCTCGGCGATATGGCATCCTGCAACATGGCGGGCCTCGCTCATGGAACCGGGATTGGCGCCGAGGAATCCAGCAAGATTGCCGCGTCCTACTATTCGCTGGCCTGCTCGGGCGGTGACGCGACCGGATGCTCGAACCTCGGCCTCGCCTATGTGAACGGAGACGGTGTCTCAGTCCATGACGCCTATGCCGCTTCGCTCTTCGATCGGGCCTGCGCGGCCGGCAGCCGCGCCGGATGCGCCAATCTTGGCGCCGCATACTCGCTCGGCAGGGGTGTGCGGCGCAACCAGCAGCGCGCGGCGGACCTGTTCGAGCAGGCGTGTAACAGGGGAGATCAGCACGCCTGCTATAATCTCGGGGTGCTGTACCGCGATGGTCTCGGTCTGCGCCGCGATGAAAAGCGCGCAGCCTCTCTGTTCGAGCAGTCCTGCGGAGCGGACGATTCGAGCGCCTGCGGGAACCTGGCGGCCATGACCGATGATGGGCGCGGTCAGCCGCGGAACCAGCAGCGCGCACTCGAACTGTACGAGCAGGCCTGCACCCTGGGCAAAGCCGAAAGCTGCTTTACACTGTCCAAGGCCTACCAGACGGGAAAGGGCCGTGGCCGCGACAACCGGCGAGCGATAGCGCTGATGGAGCGGGCATTGGAACTGGATCCTGAAAACGCCTCCTCGGCCCATGTCATAAAGGCTCTTCGGCGTGCCCGTGTCGCTGAGGCTACAGACCGCGCAGCACGCAGCGAGTAGCGCCCTGGCCTTGTCCTGCGGTCGCTGTTGATGCGCATCGCAGCCAGCCCTGATGCGCCGTCATTTCCCGAAGCGGCTTACCGATCAGATGGCCAATGCTTGCCACACACCGCCACCAGGGCTTTAAGCCCTTCAGCAGAAACGGCTCTAGGAAATCTCCGGCCCGGCCCGCCCTCTCCCGAAATGCCAGTTTATCCCGGTCTCACGCATGATACCGCCGCCCTGCTGGCCGATCTGTTTTTCAAGCACGGGACGCCACGGCACCAGGGTGAATTCGCGGCTCTTTTCGACCAGGGCATAGTGGCCAGAGACGCCGTCGATCCGCCGCGCAATCCTGCCTTCGATCCTCTGCCCGTCGTGAACTTCGAAGTACTCCTTCCCAAGCTCATCCCTAAGCCCTGCCGCAAGCCGCAAGAGTTCCCGCCGCTGCAGAACAGCGAGCGCGTTTTGCTGGAGCTTGAAATTCTCTCCTTGCCCTTCGGCAAGTCCCTGTTCCACCAGCCATTGCCGGCGCCCCTCCATCGCGGCGCGAAGCTCACGCCCGAAGCCGCCGTCCCTGATCTGAAGACCAGAAGGTGAAGCAAGTTCGCGGTCAAGCCAGCTTGCCCCCTCGACGCCCGCAAGTCTGCCGATGGGCTCCCGGGACAGAACCTCGACCTCGACCGGCCGTTCGGCGAGAAGCCGCTGTTCGAACCGCTCTGCCTGCTTCAAATGGTCCGGCGATATCCGCCAGCTCCCATCCGGTTCGCGTTCAGGGCCCATGCGCGCGCGCCGCATGGCTTCAAGCCGGCGAACATGGGTTTCGGCGAAGGCCTCGCTGACCTGAGGATCGTACCTGCGGTGTAGCGAAGGCGAGTAGCGGCCCTCGTTGGCCTTCGCCACTTCAAGCACAGTACGATCGGCGATGCGGATCGTGGATGAGCGAGGGGTGATGCGTACGGTAGCGCCTTTCGGCAATTGGTCCACCGCAGAGGCGCTTCCGATATCGGCGTAATGCGCCCGGCCATCGGCGCCGTCCACCACGAGAAAGTGCCGGTCGCGGTCCTCATCGGCAAGACCGCGCGCCACCACCCTCCCGACAAGAGGCCCGTGCTCCGGCGCGAAGATCCGCTGCTCTGCCCGTTCGAGCTTCGCGCGCGTGACTTCCCGCTGCATCTGGCGAATGATGTCGCCGCGCTCACCCATCTGCCTCAGCGTGACTACCAGTCCCGCCGCAAGTTGCCATTTGCCGGCGCCGATATCCTGCGCCAACTCCATGCGCTGCAATGTGCGCAGCCTGCCGGTTTCCAAAGCGTGAAACGCGGGGTCGCCGGGACTTGGAGAAACTACCCGCTCATCGCTCATTCGTCCCAGCAATCGGCGGTCGAGGCTGGTGAGCCGTTCCTGGTCCATTTCCATGCGGAGCCGCGCTTCGATTTCATGTTCAGTACGAGGCCCCAGTTCGAGGGACACGATCTCGGCCGCCCTCTCGCGAAACCCATGAGCCATGTATTCGCGAGCAATCACTAGATCCTTGCCCTGGTCGTCCACGCCGCGCAGCACGACATGGGTATGGGGATGGCCCGTATTGAAGTGATCGACGGCGACCCAGTCCAATTTCGTACCGAGATCCTCTCCCACTTGCTCCATCAGGCGCCGGATGACCGGCTTCAGGTCTTCGAACCGGTCCCCTTCTTCGGCCGAAACAATGAGGCGAAACTGATGCCGATCGCCGCCCGAACGTTCGATGAAATCCTTCCCATCCGCACGGTCCGTTTCCGGGCCGTAGAGCTGACCAGGCTGGCCTTCCCGGGTGACCCCGTCACGCTGAATGTAATGGAGGTGCGCGCGGGCCGCACCGAGCCCCTTGCCGGCAAGCCTCCCGAGGCGCGTCTTCACGACCACCCGGCGCCCGCGGTGGCCGGCCGGGCGGCCGCGCGAGGAAAGCAGGCGGCCCATCGCCGCACCGCGCCCGATCCGGCTTCCATCGAAGCCGCGAGAACGAGCATCTTGCCTCCTGCCGAGCAGACCGGCAGCCTTCGCCACGCGGGTGCCATACCGATCCGGCGCCTTCCCGCCCGTGCTCCGCTGACGCCCCAGTTTCGGCTCGAAATCGTCTTCGTTTCCCATCGTATAGGCCTCCAAAGGCGCGCGCTCCGGGCGCGCTCATTCCGGAGGCGCGAGCCTCCTCCTAAATCGATGTGCAGACAGCCAAAAAGCAGGGACGGGAGGCACTGCTTCTATCTTGCCCTCACCCCATTTTCCGTCATCCGCCCCACTCCTGCCATTCACCCAGGCCTGCCACCGAAGCCAGCCACGCCAGCTAAGGCCGCCATCAGAATCCTGAGCGCATGACCACTCGCCGCTGAACGCACGGCACGGCCGGGACCCGGGTGCGAAACTCCCAAGTCCCGGCCGAAACTCTTTGCGCTGCCCTCATCGCAAGGACGCATAGGCTTCGCGCGCTTCACCTTCGCTCGCACATTCGCGCCGCGCCATCAGGCCGTGCGCGCACCCCTCGCCGTCTACGATGCTGACTGCTGCAAACCAGCGCCCATCGAGCCGGCCCAGTACGGCCACACGGTCCAGTTCGGCGTCTGCATCGTCCGCATCCTCCCAAGACCCCAGCCACCGTTCACAAACCCGTGCATCCCACACAAAATCGCATTCTTCCGCCTCCAGAAACCGCGCTGCCAATCCGCTTGCCGCACCGCCCCCGAACTCGATCTCGAGCCCTGCCACCAACTTGTTCATGACCTGATCCACCGCAGCCGAAATGTTCACGTAAGCAACCATGATAGCCTCCTTCGCCTAAGCATCCCCGCTGTTCGAGGACCCTTCCCGACCGACGGTTGGCGCGGTGGCTGTCAGGGCCGCGCCGGCTTGCCGGTGCGCCGCGAAGCGGCGGCGGAGGAACCGATTTTGTTGCAGGAGAACAAACAAAATCGCGCGCGAAGCGCGCTCATTCGCTGCAGCAAAATTGGAGGGGCCGCCGGCCTTTACAGCCGCCGCAGAGACCGTCACGCTGGAAAGACCGAGAGAGGTGTTGACCTCTCCGCCCCGCGCACTGCCCACGGCTGGGCTCTGACCGAAAAAGGCCGGCGGCACCGCATCACGTTTGCTCAGGGCACTGCACGGACGGCAAACATCGGGTCCACGCCAATGCCCGTTCCAGGCGCCGTATCCCCGCCGTTCAAAGCCCCGCCGCCTATGGCAATGAACATCGCGTGCTGAGGAGATGCGTCGATCGGACGGACCGGAACAGCCGGGCATTCGTCCCCGCTCCTTTTCATGCCGCACGACACTTGCGCAAGGTAGCCGCGTGTCTCCGCAGGAAGCGGCCCGGCGCCCGCGAGGTATTTCTCGTAGCGCGCGGGCCCGGCATTGTAGGCTGCAAACAGGCCGGGATAACCGAAGCGATCGTATAGCAGGCGAAGGTAGTATGTGCCCGCTAGGATATTGTCGCGCGGATTATCGGGGTCCTTCCCAAGTCCCAGTTTGCCGCGCATTTCCGCCCAGGTGCCGGGCATGAGCTGCATCAGCCCGATAGCGCCCTTGGGGCTTCGGATCGGACGACCTCCCATCTTAGTGCGCCCCCTGCTTTCCGCGCGTATCACTTGCCGGATCCAGCTTTCCGGAACCCCGAAGCGAACAGATGCCTCGGTCATATGGGCAGTCCAGCGGCCGACCTCATCCGCATGAAGCGGCGCGGCGAAGAAGATGGATACGATGGCCGCCGCAGCGCCGTTCCTGTGCCTCAGCGCGCCCATATCAGCCTCGCAGGACCGATGATCTGCGAAGCGCTCGTCACCCCGAAGTAGCGCCCGTCAAACGAATTAGGATTGCTCGTCATCAGCAGGAAATACTCGCCGGATTTCAGCCTGCGGCAGCCCTCCCACCAGGGCATCACGCGCCCCTTTCCATCGCGATCGAGGCGCCGGGTCAGCGGCTCTCCGTTGCGAAACACCTCAGGGCCAATCGCGCAGATCTCGTCACCGGGACCTGCTGTCACGCGCTTCACCAGCGGCACCCGTACCGGCAGATATCGCCGGGCAGCAGCAAAGCCGCGCCACGGCTTCGGAAGCCGGGCAACGACCATCATTCCAGGCGAGACCGGACTGCCCGGGTAGACCAGCCAGAGCCCGAGCGGCGCGCTGGAACTGGCATTCCATACGAGGCGCGGTGCTGGCGGAAGCGCGATCGTCAGCGTCAGTGCCGCTGTCATGACGGCGGCCGCATAAGCGGCGCGGCGTCGGCGGCCCCGCCCTGCCCGCACCCGGCGCAGCGCGTCTCCGAAGGCGCGCAGCGGCGCCTCTGCCGCTGATGTCCGGATCCTGCTCATCGCTGGAACGCCCGGCCGGAATTGGCCTCGCTCCAGGCGTCGAGATCGTCGATATGGTACTGGACGAAGCGGCAGTGACGCCGAAAGATCGGGCCTCCGCCGTTGCGACGAAGCTGCTTCAACAGGCGGCTGGAAATCTTGAGATAGGCCGCTGCCTGGTCGGTGTTGAGGAAGGGGGAGCCGCGCTTTGCAAGCTGCGCCCGTTCGATATCGCTGGAGTGTTCCATGATGTCCCTGCCACGTTGTGCTGGGCGGCACCGCGCCGCCCGCGAGGGACACTCGATCTGGAACACAATTCCCCGGTCAGGCAGGGTCGGAAACGGCTATAGCCGATTCCGACCCCCCACCTGCCAAGGTTCTCGGAGGCCGCAATTTCGCATTCCATCGCGCACAGGGCTAGCGCGGCGGCGACCCGATTTCCTCGCCGTCGATGGGTTGCAATTCGGTAGCGGAACGCTTGCCATTTCGAGCACCCAGGACGCGGAAGCGCAGCCGTTGCCCGGTGCAGATTGTTTGCAGTCCCGAGGCAGAAACCGCATCCATATGGACGAAGAGATCTACACCGTGATCGTCCGGCGCAATGAATCCATAGCCTTTTACTGCGTTAAAAAACACGACTCGCCCTGTCGGCATTGTTTCCCCCGGACCACCCGCCTAATTTGATCGCGCTCGGGGTAACAGCAGTCAAGATCATTAACTTTTAGGTGCTGGTCAAAACGGCACAGATACTATGCGCACTCGTGATCACAAGGATTTCATAACGACGCAGGACTGCTGACCGCTGCCACCGCAGCGCGGTTGAAACGATCATTAGATCCGCCGTCTGGGCTCGAATTCACCGGTCCGATGGTATCAGAGCAGCGTTTCGAGGGGCGAAGGACTGACAAGTCCGGCAGATCTCGCGCGCGCTGGCGAACACAACCATTGCGACACACCTCAGTGCCGAACCGAAAATGCATCAGGGCTTTTGACGATCAATCAGACGGTCGTCTTGAGCCGGAAGGTGTCGCAGCACGGTTCATCGCACCGCTAATGCACGGACGGCGCGATACGCTGCTCGGCGAGAGCTCTGACTTCGGCGTGAAGCATCTCGACACGCTCCACGATCCACTCGAGTTCCGCGTCCCGGATCTTGTAGTGCGGCGAGTACCGGGCCTTGACATAGGCTTCGTGCAGAAGCTGAAAACAGCGGCGCGTGAACTTGCTGTCGCGCGACCAGACGGGGATCAGGTCCCGCGCCACATCCTCGGCGCGGCTGCGGAGAAACTTGATGTTGTGCGACTTTGGCGAGTACAATTTCGTCACCAGCAGGACCGTGTGGTATGCATGCTCCGTCGCCTGGTGGAGCAGGAAAGCAGCGCGGTTGTTCCATCCTGCCCCGATCGCCATCTTCGCGAGAGCGAGAAACTCTTCAGCACTCGTGAACCACTGCTTGAAGTGCACTTCTGCCTCATCGCGCACGATGGCGGGGTCCAGCGGCTTGGGGACGGTGAAAGGCTGATCGCCAAGCTCATAGAGCGCGATGCCGTCGCGCACGGCATCGACGAAGAACGGCCTCCCGCGCGAAAGCTGGAAATTGACGTCGGCCATGCTGTGAACCGCAAGCCCGACCATGGCCGACAAGCGCCTGGTTATGACGTGCTCGCGCATGAGGTGGTCATCGCAGCGCCCCCAATACTCGACCTGGTCGGCAAGCCGCTCGTCGTTGACCACGACGAGAATGTCGTAGTCCGAGAAGTATTGGCCGGCCGGATCCTCGATCCAGTCTCCGCGCGCGTACGAACCGTAGAGGATCACTTTCATGATCCGGCCCTGCTTTTTCCAGTTCTGGGTAGCGAGTGAAAGCACGTCTTCGAATTCGGCAAAGATGATCTCGAGAATGCGCGCAAGATCGGCGCGCTTTCTTTCCGGAAGGTGATCGAGATCGGTCTTCATAGCCCGCTGATTCTAGACGAAATCGCGCTTTCGGCAACCGTTTCCCGGCGCGAATATCGCTTAAATATGACGGGCCGGCCGCGAAAAAGCCCCGCGCCCGGGGGCGCGGGGTAGCGGTGTTCAGTCCGCCGGATTCCAGATGATGGCGAAGGTGTCCCCGTCGTCCTGGCCGGCGGCGCGCCCGAGATTGGCGTAAAGCCGCCGGGGTCCGAATTCCGGAGCGGCCAGGCTCAGCGAAACGTAGTCGTTGCCGGAAGTTTCGCTGCGGCGGATCCAGCCTGCACCGACTTCGGCCCCGCCGCAGGTGACGCGGTAGTCCGGCTGGGTATCGCTGGCCTTGCGGCTGTTGGGCGAGATCTCGATCTCGGTGCGGATCGAGAGGGTGCGAAGCTGGCCCTTGAAGCTGCGGCCATCGCGGGTGACATATCCGATTGCAGGCATCTTGCGTCTCCTTGAAGCATTCGCCAGGAGCCATTTCCGGGCGATGGGCAGACCTTCGGGAACGGTTGCAGCGGGCGCCCGAACCTACAGGCCGAAGCGCAAGCGAAGGACCGGAAGATCGCGCCTTATTTGAGAGCGAAGCGGCCGCGAGGAGCCTGCCCTGGCAGGCGGGGAAATAAGGGGCGGTCGATGGTTTCGGGAGACCGCGACCGTTCCAGGTCAATGCCCCGACCAGCCGGGAATGGCCCCAGGGCGCATCTGCTCCAGGAGACAGACTTGCCGCTCGGATCCGTGTCCCCCGCGAGGGCCGCAGCCAGCGGGGCCGACGTTTCAGCACCCTATCCGCAACCGGTCAAGGCCTGGCTCCCAACAGCCGCCAGGACAGCGCAGCGCCGCGCTATCGCTTTCGCCAGCGGGCGCCATGCCGGGCTGCAGGCCGGGTCCGCCGCCAAACTCGCCGGTACTGCCTGTACGGCGCGGCCAGGCCCGGGAAGAACGCCCCCGAAGCGCCGAGCAATCCTCGATCGGCGCCGCGGACCAGACGGCGGCAGGAAAAAGCCAGTCCGATTTGAGCCGGACCTGGCCGGTGACCGCCACCGGGCGCCGGTTGTTCCGAAACGCCGCTGGACTGACCGCACGGCGCACCAGCGCTGTTGCATTGGAGCGTTGCAACAATGCTGCCATAATACCGGGATAATGGCCGCGCTCGAAATGCGGAGAACCTGGCGTGTCTCTCCGGACGTCAGCCATGAAGAGACTACCTCTTTTGGATGAATTGCGCTGAGGGAAATGAAATGGTTTTGGCCCCTCAAGAGATAAGCATCCATGGGAAGATGGACATGAAAGTCTATACGCTCAAGTTCAGGCTGGACGATCATCACGAGGGCGCGAGCGAACACTTGCAGTTCGAAGCGCCAGACATGATCCGCGCGCTGCTCATCGCCCATGAGCGCGCCGCCCGGCGCAGCGCCGAGCTGTGGGATGAGGCGCGCAAACTCTGCACGATCCGGCGCGACGAGGATCGGGGGCAGTCGCTGCGGGCCCAACAGGCCTGAGCCATCGGAATGGAAAAAAGGATCATCCCGGGGGCGAGATGATCCTTTTAACTCTGAGCGGCCCGAACAAATAGGGGGGCGTCAGGCCGCACGGCAGCGCCTAGAACGAACTGCGCGCGACGGGCAATGGCCTTCGCCGCAACCCCTGGCGGGCATGCGGCGGGCTGCCCGCTCAGCAGGCCGGGCCGCCGCGCCGACTCGTTTGTCAAATGGATTTGGGCCTGCCGCGACGCGCTGGTCGGCAGCGCTCATACCGCAACGAGAGAGGCCGTCCCCCGCAAAAGGGACGGCCTCTGTTGGCGGCGCGGGGGGGAGGGATCGCCGCCAGAGCTGCTTGGGGACACGCAGTCAAAAAGTAAGCGTCCGGCCGAAGCGTTGGTTCCCTCGCCGTGTCCAGGCCTGTGCCTGGAGCCGATGGCGCGGCGTTCAGCGATGGCGGGTCGTTGGGGCTGTTTCGCCGCAGAGCGAACAGATCTCGCGCCCACGCTCGAAACCGCCCAGCCCTGCCAGTTCCCTGGCGATCCGATCGGCGTGATCCTGGGCAGCAAGACCCAGCGTCAGGGCGATGCAGCTGTCGCAAACAGGCTCCGGCCCGAGGCGTGCGATCAGCTTCTCGATGTCCTGAAGTACCGTCATTGCTCGCCCTCCCTCATGGCGCACCAGCGGCGCAAACCTCGTGCGCCGCCAGAGCTCGAACCGTTGGGACACCGCGATGAACAATTGATTTAAGCCCGAGGCCCGCGCCTTGCAAAGGCACGGGCCGCGGGCGAAATTTATTTCAGGGGGCGCGATTTCAGGGGGCGCGTCAGCAATCCCCGGAGACGGTCCCGCCGCCCCCGGGCATGGTCCTCAGGCAGCCTTCCGGTCGCCGCAAGCCTCACCCTCGGCTTGACCGCCACCGGCAATGCCGTCGGGATCAGCGCCGCCACCGTTATCTGCGTCGGCATCGACGCCGCCATCGGGGTCCGGCTCCAGCGCCGCAAGGGCGCGGTCATGGGCGAGGACCGTGCCGACCCCGCCCCGCGCCGTGTAGGTCGAAGGCGGGAACGCCATCCAGCGCGGCACCCAGCCTTCTTTCTTCTCGCGGCCGCCCTCGCCTGCAAGGTGGGCGCGAATGATGGCTTTCAACGCCTTGCCCTTCTCCCTGGCGTTGGCAGCGGCGATCTGCGGTCCGGCCACTTCCGCCACCATGGCGAGCAGCACCTCGCGGTCGCGGAGCGTGTCGAGGAAGGCCTCGTCAGCCTGCCACCAATCGGCCATGCCAAGGCCGACGAGGGTGCCCAGCGCTTCCACTTCCGCGCTTCCCGCAGCGAGGGTTTCGCCCATGACGAGGGCGAGCACTTCCAGCACCTCGGTGTCTGGGAGCGCGACCAGCCGGGCCAGCAGCGCGCAGAGGTTCCTGCGCGCTCCTGCCATGGCGTAGCCGGTGCTGCCGGTAAGACTGGGTTCGTCCTCGGGGAGGCCGAGAGCCGCAAGCACGCCGCGCCGCCGCTCATCGAACACCGCCTCGGCGCGGCTCACTTCGAGACTGAGGCGAATGGCATCGCTTTTCACGGCCTGCGGCTCTGCCGTGACACGCCACAGCGTCGATCCGGCGATGGCGTGAGCCACCATCAGGCGCAGCGCGATCCCCGGGCTGCCCTGAAGCTCGGCGCGCAGCGCGGCATGACGGTGGAGATCGACATAGGTCTGCGTAAGCGAGGTCAGTTCCGCGCGCGCGGGCTTCGCGGTCATGCCATCGTCCCCGCCGGAGGCTGCAAGCTCGGCCCTCGCTATCCGCGCCGCGTCCTTGCGGCTGAGATACCCTTCGTGGATCACCACTTCGCCATTGCCGCGCACGTCGAGATAGACGTGTCCGCCTTTTCGCTTGGCGACCTTCTCATGCTCCCATGCGTGGAAATGCGTGTCGGGCGGCATCACGAGGACATCGGCCCAGCCTGCTGCGAGGAAAGCGGCGCGCCGCTCTTCCACGGCCGCATTCTGCAAGGTCCAGAAGGCGGCGCAGTCCGCGAAGAAACTGTCATCCCCGAACAGGTCCGCGATCACGGCCAGCTTGCTTGCCCCGACATCGAAGAGGGCATGGCACGTCGATATCGACGCGCCGCCCAGCAGCCAGGATTTAAGCTGATAGCCGCGCGGCGCATAGGCGTTCTCGTCGTCCATGAGCGCAAGCCATGCTTTCTGCTGGCTCCTGGAGGCAAGGGTCAGGTGGCGCACGGTGGCGGCGTCGATTTCCTCGCGGCGATAAAGGTCGCGAATGCGCGGGAGGAGGTTGCCGAGCGCGAGGATGCGCCTGACGGCAAGGTCCGGCAGACCGAACGTCAGCGCAATATGCTGCGGGGTCCGCCCCTCCCTGATCAGGCGCGTGAAGCATTCCCAGCGGGCGACTTCGTCCGGATCGAGGCGGGCGATGTTCTCGATGAGCGAGGCCTCGACCGCGCTGGCATCGTCGTCGTCGTCGAGGATCGCGCAGGGCATGAGGGCGGTATCGGCCGCGAGCCTCGCTGTCCCGGAAGCATCGGGAGCGAGAACACCGGGATCGCCATTATCGGGACCAAGATCATCAGAGGCGCACTGGGCGAGGCCGTCAGCGCCTTGCGGCGTGGTTCCGGTTCCGGCCGGGTTCCCGGGATCACCGCAACCGGCGCGGGCAGGTTCTGCCGCGCGCTCCGCTGCCACCAGAGTGGCGGCATGGAATCGCCGCGCGCCCGCGACGATCTCGTAGCTGGCTTCACTGTCCGGCGCTGCAGCGCAGGGCCGCACGAGGATCGGCTGAATGACGCCGCGCGAGCGCACGGTCGGCAGGATATCGGAAACATCGGGCACCTTGCGCGCGTAGCGCATGTTGGCCTTGCTGACGGTGAGGTTGCCAAGGGGGATGAATGCGAGTTTCATGGGTCTGCTCCTGAATGAGCGCCGGTCCGTCCATGTGGTGGATCAGGTGGGCGGACCGGCTTTGAGGTGGGCAGGAAACCGCCTGCCCATCGTCTGATGCCGCTATCGCGGCAGAAGCCTGATCGCTGCCGGGTCCTCGCGGGTGAGGCGGTCCAGCAGGGCAGCGGCATCCGGGATCGATCCGGCGAGGCGGGCAGCCTCGGTCCAGACCGACAGCCGGTGCCGGGTGGTGAACACGAGATCGCGCGCGATCCTCATGCCCAGCGGCAGGTCGATCGCCTCGATCTCGCGCAGCGAGAAGATGCCGAGTTCGGGGGAGCCGAAGCCAAGGTCGGCAAGCCCGTAGAGGGTATCGCCGTCGGCATAGAGTTCGCTTGCCAGCCAGACGGCGCGGCCCATGGGATTGAAGAGGCGCACCAGCGGAAAGGGATCGAAGCGCGGGTTGATGACGCCGTGCTCGAAATTGGCCGTGAGCAGCGAGCGGATGCCGTTCGAAAGCAGGCTCATGACACCGCCCTCCCCTCGCGCGCAGGCCGGGCAAGCGGTGCGGGCGTCTCCAGCCCGCGCGACATGTCATCCGCGATTTCCGCCTCTGCTGCCCAATGGCGGGCCAGCAGCCAGTCGGCGGCCTTGCTGGCCATGGAAGCGGCGCGGAAGATCGCGCGGCTGTCCTCGCGCAGCACGTCCAGCCATGCGCCGATATAGTCGGCATGGCGCACGGTGGGCACGATGCCGAGCGAAGCGCAAAGGAAAGCCGAGCCCATTTCCGCGACGAGTTCCTCGCGGGCATAGTCCTTCGACCCGAAGCGGTTGGTGAGGTCGCGGGCCAGCCTCGTCCCGTGGCCGGTGGCATGGGTCAGTTCGTGAAGGCAGGTCCGGTAGTAATTGATCTGATCTTGGAACGCGCACTGCGGCGGCACCTGCACAAAGTCCGCGCCGGGAGAATAGAACGCCTTGTCGCCGCCGATCCGGAAATCGACCCCGCTTGCGGCAATGAGCGCCTCGCCCACGGGCACGATCTCGCGCTCGGGAAGCGGGACAGGCTGCGCCATGAACCCCTCGGGCAATCCCTCGCACTGCTCGACATTGAACACCGTGAAGCGCTTGAGGAAAGCGATGGACTTTGCCTCGCCGCCGTTTTCGCGGGCGCGCTCGCGTTCCGTTTCCGGGGTGAAGCGGTCGGCATAGACAACGCAGGTGCCATGCTCGCCCTTGCGCACGTTGCCGCCTGCCTCGAGCGCCTGCCGGAAGGTGAGCCAGCCTTGCGAGGGCCAGCCCCGCATGGTGACCTCGCCCCACAGGATGAGGACGTTGATCCCGGAATAGGCGCGGCGCGGCAGGGCATTGCGCGGCAGTCCGGGGGCAGGCCCTGCCCCGCAGGCCTCGCTGCTCCACGGCTGGACCCACGGCACCCGCCCCTCTTCGAGCTGGCCCACGATCCGGGCCGTGACCTCGTCATAGAGCGATGCCCGCCCTTCCCCGCCCCCGCGGCGCTGCCGGGTACGCTGATTGTCGCGCCCGCCCCCCTTAGGCTGACGCCCGCCCTCCACGCGCGCCGCCGCGCCGCCTGCGGAACCGCCCCCGGAGCCGTCCCCGAAAACGCTTTCGATACCGTCCCCGCGATCGCCGCCGGGATTGCCTCCGAGGATATCCCCCGGGTTATCGGCGGACTTGTCCACAGGGAGGTGCCACGGCGTATCACCGCGCTCCGAGGGGTTCGGGGAAGCACTGCCGCCACGGGAACAAGCTGCACTGCGGACCTGATCTTGCGACCTCGCGCCTTGCGGGGTCTTGCGATTGCTGCGCATGTCTCACCTCCTGCGCCGCCTTGAAAAACCCACCATGGGCCTCCCCGGCAAAGGCGGGGGTGGGCGGCACGGACGACCGACAAGGCCCGCCTCCAGGCGGCGCCTGCACCCGCAGACACGCCCGGTCGCTTGGCGATCGGGATGGCCAGGGCCGGAACGAAGTGGAGGAGCCCCGCGCGGTACGCGCGGGCTTGCAGGGGCCGGCGGCGGGCCTAGACGGGCGGCGAGCCCACCCCCGGCTTTGCCCGGGAGAGGCTCACAAATGGTGCCGCGCGCGGGCGCAGCACGCGCGCGTCTGCATCCGGCCGGCCTGCCCGGCCGCCTAGCGCCAGCGATCGTGGCCATGAGGACGAGACCCGCCCCGCGGGGCTCGGTGCCGCCGCGCGGGATCGCAGGGCGATCAGCCCGCCCGCGCGCGGCATAGAGCGCGGTCGCGCCGCCCGGCGCGAGGCGCAATGCCGGCGGTGCAAAAACCGGCGCGTTTCATCGCTACTGACCGCGGGGCCGATAGCATGTTCCATCGCTACCGGCCGAAGGCCGATACCGGAGGGAAACACGATAGCTCGCGGCGAGGCAGGTGTCCGTGCTCGGATACACGGAAAAGCCGCGCGGCCAGGAGGCCCATTCCCAGACGGCTCGGAGTTTCGTAGCATCCCTCGATGCTATCGTCCCTGCGCCCATGTTCCGTCCCCCCATCCCCTGTCCCCCCATCCCCTGGCCAACCATCGCCCGTCTACGCATCCCCCGTCCACACATCCTCCGTCCAGCTGTGCTCCATCTTGCGTGCCGACGCTCTCCGCTGGCACCTGCTGGGAATAGTGGAGACGCTTTGCCTGCCGGACTGCTGGATCGGTGCAGGCTTTGTCAGGAATGCCGTGTGGAACCACCTTCACCAGGGCGCCGTTGCTGCGCCCGAAGGCGACGTCGATGTGATCTGGTATGATCCCGATTGCACGAACGCTGCAGAAGATCGCAGGCTTGAGGATCATTTGAAGACGCTGGAGCCTGCGATCGCCTGGTCAGTGAAGAACCAGGCCCGGATGCATCGCCGTAACGGGGATTCTCCTTACACTTCTGCCACCGATGCCATGCGCTACTGGCCGGAAACGGCGACCGCGGTTGCCGCCAGACGCATCGGGCTGGATGGCTGTGAAATCGCAGCCCCTTACGCCCTTGATGACCTCTTCAATCTCGTGTTGCGGCCAACGTTCCGCTTTCGCGCCGAAAAACGCGCCGCCTACGAGGATCGGATACGGTCCAAGGGCTGGATTGGCGCCTGGCCGCTTCTCACAATGGCGTGAACCTGGTTCAGCCCTGAAACCGAGCAAGGGTTCTTGGCCGGAGCGCAGACCAGTCTCGCGGCCGCGGAACATCCGATCCGGTCGCGTCGCGGCCCGTGCCACTGCGGCGCGGCACATCCGCTCGCCATGCCTGCGAGCCGGCACCCGTGGGCCCGGCCTGCCCGGTCAGGAAAGGCAGATACCTGCCCGCACCGGCCCCATCCCCCATTGCCGGCAGTCCGGCGCAAACCTGCCGATTGCCGATGTTCTTCTTATGTTCTATACTCGAGCCATGGAACGAATCGACCCCCAGCAACTCTCGGAGGCCATCCTGACCGCTCCTGCGTGGGCCCGGGTCGGCATCACCATGCCTGACGCGCGCATGCGCGAGCGAGCTGCCAGCGAACTGGCACAAGCCATTGTCGAGAAGCTCGCCGATTATCCCGGCATTGCTCACCCCGACCAGCTCAGGCTCTTCCCGTGACGTGAGCCCGAACATTTCCTTTCAGGATCTGGACGACTTTCTCGAACAAAAGGCCAATCTGGAAGCAGTGTGCGGCACCTGCGGGCACCGGGGCGTCCTCGATGCGGCAAAAGTCTACCGCTGGTTCCTGTGCCATGCCTGGAATACTGCAACGGCAGTCGCTCACCTTCACCTGAGATGTTCCAAGTGCAAAGGCCGTCCAGGCTCCATCCGCCCCTCTTCCAACGTTCCGGACCGGCCGCGATGGATGTCCTCGCAGCAGGACTGGTCGAACCTGACCCGGCGCCTGCGAAACTGACGCCGCCCTATCATTTTTCTGCACCACGGTGTCTGGAGCCGGCGGTCCGCCCGGACGCTGCGCGTCCGTATCAGGCCAACAAGCTGGCCATAATTTAAATGAAATGGCGCACTCATCTCGGCGAGTGCCAATAGGTTTCCATGCCCATAATAGAAACCGGCACATCTTCTCACACGGCTTTCACAAATCTGAAAAACCATGTAATTAAGGAGAGGAAAGGTAAGCGTAAATAGGCGCGAATAAATGCGTGATGCCGCTTGCCATTTGGGAGAAATCGATGCGCGAGCCGCATAGCCGTGATGGAATGCGCCACGATTTGACGCCGGGCCGGCTTGAGGACGAGATCTGCGAGACGGACAGCCTGGCAAAAGCGCAGCAAAAGGCCGCCGATGCCGACCGTTTGCGGCGCAGGCCGCCAGGCCGCGGCATGTCGCTTCCGATCCCGTTCTTTCGCAACTGAGCCATTAAACGGCAGCCGCCGCCCCCCGAGACCTGATGTCCAGGCTTACCGCTTGACGGCAGCCACGCTCGGGTGTTTTTCGATATGCACGACATTCGCCGCAGCGTAGACAGCGATCAGGATCGTCAAAGCGACGACGGCGACCCGCAGGAGCGTTTGTCCTGCGCGGCCGGGCATCGGGGTACGGCGCGCCAGCGCCCTTCGTTCACGCATCGATATGCACCTCATGGGCCCTGTGTCCTGGACATCTGCGGTCCAGTGCGGCGATAATCGCATGCGGGGCCTGGAAGTTCCAGACCTCTTCAGGATTACCGCGCGATCGGCACCTGATCGATCCGCGTGGTCCACGAGGGGCTCTTGAAGGTTCGCCGGGTATCGTAGGCTTTCGCGCCCATGCCTTCGGACCCCAGGCGCAGGGTCTGCCGCCCGAACTTTCCATTGATCTCGTCAAGCGCGGCCAGCAAGGCGGGAGACCTCGTGTCCACCCCGGCGAACATGTCGAGCTGGCCCCTTGCCTCTGCCTCGAGCCCTTCAAGCATCACGCCGCACTTGGTATAGACGGCGCCGGGCTCGAACATGGCCTCGGCCATGCGCCCTGCCATGCCGGCAATCACGCGCGGATCGTTGGAGGCAGGAGAAAGGCGCCCGGTCCGCGTGGCGGAAGGCGCACCCGGCTTGAAGCGATTACCATGCGCGAAGGCAATCAGCCGGCTTGCCTCCAGCTGCTGGCCCCGGATCTTCTCGGCGGCGCGGACCGCGCGCCGAACCATGGCCTCGCGCAGCGCCTCGCGCTCACGCACCGGTTCGCCGAAGCACCGGGTGACGGCAGTCGACTTGAGCGCAGCGGGTTCAGGCTCGAACCCTGTGCATTCGGTGCCGCCCAGTTCGCGCACCAGGCGCTCGAGCACGACGGTCCCCACATCGCGCGCGACTTCGGGAGGCAGCGCGGCGAGATCCGCCGTCGTCCTGACGCCAAGCGGGCGCAGCCGCCTGGCCATGGCAGGACCGATGCCCCAGACCTCCTCGATCGGCCAGGCCGCGAACAGCCGGCGGCGCAGGCCTTCATCGTGAAGGTCGACGACGCCGTTCCAGACCTTCTCCGAGGCCTTGGCGAGCGCATTGGCCACCTTGCTCAGCGTCCGGGTCGGCCCGAGACCGATGCGCGTGGGCAATCCCACCGAGCGCTTGACCGCCGCGCGCACCCGGTGCGCCATCTCGACATCGCCCAGTCCGCTCGGCAGCACCGGCAGCCGGAAGAAGGATTCGTCGATCGAGTAGATTTCGACGGTATCGGTGAACTCGGCGATGACGGCATTGAAGCGGCGGTTCATGTCGGCATAGAGTTCGTAGGACGAGGAGCGGTACTGGATGCCGTGACGCTCCACGATGTCGCGGATCTTGAACATCGGCGCGCCCATCTTGATGTGGAGCGCTTTGGCCTCGGCCGACCGGGCAATGGCGCAGCCGTCGCCGTTGGAAAGCACGATCAGCGGCACGCCGCGCAGCGAGGGGTCGAACACCCGCTCGGCGCTGCAGTAGAAATTCTCGATATCGAGGATAGCCCAGGACACGGGCGATCAGGCCTGGAGGTTGCGCACGCTGGCGCGCACGACGCCCCAGACCTCCACGGTCTCGTCGGCGACGACGGCCTCGTAGCGCATCTGGCTGTTGCGGGCCTCGAGCGTGGGGACCCCGTCCCGGAAAGCGAGCTGACGCACGACAAAGCCGCCGTCGACGACGGCAATGACGATGCGGCCGTGCACGGGCTTTGCATCGCGGTCGACCACGACGACGTCGCTGTCGAAGAGCCCGACATCGATCATCGAACTGCCGCTGACCCGGAACACGAAACTCGCCGCCCGGTCGAGCCGCAGCAGCTCGACAAGATTGATCGCCGATTCCTCCCAGTCCTGCGCCGGCGATGGAAAGCCGGCACCGGCCGCGCCGACGACGCGAAGCCGCCATTCGCGGGGCAGCTCGGCAAGCGGCAGGGGAATCGAGGGGGGCAAGGCGAAGCCGGTGGACATGACCCCCCATAACGCAAACAGGAACAACATGGGAACAGGTTAAAAACAAACAATGAACGACAAACCTGATCCACGAAAGCAACCGCTTGTTTCGCGGCGTTATTTTCTCCGCAGGCGCTCCGCCCACCGCGCCCGGAAGACCGGCGCGCGCAAGGTCATCCGGCCAGCCCCGAAGGACCGCTGCAAGGAGACGATCGCCGCGTAGCAGCCCTGCAGCCAGGTCGTCAGGTCCTCGGGGCGAGGTATCGTGATCATGGCCCTGGGGTGGGCCGGCCCTATCAGCTTGGTGGGATCGCAGGTCACCGCCGTGAAACCATGGCCCGCAGCGGTTCGCTGCCAGAGACCAGCGGCGGCAAAGACCGGCTGATTGCGCGCGCCAAGCCGCATCTCGCCCATGAGCGGCGGCCCGAGATCGTGCTTGTCAGGGATGAACGCTCAGAACCGGGTGAGCGGGACGGGGCAGCGGCTCTCCGGCAAGCCGCCGCCGCTGAGGCTTTTCGGGCCGGCGTACATTGGTCATCGGCCAGGCCGCCGGCCTGCCGGGCACCTCCCGGGACATTCCGTCCCAGGCGCGTTTCGCGAGCTCTTCGCGGATCACGTAGTTGCAGCTCCCAGGGCACAGCTCCTGCAGCGCGAAGGGATTGCCGCGCGGGCGCGCGGTGAAGAGCCTCCCCGCGGATCCGAACAGGGTTTCCGGCTCGCCCAGCAGGCGCGCAGGGTTGCACATGTCAGTGCCTCTCCTGTCAGCGCTCACCAGCTCCCACCCTTAGATGCGCGCGGCCAGCAATCGCCCATTTACCATCCCCGTTCTAAAAATCGAAGTGTCGCATCTGCGGAAAAGATCGTGAGGCTTGGCGAGCGGCAATCATATCCGAACGAATTAAGCACCGAAACGCTGCAACCGCACATAACCCAAGACATACCCGTGCCAAGCACTTGCATAAGACGGTCGGCGGTGTTTGAATGCGCCGGACAATAACACGAGAATTCGGGTAGCTTAAGCACAATGGCCGACGAAACACTTCTGGTCCTAGCGACCGATATCATCTCCGCGCATGTAAGCCACAACAAGGTGGCGTCGGATAGCCTGCCCGATCTTATCAGCGCGGTCTACGGTTCGCTGGCCGGCCTTGGCAAGCCCCCCGCGCCGGCCGCCGAAGCGCGTACACCGGCCGTCTCGATCCGTGCATCGGTCAAGCCCGACGCCATCACCTGCCTCGAGTGCGGCAAGAAGTTCAAGACGCTTCGCCGCCACCTCGGCACAGATCACCAGCTCACGCCTGACGAGTACCGCAAGCGCTGGAACCTGGCGTCCGACTACCCGATTGTGGCGCCCGACTATGCCGAGACGCGCAAGCAACTCGCGGTCAAGATCGGACTTGGCAACAAGCCCAACAATCGCAGCGGGCGAACGGCGGGCCAGCCGGCGGCAAATGCCGCCGAAGACGTTTCGGTGACGACCGAAGCGCCCGCAGCAACAAAACCTGCTGCCCGTAGCCGCAAGAAGCTCGGCATTGCAGCCGGGGCCTGAGCCAGGCGAGCGGCACGGACCGGTTGGCGATTTCGCAATATCACTCTATGTCGCGCGCGGTCCTCGCCTCTGAACAACCTGGACCTGAGGGCGGGCGCCCGAATTGGATGCTCGCCCTCCCCAGCTCGCCCCAACAGCGATGTCCCGCGCAAGCCGGGTGCATCATCGCCATGCGGCGGCACTCATGGCCGGCCAAGCGATCCCGCGCGCAATGCGCACATTGAAGCCGGCCTGGAGTTTGCTGGGACATACCCGCCGTGACGACCGGAAAGAGACGGTTACGACAGGTTATTTCCCAGCATGAGTCCTCTGTAGCCGCCTCGTGCCATGGCATTCGCTTCGGCAATCAGGCGGCGCACACGCGAACGCAGCGACCCCGCGCCGTCCTGCCAATCCTCTTGAACTCTACTCGTTCCATAAAGCGCAGCCGCCAAGTCCCGCTGGCTTGCCCCATCTGCAAGGCCGTCGTGGACACGCAGCACATCGATCCACCGTGCCATGCGTGGGTCCGGCGGAAACAGGGAACTCAGGAACCGGCGATGGCGGCCAAGGGCGACCAGGCGCTGCAAGGGAGGAAGTTTCGGCCCGGCTGCCTGCAGTCCGCATAGCCGATAATGGAAAGTGACGGGACCCGCCAGCAAGGTCCCGCTGCGAAGATCGAGGCGGATGCGGCGAAGACCGTCACTGATCACGGCATGTTCCCGCCTGTTCCTGCCAGGAACGGATGTCACCATGCCTGCAAAAAGGCGCGGATCGAAAGCATCGGGATCGCCCTCTTCTGACTTTACGGCATCCACGAGCAATGTTCCTGGATCGAGATCGGCATGCCAGATGAGCCGCGCCCGGGGGGCAGCGACTTGCGGATCCTCGGCAAAAGTGAAGCCCCCATTTGCCGGGGTTACCGATCGGAGCCCCGCGCGTAACCGTGCTCGCCTTCGCGTGCCAGGCCATGTAGCCGGTATCGCGGCGAAGCCACTCCCACATCAACCCGGCGCGATCGATGCCCAGAAGCGATCGGTACTTCCCCGCGCAGCGCCAGCCGCCTTGCAGGGGCGCGCCGTCCGGCGTCAATGGCCGGCACCCGGATCCGAACTTGAGCATGACAATTCTGTTACAAACAGATGCTTGCACGCAAACCCAAGACAAATAATACTAACTGCCAGTAAATTCGCGACTCGCGCCCGAATTAAGAGCGGGCAGCGATGCCGCACAGCATCTGAAGGAACGTTCCGGCGCAGTTCTGCGGCTTGAGACGCAGCGCGGGAGCGGCAGGTCTCATGCATGTAAACTCCGCTTTCGATGATTTTGTACGTGCCGCCGATTCTGTAAAATCGCTTGATGAACTTCAGCTCGTCCTCGAAGAAACGGCCACCCGTCTGGGCTACGACTATTTCGCGCTTACTCACCATGTCGATTGGCGGCGCAATGTCAGCGGAGCCATCCGCCTGCACAATTACCCAAGCAGCTGGGTCGACTTTTTCGACGAGAACGGGCTCGGCACTATCGACCCGGTACAACGCACCAGTGAATTTGCCGGTTTCGGCTTCCGCTGGGCAGCGGCGAAAGCAGGTTGGAGCGAGCGCGACAACTATATCCTCGCGCTGGCCGAAGGCCACGGGATCCGTGACGGCTACACCGTTCCCTTCCAGATGCCGGGCGAATTCTTCGGCTCGTGCACTTTCGCGGTCCGCCCGGGCAAGGCGCTGCCGGCCCCCAACCTCACGCTCACGTACCTGATCGGGCGCTATGCTTTCGAGGCGGCGCGGCGAATGGCAGGACCGCCCGGTATCGTGACCAGGCCCGGCACCCGTATCCTCACCGATCGCCAGCACGACGTCACTGTCCTTGTTGCGCGCGGCATGACCAACAAGGAGGGAGGCCGGCACCTGGGCATCAGTCCCTTCACGTTCCGGGAGCATGTCAGCGACATCTACGAGCGGCTCGGTGCACATGATCGCGTATCCCTGACCTTGAGGGCAATACTGAACTGCGAGATCAACTTCTCCCAACTTCTTCCGTAAGACTACCCTACACCTGTAGGGTGCCATCGAGCCCGATCGAGCGGCACTGTTGCAACCTCTTCAAGGAGGATTGCGATGATATATCTTGTCAGAAACTTGCCGGAACGTGCCGAGGACGTGATCTTGCGCAACATGTTCATTGCCAGGAAAAAGGTATTCGTGGACCTTCTGGGATGGGACGTGCCGGTCCTTGCCGGATGCTATGAGCTGGACCAGTTCGATACGCCGGATGCGACCTACATCGTCCTGGCCGAGGCGGACGGCGGCCACCGGGCATCAGCGCGTTTGCTCCCCTCGGAGCGGCCGCATATCCTGAGCACGCTTTTCCCGGAACTCTGCCGCGACGAGATCCCGAGCGGCGTCTCCATCCGGGAGATCACGCGCTTCTGCCTCGATCCCTCGCTCGGCGCGCGCGGACGGCGCGCAGCGCGCGGTGAACTTGTTGCGATGCTGGCCGGACACGCGCTGAAGTACGGGATCACGCATTACACCGGCGTGGCGGAGGAAGGATGGCTTCGGCAGATACTCGGCTTCGGCTGGCGCTGCCGGCAGCTGGGCGAAGTCCGGCAGATCGGTCGCTCTCGCCTCGGCGCCGTGCTCATCGATATCGACGAGGACACGCCGATGCTGCTGGAGCGGGCCGGTATCGGCGCCTGCGCCGAGCTCGATGGAGTATCCGTCCATGTCCATTGAAGCCGGCATCGCGCCATCACCGCCACTCGCGAGCAATATAGCGAAGGAACTGCAAACCTGCGGATACAGCGTGATCCGCGGTGCAGCGTCGCCAGAACTGATCCGCTCGATCGAGCGCGACCTGGCCCCGGCGTTCGAGACGGCGCCGTTTTGCCGCGGCGGCTTCTACGGAGAACGCACGAAACGCTTCGGGAGATTGCTGCTGCGCTCGGCGCTCACCGAACGGCTGGTGCTTCACGCCGAGATCCTGGCGGCTGCGGAAGAAATCCTTCGCCCCTGGTGCGACACCATTCAGCTCAATCTCACCCAGGGACTATCGCTGCATCCCGGCGCGCTGCAGCAGTTTCCCCACCGTGACCAGGACATGTGGCAAGGGGTCAAGGGAGAGGTCGAATATCTCGTGAATGTCATGTGGCCCTTCACACCGTATGAAAGGGCGAACGGGGCGACCCTGATCTGGCCGGGCAGTCACGGCGCGGCGGCCCTCGCCGCGGAAACCGGCGACCACCCGCTTGCGATCGAACTCGCGCCCGGCGATGCCCTGGTGTTCCTGGGCTCGACACTGCACGGCGCCGGCGCCAACAGGAGCACGACCACCAGGCGCGGCATGATCGTCAGCTACTGCCTCGGCTGGCTGAAACCGTACGAAAACCAGTGGCTGGCCTATCCTCCGGCAATAGCGCGGCGGTTCGGTTCCGAGTTGGCGGCCCTGGTCGGTTACCGCCAGCATCGGCCCAACCTCGGAAATTACGAAGGCCTGTGCCCCTCGGTGCTGCTGGGACCGCATCCCCCGAGCCTGCCCGGCGCAACCGATGCGCTGCGCGGCGAGCAGAGCGACGCGCTCAATTCGTGGATGGCAAGCCAGCACGCCGCGCGCGGATCCGGGCAGGAAGGCGTTTCGTGAATGCCGGCATCACGGCCGACACGGTCTACGAAGACCTGAAGGCATTGGTGCTGTCGGGCACGATCCGGCCAGGCAGCCGGCTTGCGCCTCACCGGTTGGCCACGCGCCTGTTCGCCGGCGTCACCCCGATCCGGGAAGCCCTGCTGCGGCTCACCGGCGAGCGCCTCGTGGAAATGAAGGTCAATGACGGTTTCCATCTGCCGGGCGTGACCGAAAGCAGCCTGCGTGACCTTTATGCCTGGAACGAGGATGTCGTTCGCCTTTCGATGCACCTTGCGGGCAAGCGCGGATCCGGTGAGCTCAGCATCAGCGACGATACGGAAGACGTCGCGAAGGTTTTCCAGGCGCTCGCGGCAGCGTCCGGCAGCCAGGAACTCGAAGCGCAGATTGCCGCCTGCAACGACCGGTTGGCGAGCTTGCGTACCGCCGAGACAGAAGTGTTCGAGGACTGGCGCAGCGAAGCGATCGAACTCGGCCGCGAGCTTCGCGTCATCAGCCGGGAGAGCGCGAGGACCATGCATGTCTATCATACCCGCAGAATCAAGAATTCCGCAAAGATAATGATCGAATTATTGAACACTCCAGACCTATAGATTCAATAATCGCAATATATATATTTTATATATTTTTTTATAACCCACCCTCCGACTTATCCTTCCTGGCGTCGCAACATTGCGGCATTCAAGAGGAGAGTGTCATGGAACGTGAAAATGACGTCATCGAGCTCGGCACCGCAACCGCCGAGACCAAGGGGCCCATCGGCTTCGTGAAGGACGTGGTGCTCAATCAGCCCGAGGCCGCTCTGACCGACGACTGACGATAGGGATGCGCGGCTTCGGCCGCGCATCCTTTTTCGTACGGCGAAACCTGGAAGAAGCGGCTCATGACATATGCACTGCGCGACGGCCTGTCGTTCTGCACGATCGAGGGAAGGCACTTGTTCCTCGACCTTACAGCCGACCGATACTTCTGCCTCCCGGCCGGGATCGAAGAAAGTTTCGAGAACCTGCGGCGCGGCGGCGCGCTCAGCCTCGGGGACCTGGAAGACCTCGGCGCATGCGGCATCGTCGAAGCGAACAAGAGCGCGGATATCACGGCGTGCACGCCCCCTCCTGCGCCGGTCGCAAGCCTGCTTCACGATCGGGTTCCGACACCCCCGGTCATGGATATACTGGCAGCGGCGGCTCAGCTTGTGCGCAGCTCCGCCGAACTGAAATTCATGGGGCTTGCAAGAACGATCGCCAGGCTGCGCGCGCGCAAGCGCCGCGCCGGCGGTTCTTCGGCACCTCCCTGCGGGGCCTCGACGATCGCAAGGGCGGCTGCCGCGTTCCAGGCGACCGGCAGGTATGCCAGCATCCAGGACAAATGCCTTCCTCGCTCGCTTGCCGTTGCCCATCGTCTTCTTGCCCTTGGCATCGCGCCCGAACTCGTGCTGGGCGTCACGCTTGGGCCTTTTACCGCGCATGCCTGGGTGCAATGGGGCGATGTGCTCGTGAACGAGCGCACCGAGATCACCCGCCAGTTCACCCCGATCCTTGTCGTATGATCCGCGCCCGCTATCTCGCAGGCATCCACTTGTCGCCCGGCGACCAGGTGAGCATCCTGCACCGCGCCCGGAACGCCGGGCTGAAAATCCTCACCGACCGGCCCGGCTTCATGCTGGCAACCGACGACGGCCTCCCGGTTCTTGCTCTCGGCGCGCTCGGCGTCGTCGTTGGCGAGCTATATGCACCGGGACGATCCGGTCACCTCGAAGCTCTCGGGCCGGACGAGATCGCATCGATCGCCGGGAGCGCCGGCAGACGCCTCGCCAAAGCCTATTGGGGCGACTATGTCGCATTCCTTCATGCCGGCGACGAGACGGCGATTGTCCGCTCACCGTTTGGACGTTTGCCCTGCCTCACCGAGAAGAGCGCAGGCGCATTTGTTGCGGCCTCGGACCTCGACATGTTGCAGCTGGCGAGCGCCATCCCGCCCGGCCTCGACCACGCGGCCATCGCCCGGCAACTGATGGCGGGCAGCATGCGCCATGCCCGGACATGCATAGCCGGCGTCGAGGAAGTGCAAGGCGGCGACCGGCTCACGATTTCTGCGAGAGACGGAGCGCGCCGCGAGGCGCTCTGGTCGCCCTGGACATTCGTGCAGCCGGAGCGCGCGATCTACGACGAGCAGGACGCCGTGACCCGCCTGCGCCACCAGGCCGTCGCCTGCATCCGGCAGAGAACCAGCCGCATCACGCGCCCCCTGCTCATGCTTTCCGGCGGCCTCGATTCCTCCGTTACCGCGGCCTGCCTTGCTGAAAGTGGACGGGATTTCGACTGCCTGAACCTGATGACGGCAAGCGCGGCGGGTGACGAGCGCGAATATGCGCGCAGCGTGGCCGGCCATCTGGGGCGGCGCCTGGTGGAGCGAACCATGGAGGGCGAGATCGGCGGGTTCGAACGGCTCGCCGCCGTCAGACTGCCGCGCCCGGTCGCCCGCAGTTTCGAGCAGCATCTCTACAGCCTGTCAGGGCGGATTGCCGAGGAGATGGGATGCGATGCGGTGATCGACGGGGGCGCTGGGGACAATGTCTTCGGCTCGCTGCAGTCGGCATCGCCGGCCGCCGATTGCCTGCTGGACCCGGCCGGCTCTCGCTATTTCCGGCGCCTGTGTTCCGATATCGGGGAGCTTGCTCATGCATCCCGCTGGAAAGTCGCGTGGCGGGCAAGGCGCCGGGCGCTTGCCGCGAAGCGTCCCTACCGCTGGCAACTGGATACCCGTTTCCTGAGTGCTGCAGCGCGGGAACTCGAGGCCGGCGCGGGGGCCCACCCCTGGATCGACGACAACAGCGTTCACCTGCCGGGACGAGCCGCACACATAGCCATGCTGGTTGCGGCACAAGGCGTTGCCGAGGATGGTCCTCGCGGAGCGAAGTCGAAAGTGATCTCACCGTTGCTCTCCCAGCCCCTGGTCGAGCACTGCCTGTCAGTGCCCAGCTGGTTTTGGTTTGCGGGCGGCCGCAACCGTGCGGCCGCCCGCAGGGCGTTCGAAGGCTATCTGCCCCATGAGATAGCCTGGCGCCGCAGCAAAGGGGCACCCGACAGTTTCGTGATCGGCCTGTTCGAGAAGCATCGCGCCACCCTACGCGACTATCTCGCCGGCGGCCTGTTGGCTCAGGCTGGTACCATCGATCTGGTCCCGATCTTGAAAATCATCGACGATCCGCGCCCCGTCGGTGGGACCGGTTACGGCCGCATCATGGAGATCTTCGATGCGGAAGTATGGGCAAGGGAAGTGACATCACGCTAGCGCCTCCCCTTTGAGGCCGCGCGCAAGCGACGCCACCGCTCGTACTGGTCGCGCTTTTCGGGCGACGGATCCTCCTGATCGCGAAGCCAGAAATCGAACCAGTCGATGTTGCGCTGGTAAACGGCGAGGCGGTGCTGCGGCTGCCACTTGTTGTGATACTCATCGGGATAGATGATCGCTTCCACCGGCTTTCCGGCCTCCCTGAAAGCACCGATGGCAGGAAGCGCAGTCAGCGCTTCACGGTCCGCAAGCTGCATGAGGATCGGCGTGTCGATGCGCCGTGCATTCACCGAGAGCGACAGCGGTTTCCAGAACGCCCGGTCGTCGTCCACGGACAAGGGATAGCCGCTCTTGCGATTGGCATCGCCCCAGGCGAACCCGCCGAGGACAAGAGAGCTCAGGAGATCGTCGCAGCACGTGCTCATGGCGGCCGCGGCGAACCGGTCCGAATTGCTCAGGGCAAATTCCACGGTCGAGGCGCCGTCGCTAAGCCCGGTAATGCCAAGCCGCGAGGGATCGACCGCGCCCGTGGCGATGGCCGTATCGATCCCCTCAGACACCGCGGAATAAAGGCTGCGCCGTTCCATCCAGTCCTTGTCGCTGGCAGCAAGCGCCTCTTCGATGGTCTTGAGCCCCGGGATCAGCTTGCCCACGAACGGCGGCCTCTGGAAACTGAGCACGGCAAAGCCCTTCGCCGCGAGGGCGAAGATCGGGTAATCGTCGCCGATCCCCCCGCGCAGGAAGCCGCGACTGAGGTATTGAACGACAACCAGCGGGAGCCTGGCCTTGCCGTCGTATCCGGGAGGCAGGACGAGATCTCCCCAGGCCGGCAGACCCAGATCATTCTTCCAGCGCAGGCGTCGGACCTTGCCCAGTTCCAGGTGGGCAAACTCGGGATTTGGGTCGAACAGCTCGCGGCTGCGACCGTCGGCAAGATCGATCGAGACGATGCGCCTCGGGACAGACGCGTTCTCTCTCCCGCAGATCATCTCCTTGCCCGACCTGATGCATCCCGTCAGCTCGTCGCTCGTCCGAAGAATTGTCTGCAGCTGGCCTGCGGCGGGAAACCATCTGTAAAGGACAGTCTCCTCACCGTTCCAGCCTTCCCGCTGCTGGAACACCAGCGAGACGCCCGTTCGATCCCAGGAAATCCTCGAGATCCGGCCGGTGCAAGCCGGCAGTCGGCACTGGATCTTCCGTCCATCAGGCAAGCTGGCCCATAACTGGCGGTCCGCCATCGGCGCGCTGCTGGCCGCCTCGGTCCACGCCCTGGCACCTTCAGGCGTACTGTCCCCGGTATTGAAGATGGTCCCTCCCAGCGCCGGGACGGTCACGGATTCTTTCTCCGCAGATGAAGCCTCGCGGGTTAGCCCGCTGTCCGGATCGACCACGAAGCCTTGCTGGGGAAGGTCCCTGGCCCAAGGCCGCGGCTCCCAGGATTCGAGGGGCAACACGCTTTCATCGTAGACCCAACCGGACCGCCCTGCGCGCTCGATGCGCTCCTTCGCGGCAATTCTGCCTACGCGAGCGAGATAGATCAGGCTGGCCCCATCGGCGGACCAGCGGAAGTCTTCCACATCGACCGGGGACCGTGTGACCAATCTGGCCGCCCCATTCGCTGCGTTGACCAGCACCAATTGCACGACGCCCTCGACCACTTTGCGATAGGCGAGAAACTGGCCGCCCGGCGACCAGAGCGGCGCGATCTGCTGGGGGAAGCCCGTTGTCATGAAAAGCCCGCGGACAGGCGATGACAGGAGCGGCAGACCGCCGCCCCGGTCGAGGATGCGGGGACTTTTCCCGCCGACTGCAGGAAGCACGACGAGCGCGGAGCACCTGTCGTTCGTGACGGGATCGGCCCTCGCGATCACGAAGGCAAGCGTCTTCCCGTCCGGAGAAAGCGCATAGGGGCTCGTCGGCTCGCCAATCACCAGCGGATCGCCTGTGTCTCGCAACCTCGCGATATCCATCGGGGTAACGCCGCGCCGATCCAACTTGAGATCGGCGGGCGGGAGCAGGTCATCGCACGCAGCACGAGCCGCTGGACTGCAGGCGAAGGCGAGCGCGGCGACGGCTGCCGACATGGAACGCTTCACCATCTCTTCGAGATCGTCAGGCTGAGGACGCGGCCGAACGGCGAGTAATTGGTGCTGTCGTACGGACTGTCGAAGATCGAGCGAACCTGGATCGAACTCGGTTTGTCATTGAACAGGTTCTGCGCGCTCGCGATGAGATCGAGTCCGCCCAGCAGACCGGCCTCCTCCCCGGTGCGATAGCGGACTGTAAGGTCCACCGGCAGCATTCCGTCGATACGCGGCGCGGGGGACAGACGAACGTCGCGTACCGGGCCGATGTAGTTGACGGCCAGGGTTGCAGTAAACGCGTCGTTCGACCAGCCGGCCTCTCCCCGCCCGCGGAAATGAGGCGGATTGAAGATACTTCCGGCGAGCTGAGTGACCGGTTGTCCCGCACCCAGCTGCTGCTTGCTGTCGAGATAGCTGGCATTGACACTGAGGCTGGTGGTCCCGCGACCCGTCCGGAAACTGTAGCTGCCCAGGACGTCGACGCCGCGTGCTCTTTGCTTACCGGCGTTGACATTGGAATTGTCGACGATGGCAATGACGCTCGCCGGATCATAGCCCCTTCCCGTTCCATCCACGAAATCGACGGCGCGTCCGATCGCCTGTGCCTGCTCGGCCGCGGAGGGATCTGTTGTCACATGCGCTGCGTAGAGCGGGTTCGACAGGGCCTGGCTGGTGTAAAGGATCGGCGTGACGATACGGTCGCGGTAGCGGATATCAAAGTAGGTCAGCTGCAGGCGCGCGCCTGCAAGCGCCCGGGGGTGAAGCTCGAGGCTTGCCGACCAGTTGACCGCGCGCTCCGGCTTCAATTGCGGGTTGCCGCCGGAGATCAGGATCGCCGTGGCGCCTGGCGGGCCTGCTGCGCCGAACGCGCTGGCGTTCACGAGATAGGCGCTTGCAGGCGTGTACTGCTCATATAGCGTCGGGGCCCTGAACGACCTTCCCCAGCTGCCTCTCAAGGTCACGTCGCCGGTCGGCGAATAGATCACGCCGAGCTTGGGCGTGGTGACGGAACCGACACCCGGATAGCGCTCATGGCGCGCTGCGAGACTGAAATCGAGGCTCCTGCCGAGCGGCGAGGCCTGCTCCGGGGCAAAGACCGGAATGCTGAACTCGCCGAAGACATAGCGGCTGCTCTGGCTTTCATCGACATGCGAGCTCGCGCCGCCGGTGTCGTTGCGGCTGAAGCGGTTTTCACGGTAACCGCCGCCCAGCGCAAGCTTGACCGGTCCGCCAGGGCCATCGAACAGCTTGCCGTTGCCGGAGAGTTCGATATTGCCCGTCCGGTTGCGATAGGCACCCGATCCGGCATCGATCTCGCTTGCGCCATAGACAAAGGTCCCCACGTAGGAAACCTTGTTCCAGCCGTAGCTGCCGCCCAGCGTCACTTCCCAGTCAGCCGGAAGCGAGAGCGTCAAGGACGGCGTGACACCCCAGCTTTCCGAGCGATGGTCCTCGTCATAACGGCTGACTGACCGGTCCCCTGTAGCGTCGAGCGGGAGTACCGACTTACGCCAGCGAATGTTATAGAGCCCGCCCATGTCGAACGTCAGGTCAGGCACGACCTGCTCCTCGAACGTGGCGGCGAGATTGTGATGCCGAAGGTAAGGGAACAGGGTCACCCCCGGCGCGTCGTCCCGCGCATAACTGCGCTGATCTGCGTCGATCGGGGTAGTGCGGGCATACTCGTAAGAGATCATCCCGCTCCCCGACGACCAGACCTGCCCCAGCGTTGCACCGTATTGCTGCTGGAAGTTTCCGCCGTCAGTCGATCCTGCGATGCGAGCGCTTGTCTCGAGGCCCTGGAAGCCGCGCCGAAGGATGATGTTTGCGACCCCGGCAACCGCGTCGGAGCCGAACAGCGCCGATGAGCCATCCGGGACGATCTCGATCCGATCGATTGCCCCGAAAGGAATTGCCGGCACATCGACGCTCTGCAATGCCGCGTCGTAGCTCAGCCGGTGACCGTCAAGCAGGGTCAAGGTCGCATCGCTGCCAAGGCCGCGCAGGTTGATCGACGAACCGCCGCCCACGTCGGCACCCTTGCTGTTTGGAACATTGCTGCCGATCCCGGCATTCTGGCCGCCGCCGAAGTTCTGCGGAATGGCCCGGATCACGTCGGCCGGGGTCGATTGTCCGGCATTGCGCGCGGTTTCGCGGTCGTAGCGCAGCGTCGTCGATGCCACGGGAGCCCCGCGGATGCGCGAACCGGTGACGACGATGCTGCCCTCATCAGCACCGCGCGCCGCCGAACTGCCCACCACCATGCCGTCGCCCTGCGGCGAGGCGGATAACCCGCTGCCGGCCAGCAAAGCGGAAATTGCGTCGTCGAACGAGAACTCCCCATCCAGCGCAGGAGCAATGCGCTGCCCAATCTCCGCATCGTCCGCGCTGACGCTTCGATGATAGGCCTGCCCCAGTTCCTGGAGCGATTTCGAAAGCCGCTGCGACGGCAGATGTACGACTTGACGATCCCCGCTCTGCGCAGCTGCAGGCATGCAGGTCCCCATAGCGACGGCGTAAATGCCGGCCGTCGCCCAATATCGATGATGCACTCAACGTCCTCCAACCCCGGGGCCCGCTCTCGTTGGAGCCCTTTCGTATGGGTGGATGCCAAGTTCCGGGATCTACCCTCCGGCTATTTTCGCCCCGATCCATTTTTTTTCGCGGCAAGTCCGAATGAACCATCGCCATTCGCGGTCAGGACCAGATCGAACGTCCCGGCAAGCTGCCGCGCGAAAGCTTCCGGCTCCGACCGGCGAAACGCACCGGTCAGCCGCAGTCCGCCCGTGCCATCGCCGGCGAGCGCGATCCTGGCCGTGCTCGTCCGGTTGAACTGCGCGATCGCCTCGGGGAGAGGCGCCGCATCGAAGACAATCATGTCCCTGGCCCACTGGATATCGCCCTGACCGAGCCTTGCGACCGTCCCGATGTCGCCGCCGGCCGCCATCACTTTCTGCCCGGCGCTGAGATAGCGAACCACCGGCCCGGTTTCCCTACCCTTCTCTTGCACCTCGATCGATCCGCGCAGCAGGGCAACCTCAAGGCCCTTGCCCGCAAAGCCGACATCGAAAACGGTACCATGTGCAATGACACTGCCGGTCCCCGCCTCGACCACGAAGGGACGGGCTTTCTCATGAGCGACAGTGAAGCGGGCCCGGCCCGAAACAAGGCGCAACCTGCGATCCCTGGATGTGAAACTAATCTGCAACGTGCTTCCGCGGTCGAGAAGAACCGTGGATCCATCTGCAAGGCGAACGGCACGGGGTCTTTCGTCCAGCCGTACCGCCGCCTCGCTCGCCGCGATCGCATCGCGGTCAGGACCACTGGATCGAATACCCAAGAGCGTTGCGGTTCCAAGCAGTGCCAGCCCGGCCACGGCAGCCGCGATGCCCAAAGCCCGCGCCGACCGGGCCTTCTTACTGAAGGCCTCGAGACTGCGCTCCTGCCCTGTGCGCGTATGAGCCATGAACATCGTCTTGTCCCAGGCACGCACCAGCCTTTCGTAAGCCCGGGCATGTTCCGGGACCGCGAACCAGGCGTCGAACTCGGCGCGCACGTCCTCCGCATCTCCGCTGCGGATCCGGCCGAACCAACTCGCGGCTTCATCTTCGATGCTCATCGATGACCAGCTCCCTTCAGACGTCTCGTCATGGCTCCAGATGGCGCGCAACGAAAGCGATCGCCCTGCTCATGTGCTTTTCAACCGTCTTTACGCTGAGCCCCGTTCTGGCGGCAATCTCGGCGTAGGTGTAACCATCAAGCCGGTGGGCGAGAAATATCTCGCGCGTGATCGGCTTCAACCGGGCCATGATGGCCTCAAGGCGCCGCAACGTGTCCTTGGCTTCAAGCGCCCCGACCGGATCCGGGCCGCCGATCTCGGTGCTGTCACAGCAGACATGCAGATGCTCCGAGCGCCGCTTGCCCAAACGGTATTCGTTGAGGATCAGGTTCCGGGTTGCCGTGCGCAAGTAAGCCCCGGGGTTCGCGACCGATTGCGCAAAAGTCTCGTCGAGCGTCGCCAGCTTGGCAAAGAGCTGCTGGACGACGTCCGGGGCCTTGTCGGAAGCTATATGGCCACGTGCGAAGCGGATCAGCCTGTCCTTGTAGCCGCGATAGAGCAGCTCGAGCCAATCGGGAGGCGGCGAAACAACCCGGTCTTCGGGCGGTAGCGGATCGCCTTCTTCGATTGCTCCCTGCCCATTCGTGCAGTCTGTCTTCTGATTCAGGCGCATGGCGCCCTCCCGCCGGTCTGCTGACCGGCGTACTGCCCGCGCGCGCATCGCGCGCTGCAACGGCCCATGACCATGGGCTCTTCTCCGACAAGGAGGCCATCCGAACAAACCGCGGATGTCGTGAGCCACCATGGAGCGCATACTGCCGCCTTTAGCCGACAAGGCCTGGACATTCGCGGCAGATGCCCGGACGCGAACGCGCCGAGCAGCTTTTTTCCTGATAGTGGCTGACTGCCTCTGCGCCTTATTCCGGCGCAATCTTCAGGTTAGACAAACTTCCATTCAAGGCAAGCCTCTTGTCCGCACAAGGAGCCGGGAGTTTAAGAGCCAAATCTTGAGAAGTGGCTGGAGGTTTTTTAGTCGAGATCGACCTGGACATTCGCCCCAGCCCCCCGGCTTTGAGGCACTGGAAAGTTACATCGCAAGTGCCCGCGTTTGGGTTAAATCTTGTTCATCGCCTCCGGCGCGGTCCGTATGCGATCGGCGTCCTTTCCTGCAGCTTCGCCAACTTGGTTGAGGTCCCAGCGCAGCGCCTCCGTCCAAGGGGGCGAGAACAGGTACCTGCCGCACCCAGGCACTCAGCAGCCTTTTGCCTCCAAGTGTTTTTCGGATCGGACGGAAACGGGGCGCCTTGCCAAGGAGAAACCTGAGCTCCCGTTCGGTGATAGATACTCCCCGGCCGAACTCCCGTGAGTCCCCCTGCCAGGGCGGCCTTGCAGACATCAATCGGCGAGTTGGAAATGCTTCTGCGAAGACAGTCAGGAAACATCGATCCTGATCCGCCGGAGGGTGTTGCTCTGTATCACCCATCCCCCGTCAACTACTCGATAAGTCTCGTCGTAAAAGCCGTATCCCCTGATCTCCCGAATAGGGCTATCATCTTTAAATCGCAGAATATCCGTCATTGCCCATGTACCGCTCGCACTCGTCGGGGTGTGGATGGTGATTTGCGGATTGAAGCCATGATGAACTGTCGACACTGCAGAAAAGTCGCCCGACATTGATGAAAGAGCATTCCTTCCCTTTACCTTCCACTTGCTTGTATCGATATGCTGCAGAAGCTCTGGACGCCCGTAGACCCGGGTCTCTCCCGTGACCGGGTCTACTGCTTCGAACGCGCGGCGATGATCGAACTCCGCGTCTGGCGCAAACACCGAAATAAACCCTTCCCAGTCTTTTGTGTCCACGCACTGGAAATAGCGTGCCTTTAGCTGCTTGATTTCCTCGATCGCGTTGAGCGCCATAATGTCCAACATGATAAGCTTTCGCTGCCTCCAAGTTACGCCATGCAGTTCCTGAACCTGCCGAATGGACTGAAATTCACCTTGGAGGCGGTCAATCTCAAGCTCCTCCATATCGCGTCTGCGAAGTTCCATTTCAGGCCGACCGCGTCGTTTTTTGTGCCCGCTCATTCGCAGCGCATTCCACCGGAAAAAGTGGGAAAACGTCGCTGCACTCATGAAATTTCCGGTCCGGACCTGCCGCAACCAAGATGCCAATCTTTTGCAAGTCTCGCGCATGATCCGCGCGGCATGTTTGCCGATCTGCCTAGGCACCGGGCGCTAACGACCGAATGCAGCAATCTATCATTGGACACTCCGGAGAGATCGCATCACGGCTTCTTGAAGCCAATTGCCAAGCGCACAACGCGCCTATCGAAATTGACTGTCGCGGAGATGATTATGCTGAAGTTCAGGCCCTCCTTTCGGTTCGGCGTAAGCAATACGATCGGGTGACGCGCTACGAACAGGCGCTTACCTGCTGTGCCGACGCTGGGAAAAGACGAGCGCTGGATCGCTGGCAGAGCACGACCGGGCCGGCGGGGTCCGCAACTTGCTCAGCGTAATAAGGTCGTTCCGGGACGTTTGCCGAAAGGGAAGAGCGAACCTTCCGCACTTCTCACTATGCGCCCCAAGTCATCCCCAAGCTACTTTCATCGGCGTCTGCAGGCGGTGAGGTGGTGCCGGTTTTCCGGACAGGCCGCATAGCTAAGTCGAGTTCGCACAATGCACGAGGATGGCCAAATCAATGGCGCAGCGTGCCAGTCTTGGCCGGTGCGACCACACTCTCAGGAGGCCGGTAAATCTAGGGAAACGAACTTACTCAGGCTTCCAGTTCCTTCGGAGCAAGCTTCAACCAGACACAGTAACGCTGGGTACGGGCGCCGGACCCGCGCGGCCGATCGCCGAACTTGAAACAGGTCCTAGTCGAGAAGCGCGCCCAATGCTTCTGCCAGCTCGTCTTTGCGGAAAGGCTTGGTCAACCTTGGAAGTTCCGCGTCCACGCCTTCAAGTTCCGCATAGCCGGAAACAAGCAGGACCGGCACCTCCGGCATAATCGATCGGACACGCATGGCAAGCTCGGTGCCGTTCATACCCGGCATAAGATGATCCGTTACCAGAACCCGGACTGATCGCTCTGCGGCCAATATCGTCATGGCTTCCTCTGCCGATTCTGCCTCGATCACGGCGTATCCAAGGTCGGAAAGCATATCGGCAGTGGTCATCCTGACCAGGACCTCGTCGTCGACCAGCAAGGCAATCCCCTGGTGCGCGTCATCGAGGCGCTGCAGATGAATGGTCGCCGCTTCCGGGACATCTTCGCCGCTGACCGGCAACCAGAGCTCCACGTTTGTCCCGACCCCCAGCTCGCTGCGGATGGCAAGGGCTCCGCCGAGCTGCGATGCAAGGCCGTGCACCATCGACAGGCCAAGCCCGGTTCCCTTCCCGATGCCCTTGGTCGAGAAAAATGGCTCGACCGCGCGCGCCAGGGTTGCCTCGTCCATGCCTGCCCCCGTGTCGGCAACCGACAGGCAAATGTACGTGTCCGGTAACAAACCGGCATGATGATCTGGTCCGATGATTTCCTGGGACGCGGAAATCCGCAGAACGCCGCCCTCCGGCATCGCGTCGCGCGCGTTCACAGCAAGATTGAGAAGCGCCATTTCGAGCTGATTGGAATCCGCTTTAGCCGGAAGCATTGCCTCCATGATCTCGACCACGACTTTTATCTGCGGACCCGTCGTGCTTCTGATGAGATCGCCCATCTCGCAAACAAGCTTTCCGACATCCACGGCAACGGATTGCAGCGGCTGCCGCCGAGCGAATGCCAGCAGTCGCTGCACCAGGGTTCTTGCCCGCTCAGCCGACTGAGCCGCACCGGCTATCAGACGCTGTTCGCGCGCGCCGCCCACTGCGCGCCTCTGCAGCAAGTCGAGAGCGCCGACGATGGGCGTAAGCAGATTATTGAAGTCATGCGCTACACCGCCAGTAAGCTGGCCCATTGCCTCCATCTTCTGGCTCTGGCGCAGTGCCTCGTGTGCATCTTCACGCTCCGCAACCGCCTCTGCCACCCTTGCTTCGAGGGTGGAGTTGAGATCGCGCAAGGCGTCCTCGGCATGCTTGCGCGCAGTAATCTCGAGCGCAGTTCCCGCAACCCGCAGACAACGGCCGGAACTGTCAAAAATCCCCCGCCCCTTCGCCGCGACCCACCTTTCCACGCCATCTTCTTTCCCGATCGTGCGGTAGTCCACATCGTAAAGAGCGCGCCGGTTGGGATCGGCCGCCGCGGCATAAGCTTCTAAAGTGCGTTCACGATCACCGGGATGAAGCCCGTCATAGAAATCATTCATGCTGACGGGAACATCCGGCGAGATCCCGAACATCGCCTTGGTGCGCGCCGGCCAGATCAACCGGTCGTTTACCACGTCGACGTCCCAGAAACCGACCTCGGCATTTTCAACGGCGAGACGGAGCCGTTCCTCGCTCTCCTTGAGACGGGCATCCGCGCCGACACGTTCAACGTGGGCCCAGCATCGTTCGACAACTTCCCTGACGAGGGCGATGTCACTTCCCGTCCACCCACGTGCATGATCATGATGGACTGCCATCATGGCGGCTAAGCGCCCGTTCTTTACGAGCGGACAGCAGATGATGGCCTCGATACCGATAGCCTGGAACATATCCCGGCCTTCGCTCGCAGAGAGTTCTGCCTGGACGTCGGCAACCACCAGAGTTCGGCCGGTCCGCATGTCAGCGGCCGCGCGCGGGCCGAACAGGTCCAGACTGTATTCGCCCACCGAGCTCTCTATCCCGCCGGCGGCGTAGTCGTTGCGTATCCAAAAACGGTCGTTGTCCGCGTCGACGTCGGCATAAGCGCACCGCGCGACCTCGAGCTTCCGGCCGAGCAGGTCCGTCGCGGCCTGCATAGCGCCGGACGCATCCGCCGCGCTCGAAAGCCTATCTTCCAATTCCCCGAAGAAGCGCAAGCGCGCTTCGCTTTGCCTGAGAGCAGCCTCGGCCTCGTGCTCTCCCGTGCGATCACGGAATATCTTCACATAGCCGCCTTCGCTGCCCGCCAGAGGCATTGTCAGGCCCGACCCCCAAAACCACGTTCCATCCTTGCGAACATGCCACCGCTCGTTGATCGCCCGCCCGGACTGCGACGCGCGGTCCAGTTCGAGTTCCGGAACCTTCGCTTCCCGGTCCGGCTCCGTGAAAAACAGCGCTCCAGGCTGCCCCAACGCCTCGGCAGCCGCGTAGCCGACAAGCCCCGCGGCGCCGCTACTCCATCCCGTGATAATGCCATCGGGATCGAGAGCGACAATGGCGAAATCTTCCGCCCCCTCGACAATCTGCCGATACCGCGCTTCGCTCGCCCGGAGATGATCCTCGGACCTGGCCCGCGCGATGACGATGCCAGCGGTGTGCACGACAAAGTCGACGATTTCGAGGTCCGAAGCCGCAGGTTCACGCGGCTCGCCGTGGTACATGGCAAAAGTGCCAAGGATTTCGCCATGAACCGAAGTGATTGGAAGCGACCAGCACGATTGGAGGCCGTGGCCCAGCGCCAGATCCCGGTAGTCGGCCCAGCGTGGGTCCGAGGCTATGTCCGCAACGAAGACCGGCTCCTGGCGGTGCACCGCGCTACCGCAAGATCCTACCAAGGGCCCAACGGTAATTCCATCGATTGCTTCGTTGTAGGCAGCCGGCAGGCTTGGCCCTGCACCATGCCGCAGATGTCCACCGTCCTCGTCGAGCAGAAGTATCGACGCCATGACTCCGGAATTAGATAGGGCTTCGACCTCGCGCACGATCGCCTCGAGCGTCGAGCCGAGCGGCGCCTCCTGCACAGCGAGCTCGAGGATCCGGTTCTGAGCCTCCCTGAAGGCGGCAGCATTGCGAACTTCGTACTGCCGTGCACGCGCCTTAAGCGATGAGCGGATCGCCCCAAGCATGGCTTCGGCATGGAGTGGACGCTCCAAGAGGACCACATTTCCCAGTTCCGAGAGACGGGCCGTCGCGGTGACGGTCCTGGGCGCCCGCGATCCATTCGCCAGGACGACGAAGGGTATATCCGACCATGCCGGCTGATCGGCCACCCATTCGGCAAGTGTGTGGGGGGCTGTCGATACCAACGCCTCTTCGGTGAGCAGAACGACACCGGCGCCCGCCTCGAGCTTTCGGACAAGCTCCTGCTGATCGGAACAGACATACGATGAAATCGCGTTGCGAAGCAGGAGGTCGCAAGCGATCGCTGCATCGCGCCCGCGAGGCGCCAGGATCAGGACGAGATCGTTCATTCAGCGGCGCGGCGTTTCAGCCTCCTCCAGACCCGTCAACAATGTCCTGCCCTCGCCTGAAAACTTGGGTACGCCGGTGAGCACACCCTGGAACTGGCGGAGCGGTTCGCCCAGTTGCAGGCCCGTGCTCCCGATCTGGAACTCACGGATCGTTCGCTCGTGGCGGGCTGTCCGGGTCTTGATCACTGATATGGCCTGACGCACCTCGCCGTGTGCTTCGAAGTACCTGAGTTGGACGACAGCGTCCGACAGATAGCTGAGATCGACGTCCGAGCGAATATCGCCGGCGACGCCGTGGAGACCCAGAATGAGGACGCTGATGATGCCTTTTTGACCTAGGTACGTCAGTACCTCGTGCATTTGCAGAACCAGGAACTGCTCGTTCGGCATGGACTGCAAGTAGGCGTTGAGGCTGTCGATCACCACGATGCTTGAGCCATGAACCTCAACGGCCCCCCGTATCAGACTGGCAAACTCTCCAGGAGACATTTCGGCCGGGTCGATCGCACGCATCTCCAGCTGTCCATCCTCGAGGAAAGGGCGCAGGTCCATGCCCAAGGCTTCGCTGCGTTTCAGCAACGTGGACATGCGTTCGTCGAACAGGAAGTAGGACGCCTTGTCACCGCGCTGCAGCGCAGCCACCACGCACTGCACCGAGGCGGTAGTCTTGCCCACCCCGGCAGGGCCCGTCAGCAATGTAGCTGTCCCGGGTGCCAGGCCGCCCCCAAGCAGAGCGTCGAGTTCTGTCGAACCCGTAGTGACGGCATCGCCCCCCTCGGTGGTGCCATGTTCCGATGCCACGAGGCGGGGGTAAACCCGCAGACCGCCGCGCTCGATCTCGAAGTCGTGATACCCTCCCCTGAAGCGTACGCCGCGCATTTTCACGACATGCACGCGCCGTCGCTGCGCCCCGAAACTTGCCAGGGCCTGATCGAGCGAGATGACACCGTGCGCGATGCTATGTAACTGCAGATCGCTCCCGGTGGCACCCTTGTCGTCGAGCAGAAGCACCGTGCATTGCCGGGTCGAGAAGAAGTGCTTGAGCGCAAGGATCTGCCGGCGATAGCGGATCGGGCTCTGGGAAAGCAGCCTAAGCTCGGATAAACTGTCGAGAACCACGCGCGAAGGAGAAAGTTCATCGACCTTCGCCATGATATTGCGCACGGTCTCACCGAGTTCGACTTCGCTGGGATGGAGGAGTGTCTGTTCCTGGTCTTCAGCAAAACCATCGGCCGGAACCATTTCGAAAAGCTCGAGACCATCCAGCGACCAGCCGTGGGAGACTCCCACCGCCCGAAGCTCCACTTCGGTTTCAGCCAAGGTAATGTACAGCCCAACTTCGCCCGCTGCCGCCCCGGACAGCAGGAAACCCAGACCGAGCGTCGTCTTGCCGGTTCCCGGCGTTCCTTCCACCAGATACATCCTCTCCCGGGAGAGACCTCCGTTCAGAATGTCATCCAGACCCTCGACGCCGGTAGAGGCCATTTTTGATACTTGCTTTATCGACACGCGCACTTTCCTGGACTCGATCAACTGAATTCCGCCACTTTGCCCGTTCGTCCGGTTCCCCGGTCGGGCCAAGCAGCCGCCCCGGAATAATCGCTTTACGGGAATATCCCTCTTGGAAGGGACCAAATGCGTGCGGCCTGTCGGTGCCTAACAACCGGCCCCGTCGTGCGGTTCCCGGAGTCAGGGCGTGCCATTCCGGCGCACGGCTACACGAGATGGTCAACGTGCATTTACCCTGCTATCCGGATCGATACGGATCGCCGTGAAGCCGGGAAAAGAAGCGGCCTTTCAAGCAAGCTTGTTGCGCCCGGGCGCTGACCGCAGCATCTTCCCGCTCCCGAGTTCCAACCGCATGTGCCAAGGGCGCCCCCTCGAGCGGCCCCTGCCGCGGCGCGATTCTCCTGGATGAGCTTTGCAAACTTTGGCCGTAAGCTACGGTAACCGTGGGCAGCCCGTGGAAGCGCAGAAAGCCTTAGCTGTTTGTTTGAGACATGCAGCGTCACGTCCACTGAAGTGATCACTGCTGCGTTATGCCGCTGAGCCAAACGGGAAGGGAACCATGCCATGGCACACTACCTCGAGATGGCGACATGAACCGCCGATCGGGGTGACCTGGGGACCGGGCTCAACGCCCGGGGCGCTGCGCGCACCGCCCCCCGGCGAGATGGCCGGCCGGACAAGACTGCCATCGACGAGGCGAAAGCAAATCCTGGTCGAGGCGGTGAAATGGCCGGCGATACTACCCAACCGTTGCCTACGTCGATCGCTCGGTGCCGATCGCATCGCTCGTCATTGCCTATCTGTACTACCTACCGGAAATGGGAGCCTGTCCTCGCCGTTCAGAATCCACGCTTCTCATAGGAATATCGCGCTGTCTGGTACGCAGAGCGCTCTGCCGTAAATGGATCGCAGTTCCTATCGGAGGAACGCGTTGCGGACACTTTGGCACGCAACGATGCTCGGCAGCATCACTTACTCAGGGCAGCAATAACTGCAAAGGAAATCTCCATGAGTAAAGTATCAGCAATTTTCGATACCCATTCCGAAGCGGAGCAGGCGATCGTTGAATTGCGGACCCTGGGGCTGAGTGACAGCGACCTGTCGGTCATTGCACATCACGGCGGCACCACCACAGCCCGATCGGGTGATGGCGAAATTACGGACGAACATCATCGCAACGTTCTTCGCGGCATTCTGGGCGGCGGTGCATTGGGCGCCGGGTTAGGAGTGGCCGCGCTGGCGATCCCGGGCGTAGGACCTCTGGCGGCCGCCGGTGCGATTGCGGCTTCGGCCGTCCCGGAAGCCGTAGGGATCGGTGCGGTCATAGGCGCGATAGGCGGGACGCTGAACGAGACGCTCACGAAGCACGGCGTCAGCGAGGACGATGCCAATTACTACAATGATCGCATCAAAGATGGCGGCGTTGTGGTTACCGTCGAGGACAATGCTGCAGACCCAGACAGTGTGCGCGAAATCCTCTATCGAAACGGTGGACACAACTCTGCTCAGACGCGCAGCAGCGCGATCTAAAAACCAACACTGCCGCCAGCGTGAAGCTGGTGGCAGTGTTCGCTACGCACGAATTACCCCAAGGGTACCCACCGCTCAGCAACGCCAGGAGTAACCAGGGGCATTAAGGTGAGCCGCTCCTGCTCTCCCTGAGCAAGCTGATCTCACACAGACTTTTGCAAGAATTCGCGCGGTTCGCATTTATGCGCCTTTTTACCGGCCGCGCGATAGCGCATTTGCATGGCCCGCCAATACTCGAAGAAATGCTATCTCCTTGGGGACACCGAAGTGCCCCTGCGCGTTCAACCTTCATGACCCCATCGTATTTCCCGGCCGCGTCCCGTTTGCTTGTTGCCCAGTTTGCCAAATCGGCAGCTGTGTCCGGTTTGGACTTGCCATGTGATGGGGACCGCCGAGCTTGCCTGCTCTGTGAAATCCGGATCTAGGAGCGTCAGATGGACGATCTCGCCAAACCGCACCGTTACAACCATGCAACGGGTGGCTGGGGTTCCTTGGAAGGCATTGCCCGCGTCGAGGCAGCAAGCAAGGCAAATCCCGCCGCGTTTCAGACTCTGGCCGAACAGAACAAACCGGGCGGCTACATGTGCTCATCGTGCGCATGGGCCAAACCGCCAAACCCGCATGTCGCCGAATTCTGCGAGAACGGGGCCAAGGCCACGCTCTGGGACCTTACCGGGGAGCGCTGCACGCCGCAATTTTTCGACGAGCATTCGGTCTCCGAGCTTATCCATTGGGAAGATCATGATCTCGAAAAGGCGGGACGGCTAACCGAGCCGTTGCGGTATGACGCGGCCAGCGACAGATACGTACGCGCCACATGGCAAGATGCATTCCTGGCGATCGGTGAGAAGCTGAAGCGTCTCACCCCGAGATCGGTAACCTTCTACGCATCAGGCAAAGCCGCTCTCGAACCCTCGTACCTCTATGCTGTGTTCGCCCGCATGTATGGCCACAATAACCTGCCCGACAGTTCGAACATGTGCCATGAAACAACCTCCGTTGGCCTTAAGAAAGTCATCGGTTCACCCGTGGGCACTTGCACGTTCGATGATCTGGCACACTGCGACGCGATCTTTTATTTCGGCCAAAATCCGGGAACCAATAGCCCGCGCATTCTTCATCCCCTCAAGGATGCAGTAGAGCGGGGCTGCAAGATCATTGCCTTCAATCCGCTGCGAGAGCGTGGGCTGATGGAGTTTGTCGACCCGCAAAACCCCTGGCAAATGACGGCCGGCAAGCCCACGAAGATCGCGCACCAGTACGTGCAAGTGCGCCCGGGCGGCGATATCGCTGCCTTGATGGGCGTGTGCAAGCGTGTCCTCGAATTGGACAGCCAAGAAGGGAACATCCTCGACACGGCATTCCTTGCAGCCCATTGCCATGGCCTTGATGATTTTCGGGCAAAGCTTGCCGAAACCAGCTGGACGGAAATCGAGCAGCACTCCGGGGTAAAGCGCGCCGAGCTTGAACAGGCCGGCGACGTTTATTCAGCTGCCAAGAACGTCATAGGCATCTATGGCATGGGCCTTACCCAGCAGGTCCACGGATCGCAGGCGATCGGTATGCTCGTGAACCTCCTGCTGCTACGGGGCAACATCGGACGGCAAGGTGCGGGTTGCCAGCCAATCCGCGGCCATTCCAACGTTCAGGGCCAGCGAACCGTCGGCATCTCGGAAAAGCCCGAACTGGTGCCGATGGACAAGCTGAAGGAGATTTTCGGCTTCGAACCGCCCGTCGAAAAGGGTCACACCACAGTCGAGTTTCTGGAAGCCCTGCTGCGGGGCGAGGCGAAGGGATTTGTCGGGCTGGGCGGAAACCTGGCGCGGGCAGTGCCGGACCAATCGCTGATTTCCCCCGCATGGCGGGAGCTGGAACTGACCGTGCACGTCGCCACGCGGCTCAATCGCACCCATTGCCTGCCTGGAAAGGAAGCCTGGCTGTTGCCCTGCCTGGTAAGAGCCGAGGAAGACATCCAGGATAGCGGCCCCCAGACGGTAACCGTGGAGGACAGCTTCAGCCACATATATGGCTCGATCGGCCGCCGGCGCCCTGCCAGCCCGCACCTCAAATCCGAGCTCGCTATCGTGGCGGGGATCGCGAAGAGCGCCCTGCCCTTCAATCCCCTTTGGCGATGGGATGATTGGACAGCAGACTATGCGAAGGTCCGCAAGCTGATAGAGCGGACCTATCCCGACCAGTTCCGGGACATGGAAGCGCGCATGAACGAGCCAGGCGGCTTCTATCGCGGCAACCCAGCCCATGACCGTGTTTGGAAGACGGAAAGCGGCAAGGCGCAATTCACCGTACCTACTGTTCTCAATTCAAACGGGCTCGACGAACGTGCAGGACGATACACTTTGGTAACACTCCGCTCCAACGATCAGTTCAACACCACGATCTATGGGCATTCCGACCGTCTGCGCGGCCTCAACGGCAGCCGGATGATCGTTTTGATGAACCCCGAGGACATGCGCGATACCGGGTTGATCGAAGACCAGCCCGTCACGCTTGTCACCGACTGCCAGGAGGATATCCGGCGGGAGGTGAGGAGCCTCGCGGTCACACCCTACGACCTGCCTCGAGGCAGTCTTGCAGGCTACTTTCCCGAACTGAATCCGCTGATCCCGCTAGGACATCACGACGTCCTATCGAAAACCCCGGCCGCCAAAGGCATTCCTGTACGAATTGAAGCAAATTAACATAGCGCATTTCGAGTAACCTGATCCTGCGGCAGATTGTCCGCTCGGAGCAGGAGACTTGTTATGGCAAACAATGGAAGCGATTCCGGGCCGGTCGATCGATCACGCATATCGCTGCACAGTGACAGCGAAATTGCCTATTGGACGGATCGCTTGCAGATTAGCCGGGCGAAGCTCGAAAGCGCGGTAAAGGTGGTGGGACCTCAGTTCGACGCAGTATTCGCCCTATTGATGCGCTAGGCTAGGCTATTGATCAATATGCGCCCTTTTGTCTGAGACAAGAGACCAGACGCTGCAGAACAGTGAGGAAGCAAATGATAGTATGGATAAGTTTGATTAATCCTTGCCCGCTTACGATCTTGCCCGCTTACGACCGCGTCGGATAAGATCCGGCCTCCAGTGCAATAGCAGGAAGATAAAAGGGCTACGTTCGGTCCGCCTGAGAGGGTAACGTTCCAATACCGTCCTCAGTATCCTCGCTGAAACGTTCAAGTACCCATCTCAGCCCCTTATCGTCGACAAGCCCGATAGCCAGATCGAGCGGCACCCACTTGCGTTGTCGATCTTTCCGCTCTGGCCAGTCTTCGACTTCCTGGTTCACTTCCAATGGGTGTATGCTCATTTTTCCCCAACCGGTTTCGATCGATTCCATGAGGGGGCGATCCGCAATCTCGCCAAGTACTCCCGCCTCTTCATAGGCTTCGGCGCGAGCCGCCTCTCCCGGGGACCAGCCCTGATCGACCTTACCCTTGGGCAGTATCCAACGTTTCTTGCCGCGCGAGGTCACCAGCAGGATTTCGAGGGCGCCGGTATCGGTACGGCGAAAGGGTAGAGCCGCAACTTGCGGTGTCATTGGAACCTCTCCTGATCTACGCCATGATAAAAGATGAAAAATGGGATCTCAGCGGAGAACTTGCTGCGACCCTATATGTCTCGCCCGCGGAAATGGTTCTGAAAAATGGCATTTGGACCCGTTCCATTTTTGCCCGGTTGCTTGCGCGTCGAACGTCCCGGTGCCCTTGCTTGCACACCGTCGTTCACCCTCGCCCCGAACGATTGCCTGCTTGTGCTATTTCATCCGGCGTAGGCATACGCCGTAGCGAAATCGCGGTCTCATCCCAGTCGATCAGCCCTTTACTGCGAAACGCCGATAACCAACCCTCCATCGGCCATTGCCCCCATTTCGTGTAAAACGTCAGGGCATTGCGAACTATGTCCTCGATATGCTGCATGGGCGGCTCGAAGGTTTCGTGATGCTGATGGAAGGCGCCTGGATCCCTTGAAAACAGCAGAGGCAAACCGGCATCCCGCGCCCGAAATCCAAAATCGGTATCTTCCGCCCCGTAACCCGTGAAGCGCTCGTCGAAACCACCCAGGTCAAAAAACCGGGCGCGCCGGATTGCGAATACCAGTGACCAAAACAAACCTGCGTTGTCTTCCTGCTTCAGACCTTGGGCAGGGAACTGCCTGACGGGATGTTCCTGGGCGCGGCCAAGAAGATCCATTTCTTCCCAAGCACCCCGGGCATCCAGCGGGCCCAGATAGTGAACGGGCGCGCAGACCAGCACATCCTGATTGCCGAGTATCTGCGCGGCGGCACCGACGAGGCCGGCCATCGGGATGCAATCAACGTCCAGAAACAGGATGTTCTCGCTTCTGGCGGCTCCTGCGGCGGCGTTCCGAGCCGCGGCGAGCGGGAGGCCGGGACCTCCCAATCTAACGATCCTCACGGGAAAATCTGTGCCCCCGATACTCACGGGCGGCTCGCTCGCCATGTCCACCACGACAAGCTCTTCAGGCGGAACCAGGCTTCGGCGCAGGCCCTCTACGAGCTGCGCCAGGTGCCCGGGTCGATCTTTGACGAGGGTCAGTACGCTTAGCGTCATACCGACTTGCGCCAGAGATCGAGTCGATACTTTTCCCGGTCCGCCTCGCCAATCACATTGCCTTCGCCTGCGAGCGTGGAAAGCAGCTTCTCGGCTGCCTCGTCACCGGTTTGGGGATAGTCAGTTTCTCCGGTCCAATGAACCAGCAGAAGATCACCGCCGGGCTCGAGGTGCGAGGCTATCCACGTAGCCGCCAATGCCAGGTCACCGTCATCCCAGTAATAGACCACTTCGGAAAGAACGACCAGTTCGAAGGCATTCTCCGGCGCCTCGCCGGGGAATGCCATTCGCTCAAATTCGACATTCGGCTGCGGCTCCAGCCGCAACTTGGCAGCTTTCAGCGCTTTCACGCTGACGTCCACTGCCAGCAGCTTTTTGCAGTGGGGTGCCAGAAGCTGGGTGAGCACGCCTTTGGCGCAGCCGATCTCGAGGCCTTGCTCGTAAGACCGCCCGCCCAGAGCACGAACGGTCTCGGCAAATTTTGCCTGCTCGTAAGGACTGGTTTCAAGGTCCCACGGGTCGTCAGTGCCCTCGAACATCTGCTCGAAGTAGTCTGCTTCCAGAGAGCGGGAATGCCGGGTCATGGCGATCTCCTGAGGTAGAGTGTGTCAACCGCGGGCATTCTTTGCCGGGCGGGCGGGAGGCGAAAGCCGATGCCCATAGAAGCCGAAAGCTGACTGCGATGCGCCTGCAGCGCGTGGCGGCGCCTGCCGCCTCGCATCGGCTTGGTGGAAAGAGCATGGAAAAGCCCTGGCTCAGCTGACCTCGCCCAGACGAGATATTCGGCGACCCGGAGCCGCCCGGGGGACATCCGCTGAACGGCATAGGCCAACCGTGCCGCTGCCGCATGGTCACAGTGCGGTTCGTGAAGGGCGGTAACCGCGAGGATATCCACGCGCCTGCGGCGGCAAAGGGCGGCTAACTTTCGGGCGCTGCGCAGAAAGGCGCGATTGCCCTCGAGCTCTGGAACCGCATCTTTCCAGCCAAGATGCGAGGGCGCGGGGGAGCGGGTACCGGTAAGACGGAATAGCGCCGTTGCAGCTTCGCGTCTGCGCACTGCAACGAGGTGTCCGGTCCGGCCGGAGAAGCCATCGTGAGATCCCGATCCGTCCGTCAGATAGACCAGTCCAGCAAGTGTCCCGGCTTCAGCGGTCTGCGCGATGAGAGCGCCTGCTCCTAGGGTCTCATCATCGGCATGTGGGGCCAGGACGAGCCAGCGCAGCGGCCGCCATGATCGTTGGAGCAGAGACCCCCTTACCACAAGGCATCTCCTTCACCCCAGGCGTCATGATCGATCCAAACGATTGCCGCCTGGTCCCGGGCATAGTCGGGCCCTGCCTGGCGGAGATAAAGCGCAAGATCGCGGCTGATCTTGTCGATGCGCTCGCCGTCCATGGCGCTCCGCGTCCCAACCAGCCGCGCAGAAAGTTCCATCATTTCAAAAGCCGCGCGCTCGACGATACCCCTGGTCATGCGTGCGAAAGCCGCCGCATCCGGATCGTCGCGCGCAGCGCGCAGCGCCGCCTCGCGAACCCATAAAAAGGCAGAGCGGGTCGCAGCAACGGCATCGCCAAACCTGGCGCGCTGCAATGGGTCGCTCCGGGCGACCTCGGACAAGGCCGCTTGCGTCTCGGTGAGCAGCGCTTCAATGCCGCCTAGCTGCACGGCGGCAAATCTCCAGGCGCCAGCAGTAAAGCGAGGCTCGATATCATATGCGCCGGGATCCCCAAGCAAATCATGGGTATGGAGATCGATGCCGCCCAGATCGTAGAGACCGCTCGTCGTAGCCCTCATTCCGCGCACACGCCACTGCGTTAGGTCAGCGCGCGATGGATCGTCGGCAGCGACGATCACGAGTTGCCGGTCTTTACCGTCCTGCTGCGCGGTTACGAGCGCAAAGTCGAGCCCACCTGCCCCGCTTGCAAATGATTTGAACCCCTTGAGCGTTATCCGTCCATCCTGCTCGCGCTGAATGCTGACACCTGGCGCGGGCTCCGTCGCCCACACTCCGTAAAACGCGCCCCGCTCCAGCTGATGCGCCAGCCCCGCTTTCTGTCCTGGAGAACCATACCAATCGAACAGCGCCATGGCGTTGATGTGACCTTCAAACAGGCGGCCGGCGCTGAGGTCAGCCCGTCCGATGATCCGCAGGACATTCATCAACGCAATATATTTTTCCTCAGCACTCACAAAGACCCAGCCGCCGCTCGCCTCCGGCGCGAAGTCGCTGTGCAAGCCGGCCTGCGCGATGCAGCGCAGGCTCTCGGCTGGGAAAACCGGCGCTGCATCATAGCGTGCACCCAGTTCAGCAAGGCGCGGCGCGATCATGGCTGCGCGTTTCACCGGATTGTCCGGTGCTGCGTTGTCACGTTCCGCGCAATTCATGCGGTGCACTCACGCTGCGCCCGAAACGCGGCCGCCAGCTCCGCCAGCCAGGAAGCGGCGATGAGCGGACCGTTTTCGACATGAAGCGCTCGCCGCGCGCCGGCCTTCAAGGTGAGTGCTTCTGCCAGTAGGCCAGGCCAATGGGCTGCCTCCGGCCAGAGGGACAAGACGCGAGCCGCTCCAGCGGCAGCGAGCCCGCGAGCGGTGGCGACCTGTTCGCCGAAAGGCCGTTCCTGCGGGATGCAGATAAACGGCTTGTCCGCTGCCAGCACTGCGCTGACAAGTCCGTCTCCCGCCGCACCGACAACGATGGAGGCCTCTGCGATCTCGCATTCCGGTCGGTCGGTCCAGCCCGATAGGGTGAGGTTGGAAATAGGCAGGCTGGGCGCTGTAACCGGGCCGATCGCGCGCCATTCCCAATCCGGACAAGCTGCGGCGGCTCGAGCCAGCACATCACCCGCCCCAGGCGAACCGCCCCTCCCGAATACCACAAGGACACGGCCCCTCGCGCTGTTTCGCCTCCGTCCCGGAGCCGTGATACCCGGAAGATAGCGTGTCTTCCTGCGAACCCACTCCGGCGTCGAAGGTAATTCAAGCTGAGCATGGTAAGGTGCCAGCAGCGCCGAGGCACTTCGAAACGCTTCAAGGTGTGCTGGGTCGGTTCGATCACCATTAAGTCGCACATAGACGGTCGGGACCGATGCCAGGCGCGCAAGCAGGGCCACTTCCACCGACACGTCGACAACCATGAGCGCGGGACGCATCTCCGCGATCCAACCGGCGATGCGCGCTGTACGCTCCCGCACTCCGGAATGCCCGATCGGCGCGTAGTGAAACGCGAGAGGCCGACAATCAGTACCGTCTGCGCCGTCGAACTCTATTTCGAGCCGATCGTCAGGCAAGTCGACGCCGGCAGCGCCGATGCCGGTGCCCATCAATGTGACAGGCCATTCGCTGGCGGCTGCAATGGCATCTGCTCGTGCACGGTGCCCGGCGCCGTGATGATGGATATAGTAACCGATCGGGCGGCGGTTCACGGGACGATCTCCAGCTCGATGTCGTTCGGCATCGGCTCCAGCATTGGTTCACGGCGTGCAATCAGACCATCGCCGCCGTCCTGCCTTCGCAATTCCCGCCTCCAGGCTGCGCGCAGGCGCCAGTGATCGAGAGAAGGCGCCATGGGGCGCCGTCCTGATGCGACATTTGCGAACATTCGCTCCATCTCGAGGCTCATTCCCCCCGCGGCCCGGCCATCTCGGCGGGCCGATACGTAAGTGAAGACATCCAAAGGATGAGCCAGCCTGCCGCCAGAGCCGATTGCTGCTGCGACCAGCGCGCGATCTTCGCCGGTCGGGATCGGGGGGACGCCTCCACAAGCGGCGTAGAGGGCGGAACGGATCGCAAGGGAGGCGCCGGTATGGTCGCCATGGCGCGGAGCCGGATCCCAGGGACGCGGATCGATTGCGTCTTCTACCGCGCGCACCGCCTGCCAGTAGCGATCCCAGGCCTGGCGGTAAGCGCGGACGCCCTCTGGCAATGTCTCTTGCGGATCGAGAACGATCCTGCCCCCCACCATGTCGGCGCCTCGTTCGAAAGCGCTCGCTGTTCGCTCGAGCCATTGAGGCGGCGGCCTTGTGTCGGCGTCAGTGCTTACCAGAACTGCATCCGCGCGGCTTGCCAGCGAAAGCCCCTTGTCCATTGCGCGGCGCCGCGCAGTGCCGGCATGCGCGTTGGCTTTCGGGAACATTACTTGCTCTGCATGAATAGCCAGGCGGCCGCGGAAGCGCTTCGCCGCCCTTTCCACGACTACATCGCTATCGTCGTTTGTATTGTTGATCACCAGCGAAACGGGAATGACGCCCGGCCAAGTCTGCGCAGCCAGCGCCGGAAGCAAGGTTTCGAGGCGTCTGGCCTCATTACGCGCCGGAATACAGATGCACAGCTCCAAGCGGCTGGCGCGGTTCGGTCCGTCAGACACCGGGGTGCCCTGCCACGAACGGCAGCACCCCGGGATAGGTGATGCCATCCAGCCTTGCCTCCTCTGTCTGGTTTGCGATTTTCCGGCGATAGAAAGCCTCATAGGCTCCCACCATCCGCCTTGCGTCGCACAGATGTTCGGCACGTGCCCGGCATGCACGCCTTTGCAGAGACAACGCGGCAAGACCTGCGCCTGCCAGAGATAGCACGTCGTCGGGTACAGCAAGCACGCCGCAACTCTCATCGAGGATTTCAGGTATGGCTCCGCGCGCGAAGGCGGCGACCGGAACGCCGCAGGCCAGCGCTTCGGCTACGACCAGCCCGTAGGGTTCATCCCAGGCCGGGGTGCACAGAAATGTCCGGGCGCCGCCTACCAGGACGGCCAGCTCGGCATGGCCGAGATGACCGAGATAACGGGCGGAAGCGCCGAGCATGGGAGCGATCCGCTTTTCATAGTACTCCTGATCAAGGATTGGACCGGCAATACGCAGAGGAAGGCCGATCTTCTCCGCGGCCTCGATCGCAAAGTGCAACCCCTTCTCCGGTACGATACGGCCATACCACACCAGATAACCCCCTGCGTCTGCTTCCGGGCGGAACGCAAACCGTTCAAGGTCGATGCCGTTGAGAATGATCTCCTCTGCATGGGCAACATGGCTCCAAGCTTGGGCGACAGCGTTCGACACCCCGACGAAGCCATGGTTTTTCGCAGAGCAGAGCCGAACTCCGCTCTCCAGCCAGCAGAACGGCGGGGTATGAAGCGTCGTCACCATCGGCATGGGCAGGGAATCGGCGAGCGTCACCGGCAAGTAATGGAGCGAGTTGTTGTGGACGACATCGAAAGAGCTATGCCGAAGCGCGTTCATGAGAGTGAGATAAGCGTGATGTTCCTTGAAGAACGCCACATCCTGCGCCTCGGCCGTCCCGACCTCATCCAGCGCGGTCTCCGAACAGATTGCCTCTAAACCAAGCGCTGCATCGGAACAGGCAGAAGCAAAAACAGTGACGTGGTGACCTCGATCGCGCAGCGAGCGAGCAAGCAGGTGAGTATGCATCTCCAACCCTCCGGCGAAAGGCTCGGCAATAGGATGTTTGAGGTGCGCGATGATGGCGATCCGCAGCGAGGCGGACCTTGTGCTTTTACGATCGGCAAGCTGCCCGCCCCTCTGAGCGGACCGCCGTGCTCTGAAGCCCGGCCGATCAATCTGCGGTCCATGCATCGTCAGCCGCCTTGCCCGCAAGGCGGCTGAATGGGGGGCGCTTGAATGGCGAGCAACGGCGAGCGACAAACCACCATAGCTCCTGTAGAAAGCGTGTAGGAATGACATTGTTCTGCGAGCGGAGGGCACGTCCAAGGCACAGCATTTCTCATCCTGAAAGTCGGGATACCCGCGCGAGCAGCGACACGTCCGCCCGCATAGCCAAGAGCAAAATCCCGACAGGGCTTCCGGTTGCTCGCCCGCTTAGTAAATTAACCTATATCATCACGATTGCTGACCTTGCGTTGCAACAAAAACACTTTTCTGGCCTTACAATTCCTAGGAATCCCCCTTCCATGGAGTGGAACTGCCCGCGTTGATCCTCGAAAAGGCGCCTGACCAGCACGATCTATAAAATCGCTTACATAGAAATATTTGAAACCCGGTGCGCGCGATTATACATTCCGCCGTACATTGTTAATCTATGATAATCCTTACCATCAACGACTTGAGCCCTAAAGGAACGCCATCAGGCATTCGCCGGACAAAGTGTGGCCCTAGTGCGACCAAGGTCAGACCGGCTGCGTGCAGCTGGCGTTCCTGAAGCGTTGATACTCATGAACGGAGCACATTCGCTTGCTGCCGCTGACCTTGAAAATATCGGAGAGAGAAATGGCCACGTGGAAAGACGACGCGCCCCCCGCCACCTCAAAGTCCGCAGAAATACGCCGCGAGGAAGCGCGCGCCCTTGAAGAGAGCAACGGGAAGAAACTTCTCGGGCGCACGGTGACTATCAATCGATCACCCTCCGAGCTTTTCTCCTACTGGCGAGATTTCACCAACTTGCCCTCGTTCATGGAGAACGTGGAGCGCATCGATGTCCTTTCCCCCACCAAATCCCATTGGGTGGTCAAGGCTCCGGCCGAAAACACTGTCGAGTGGGATGCCGTCATCACCGAAGAGCGCGACGGCGAGGTGATAGCCTGGTCATCGGCAGAAGATGCTGACGTTCGCAACAGCGGCCGGATCGAATTTCGGGATGCAGGCGCTCGCGGTACCCTGGTTACCGCGACCATGGTTTACGATCCACCAGCCGGTGTTCTGGGCAAGATCGTCGCCAAGATATTCCAGCGCGAACCGGCAATCCAGGCGCGGCGAGATCTACGGCGCTTCAAACAGCTTATGGAAACTGGCGAGATTGCGACCTCGTCGCGCACCCGCTTACAGCTTGAAGAGGAGAAAGCCTGATGCGCGCGCTCACTTGGCACGGCAAGCATGACGTTCGTGTCGATACCGTCGACGATCCGGAAATCCTCAATCCCCGCGATGCGATAATCAAGGTGACCTCCACCGCAATCTGCGGTTCCGACCTCCACCTCTACGATGGCTACATCCCGACGATGAAGGCCGGAGACATTTTAGGTCATGAATTCATGGGCGAGGTCATCGAGACCGGGCCAGGTTCGACATTGAAAAAGGGCCAGCGGGTCGTGGTCCCCTTCACTATTGCCTGCGGAAGCTGCTACCACTGCGGCAAGCATCAATACTCTGCCTGCGACAATGGCAACCCTGCTGACAATCAGGACATCGGCATGCAGCTGTACGGTCAGCCCATGTCCGGGCTGTTCGGCTACAGCCACCTCACTGGCGGCTATGCCGGCGGCCAGGCGGAATATGTTCGCGTCCCCTTCTCGGACGTGGGCCCGATTGTCATTCCAGAAGAACTGGATGACGACGAAGTCCTGTTCCTTTCCGACATCCTGCCCACCGGTTGGCAGGCCGCAGAAAACGCGCAGATCGAACCTGGCGATACAGTCGCTGTGTGGGGCTGCGGTCCCGTAGGGCTTTTCGCCGTCCAGTCCGCGTTCTTGATGGGCGCCGCACGGGTCATCGCCATCGATCACTTTCCGCGCCGTCTCGAACTTGCGAAGAAGTTCGGCGCCGAAGTCATCAATTTTGAGCAAACACGCACGTACGAGGCTTTGATGGAAATGACGGGCGGCATCGGCCCCGATGCGGTCATCGATGCTGTCGGGCTCGAGGCTCACGGGTTCTTCGTCGACAACGTGATCGATCAGATCAAGGCCTCGACGTTCCTGGGCACTGACCGCATCCACTCGATAAGGCAGGCGATCGTTGCCTGCCGCAAGGGCGGGCGCGTTTCCATGCCTGCGGTATATGGCGGGATTGTCGACAAGTTCCCGCTTGGTGCGTTGATGGAAAAAGGGCTTACACTGAAGACTGGCCAGACGAGCGTGCAGCATTATTTGCCCGGCCTGCTCAATGCGATCGTCGAGCAAAAGATCGATACGACTTTCCTAATCTCGCATCGCATGGCGCTCGAGGACGCCCCTAAGGGTTACAAGATGTTCCATGACAATCAGAACGAGGTAACCAAAGTCGTCCTCAAGCCGGGTTTCGAACAGGGAAAATCGATCCCAGTCACATAGAATGCGAGATCGCAGCCCTTATGACTCTGGCGCAGCTTCGGGCTGAACACCGCACTGAAATGGCGCCGCCTGGAGCCGCGCCGAGCGAGTAGGCGCTGCAAGGATTAGGGGCTGGATGAGGCATTGGACGCGGCAGCACAGCATCATCGCACTCAGGAAATGGTACGGAGCCGCTACTTGGAAGACTTAGCCGCCTGGGTCGACCCGGCAGCCACAATGATTGCTGCCATGATGACGGCGGCGAACCTCGGCGCGCGTATCACCGGTTTGGGGTTTGTTGTCTTGACCGTAGGTTCGCTCGCCTGGTCTGCGGTGGGGCTGTCGACGAGCCAAGCGAACCTGATGGTCACGAATGGCTTTCTGACATTGGTCAACCTCGTGGGAATTTGGCGCTGGTTGAGTAGGCGACGCGCTTATGAAGACGGCGGAAAGTCCGCCACCAGTGCAGGCGAGCGCTCCGCCTATCCGGCCCTGCTTACCGCAAGCGGCATTGCGGAAATGCCGGTGGTGACAAGAGAAGGTGACCCCATCGGAAAGACCGTTCACGCGTTGCTGACCTGCAATGACGCGCGCGTGAGCTACGTTGTCATCGCATCCGATTTCTTGGGCGGTATTGGGGAAGAGCTTCGCACTGTCGGCAAGCGGGAGTTGGCTTTCACCTACGAAAAATTTCAGTTGCGGCAACCGCGAGCTGACTTCGAGCGATTGCCCCAGCTGCGAGACGAGGTCTGGCCATCCTCGACAAATGATCTCGAATTTAAGGACGATTTATGAACGGTGGTTACGGTATCGGAGAAACCGTCCTTTCTCTCGCCGAGCAGCTTCGCAGGGGCGACTTACTCTATCTTGCAGACGATGAACAGGAAGCCGAAGCGTTGGCTGACGCCCTGGCTGCACTCGCGCCTGAGAACCCTGTAATATTCCTGCCCTCAAGTGACACTCTGCCAGGAGACGCGGCGCCGGCATCTCCTGCCAATATCGGTCGGCGTATATCTGCCCTGCGGGAGCTTCGCCGCATCGGACCAGCTGGTTCGCGCCCAAATCTTGCAGCCATCTTGAGCGGAGAGGCCGCCGCACGGCTTTACGCACATCCTTCGGCTTTCGATACCGCCCCGCCCTGTCTGCGCCAAGGAGACCGGATCGATACCGAGAACTTCGCCGCCGAGATGGAAGCGATAGGTTACGTGGAAGACGATCGGGTCGACGAGCCGGGTGAAGTGGCCGTTCGAGGGGAGGTCATCGACATCTTTCCAGCAGATGCCGGTTTTCCTGCGCGCATAGAGGTCACAGGCGGCCGCATTGCCGGAATTCGGCATTACGATCCAGTGACGCAGCTGACCCAAGACCCCTGCGAAACGCTGGAGATAGGACGAGCATGCGAACCGGATGCGAAAAAGGAGGTAACGATACTGACCCATCTGTCACCTGGCCAGATCGCCTTTTCGCCAAATGCCGACAAACGCAGGCAGCGTTTCATCCGCCTCGCCGAAGAAACGGCTGGCAGCAGCAGTGCCAACATTGATGCAGCATCCGAGGAACTTTGGACCAACGAGCTCGAGAATTGGCAATCTGGCGGGCCAGTACCCACGGCAACGGCGCCTGTGCCGCGGTTTGCTCAGCAACGAGCCCCACTGGCCGCACTGAAGCGCTTCGCCTTGCCGCACCTGAACGAGGGCAAGGTGCTGCTATTGGTAGGCGGTGCGCGTGACGTTCGTTTCCTTCGCTCGAAGCTCGCCCGAACATTTGGTGCGGATATCCAGACAATCAACGCATTCGAGGCGTTGCAGGAACTTCAGCCAGGCGGCGTTGCCGCGCTCATTGCCCCGATCGACCGAGGAGCCATGTGCGGTAATGTGTTGATGGTGTCGGCCGCTGATCTGCTCGGCAGCCGCGCAATTATCGGCGATCACGAAAGCACCTTTGCGGCAGGGCCTTTGCTGCGCGGTGTGGATGTCAGGACGGGCGATCTCGTGGTTCACGAGGAACACGGCATTGCCCGTGTCATCGGGTTGGAGCAGGATCCGGGCACTGCAGGCTTGGAAGTCATCGCTCTCGAATATGGCGGCGGCGATCGGCGGCTTGTCCCTGTTCACGAAGCCGGGCGGCTCTGGCGCTACGGCGCCGATAGTGATGCCGTGAAGCTGGACAAACTCGACGGCACCAGCTGGGCCAAGCGCCGCGGCGCAATCGATGAAGCCGTTGCTGAAAGCGCTCGCGAGCTTCTCCGCCTCGCGCACCAGCGAGGCACGCTCAAGGCACCTGCCCTGGATCCCGGCAGCGCGGATTACGAACGTTTCGTCGCTGGTTTCCAATTTAACGAAACCCCCGATCAGACATTGGCCATTCAGGCAGTCCGGGACGATCTCGCCAGCGGCAGGCCAATGGACCGTCTGATCGTCGGCGATGTGGGCTACGGCAAAACCGAAGTCGCGCTGCGTGCTGCCGCCCTCGCGGCGCTCGCGGGGTTTCAGGTCATTCTCGCGGCCCCGACGACCGTGCTGGTTCGCCAGCACCTTGAGACGTTCGAGCAGCGGTTCAAGCCATCGGGTTTGAAAGTGGCCGGACTATCCCGGCTTTCAAGTGCGGCCGAGAAGAAGTCTGTGAAAGCCGGCCTTGCCGACGGTTCCATCCGCATCGTGATCGGCACCGCCGCAGTCATGGCCAAGGATGTTCGCTATGCGAAACTGGGGCTGGTCATTATCGACGAGGAGCAGCGTTTCGGAGCATCCGACAAGACGAAACTTCGTGGGCGGCCTGACATTCACCTCATGGCGATGAGCGCAACGCCGATCCCCAGGACGCTGCACCGCGCGATCATCGGACTTCAGCAAATCTCCGTGATTGCGACGCCCCCTGCCCGCCGGCAGCCGATCCGAACCAGTCTCGCCGGCCCTGACGATGCCATCATCCGGACGGCACTGCTACGCGAGCGCTCGCGCGGCGGGCAGAGCTTCATCGTCGTGCCTCGAATTGAGGATCTTGCGCCGCTCTGCGAACGGCTGGCCCGCATCGTGCCCGATCTGGCGCTGATCACGGCCCACGGGAAGATGCCGGCAGGGGAAATCGACGAAGCAATGGTGCGCTTCGGCAGCGGCTCAGGCGATGTCCTGCTTGCAACCAATATCATCGAGGCGGGTCTCGATGTGCCGCGGGCAAACACCATGGTCATATGGCGGGCAGATCGTTTCGGGCTTGCCCAACTTCATCAACTGCGCGGCCGGGTCGGTCGCGGCAATCGCCGGGGCCAGGTCTTCCTCATAACCGAGAGCGGCGAAATCGCGGACCGGACCATGAAGCGGCTGCGAACGCTTGCAACCTTTAACCAGCTGGGTTCCGGCTTCGAAATAAGCGCGGCCGACCTTGATCAGCGGGGGGCCGGGGATCCGCTCGCGGAGACGCAGGCAGGCCATATGAAGCTAATCGGCGTCGATCTCTACCAGCATTTGTTCGAAGCCGCGTTGAAGGAAGCCAGGAACGAGGATTCCGGTCTGTGGATGCCTGAGCTGAACCTGGGTGACGTCGGCGGCCTGCCTCCGGCCTGGATACCCGATGCAGAAGTTCGGCTCGCGCTCTATGTTCGCCTGGCGAGGCTCGTCGACGCAAATGAAGCCGACGCATTCGAGGCAGAGCTGTGCGACCGGTTTGGCACTCTGCCCGCCGCTGCCGGGCGCCTGATCGAAGCCAAAAAGATCGCTATCTTGGCACGAGAGGTGGGGATCGAGAGGATCGATGCAGGCCCGGCGGCAATCGCATTGACACCTCGAGATCGTAAGCGGCCCCGCCCGAAAACCAGCGAGCTCCTCGCCAAGGGTGACCGCTGGATATTGAAGGAGCGGTTTGAGGCGGGTGAGCGCTTATGGCAAGTTGCCGCACTCCTCGAAAGCCTCGCGCCGATGGCGGATTGACGAGATGCATAACAAATCGATCAGCGCCCTGCCCATTTCGGGCTTGCGGACGATTTGCAAATCGGTTCTCGCCAATCCAAAATTACACCGCTTCAATATCCGGCGGCCGGAAATATCAGCCGATGGATGAATTCCAAGACAAGTATTGACAGAGAGATAATGGAATAAAATCCGCCAATATTGACATCAATAATGAGAGATATATTACTTGTTACCTGCACTAATACGCCACATGCGAAGCGCAAGCCCCGGCAAGAACGCTCATTAACAGCACCGCGCGCGTCCAGGGTGTGGCACAATCAGACAGATGGCGCTAAGCCGAAAAATATTTCGGAAAATGACAGCGCCGGCAATCTTCAAGCATGGACGCTATCTGGCCCGGCCGTAGCCGCGAGTTTTCGCAGCTCGAGGCCGGTGGTTTGACCAGCACTCAGCTATCAAAGCGACCCTTGCTTTCCCGATCGTGCGGATAGCTGTGGGAAAGCGAAATAACAGATAGCCAAACTTCGCGCCGAACCGTCCAGTTTTCGTATGTCGGAGCGAACTGATCCGGTGCATCGAGTGCGCCAAGGTGCACCTCCACCTCGTCGCCGTAGCGCGCGAACACTGAAGATCCGCAACGAGGGCAGAAATGCCGGCCATTGTAGGCCTCGGTGACACCCTGAATTGTTACCGCGTTTTCTGGAAAAATGGCTGCAGCAAAGAACAGGGCACCATGGTGCTTGCGGCAATCGAGGCAGTGGCAGACGCCCACACGGTAGGGCTGCCCACTCGCCCTGAACCGAACGGACTCACAAAGGCATCCACCGCGGACCTCCTCCATCACCATCAATCCCTGCCGAGCTTCGCCTTCAGCGCATCGATGCGCTGAGAGGCTTCGGCCTTGCTCAGGCCGTCGGGCGGCAGATCCTCGTTCGCTTCCTCACACAGGGTCGTGAGATAGGAGGCCTGGGCACCGGTCATCAGGTCATCTCCCGAAACCCAGTCTTCTGGAGCCTTTTGGGTGTTCGAGCCTGGGTGGTCATCGAGCTTGGGATTATGCAGTTCCTCAGCCATGTGCTCGGTCCTTGTTCGTGGTTCGTTCTAAAACGGCCAGGTAGCGCGGTTAGTTCCCGGGCGGCCGTTCGAGCGCAGCACCGTTCTCGAAGGCAGCCTGGGCGCGGGGTGAAACTGGCCGGGTGGTAGCCGAGATCGGGATCTCGGCGCACGACATCGCCTCCCAGTGCATCTGGTTGGCCGACCGGATAGAGTGCGACGCTTCATCGCCTCTCCGCCACCCATAGCCAGCAGCATCAATGGCCGGGGGCGTCCGCGCCGGCAGCTCATCATCCCAAGATGTCTCAATGACCGGAGACCGCAAGGACCCGTACGTGCGACGAGAAGAGAGAGCGGACGGAACTATCCGTTGTCGATGCTGTTTTCCTGAATGCGCGATGCCTTCCGGTCCTCGCTGGAGGTTATCTTGAAGCAAAGCGACGACTGGCATCTCACCGACATTCTCGATTATGAGCATGGCCGTGGCGATCCTTTTGCCGCAGCGGTACGCGCAACGCGCATGCCGATGGTCATCACTGACCCGGCCCAGCACGACAACCCCATCGTATTTTGCAACGTGGCGTTTCAGGAACTGACCGGATACACCCGCGAGGAAATTCTCGGTCGCAACTGCCGTTTTCTGCAAGGCCCCGATACAGATACGGGCTCGATAGCGAAAGTTCGCGAGGCCATCGAGAATGGCCATGACATCGATGTAGATCTGCTCAATTACCGCAAAGATGGTTCGACCTTCTGGAATGCCCTCTACATGTCCCCGGTTCGGGACAAGGCAGGGACGATCCGGTTTTTCTTTGCCTCACAGATGGATGTCACTGATCGGGTTGATGCCCAGCGCCTTATCTCAGAGCAAAAAGATCTCGTCGAACGCGAGGTTGAACGGCGGACCGCCGATCTAAGGGGGGCATTGGAGGCCAAGACGATCCTGCTCCATGAGGTCGATCACCGCGTCAAAAACAACCTGACGATGATCGGATCATTGCTGCGCCTGCAGGTGCGCACGATTGAAGACCCCGAAGTGGCGGCCAAGCTGGATTCCATGTTGGAGCGGGTCGACGCCCTCGCCGTCGTTCACCGGCAGCTTTATCAGTCCGAGGATCTTGGGCGCTTCGATCTTGGTACTTTCGCTCATAACCTTGCAACTGACGTCGTAGGCGCCAGTGGCCGCAGCAATATTGCTCTTGATGTGAAGACACAGTCTCTGTTTGTCGATGCTGCGCATGCTTCCGCGCTCGGCCTGATCCTCAATGAAATATTGACCAATGCCATAAAGCACGCCTTTGCCGATGGCAGAGCTGGGCAGCTTAGTCTTCTGGTAAAGGACGAAGCGGGACGCGGCCTCATCAGGATCTGCGACGACGGGCCAGGCCTGCCATCGACGAAGCGGACCAAAAGCATCGGCACCGCCCTTATCACCCGGCTGGCCCGGCAAGCCCGCGCCGAGGCGAACTGGAGCGATAATGGTCCGGGCACCTGCGTAACCATCACATTTCCTCGCAGCGAGACGGCAGAATGAGTAGCGTAATGAATGTCCTGATCGTCGAAGACGAAATCCTGCTGGCAATGGATATCGAAGCTATTGTGGAGGATAACGGCCATCGGGTGCTGGCCGAAGTAGCCAGTCTCAAGGACGTGGAAGCTCTGCCAGACGATATCGATCCACAGCTTGCTCTGGTCGACATCCATCTGGCCAATGGCTCCAATGGCTTGGATGTCTGCCAAGTAATCCAAAGGCGCTGGCCCGAGGCGTTGATCGTCTTCGTCACGGCTAATGTGGCGAAAATCCCCGAGGATTTTCTGGGTGCACACGGCGTCATAGCCAAGCCCTTCTCCCATGCCGGGGTCGCCAACGCGATCCGCTATCTTGCAAATGGCGTATTCAATCCACCGCCGAGCGTACCGCGGCCAGCAAGCCTTGTTCCGTCTCCCCATTTGGAGCGCCGCTGGGCCCTGGCCTGAGCCGTGGTTCATAAGAAGCCTTTCCTTCCCACCAAGATCTGTGCCGCGTGCGCGCGGCCATTTTCATGGCGCAAGAAGTGGGAGCGAGATTGGGAGAATGTACGGTTCTGTTCGGAACGCTGTCGGCGGTCCGGAGCTGGAAGCGGCGCCGGCTCAAAGGAGTAGGCCAAAGAGGCGGGGCTTACCCGAAATCGAACGATTTGAAGCGCACGTCATTATCAGAGTTCTTGCCGTCGGCATGCGGCAGCCAGTAGTTGCTGTGTGTTTGGGGGCCCAATCTTTGTCGCCGCTATCGCCCGCTGGATGCTGAGCCGGAAAAGGGTGGAATGCAGTGTAGAAACTGACGAAATCCTCGGTCCAGCCTTTAAAGCTGTGATGTTTGCGACAGGCTTGAAGAGCCTGCCGATGATCTATTCCGAATTTATCAAATACGGCGCGGCACGCTTCCAGCCCGGCCCCCGTCAAATGCGATCAAGCGGGACCCGTAGTGATCGCCAAGCTCGCGGCGAAAATGGTCCAGCAGTGTCCAACAGGGTTCACCCATGGCGTTTCGGATGCGGCCGCGCTCGGCATCTTTGGCATCGATCAGACTAAGCGTAATGACCCGGCCGCCTCGGCCTTCTAGAGCTGCAGTTTGCCTGGTCGGCTAGGGCATCGTGAAGAAATTCAAAGGCTAGGCCCTGTGTGCCAGAGGTCTCCTGCGCCTTGGTTTCGAGCGGTAGACGAAGGCCGATAAGGGTGCGGATCAAGCGCCTCTCGGCTCCCTCGATCAAACGCAGCAAACCTCGGTGTATCCTGGATTTTTGCCAATATTGGGTTTTGCGAGATGAAATATATACGCAAAACGCCGCCCGCCCAAGGCCGGGCAGGCGGCGCTGAATCCAACGATAGTCTAGGTTACCGTGCGCGATTACGCTGGAAGAAGTTGACGATTGCGAGCAGGATCACGGCGCCAACAAATGCAATGATCAAGCCGGTCAGCGAAAACTGCTGCACGCTGCCACGAATACCGAACAACGGACCCGACAGGGCGTTACCAATCACTGAGCCAACGCAGCCGACGACGATATTGAGGAAGATGCCCATTGAAGCATCCCGCTTCATCACCATGCTCGCCAACCAGCCCGCGATGCCGCCAACAATAAGCGCGACGATCCAACCCATGTTCGTCTCCAATTAAATAGAATGTGCCTGGAAATTGCCGGACATGACCCGGCAGTGGTCAGCGGAGCTTGTCGGCGTCGCGCTTTTCTAGGTGCTTCTTGAACGCGTATCCGCCCACAGCTGCCGCCACCATGCCGACTGGCCCGAGGCGGCGCAGGACCGTGGCCGCGCCTACGCCCAGCAGGGCACCACTGGTGCCCCCAACGCCGCTCACATCGCGCGAAATGCGCTTGCCTGCGATAGCGCCGATAACTTTCCCGATCATACCGGTCTCCTTTGCTGGCAGAAGAAGCCGGAGGCAGCTCGATTGTTCCGATCGTTGCCGTCTAATCGGGAAAAAGGGATCGGTATCTTCGGGTTTGACCCCTTGACGAAAAGCACGAAAGAACTTCGTCAAGGGTTTTGAGTTTTCATCCGCGAGGGAAAATCCGGCTTTTGCCCATCATCTTCGAAAGGCGAAATACCATGACACAAGGCGTTGATATCAACACTGCAACAGCTGAACAGCTTGATGAAATCCCGCAGCTCAAGGGACATGGCTTCGAGATCGTTCGGTATCGCGGCGAACGTGGAAATTTCACTGAGCTTCGCCAACTGGAGGAAGTCCCGGGATTGGCCGGCCATACGCAAGGCTTGGAAGCGATACTGATATTCACATAGCATGATGATAGAAGGCAGCCCTTTTGGCCGGGCGGTCCACGTCCAGAGGTAGAGATGCCAAGGTCAATCATTGCAAAAGAGCCTGTCCGACAATCACCTCTGTTGCCGAGATGCCTTTGCAACAACGGCTCCTCTCTTTCTGCGCAATCGCGAGTGCACAATTTCAATGTGTTTCCAGCGGAACTTTAAGGCGGATCAGTCGCTGCACTCACCGACGCAACAGGAGCGAATTTTTCATGAATATCAAGATCGCAAGTGGCCTGGCTCTGGTGATGGCAGCAGGTGCTGCTCTGGGCGGTTGCTCTCATGGCGCCACGCGGGGCGGCCTCATCGGCGGCGCAGGCGGGGCCGTCGTGGGTAGCGCCACCGGGCTGGGAACCACCGAAGGCGCCGTGATTGGCGGTACCGCTGGCGCGGTGATCGGCGACAAGTAACTGCCACGGTCAAAGGTCAGGCGATTGGGTCGGGGTCCAGCAATGGATTTCGGCCCTTTGTTTTGGCAAAAGATTGTTGATCTAGACTGATCGTCTCTCCGTATACGGGCGGACGGCAATACGGTGGGCGATGTACCTGCAAAGGCAGCCCTCCTGTGCGAGATGAGGACGAACCAAATGGAACCTGCACAAGCGAGTGAAGATCCCAGATACTGGACGCTCAGCCGGATCGCCGTGGCAGCGGTCATGGTTATCGCGATTTTTGGTGTAGGACTGCTACTGGTTCGCCTCTCCAGCTTTCTTATGTTGGTTTTTGCCGCTGTGATCCTTGGCGTCGTTTTCGACGCCATTGCGCGCGCGATTTGCTCCTTCTTGCCAATAGGTCGAGCACTGTCGCTTGGGATCGCTGTAATTCTGCTACTTGGGGTTTTTACCAGCGCTCTGATCCTGTTCGGCGCCCAACTCACCAGCCAGTTCGACGCCATCAAGCAAAGTCTCCCGGACGGACTCGAACAGCTTCAGGCGTTTCTTAGCCGCATAGGCCTTGACCACGCCGCGAACGGCATCCTTGAACAGGGAAAGGGCAGCCTTTCAGCCGCGGCATCGAAGATCGGCACGTACATGATTGCCATCGGCAACGGTGTGACGAACTTTGTCCTGGTGTTCTTCGCGGCGATCTTCCTAGCTGCCGATCCCGCGGTCTACCGCCGCGGTTTTCTCCTTCTTATGCCCGATCGGGCGGCACAAGTTGCTGATGAAGGTCTGAAGGATGCCGGCCGCGGCCTTACTGGCTGGATGAAAGGCCAGGCTGTTTCTTCCGTTGTGGTAGCTATTTTGACCTCGGCAGGCCTGACACTGCTTGGCGTTCCTTCTGCCGGCGGTCTTGGCGTTATCGCAGGCTTGCTGGATGTGATCCCCATGATCGGACCCGTTATTTCAGGGGTTCCAGCGGTCTTGCTGGCGTTCACCCAGTCGCCAGCGACGGCACTCTGGACAGTTCTGCTGTTCGTTGTCATCCAGCAGCTTCAAGGCAATTTCCTGCAGCCGATGATCCAGAAGCAAGCAGTCGATGTGCCTCCTGCAGTTCTGCTATTCACGGTGGTTGCGGCAGGGACGCTGTTTGGCGCGCTGGGCGTTCTGCTGGCAGCGCCGCTGACCATCGCGGTTTTCGTGCTAGTGAAACGGATCTACGTGAAGACCCTGTTGGGTAAGGACGTGAAAATATGAGGGGTGCTCGTCGCCCCTTCCCCCGAAAACAAAGGATCAAACTTGACATACATCACGTTAATAGTTATTTATTAGTGGCATTATCATAATTTAAGATATATTCATAAGTAAAACGCAAAGATTTTGCCTATCTCTCGCGCGCAAGAACATTATTATTAGCAGCAATTTCCAGCAGGGCAGGTCTTCTTCGGCTAAAACGCATCAATGCCACGTATGCGCCTGAACGATAAAAAGGCCTCACGATCCGGCTGCTGGACCGTCGCAAACCCGACCCTTTCCCGACGCTGAAACGTCAATTTTCGAGCCCTAAGTGCGGACGGTCCGCAATTTCCGGCAGTTGCCGACCCATTGTTGCCGTTCAAGTGAAAAATCCCGATGCCCAGGTGCAGACGGTCCTGTTCCGGCAAGTTGCGACCAATTGTCGCCGTCCCGACGCGACCTCCTGAACGTCGGCTGCGATCAAAACCCGCCACTCCATCGGCTCCGAACACCAGATTAAGCGGGGGCTTCTATCCCGGCGATCGTCGTGCGGTTCATCAGACGGCCCGAGTTTTCGCTGTAAGGAATAACGCGGTGCAACGCGGAAGTGTTGTCCCAGACCACGCAGTCCCCGTCCTCCCACTCGTGACGGTAACTGAAAGCAGGCTGCACTGACCATTCCAGCAGGCGCGCAAGGATCGCGCGGCTCTCGGCCCGGCTCTTGCCGACGATCAGATCGGCGGTCGATCCGATGACGAGTGACTTGCTGCCATTGCTGTCCGTGCGAACTAGCGGATGCTCATGCTGCATCACCCTTCGCGCCGGATCGACTTCCTCGGGAGACATGATTTCGCGGAGTGAGGCGGTGACGCTATGCACAACCCGCATGGATTCGAACGATGTCTTCTCGTTATCGGGCAGAGCTTCGTAGGCCGCTTTCGTGCTGGCAAATTCAGTTTGGCCACCATCGGTGGCCAGGCGCCGCGCGCTCAGCAGTGTCGCTTTCGGGGGCGCCACATCGACTGTGAGTCCGTCCATATGCCAGAACCATGTTCCAAGAACGTATTCCTTTTCGATCGCCGCGCCCTCATTGAGCGTGACCTCATAGACCTCTTCAGAATCCTCGCGTCCCGCGACGCGACGGGAAATGTTGATCCGCTCTCCGAGCGCATCAGTCAGTGCAAGCTGTTCCTCATTGGAGAGACGCAGCTTTGGGAATACGAGCACCGTGTGTAAATCGAGTAGGCGAAGCAACTCGCGCGCCACCTCGGCATCCTTAATGTGCTGGCGTTCGATATAAACCTTGGCGCCAATATGTGGCTTAAGGAGGTCGTACTTCACGCTCATCTCACGGTCCCCACATTGTTTGTTGATTATGCGATTATGCGCCCGCCGTTTACACCGATGACTTGGCCGGTGACGAAAGCCGCGTCATCCGATGCGAGCCAACTCACGGCGCCTGCTATGTCCTCGGGCCTGCCCTCACGACACACCGGCCCCGCCATCGCGAGTTGTTCTCGGCTCATCGGCTGCTTGGAGCGCGCGAAGGAATCTTCCGACATGATCGTTCCTGTGATGAAACGCGGGGGAATTACGTTGACGGTGACCCCGGCAGGACCAAATTCAACGGCAAGGCTCCGCGTCAGCGCGATCATGCCGCCCTTTGACGAAGCGTAGGCGGCCATCCGTGGCGCTCCCGTCTGTGCGGCCGACGATGCGATGTTTATGATGCGTCCCCAATTCGCCTCGATCATACCCGGCAGGATCTCTTGGGTGACAATGAAGGTGCCAGTGAGATTGACCTTATGGATCATATCCCACTGCTCATCAGTCATCTCGAGGAATGGCCAGTAGCCGGTGATCGCAGCATTGTTCACCAGAATGTTGATCGCGCCGAATAGCGTAGTCAGCTTGCCAACTGCGGCTTGGACCTGGTCTCGATTAGAGATATCGCAACCTAGGGCGATCGCTTGGCCGCCGTCCTTTATGATGGATGCGACAGTTTCGGCGCACCGGTCGGCGTCCAAGTCTAGAACGCCGACAGCCGCGCCGTCTCGCGCCAATCTCTTCGCGCAGGCGGCACCTATGCCGGCGGCGGCTCCAGTGACAAGGGCAACCTTTTGGGTCATTGGCCCATCTCCCCTAAAATCAGCGCTGTGCCTCGACATCCGCGAGAAGCGGCAGAATGCGTTCGTCGGCGAGGAGCGTGCAGTAATACTCGTTCACGAGTTTGATCAGCCCATTCTCAAGGGTGAAGACCATGCAATATTGATTGCGGTAATCCGTATCGTTCGCGAGCATGGCGTTACCTTCGAATTCCACCACGACCCGTTCGCCCTCGGCGGTCACGGTCACGAAATGGGGCTGGAGCCCCGTTGGAATGGTTTCCTTGAAGGCCGCAGTCGTCGCGAGGATCAGTTCGCGTGGCCTCGGCCCAGAAAGTTTGCCAAATCCCTTGGCCACCGTCTGTGCTCCAGGCGCTAGACAAGTTTCAGCCGTCACAGCGTCGCCGTCGCTGAATGCCTTGATGAATTTGACGACCAGGTCCTTGTTCTGCTGGCTCATCTGCCTTCTCCCTTCAATTTTTGCCGCGCAACGCCCTCGCTCCGGAAGAGCCGGCGGAGCCAGCCCAGCGCGAGCGCGAGGAAACCCCTCTTCGGCGCGATGTCAGTTGCTGCGCCCGCCCTTGCAGCAGTGGGTCCCGGGCTTGCCTGCTCGATTTCCGCTTTGAACTGCTCCGCGAAGGCACGAGCGAATTTCGGGAGCAGCGGCTTGCCCATCGCTTCCCACATCGGGGCCATGGGGCCTTCGCCGATCACCTGTACGCCTAACGTGACTTCGGTCTGGTTTGGCGAAAGGGCTTTGGCCCGATAGACACCGCCGCCCCTTACGGGGTCGCCTTGCAGGGTATAGGCGAAGTCGACTTCGCTGGGACCGGACCAACGGTCCACGTGGACAAAGACTTTGACGGTACGCACAAGCGCGCCGACCCCCACTTTGAGGGTCCAATGCGAATCATCCTCATCGATGATCGCGCAGTCCTGCAGACCAGGCATGAGCTTCGCCCACCCGTTGATGTCCTTGGCGTATCCCCAGACATCTTCGATCGGAGCGCCGATGACTACGGACTGTTCGGTCTCGATCATGCCGATGCGCACAGTGCGATTTCGAGGAGATCGCTGGGCTGCCCAGCGGCATGTCGGCCGGACAGGTAGCCGTGAGTCATTCCGCGCGCATTCGACATGCCGCTTTGCATCACCGCCCCCGTGTCGAAGCGGACGACAGAACCGCCCGCAGCGTAGAGACCTTCAATCGGTTTGCTGTCCCAGCCAAGAACACGGCAATGCTGGTCTGCGACGAGGCCCGTGCCGCTGATCCCCCCGCCGCCGATCGGCTTGAGTTCTACAGCGTAGAAAGGCGCTTCCCGCAGGGCACCCAAGTTCGGGTTGGGCGCATGCTTGAGATCGCCGCACATGTTAGCGCCCCATGGGAACGTACCCCGGTTGAAGTCGGGATCCTGGCCGACTTCAGCGCCAGCGTTGAACCGCTCGATAGTGTCGGAAAGCGCCTGGGCATCGACTCCGATTTTTCCGGCAAGCTCGCTGATCGAATCCGCCTTGACGCTCAGGCCTTCGGGCAGGTCCTCGCCTGGCATGCTTGATCCGAATGGATACTTCGCTCGGGCTTGCCCATCGAGAATGATCCAGCACGGCAGATTGGGCGTCGTCTGGGTGGCCCCGTCTATGTGATCGGCTGCGAAATACACCGAGCGATAGAAGGCCTCGTTGCTGAACCGTTTGCCCGCCTTGTTCACAACGATTGTGTGGGGCAAGCCCATGAGCGGAATGGCTCCGCGCCACAACGGAGAACCATTGTCATGTTCTTCGCCCGGGATGTGGACGCCGAGCGCCGGTGGATCGGGAACCCGAGCGATCCGCCCGCCGACCGGACCAGCCAGGCGCATAGCCGCGCCATCAACTGTACCCATGACCATCGAGCCGGCATCGATCAGCAAGCTCAAATCCTTGTTGAGTTGCTTGTTGCGCTCGAAACCGCTGACTGCGATCACGACGCCGCGTTTCGCCCTTACGAAAACGTCCCGGCCGCCGCGCTTGGCACGAACCCCGACAACGCGCTCTCCATCATTGATCAGAGCTTCAGCGCTGATGCCGACCTGCAGGTCTACGCCTTTGTCGATCGCACCCTTGACGTAATAGGCTGCAAGGCCCGGTCCGATGCAGCGTTCATCCTTCTCCAGGCGTTCGGCGAGCAAACCGTAATCCCACCCCAGCATGTTGGCGAGGCCGCCACCGCCGAAGATGTCCTGGTGCGTAAAACCGGCCGGAATGTGCGGCGACAGGCGTGTCTTGTGCTGCCACTCTCCCAGCGTCTCGGCAGGGAAAGGCTCGACTTCCAGATAACGACCTTCCGAGGTCGCATCGTTGTTGTGCGGGAAGTAATAGTCGGCGAAATTTGCGATCGGCATCATCTTGAGACCGATCGTTTGTTCGAAGTACTTAAGCGCAACGGGCCCGTGAATCGCCTGATTGCGCATCAGCGCTTCCTCGCCGTACCCCATGGCAAGCGATTGGACGTACCGGAAACCGCTTTCCGCGCTGTCCTCGATCCCGGCTTCGGCCGCGAGGTGATTGCCCGGAATCCAGATCTCGCCCATCGAGTAGGCAGTGACGCCCCCCAGTTCGTCAGAGGCTTCCAGAACCAGCGCGCTCAATCCGTGATCGGCAGCCGTGATCGCCGCACACAGGCCGCCGCCACCCGATCCGATCGCCACCAGATCCGCCTCAAGATCCCAATGCGCGGGAACATTCGGTGTCATCTCCAAATCCTCTCTGAGATCAGTATCGACAGCGTCAGGCGAAGGCTTCTTCGCCAACCAGCGTTGTGCGATGCATCATCCGGCCGCTGTGATTGGGTAGGGCTCCGCGCGGTGCAAGACGCCCGTATTGTCCCAAATGACAAGATCGCCAATGGTCCAGTCGTGCCGATAGACAAAGCGCGCCTGCGTCGTCCACGCGAGCAGTTCTTCGAGCAGCGCGGCGCTTTCGTCCCGGTCCATGCCGACCACGTGCGAGGCGTGGCACCCGATCACAAGGGACTTGCGTCCCGATTTGTGCGTCCAGACCAGATTATGGATCTTGTCTGGCGCCATTCGCCAACGTGCTTCGTTTTCGGGGCTGGCCTCGACGCCGGCGCGGCGCATTGAAACGCCGATGCTATGGGCGACTTTCAGCCCTTCGATGCGTGCCTTCATCTCGTCAGGCAGGGCGTCGTAGGCAGCATGTGTGTTGGCGAATTCGGTTTGACCTCCAACTTGGGAGAGGACGCGACCGCTCAGCAAGGAAGCGAAAATCGGAACGTCATCATGGGTTCCGTCAAGATGCCAGAGCCACGAGCCTTTGAGGTATTCCGCGGCCGCATTTTCGTTCTTGTCCATGGTGATCTTCATGACGCCCCGCTCGCCCTCATCGCGAACCGTGCCCATGTGATTGGAAAGTGCCAACTGCTGGTCGTCTGTGAGCCCTATACCGCGCACCACTACGATACCGCGTTCGATCAGAACTTCGCGAAGTTTCGCCGCCCCCTGCGGACTGATTATCTCTTCGGCAGAAGAGCGAATTTCCGAGCCTATCGACGCCGTAAGGGGAATGACCTCAAAGTTCATGAACGACTCCGACGATGCAATGATACTGATATGGACTTTATTTGCAGTGCGTCGGCGTGGTGTCAAGGGCGGCGCTGTCTGGTTACCAATTGGACCGATCTGATAATAGAACGGCGACGGCGCGCTCGACCCAGGCTTCCCGTACGGCGGCGCTCACAGGCTGATCTGTAAGCAAGACGTTCACGTACCAGCCACGCAGCATAAAAATGAACGCTTCAGCCACGCCGACCGGGTCGCGAACTGAAACCTGGTCGCGTTCAGCGCATTGGATAATGAATTCGGATATTTGCCCGATGCCCTGTTGCGACCGCTCCGCAGCGGCCATCCCCAATTCGGGGAAGCGATGCGCCTCGCTGTAAATCAGCAGATTTACCTGCCTGAGCTCGCCTTCAAGGCTGACCTCTAACGTGCGGTTTGCGTAAGCTCGAAGGCCCATTCCCAGCTCCAGCCAGGTGCCGTCGACCTGAAGTGCTGTTGCGCCGGAGAGGCGGTCTACCTGACGCTTGATGATTGCCTCAAACAGAGCTTCTTTCGAGGCGAAGCGCGAATAGAGTGTGGTCTTGGATATCCCAAGCGCGCGAACGATTTGCGACATCGCCGTGCCGCCGTATCCCGTCTTGATAAATTCCTGAAGTGCTCCCTCAAGGAGCTTGGTATCGATGATTTCGATTTCGCCCTGCCGAGGTCGGCCGCGCGTCCGCTTGTTTACCATCATTTCGCTGGACGTACTCATGCCTGCCCTCTTCTTGAAGCCCGGAGTTGACATACACCATACCCTATGCCACCAAAAAAGACCATTGCCGTATCATAATGAGCGAACGAGCGTATGACGTGCAGGCCAACTCGAGTTCCATCTCGCGAAGAAATCAATATCGAAACTCTTCGTGAGCGATATGCACAGGAGCGCGTTCGCCGGTTGCGGCCGGAGGGCCAGAACCAGTACATCAAGGCAGAAGCAGATTTTGCCGCCGCCTACGAGGATGATCCTCATATGCCGGTGGAGGCGAGGGATCCGCTTTGCGAGGACCTCGATGTCGCTGTGCTAGGAGCGGGCTGGTCGGGGATCATGGCCGGTGTGCATCTTCGCAATGCCGGTATATCGAATTTTCGCCTGATCGAGCATGCGGGCGACGTCGGCGGAGTTTGGTACTGGAACCGCTACCCGGGAATTCAGTGCGACAACGATGCCTATTGCTACCTGCCGCTGCTCGAAGAAACGGGCTTTGTTCCCACCAAAAAGTTCTCTGACGGTTACGAGATCCAGGAACACTGCCAGCGGGTAGCCAGGAAATACGGGCTGTATGAGAACGCCTTGTTTCACACCTTGGTTCGCTCGCTGAAGTGGGATGCGTCGATTGATCGCTGGCGTATTGCGACCAATCGTGGCGACGACATCCGCGCTCGTTTCATTGTCATGTGCGGGGGACCGCTGAACAAGCCAAAGCTGCCAGGAATTCCGGGCATCCGAGGATTCAAAGGCAAGATTTTCCACACTGCGCGCTGGGATTACGAGTACACCGGCGGTGAATGGCGCAATCCTGTCCTGAGCAAGCTTGCAGACAAGCGCGTTGCGATTGTGGGCACGGGCGCGACCGCCATCCAGGCAATCCCCTATCTAGCTAAGTACGCGAAGCAGCTTTACGTAATCCAGCGTACGCCTTCGAGTGTCGATGAGCGGCCCAACCCACCGACGGATCCCGACTGGGTGAATTCGCTGCAACCGGGATGGCAGCACGAGCGACAACTCAACTTCCACGACGCGGCAGTAAACGGGCTGCAGCCCGGTCAGCCGGATCTGATTTGCGACATCTGGACCGAAATCAATCGCAATCTTGCGGCCGAGTTCGACGTCGCAGGTTGGCCCCAGTCCCCTGCCGAGTTCATGAAGAAGCGCGAGGCCATGGATTTCCGGGTCATGGAGCGAATGCGCCAGCGTGTTGCCGCCATCGTAGAAGATGAGGCGACCGCCGAAGTTCTCAAGCCGTACTTCTACTTCAACTGCAAGAGGCCGCTGTCCAGCAATCATTATTACGAGGCGTTCAATGAGCCGAACGTAAAGCTGATAGACGTGTCGAGTACGCGCGGCGTCGAGCGGATGACCGAGAAAGGGTTCATTCATGAGGGCCTGGAGTATGAAATTGACTGCCTCGTATCAGCGAGCGGTTTCGAGGTTACCTCGGACCTCGAGCGCCGCTGGGGCATCCAGGCGATCGAAGGGCGCCGTGCGCTTTCCTTGTATAAGTATTGGGAGAACGGCTTCCGCACGCTGCACGGGGTGATGGCGCACAATTTCCCCAACCAGTTCTTCACCGGCTACATCCAGGGCGGTTTCTTCGCCACCACCACGCATCAGTTCAGCCGTCAAGGGTATCACATCGCCTACATCATCAAGGCGGCGCTGGATCGTGGCCTGACGACCGTCGAACCTTCGCTCCACGCGCAGGACGAATGGGTGGAGCTGATCAGATCGACCGCGATCGACATCTCGCATCTCCAGCGCGAGTGCCCGCCGAGCTACTTCAACAACGACGGCGATACCTCCAAGAACCGTTGGTACCTGGGCGAATCTTATGGGCCGGGCTGGTCCGCGTTCGAACAGCTCGTCGGCGATTGGCGCGAAAGTGGCGACCTCGCTGGCCTTGAATTGGGAAGCGACGTGGCGGCTCACTCGGAAGACGAATCCGCCTGATAAGCGACGAAGAGACGGCCAACTTCCTCGATGAACCCGAGCTGCGCGGGCCACCCGCCCTCCGCGCTATGAACCGCCGAACAGGCAAGATGGCATTTCAACGGCGAAGATCGCTTCTTGATGCCTCGGCGCGCACCGAGCGACCAACAAATTCTTAGGGAAATACGGATGACTGAAACGCTCGATTGTTCTGATCTCGACCAGTACATGGGAATCCCCATCAAACCTACGAGCGTGCGCGATCCCATCCGGAACATCGATATTCGCCGGTGGGCCCAAGCGATGCACTATCCCAACCGGCTACACTACGATGACGAATTTGCTGCGGTCGGTCGGTACGGGCGGCTTGTCGCGCCGCAATCGTTCGCCATCGCAGCAGCGGACGGCCATGGCTGCGGCCCGGCTGCGATCGGCAAGATACCCAATTCTCACCTCATCTTTGGCGGAGACGAATGGTGGTTTACCGGCATCCCGATTTTCGACGGTGACCGCGTGATCCACGAAATGATTCCGTTCGATTATGCGGTCAAGCAGACCAAATTCGCCGGACCAACCTGCTTTCAGCGCGGCGACAACAACTACTACAATCAGAGCGGCCAGCTGATCGCACGTCAGCGCTCGACCAGCATCCGCTACCGCCGCGATCTCGCCGTGGAGATGAGCTCGCTCCAGGGCGAAGATGATCCCGTCTGTAGCGACGAAGGGCTTCGGGATATCGAGGGTCGCAAACTCGAATACATCGACATGCTTCACGCATTGGCGCACGGCAAGCGCTTCTGGGAGGATGTAGCCGTCGGCGATTCCTTGCCGGTTCGCGTTGTCGGCCCGCACAGCATCGCAAGCTTCACTACGGAGTGGCGCGCCTATCTTTTCACCACCTGGGGCAGCTATAACCGCGCCGGGCAGTTCGACCCAGCCGATCTAGGCTTCGTGGACGAAATGGCTGGTTATGAATGCGATCCGGTGATGGAGAAGATCAATCCGGAGCTCACCGACGGCGCCTATATCGGGCCGTCGCGTGGTCACCTGTTCCCGCGCTGGGCCAAGTTCATCGGCATGCCGCGTGCTTACGGCTACGGTGCTTCCATGGGGGCTTGGCTTCTCGACTACATGTCCGGTTGGGCCGGCGAATGGGGCGCCGTGGTGCATTCCAAATCGCAATACCGTGGCCCCGCATTCACCGGTGATGTAACCGTGATGACCGGCCGAGTGATTGAGAAGTCGGTTGATGAGGCCGGTAGCCATCTGGTGCACCTCGAATGTCTTATGGCTGATCAAAATGGTGCCACAATGGCAACGGCGAACGCAGAGGTTCAGTTGCCGACGAAATGAGCATGGCTGAGGCACGGATGGGGCCAACGCGAGGTTCGAATTTTCCTGGCGACCTTCGCGCCTTGCTGAAAATGGTCCGCCTGGAGCGGTTGAACTCGCGCGTCCCTCAAGGCCCGCGAACGGCCGATTTATCCGAATGCAGTCCTTCGTTGCGACCCCTGGGAGCGGCGGCAAAGTCCCAACTCAAGGCGTTGCGCGACCGGCGAAAGCGCCCCGTCTCGGACACTCAGCCGCCAATTTTCCGTTTCTAGCTGCTGCCCGTCCGCTTTCTTATCTTCGATGCTCAAGATTGGCCGTAGGCGACTGTCGGCTTTAGAGCCTGAAGGCGGGTATAGCGGACGCCTACACAGCTTATGTTTCCGAACTATCCCACCGATTTGGATACAGGACTCGAATTTTTCCATGAGGAAGGGTACGGTCCACACCAACCGCTTGAACGGACGGCCAAACGCCGCCGCCAGCTTGTCCGCGACTTCGCCGTATGTAACGGTCTTGCCAGCGAGGAAAACGATCTCGTTCCGGATCGTCGGCTCGAAAAACACGATCTCGGCTGTCAGAAAGCCGATGTCGTCGGGCGTCGTCAGCGTCACGGCGGTATCGAGGCTGCCGAGTGCATGAACCTCGCTGTTCTCTAGATCGACCACACCGAAGCTCGGCTCGAACAGGTAGCTCATGAACATGCCGGTAGAGATGACGACCCGCTCAGTCTTGTCCTGCGAACGCAGCAGCTCGCGTACGTCAAGCTGGGCATCGAAAATGTCCTGCGGCCCACCGCGGCCGATCGCCTCGAAATCGACGCCGAATTGCCACGGGAAATAGCGCGGAATGCCCGCTTGCAGCGCCACCTTGGCCAGCTTCATTGGGGTGGAATGGCGTCAAATAGGCTTATGTAACAAGTGCTATTATCGCATGTGCTGGGGTCACCCCACATCCTGTATCCTAAATCTCGATTTTGAACGAAATTGATGCAGCTTTATTGCACGGAAGCTCGATTTCCCTGATGACCATCCAGGTTAAAGCAGGACAATCTCGGCCTGGACCACTCGTAAACTTAGATCCATGTGACCCCTATGTGGCCCCTGATAAAATCGCCGAAATAAATCTTCTGCCAAAACCGGCTGGAATCGCATTGAAAATGCGAGTTTATCTATCAGTGCCACGCGCGAAACACTTCATCGAAAAAGTATTACTGGGACTCTTATTTTACCATGCTCGGCCTCGTTGCAGACAAACGTGACGATCTTGTCGAAAGCATGATCGACAACTTCACCAGTCTGATCGAACGCTTCGGCCATATTCCCAACGGAACGCGCACTTACTATCTGAGCCGTTCGCAGCCACCGTTCTTTGCGCTCATGCTCGACCTGTCGAAGCAAACTGACCCTGCGGTGCGCGCCCGCCGCCTTGCGGCACTGCGCAAGGAATACGCCTATTGGATGGCCGGCGAAGGTTGCGCGCAGAAATCCAAGAAACCCTGTGACCGCGTGATGCCGATGCCGGATGGCAGCCTGCTCAATCGCTACTGGGACGATCGCGACACGCCGCGCGACGAGTCCTTCGCCGAAGATCGCGCAACCGCGGCAAAAGCATCCGGCCGTCCACCCGAGCAGATGTACCGAAACCTGCGCGCCGGCGCGGAAAGCGGATGGGACTTCAGCTCACGCTGGCTTACCGATCCAAAGGATCTCTCCACGATCGAGACGACATCGATCGTGCCCATCGACCTCAATGCCTTGCTCTGGGCGATAGAGCGGCACATTGCCAAGCAATGTGCACAAGCGGGCGACAGGCCCTGCGCTAAAGAATTCGTCAAGCGGGCCGATCTACGCAAAGCCTCCGTCGATCGGTATCTGTGGCTGGGCAAGGAAGCCCGCTACTCCGATTGGGCCTGGTATGATCGCAAGGCAACGCCCGTCCTGTCGAGCGCAACTCTCTATCCTCTGTTCGTCGGCATGGCCTCCACCGGACAAGCCAGAGCGGTTGCGAATACGACCCGGGACAAGCTGATCGCGCCAGGCGGGCTGCGCACGACAAACCTCCGCACGGGCCAACAGTGGGACGCACCAAACGGCTGGGCTCCCCTTCAATGGGTCGCCATCGAGGGTCTGGAGCGGTACGGCCACAAAGACTTGGCGCAAGACATCGCGACCCGCTGGATCAAGACGGTCGAAGTCACCTACCAAGAAACCGGAAAAATGCTCGAAAAGTACGATGTCGAGGAGCGTCTGCCCGGCGGCGGCGGTGAGTATCCGCTCCAGGACGGCTTTGGCTGGACCAACGGCGTGGCAAGCGCAATCCTGGACCGTTACCCGATCAGCACAAACTGATCGGCATGGCGGGCGGGGATGTCTGCCAGACCCGGCCAACAGGCGCATCTGGTCCCGGACGGCCGAACGTGAGCGTGGCCGACACCGGGCAATCTTCCAGAAGGTTGCCCGGCCGCTATCCTTTGTCGAAAACGTCTCGCGCGCGTGAAAGTTGGCACAGGCGGAAACGGCGGCAGCTAAAGTTTCCGATCGAGTTCTACACGCAGCGACCTTCCGTGAAAGCGCACTTCCTGGCCTTCCGCCTCGCTCAACCCAGTGCCGGACTTCGGAGCTACGACCACAACTCTGAAGATGCGGCTCTGGGCCATCCCTGGGTATCGCCCTCGTCGCGGTCCGATGGTCAATGTGCCGGCCTTGTCGTCCAGGCTCAAATCGATCGTTGCCCGCTCGCCGCGCCGCCAGCCCTGACCATCTCCCGCATCATCGTACAGGGTGAACCGTCCGTCTGCCCCGCGATAGATGCGCAGTTCGACCGGGAGGTTCGGCGAAGCATCCGCATATTGGACCGGTGACCCCAAGGGCAGAATAGTCCCGGCAGCAACATGGACCGGCAGACGGTCGATCGGCGCCGCGACGGAAATCCGCTGGCCGCCCCGGATGCGCTCGCCCGTCCAGAAGTCATACCAGTCGGTGCCGCTCGGCAGGTAGACCTCGCGCGCCACCGCGGCTTTCTGCACCACGGGACTGATGAGGATGGACCGGCCAAACATATATTCGTCCGGCAGGTCGCGCGCGTCCATGTCATCCCGGAAACGCATCCCGACCGGATAAAGGAAGGAAGCGCCTCGGTCGGTGACCTGCCATGACTGTGCGTAGAGATAGGGCAGCAGTCGGTAACGCAAGGCGATTGCGGAAGGCAGGGGCGGGCGCGCTGCCTCCGGGAAGCTGTATACTTCCTTGCCGGCACCCGTGCCGTGGATGCGAAACATCGGATTGAACACCGCCGACTGAAGCCAACGCGTGAACAGTTCCTGGTAACCGATGTCCGCCGGGTTGCCGCCGAAGAAGCCACCGATGTCGACCGACCAATAAGGAATGCCGCTCATCGAGAAATTCACGCCGGCGGGGATCTGCTTTCGGAACACCGTCCAACTGCCTGCCACATCGCCCGACCAGGTGATCGCGGCATTGCGCTGCTGTCCGGCCCATGCCGAACGTGTGAGGATGATCGGCCTCTTCGCCGGATAGTCTGCGCGCATCCCGTCATGGACGGCAGCCGTGTGCATGAGCGGATAGGCATTGTAGACCTCGGCGCCGGGGCCGGCCGCCGTGGTGACATCCCGCATCTGCCCCCAGGCGCCGCCCAGTTCGGCCTCGCTTCCGTCCAGCCAGTAGCCATCGAAGCCGTTGACGCCCAACCGGGCGGCGATCTGCTTCCAGTAGAGGCTGCGTCCGTTCTTCGAGAAGGCGTCGTACCAGCGCCCCCGTCCGGCGGGATAGACGTTGTTGTAGGTCTCCGGATAGAGCGCGCCGGCCCTGTCAAGTTCTTTCGTGGTGTCGAGGTCGAGATCGAACCGGGGCCATACCGAGACGATGCTGTGCACATGCTGGTCGTGTAGCGAAGCCAGCATCTTCTTGGGATCAGGATAGCGGGCCGGGTCCATCAATTGGCTGCCCCACGCGCCAGGCTTCCAATATTGCCAGTCCTGAACCACGGCATCCAGCGGTATGCCGAGCCGCCGATACTCCGCCGCCACACCGAGCAATTCGGCCTGCGACTTGTAACGTTCCTTCGACTGCCAGAGCCCCCAGGTCCAGCGCGCCATGAGCGGAGCCTGCCCGGTCAGATCGCGATAGGCCCCGATGATATCGTCCACGTCAGGACCGGCGAAGAGGAAGTAATCGATCCCTTTCCCCGCTTGGGAGCGGAACACGATTTGCTCGCGGGCCTGCGGGACATCGACGTCGACATCGGTGACGGCCGGATTGTTCCAGAAGAGACCATAGCCGCGCGTCGATACCAGCACGGGAACGCCGACATCGGTATTGGCCTGCTGGAGCCGCGTGGTCGTGCCGATAAGGTCCAGAACCCCGGTCTGATGCTGGCCGAGACCGTAAATGCCTTGCGAGCCTTCCAGCCGGAAGCGCTGTTGCACGGCACCGTCGAGATCTGGCGTAGAGCCCATTTTCTGGGTCAGTGGATCACTCTCGGCGATGATCGGCGCGCCATCTTCGCCTAGCATCGCGACTGCGCCTGACTTCTTGTCGACGGCTATTTGCATCGCCGATGTCGTCAGCAGAAACCGGGAATCATTTTCCGACATGGACCAGCGGATCAACTTCGGAACACCTACGATCGCAAGTTCGCGCCCTGCTGACTTTGAAGCAGACGTACCGCTCGTGATGTGCACGGTTCGGTCGTTCCAGAAGGTAATGGTGAAAGAGGTTCCGCTACGCCGAAACGTAGCACCCGTCGCGGTTTTGCTCTCCACGGCAACTGATGAAGACAGGCTGGTAGAGGGTGGCTGCCAAGGCGCCTGAGCCTGAGCCGCGGCCGTCATAAAAATGGCGCATGTCGCTATACAACGCCCTAACGTCTTCATTCCTGCCCCTCTCCCAAGCTATACTGCAAGGATTATAATGGTGACACCGACGGTCAAGGCAATTTTGAATAAATGTAATTGCAGAGTCCGCACGGATACTGGAACGAAGATGGTTCATTCGCACTGGTCCATCGTCAGGTCCTCCTGCTGAATGATTGCCGGAAGCTCCGGGAGCGCTTGAACGGTCCGATCTACTTCAGGGATCAGGCGGTAGCGGCGGCTTGGCCTGTCAACTCCCTCCCATCCCGCGCTCCCGAGCGTAGTGCCACCGAATCCACAACGAGACATGAGATTATCTCAACGTTGCATGGCGGCGATCTCATGACACACAGCGGGTCCGATCGTGTTGTTATTACCGACAAGGAGGCACCGCTCCCGCCCGTCGCCTGACCCGTAAGCAGAGGAATTCAACATGCAACAGCGTGAACTGGGCGCTAACGGCCCAAACGTGTCCGCCATCGGTCTGGGCTGCATGGGCATGAGCTGGTCCTACGGCCCGCCCAAGGATCGACAGGAGATGATCGCCCTCATTCGCGAGGCGGTGGAACGGGGCGTGACCTTCTTCGACACTGCCGAAGTCTACGGGCCGCGCCTCAACGAGGAGTTGGTCGGTGAGGCCCTCGCACCCTTCAAGGGGCAGGTCTTCATCGCCACCAAATTCGGCTTCGAAGCAGCCTCCGGCGATACGGATCGCTGGAGCAAGCTCAACAGTCGGCCCGAGCACATCCGTAGAGTGGTGGAGGAATCGCTCGCCCGCCTGCGGGTCGAGGCGATCGACCTTTACTATCAGCATCGTGTCGATCCCGATGTGCCGATCGAGGATGTCGCGGGTGCGGTCAGGACGCTGATCGAGGAAGGCAAGGTCAAGCATTTCGGCCTGTCCGAAGCTGGCGTCGGCACGATACGCCGCGCGCATGCCGTGCAGCCGGTGGCCGCATTGCAAAGCGAATATTCGCTGTGGTGGCGCGAACCGGAGGATGAGGTCATTCCCGCGCTGCTGGAACTGGGCATCTCGCTCGTCCCGTTCAGCCCGCTGGGCAAGGGCTTCCTGACCGGCGCTCTGGGTGCCGATGCGGCCTTCGGAGGCGATGATTTCCGCAGCACGGTCCCGCGCTTCCAGGCGGAGAACATCAAGGCCAACCAGGCGCTGGTGGACATCATCCGCCGCTTCGCTGCCGATCGGGGCGTAACCCCCGCACAAGTGGCGCTGGCCTGGCTGCTGGCCAAGCATCCTTCGATCGTCCCCATTCCTGGCACCACGAAAGTGGACAGGCTCATCGAGAACATGGGCGCGGACACGCTCGCCCTCTCTACGGAAGACGTCGAGACATTGGAGGCTGCATCCAGTCAGGTCCGCATCGCCGGGGACCGTTACTCAGCCGCACAAGCTGCGATGGTGGGGCGCTGACATGGCCGTACATTACGACTTCTCCGGCCAGGTCGCCTTCGTCACCGGCGCGGGCAAGGGCATGGGCCTCGCCGCCGCGCAAGCCTTCGCCCGTGCGGGCGCCGCTGTCCTGCTGGCGGATATCGACGGCGATCTTGCCGAAACCGAGGCCGCCAAGCTCCGCGACGCGGGACATCGCGCCGTCGGCATCGCCTGCGACGTGGTCGACGAGGCGCAAGTATCCGACGCTGTCGACCGCGCGGTGGCGGAGTACGGCCGTCTCGACATGGCGTTCAACAACGCGGGCATCCAGGTGCCGCCCAGCGATGCTGCCGACGAGCCTGCGGAAAACTTCGATCGGGTGAATGCCGTCAACTTGCGCGGCGTCTGGGCCTCCATGAAACATGAGCTGCGCCACATGCGCGCGCAGGGCTGCGGCGCGATCGTCAATTGCTCCTCGCTCGGCGGACTGGTCGGCCTGCCCGGTCGGGCGGCCTATCATGCGTCGAAGCACGGCGTGATCGGTCTTACCAAGAGCGCAGCGATTGAATATGCGCCGCGCGGTATCCGGATCAACGCCGTGTGCCCCGGCACCATCGACACGCCGATGGTCGCCGAGATGCTCGACGGTCAATCGGACGCCATGACCGAAATCCTGAAGATGCAACCGATCGGCCGCCTTGGGCACGCCGACGAGGTCGCGCAGGCCGTGCTCTGGCTGTGCAGCCCCGGTTCCAGCTTCGTCCTCGGCGTCGCGCTGCCGGTCGACGGCGGCTTCGTCGCCCATTGATCGGCGCCGTTCCCATGCGCCTTCTCTTTACAGCCATGACAGGACTGATCCTCATGACCAGCACAGCACAGGCCCAGCAGCCCAATGTCGAAGGCCGCCGCCTTTCGCCCGAGCAAGTGCGCAAGGTGGCCCCGGCCCTCGAAAAATACACGCAGGACCGTCTCTACGGCGACGTCTGGAAACGCCTCGGCCTTGACCGGCGCGATCGCAGCCTCATCACCGTGGCCGCCCTGATTGCACGCGGGCAGGCGCCGGCGCTCACCTACTACGCCGATCAGGCGATCGAGAACGGCGTGAAGCAGCGCGAGATTTCCGAGACGATCACGCACCTCGCCTACTATTCGGGCTGGGGCAACGCGATGGCGGCGGTAGGCCCCGTTGGCGAAGTCTTTGCCCGGCGCGGCATCGGCGGCGATGAGCTTCCCGCCGAGACGCCGCCGCCGCTTCCTCTCGATGAGGCAGCGGAGGCCGTGCGCAAGCAGCGAGTTGGCGAACTCTATGACAGCGTCGCCCCCGGTCTGGTGGGCTACACCACCGACTATCTGTTTCGCGACCTCTGGCTCCGCCCGGACCTCGCCCCGCGCGACCGCAGCTTGGTGACGGTGGCCGCGCTGATCGCCGCGGGACAGACGGAGCAGGTCAGCTACCATCTCGGCCGCGCGATGGATGCGGGCCTCACCCAGGAACAAGCAGCCGAAGTGATCACCCACCTCGCCTTCTACACCGGCTGGCCCAATGCCATGTCCGCGCTGGCCGTCGCCAAAGACGTGTTCGCCCAGCGCGCCGCGAAATGAGCGGCGCCACGATCCGGCGTTCGGCGAATATATTGGCGGTGGTCGCCGTTTGCGCGGCGTCTCCGGTCGCGGCGCAGACGGCGGAGGCCGGGGTCAGCCGCGCAGAAGAACGCACTGCGACATCCGGACCGGCCTCGAACTTCACTGGCTCCGTCACGGTGCGTCCGGTATTTCCCGCATCGCCGCCCAGCGCAGTATACGCCGGCGAAGTCACCTTTCAGCCGGGCGCCCGATCGAACTGGCATCGCCACCCGATGGGCCAGCACCTCATCGTCACCGCCGGCCTGGGCTGGACCCAGATCGAAGGCGGGCCAGTTGTGGAGATGCGGCCCGGCGATGCCGTCTGGTGTCCGCCCGGTGTGAAGCACTGGCATGGCGCATCTCCCCAAGAGGGCGTCACGCATATCGCGATCCAGGAAACGGTGGGCGGCGCGAACGTCGAATGGCTCGAACCGGTGACGGCCGCCCAGTACCGGCGCTAGGTTCCCGATAGAACAAACCCGCTTGGGATCGCGCGAAAGCACTCCTATGAGCAGAACAGCCACAGGAGTATCTTATCCCGCGATGAGCTTCAGCCGATCAGACATAGCCAATCTCAGCTACTTCCTGGCCATCGCAAGGCACAGAAACTTCCGGCGCGCCGGTGTCGAACTCGGCGTAAGTGCCTCGGCGCTCAGCCACTCACTGCGCGGTCTTGAGGAACGTCTGGACGTGCGGTTGCTCAACCGGACAAATCGCAGCGTCACACTGACAGCTGCGGGCGAAGCACTGCTGGCCGAAATCGCCGATCCTTTCGAGCGCATCGATGCGGCCGTCGACACACTGAACCGGTTTCGCGGATCCCCGGCGGGCCGTATCCGGCTGAACGTGCCAGACCAGGCTGCGATCCACCTGCTCGCGCCAGTTATGCCGGCGTTCCTCGATCGCTATCCTGACGTCGAGATCGATCTCTGCGTCAACAACAGCATCGTCGACATCGTAAACCAGGGTTTCGATGCCGGCATCCGTTTCGGCGGAACCGTGCCTGCGGACATGATCGCCCAGCGACTGACGCGCGACTTGCGGTGGGTAGTGGCCGGGTCGCCTGCCTATCTGGAGCGCTTCGGCATTCCGCAGCACCCCGAGGACCTGCAGGACCACCGCTGCGTGCAGATCAAGCTAGGCGACGACCGAACTTACAGCTGGGAATTCGACCGGGGTGAGGAAACGCTCTCGATCTCAGTTCCCGGCCGCATATCGATGAATGACAGCGAGACGGCCGTGGCTCTCGCCCGGCATGGTGCAGCCTTGATTTACGCCACGGAAGAAAGCGTGGCGGCAGAGGTGGCGCGCGGGGAACTGCAGCTGGTCCTGACCGAATGGGCTTCGCTCGATGATGGGCTGCACATCTACTATCCCGGCCGAAGGCAGTTGCCCGTCCCGCTGCGGCTGCTGATCGACCTGATCCGCGAATTGAATCCGATCGGCGATTGAAACCGACGACTGCATGCTGGAAGGCAACCATGAAGCTCATTCTGACAACGCTCTGTGCCCTGTCCCTCGCTACCGGCATTGCCCCCGCGTCTGCCGGGGACCAAGGGAAGCCGGATCTTGGCACGGCCATGGTTCGCATGGCCGAACTCGACATAGATCCCGCACAGCTCGATGCCTATAAGGCGATCCTGGCGGAGGAGCAGGAAGCCTCGGTCCACCTGGAGCCGGGCGTCCTGATGCTCCATTCCTTCGCCATCGCCGAGACGCCGGCCAAGATCAGGCTGCTTGAAGTCTACGCCAGCAAAGCTGCCTACGAGAGCCACATTCGCTCACCGCAGTTCCTGAAATACAAGATTTCGACGGAAAAGATGGTGAGGTCACTGCGACTGGTCGACATCGACCCGATCCTTCTTTGCGCTAAATCCACCGGGACATCCGGCGGACAGGGCGTTTGCATCGGCCCGGTCAAGTAGCGCGCGCCGCCTACTCGAAGCCAGGGCTCCCTCGACGACGGGCGGAGGCCTTTGTCATCAGACCGGCGTTCTGATCCTTGAAAGAAGGAAGCAAGACTTCGATTGCAAGCCCCTCATTTCCGCAGGAATCGGGGGCAAGCGCGGAGGCCGTGCCGCCATGAGCGGCGGCAATGGCCTCGACTATGCTTAGACCCAGCCCGTACCCCGGTCCCGACCTGCCGGGTTCCAACCGAACCAACCGCTCGAAGATGCGTTGACGATCCTCCACGGCAACGCCCGGCCCATCGTCGCACACGCTCAACGCGATCTCCTCCGCCAGGTTGCGGACAAGGAGAGTCACGGTGGTACCGCGCGGCGTATGGACCAGCGCATTGTCGAGCAGGTTCGCGGCTATTCGCTGAAGCAGCGCCTGATCCCCCAGCACGAAGGCTTGTTCGGTTTCGATCAGGAGGCGATGCCCGCTATCCTCGAAAGCCGGGCGGTGGGCCTCGGCGATCTTCAACTGCCGCGCCAAGGTCAAGGCGAACGAAGCGTCGCTGGGCCCGTCTACCATCTATTTCCGCGATGGAGAGCAAGCCGGCGAAAAGGTCGGCCAGTCGGTTGCCGTCGTCTATCGCCGCCTCCAGCAGTTCCTGCTGCTCCACGTCCCTGGCCATGCCGGCCGACCGCTCCAGCTTGGTCTGCATGCGGCTGAGCGGTGTGCGCAAGTCGTGGGCCAGGCCGCTCGACAATTCGCGTAACCGCGTCACCAGCGCAACGATCCGGTCGAGCATGCCGTTGAGAACTGTCGCAAGCTCGTCGAACTCGTCCGAAGTTCCTTCCACCGGCATTCGGCGAGACATGTCACCGGCCATGATCGCCTCGGCCCCGCGTGCCATGGCGTCCAGGCGTCGGCGCACCGCGCGGCCGAACCCGAGAATGAGGGCAAGATTGACGAGGAACAGGATTCCGAAGGCGGCAAGGAACAGCCGCAGGAGGACCGCATCGATCTGGTCGACCGCCGTTCTATCTGCTGCAACGAGCAGATATCCCCCACCGCCGAGCCGGGAATTCAGGCCTTGGGCAATCGCATCTCGCCCGTCCGGATGTCTGAAATGGATGAATTCGCTCCATCCAGACGGCGGCATGTCCGCGTCTAGCCCTCCCGCCCGGCGCACGCCTTGGGCATCTGCGACGATATAGCCCATCGTCCGATCCAGAGCGATGTCGACCACCGCTAGGTGCCCGGTCGGCGCGGGCGGCGTATAGGCATCCTTGACACGCACCAGCTGCACCAACGCCTCGAACCCGTGCGTACGCTCGAATTGAAGGAGTGTTCAAGCATCGACGGCAATCCGTTCATCGATCTGACGCTCGACCTCCTCGTGAACGTACCAATAAGTCAGTCCCCCCAAGGCTGCGGTGATCAGGCACGATACCAGCGCCACGACCAGCGCGAGCGTCCGGACGGTTCGAGGATGCGGCACGCGTCGCGGCAACCTTCCGCCGGGCGGGTCAGTCGGCATCGTAGTTCAGAATATATCCCGATCCCCGGATGGTTCTTATCGCGTTGACGGAAAAGCCTTCGTTCAGCTTGGATCGCAAGCGGCTCATATGGGTTTCCACGATATTCGTCTGCGGGTCGAAGCCGAAGTCCCAGACCTTCTCCAACAGCAGCGTGCGGGTCACGATCCTGTCCGCATTGCGCATGAGATGTTCGAGAATGCTGAATTCGCGGGGCTGAAGTTCCACGGCCCTGCCCCCACGCTTTACCGTTCGGCGCAGCAGGCTCATCTCGATATCGCCGGCCGTCAGCACTTGCTGACTTGCCACCGGCGCAGCGCGCCGCGCCAAGGCATTGAGGCGCGCGGCCAGTTCGGAGAAGGCAAAGGGCTTGACGAGATAATCGTCGGCGCCTGCTTCCAGTGCTTCCACCCGGTCCTCGATACCCGAAAGCGCGGTGAGCATCAGCGCCGGAGTCTGGCAGCCATCCCGGCGCGCGCGTCGTAGCACGGAAAGGCCGTCCAGTCCTGAAACCATCCGGTCGAGGATGGCGACGTCGAAGGTCTCGTCAAGAATACGATACAAGGCGTCAAAGCCATCGCCGGTTACCGCCACATTGTGGCCCAGCTCGCGCAAACCGTGCTCAAGATAGGACGATAGCTCGGCGTCGTCCTCCAGAACGAGTAATTTCATGCCCCTTCCGTATCCTTGATTACAAAATGTGGCTCGAACATTGGGATGACCTTGGGGTCAGCACAATTATTGTCCATGTTCGCCGCCTCCTCTTGGGCTGGACCATGCCTGCCTGTATCGGCGCCGACAAGTGCGAATGGTTCTCATTATCTTTCGTGCTTTCAATCGTAGGTTCAGGGGAACATTCAAGATGTCAAAACCGCTTTCGATGCGGCACGCCAAGGCGCACGCTCTTACCGCCGGCGCTATCATGGCCGTAGTCAGCGCACAGGGTCATGCTCAGGATGCAGGCAATCTCGGCCGCATCACCGTGATCGGCACGGCCATCCATGACGATGAATCGCAGTCGTCCTATCGCACCGAGCGCAGCACCACGGCGACCAAAACCGATACGCCGCTGCTCGACGTACCGCAGTCGATCAACGTCGTCACGCTGAAGCAGATCCAGGACCAGGCCGCGAACAGCATCGGCGATGCCGTCCGCTACATCCCGGGCGTCTTCTCCGCCCAGGGCGAGGGCAACCGCGAGACGCTGGTCCTGCGCGGCAATGCCACCACGGGCGACTTCTTCGTCGACGGCATGCGCGACGATATCCAGACCTATCGCGACTTCTACAACATCGAACGCCTGGAGGTCTTCAAAGGCCCCAACGCCATGATCTTCGGCCGCGTCGGCGTGGGCGGGGCCGTGAACCGCGTGATCAAGGCAGCAAATGGACAACTGATCCGCGCCTTCCGACTTGAAGGCGGCAGCTTCGATCATGTCCGCGGTCAGTTCGACCTCGGCGCGCCGCTGGGCAGCCTGCTCTCCGCTCGGGTGACCGGCGTCTACCAGAACAGCGACAGCTACCGCGACGGCGTGACCAACCGGCGCTGGGGCTTCAACCCGACCGTGACCTTCACCCCCGGCCCGGAAACCACGGTCACCATGGGCTACGAACACTTCGAGGACGATCGCGTCGCCGATCGCGGGGTATCCAGCTATCAGGGCAAGCCGCTAAGCACGCCGCGCTCGCAATTCTTCGGCGATCCCGACCAGAGCCCCACCTGGACGAACACCGACGCCGCCTCACTCTATATCGAGCATAGCTTCAGCGACCGCATCTCGCTGCGGAACCGTACGCGCTATGCCGATTACGACAAATTCTACCAGAACGTGTTCCCCGGCGCCGTCAACACGGCGGCCATGACCAACCCGGCCGGCCTTCCCGCCGGAATCTATGCACCCGGCACGGTCGTCGCGATCCAAGGCTACAACAACCTGACCCACCGCGAAAACTTCATCAACCAGACCGACCTCAACCTCCAGTTCAACACTGGATCGATCGAGCATACCTTGCTGGTGGGCGGCGAATACGGTCACCAGAAGACCGACAACCTGCGCCAGGAAGGCTTCTTCCCCACCCCGACCAACGCGCTGGGCGTGCAGACGATCTACGCGACGGTGGCCAATCCCACGATTTCCCGGCCGGACATGCTGTGGCGCGCGGTCGCCAGCAGCGGTGCGAACAAGGGAACCACGGATCTCGTCGCCGGCTATGTCCAGGACCAGATCGCTCTTTCCAGTATGTTCGACGTGATCCTGGGCATTCGCTACGAACACTTCAAGACCGACGTCACCGACACGCGCACGGTTGGCTTTCCTGCCACCCAGCAACGGAATTTCTCCACCACGGACGACCTGTGGTCGCCCCGCGCAGGCCTGATCTTCAAGCCGGTCGAGAACGCGTCGATCTATGCCAGCTATTCGCGCACCTATCTCCCGCGCGGCGGCGATCAGCTGACCGGGCTGACCCTCAGTAACGAGAGCCTGGCCCCGGAAAAGTTCCAGAACTACGAACTGGGCGTGAAATGGGACGTGGTCCCCACATTCAACGTCACTGCTGCGGTGTTCCAACTCGATCGCGACAACGTGCTGGCACTCAGCGATCCCAACAACCCGTCATCCGCGACCGTGCCGATCGGCCGCCAGAGGACCAAGGGCGTTGAATTGAGCGCAACCGGCAACATAACCGACCAGCTCAGCATGGTGGGTGCCTATACCTATTCCGACGGCACTTTCCTCGACAACGTCTCGGGCACGGTCAAGGCGGGCAACATCCTGCCGAACATGCCCAAGCATGCCGCCTCGCTGTGGACACGCTTCGATCCCATCGAACAGATCGGCGCCGCCGTCGGCATTCTCTATCAGGGCAAACGCTATGCCTCGACCGACAATGCCGTGTCGATGCCAGGCTACACGCGGGTCGACGCCGCGCTGTACTATAATCTGAGCGAAAACGTCAGCGCTCAGCTCAATGTCGAGAATGTCTTCAACAAGCGCTACTTCGTCTTCGCGCATAGCAACACGAACATTACGCCCGGATCGCCCACAGCATTCAAGATAGGACTGAACGCTCGATATTAACGGCACTCGCCGGTTCCCTGGAATACTTCCGGGGAACCGGCTCTGCTCAACCGCACCCTTTCAATGCCGGCTCAACCCAAGAAAAGTAACGGGCAATCCGGCGGCGGTGCGTCACTGGCAACGCGCGAACGAAGCGGAAACCAACTCTCGGCAGACCAAACAGCATAGCATTGTGACGTTCGGCAGTTCGCCCCGGAGTTCGACCTGCACTCCTGTAGTTGGATTCGCCCAGCCAGGATGCATAATTGTACCTACCGACTGCTCAGCGCAGTCAATTCTAGGTCGGTCGCCGTCACCAGCGGGCAACCAGTTCGTCGCCTTTTACCAGTCGGGCAGCCCTACAAGAAAAAGCCATTACCAGATACTGCCGACCTTCTGACCATCAAGCTCTTCCGCAGCCGATCTCAGCATCCAACCATTTTTACAAAAGCACCGTCACGGTTTTCGTTTCAGTGTAATTGATCACGCCCTCCTCGCCGACTTCACGGCCCCATCCCGACTCCTTGACGCCGCCGAACGGTGCAGAAGGATCGTTCATGCCATGCGTGTTCACCCAGACCACGCCGGCCTGAAGACGCCGGGCCGTCAGATGCGCGCGCGAGATATCACGCGTCCAGATATTGGCGGCAAGGCCGTAGCGCGTGTCATTCGCTGCGCGCACCACCTCGTCGGCATCGTCGAACGGCGTCGCCACCAACACTGGCCCGAATATTTCCTCGCGCAAGATTGCGGCTTCGAGGCCGCTCGGTCCATCGGGTCACAGATCACCGCAAGGACGCCGATGGCCGCGAGGATGCGGGTATCCTCGGCGGCGGAAGGATAGGTTTCCAGCAGCGAGGCGACCGTGACCGGACCCTGGTCCTCGCCCGCGCGGTGCGCCACGAGTTGTTCCAGCTGGTCCAGCGCCGTCGTATCGACACGGGGCTGCTGGCCGCCGCCCTCCATCAGCGCCTTGATCTGCGACAGGCTGAGGCGACTTTCATGCTGGAGCTTGCGAACCGTGGCGATCGCCTGGACATGATCCTCGCGGTATATCGCGACCGTGCGCTTGGGCCGGTCCGGCTCCGGGATGACACCGCTGCGCAAATAGAGGCGGATCACCTCCCGATGCACGCCGGTGCGTTGTTCAAGCTCACGCATCTTCATGGGCACGTTTAGAGCATGGCACGGGAGCCTTCGCAATGCGGCGCGCCCGGCCTGCGAAAAGGCACAGCGCAGCGATCTCGCAGCCGATCAGGATCGCGATTGCCGTCATCGCACCGTCTCGCCCGAAGCTTGCCCCGGCCGCCGCCAGCGCGCCAACAGCCATCTGGATCGCTCCATAAAGCCCCGAAGCCGATCCGAAGGCGGCGGGATCGACGGACGTGGCCAGCGCCAGTGCCGCCGGTCCGGCAAGACCGACACCGCAGGTGAAGAGGAACATCAGCCCCGTCACGAGGACCGGACTGGCAAGGCCGGAAAGGAATGCCGCCAGCAGTCCGAAGGCCGCGCCCAGCGACAGCCGGCATCCCAGTGCCAGCATTCGGGGCGCCGACCAGCGCTGGCTCTGCCGCGAGGCGGTAAAGCTGCCGATCCAGGCCCCGGCCACCACCACGCCAAGGTGCATGCCGCTCGCATCGGGCGTCAGTCCGAAGCGCTGCTGGTAGATGAGCGGCGCAGCGCTGAGGAAGGCATACCAGCCGGTAGTGACGCAGCCGCCACCGATCGCGTAGGCCGCGAAATGACCCGAGGTGACCAGCCGCGCATAGTTTCCCAGCACGCCCCGTGTCGTTGCCGAACGCGGCGTACCGGTCTCCGGCAGGAGCGAGACGATCGCAGCAGTGTTGAGCGCGCCCGACAGTCCCAGCAGGATCAGGATGGATTGCCAGCCCGCGTGAGTGACCAGAAACCCACCGATCACCGGGCCCAGCCCCGGCCCCACCAGAATCATCAGGTTGAGCTTGGCGAGGCTGCCGGTCGAGCCTTCCTGCGTGCTTACGTCGCGCACGATGGTCCTGGCGATCACCATTCCCGCGCTGCCGCCCAGCGCCTGCGCGAACCGGCACACGTTGAAGACGCTCGCCGAAAACGCCGTTGCCGCGATGAGGCTTGCCAATGTGAAGACGGCGCTGCCGGCAATCAGGACATGCCGCCGGCCGAAGCGGTCGGACAGCGGGCCATGCACGAGCTGCCCGAAGGCGAGACCCCAGATGTAGAGGCTGATACCGAGTTGCAGTTCGGCATTGCGAGCACCGAAGGCCTGCGCGGCGACTACCAGCGCGGGGGCGAAAATATGGATGCCGAGCGTTCCGCTCAGTGTCATCGATCCGAGCAGCCAGACCGGCACCCTTGCGCGGGTGCCGGTCTTTGCTTCGCCCACATTGGTCTCACCCAGACCGGCAGGCATTACTCGGCGGCGACGAGTTCGCCCTGCTCCGCCTCGAACAGATTGCTCAGGACGCGGCGGGCCTGGTTGACCGCACCATCGCTGGCGATACCCACGAAGCCGCGATGCGGTGCATCATCGATACGTAGTTGCTGCGCCTGCAGCGTTTCCTCATCCTCGGTGATGGTGTCGAAGAACTGGTCGAACAGCACCTCGGGCACGCCGCTTTCCTTCGAGGCGGTGGTGCAGATGGTCCAGAGGTAGTGGCTGGTCCGGTCGGTCTCAGGCGTGATGAAATGGTTGTTGGCAAGCATGAAGCCGTTATCGCGCTTGCCTTCATAGGCTCCGGTCCCGACATCGCAGCCGCCCGCATTGACGCGGCAGGTCATGCCCACGCGCGGTTCGAAGCGCACTTCCTGCCAGCGGTCGACCCGGCCCTTGAAGCCGCCCGCATCGATGTAGGAGCGCGGCGGGACGGAGTTGGGCATCTTGCGCAGGAGCGTCACCTTGTTGCCGTCGAACTCCACCTTGGTGTCGGCGCCGTAGTGCTGTTCCGGATTGCCGCCGATGGTACGCGCATGGATGTAGGGGACGTGCGTCAGGTCCATGATGTTGTCGATGATGAGCTGCCAGTCGGCCTTCACATGGAAGTTGTAGGGGCGCCAGGTCCAGGCCGGATCGTTGTGCTCGGGACTGTCGATCACGGTGGAGGGATCGGCCAGCGCCTCGTCGCCCATCCAGATCCAGATCAGGTGGTCCTTTTCCAGCACCGGATAGTGGCGGACATTGGCCGAGGGCGGAATGCGGGTCTGGTTGGGGATGCGCGTGCAGGCACCCAGGCGGTTGAATTCGACGCCGTGGTAGCAGCAGCGGATGACATCGCCTTCGACATGGCCCGCGCTCAGCGGCATGGCGCGGTGACTGCACCGGTCCTCCAGCGCGGCGATCTGGCCGTCCGAGGTGCGGAAGAGCACGACCGGTTCATTCAGAAACCGCCGCGCCAGGGTCTTGCCGGGCTCGATCTCGGCAGCAAAGGCGGCGACGTACCAGGTGTTGCGAATGAACATGAGACTCTCCTTGTCCGGATCGGTCTTGCCGCCGTCCGGATTGCTTTACGGATAGAAGCTATCCCGGCGGAAATCCCGCCTCCAATCGCAATTGAATAAAGCCATTGGAAAAGCGGGACGAGCGCCGGCATGCCATGCGCTTACCGGAGGTAGAGGCCGCCGTTCATGTCGAGCGTGGCCCCCACGAAGAACCCGCCACGATCCGAGGCGACCAGTGCGACGGCAGCGGCGATCTCGCCCACTTCCATGAAGCGGCCGACCGGCACTTCCGCCTCCACGCGCGCGATCTGTTCTTCCGAAAGCCGGCCCTTGGCGGTGTCGATCGGGCCGGGCGCGATGGCGTTCACGGTCACGCCGGTTCCCGCCAGGTAACGCGCGAAGTACTTCGAGAGCATGATAGCGCCTGCCTTCGAGGCCGCATAATGCGGCGAGGCGACGGTGCCGCCGTTCTGGCCCGCCAGCGAAGTGACGTTGACGATGCGGCCATAACCGTTCGCCTTCATGTGCTCGGAAAAGATCTGGCAGCTGAGGAACACGCTGCGCATGTTGATGGCGACGATCTCGTCGAATTCCTCCGGGCTGATATCCTGCGTCGGCGTGCGGCGCGCGAGACCGGCGTTGTTGACGACGATATCGACCCGCGCCCACGCGTCCGCGATCCGGTCGCGCGCGGCGAGGAAATCGTCCTTGCTGCGAACGTCGAGGACGAAAGCCATGGCCGTCTCGCCCGAAGGATCGAGCGAGCGCGCCACCGCTTCGGCAGCGTCCAGATCGAGATCGCTTACGGCCACCCTGCCCCCGCCCGCATGGATCTCGCGCGCAACGGCCTCGCCCACCCCGCGCCCCCCGCCGGTGACGAGCGCGGTGCGCCCCGAAAAGGAGAAGCTGCCATTGGAAGGAAGCTGGGTCGGCACGGTCATCACGATTTCCTTGATACCTGAATTTCATTGAAAAAGGCGGGGAACGGCGCACCGCTCCCCGCAAGGCCGTCAGCGCCGAATGCTGAGAGTGATGCCGTAAGTGCGCGGCGTGTTGGTGAAGATCTTCCAGTAGGTCGTGCCGTTGCCCGGCACCGCGAGGAAGGCGGTGATGTCGTCGGCATTGACGATCTGGTAGTTGTTGGTGAGGTTCTTGCCCCAGATGCCCAGGGTCAGGCGCCCATCGGAAGACTCGTAGTTCAGGCGCGCGTTGAGCGTGCGGCCGCGGGTATCGTCGTAGAGGTTCTGGTACAGACGCAGCGTGTTCGCATCGTCGGTCGAGATGCGCGCGGAATAGTTGAAGTCCACCTGCGGTGTCAGGCTGGCGCCATTGCCGAGAAGTGCCTGATAGCTCGCACCGATGGTGAAGGCGTCACGCGGCGCGAACTTCGCGGGATTGCCGGAGTAGTCGAGGCCGACCAGCGGGTCTTCCAGCGAAGTATATTTGCCGATGAGGTGGGTATAGTTCCCCGTCAGGCGCAGTCCGTCCATCGGCCGCAGCACGGATTCGATTTCCCAGCCCTTCATCTTGAGTGTGCCGTTGTAGGTATGGGCGATGCCGCCTGCGCCGGAGAAGTTCTGGAGGTCCTTGGTCTTCTGGTGGAACAGGGCGACGTTGAAGTCCAGCATGTCGCCAAACAGGCGGGTCTTGGCGCCGACTTCGTAGTTTTCGGCATGTTCGGGTGCGAGCGGGATGGTGGGATCGCGATAGGCGTTGTCCACGAAGCCGCCCGATTTGAAGCCCTTGGCGTAAGTCGCGTAGAGATTGACCTTGTCGAAAGGCTCGTACTTGACCGTGAAGCGCGGGGTGAAGGCGTTCCACGTCTTCCCGCCCGAGGCGATCACTTCGCCCGGGAAACCGAAGCCCGGGATGGCGCCCGCATCGGTGGTCGAGAAGGCATGGTAGTCGATCTTCTTGCGGTCTGAAGTGTAGCGCCCACCCGCCACGACCGAGATCTGGTCGGTGACCTTCAGCGTCGCCTCCCCGAACACCGCCAGGCTGCGCACGTCGCCGTCCTGTACGCGGGTGATGTTGGTCACACCGGGATTGCGGCGGATGCTGGCAGGCACCGCCGAGCCGGGCAGCGGGCTGTAATTGAAGATATTCTCGGTCGAGACGTCAGCCGAGAGATAATAGGCCCCCACCACGTAGGACAACACGCCCGGCGCCGAAGCGAAGCGCACTTCCTGCGTGAAGCTGCGGTTGCGCACCACCTGGCGGCGGTCGAAAACGGGCACTTCGGTGCCGACCGGCACGTCGTCGTTGGTCGCCCGGCTGTCGTTCATGCGGTAGCCCGTGATCGAAGTCAGCGTGCCGCCCAGCAGGTCGAGGTCGCCGCGCAGATAGCCGCCGCGCAGGCGCTGGCGATAGGGCGAGGCCGCATAGTCGTTGTTCACCCACTCGTCATTGGTGAAGTCACCGAAGGTCGCCGGCACGACCTGGTTGCCGCCGATCCCCAGGCCGATGGCGCCGCCATTGCCCTTGGTGTAGCTGTAATCGCCCGAAAGCACGACTTTCAGCGTGTCGGTGGGCTGGAACAGCAGCTTGCCGCGCATGGCATAGCCGTCCGTCTTTCCGTAGCTGCCCGACTGGTTGGGCGTATCGATCTGGCCGTCCGAAGTCTCGGTGCTGAACGAGAAGCGCGCGGCAATCTTGTCCTCTACGAGCGTGGTGTTCACCATGCCTTCGCTGCGGAAGTAGCCGGCGTTGCCGCCGGTGCCCTGGAGGAAGTAGTCGTCCTTGAATTCCGGGTTCTTGCTGATGACGGCGATGGCACCGCCCACCACGTTGCGGCCGAACAGAGTGCCCTGCGGCCCGCGCAGCACTTCGACACGCTCGATATCGTAGAAGTTGGCGTTCAGGTCGTTGTTGAACACATAGTAGATGTCATCCATGAAATAGGCGACCGGGGTGTCCAGCGTCGCCGTGCGGAACGTGGAGACGTTGCCGCGAATCGCCACGATCGAAAGCGACTTGTCCGAGGTGTTGATCGTGATGCCCGGCATCTGCTGCGTGAGAGCGGTGGGGCTGAACACCTGATCGGTGCGGAGCTGCTCGCCGCCGAACGCAGCAATGGAGAAGGGAACCTCGCGCACGGTGGAGGCGCGGCGCTGGGCGGTGACAATGATATCCTGCGAATCGACGCTGGGGCGCTGAGCGGCACCGGCATTGTCGGCCAAGGGTTCGGCCGGCGCGGCGCCCGCGGGGGCCTCCGACTGCGCGAAAGCCGGTGCAATCGTTATAGTAGACAGGGCGCAAACGGCCGCGGAAGTCATATACTTGAATGTCATGGATGGCATCTCCCCAAGGGCTTTATCGCGGCTTCCCTGCCGCCTTGAGACGCTGAGAAGCGGCAAACGCCAAGCCTTGCAATAGTTTCATCCCGGTTTTCGAATGGTAAGACCATATTCCGATTGGGGTTGGCGGAAATCTGCGGCTAGCTCGAATGGGCAAACGAGAACCGCCGCCTCCCCACCTGAAGGACAAGCTTCAGGAGGACGGTCGAGGCGATCGAAGACGACCAAGGAAGAGCCTGAACCATGCAGCCACAAGACAGCACCGACCTCACCCGCGTTGGCCCCGGAACCGTCATGGGTTCCTTCATGCGGCAGTATTGGATGCCTGCCTGCCTCTCCTCCGAGGTGAAGGCCGACGGCGATCCGGTGCGCCTGATGATCCTGTGCGAAAAGCTGATCGCCTTCCGCGACAGCTCCGGCCGGGTGGGCATCATGGACCACCGCTGCCCGCACCGCTGCGCCTCGCTGTTCGTCGGCCGCAACGAGCAGAACGGCATCCGCTGCGTCTATCACGGCTGGAAGTTCGACGTGGACGGCAAGTGCGTGGACATGCCCTCGGTGCCCGCCCGCATGGACTTCAAGGAAAAAGTCCACGCCAAGGCCTACAAGACGCATGAGGCGAACGGCCTGATCTGGGTCTACATGGGCGAGAACCAGGCGAGCCCGCCGCCGCTTCCCGAGATCGAGGCGACCATGCACGCCGATGCCGAGATCTGGTGCCTCCAGCGCGACTGCAACTGGCTCCAGGCGCTGGAAGGCGACATCGACACCAGCCACGTCGGCTTCCTCCACGTCGGCTCGATCGAAGCCGAGGATCTCGACGAAGATCACCCGATGCGCCCGACCGTGCTCAACCGCGCACCCGAATACGAAGTGCTCCAGTCGGACTGGGGCGTGATGTACGGTGGTTACCGCCCTAACGACGACGGGCAGATGTCATGGCGCGTGGCGCACTACATGTTCCCGTTCTGGACGCAGACCCCCAACAACCGCTTCGCCACCCGCGCCATCGCCCGCGCCTGGGTGCCGATGGACGACGAGCATTCGATGCTCTTCGACATCACTTGCGGCGTCGATGCCGGCAACCCGGCCTATACGTCCACGCTCAAGGACGGCACGCCGTTGTTCGGCCCGCTGGAATATGCGCCCCAGACCACCGACTGGTTCGGCCGCTGGCGCTCGCCCGACAGCGAGGCCAACGACTGGGCTATCGACCGCGAATCCCAGCGCAACGGCACCCAGTTCACCGGCATCGCCAACATCACGATGCAGGATCAGGCCGTGACTGAAAGCATGGGCCCGATCACCGACCACAGCTTCGAGAACCTGGCCCCGACCGACCAGATGATCGCCCGCGTCCGCCGCCGCGCCCTGATCGCCGCGCGCGCCTTCGCCAACAAGGGCGTGGTGCCGCCGGGGGTCGAGGACCCGTCGATCTTCTACCGCGCCCGCGCCGGATCGTTCCTGCACGATCCGCAGGACAGCCTGCAGAACGCGTATGAGTCCGCGCTTGCAAGGGCCGTCCGCTGGCCCGAAACCGTTGAAGCGGCAGAGTAAGGGAAACCGGCGGGAAGGTGCGATCCATGCACCGTCCCGCCCGATAAAAAAGGACAGAGGGTGACGAGACGCATGAGGGTCGCCATCGGGCGCCGATCCATCGCGCACCGGGGCGACCACCGGACGCATCGTGCCTCAAGGAGAGTGTGATGCAGGCATTCATTCGGACCATTCGCTGGGAAGCGGAAGGCATCAATTCCTACGTGCTCGAACCTGTCGGCGGCGGCCTGCTGCCCGCCTTCGAACCGGGCGCGCATATCGACGTCCAGCTCAAGCCCGGCCTTGCCCGCAGCTATTCGCTGGTCAACGATCCCGCCATTCGCGGCCATTACGAAATCGCCGTCCACCACGCGATCGACAGTCGCGGCGGCTCGAAGCACATCCACCAGGAATGGCGGGTGGGCGAGCGCGTGGAGATTTCCGAGCCCAAGAACAACTTCCCGATGGTGGAGGATGCGGCCCATACCGTGCTGGTCGCCGGCGGTATCGGCATCACCCCGATGCTGCCCATGATTGCCCGCCTCGAAAAGCTGGGCCAATCCTGGGAACTGCACTATGTCGCCGCCACGCCCGAGCGCGCCGCCTACGTCGACCGGATCGAGGACCATGACCACGTCAACGTCGTCTATGACGGACTGCCCGGCGCGCAGCGGCTCGACCTTGCCGCGATCTGTGCCGCTGCCCCCGCCGATGCGCATCTCTACTGCTGCGGCCCGAACGGCATGCTCGACGCATTTGTCGCGACCAATGCCGCGCGGCCCAAGGGCCATGCCCATATCGAATACTTCTCGGCCGAGACCGAACTGGCGACCGAGGGCGGCTATACCCTCGAACTCGCCCGCAGCGGCAAGACGCTGACGGTCAGCGAGGGCGAGACGATGCTGGACGCCCTGCTCGGCGCCGGGGTCGATGTCGGCTTCGCCTGCTCCGAGGGCGTCTGCGGTACTTGCGAGGTCAAGGTTCTGGGCGGCATTCCCGACCACCGCGACCACTTTCTGAGCGAAGACGAAAAGGCGGCCAATCGCTCCATCATGGTCTGCTGTTCGGGCGCGAAGACAGCCAGCCTCGTACTCGACATCTGACATGCTCGACATCTGACATGCTCGACATCTGATAGATCGGCCACCAACAGCGGGATTGGCCATCCCGGCGATAACAAAAAGGGGCAGAGACCCCATGAAGAGGAGAAGCTGTGGCGATCATCGCGACAGACCGGGACGCGAAGGGCTTGCTGGACGACGCACCGATGTCGTCCTTCCAAGTATGGACGGTTCTGATGATAGCGGCGACCGTCGTCCTCGACGGTCTCGACAACCAGATGCTGGGCCTCGCCGCGCCGTCGCTGCTGAAAGAGTGGGCGATCGGGCGCGAGGCGCTCGGCGGCGTCTTTGCGCTGGGCTTCGTGGGCATGGCGATAGGAACGCTGGCAGCGGGCTATATCGGCGACCGTTTCGGACGGCGCGGCGCACTGCTGGCTGGGGTTGCCCTGTTCGGGGTAGCGACACTGCTGACCGGCGCGAGCACCAGCCTCTGGCACATTGCCGCGCTCAAGACCCTGGCTGGGGTCGGCCTCGGCGGCGTGCCTGGAACGGCCAGCGCCATGATCGCGGAATTCACGCCGACCCGCTGGCGCAGCGTGGCGGTGACGTTCGGGGTCGTCTGCGTCTCGATCGGCGGCATCCTCGGCGGGATCGCGGCAGCGGCGGTGCTGCCGGTACTCGGCTGGCGCTGGCTGTTCTATCTGGCAGGCGCCGCGACCATCGCCTTCACCGTGCTGCTCCACTTCATACTGCCGGAATCCCCGCGCTTCCTCGAAAGCCGTCCCGAGCGCCGCGCGCAGTACGAACGGCTGATGCGCCGGATCGGCCATGCACCGCTGCGCAGCGGTTCCGGCACTGCGGAAGCGGGCGAAGCCGCGGGGTTCGGCGCGCTTCTGCAAGGAAAGCTGCTGCGGGACAGCCTTGCGCTTTCGCTGGCGATGTTCTCCGGCATGTTCATGATCTACCTCATGTTCAACTGGTCGCCGACGCTGCTGTTCTCCTCCGGCTTCAGCCTCGCCTCGGCGAGCCTCGGGCTTACCAGCTTCAACATCGGCGGCACGCTGGGCGCCATCGGCGCTTCGCTGTCGATCATGCGCTTCGGCTCGCGCCCGACGCTCATCCTGATGGCGCTGGTCGGCGCTGCGGCATGCCTGTTCCTCGCCTTCCTGAAGACGGGCGGGGGCAGCAACGAGATGGCCGTGCTGGCAGGCCTGGGCGCGCTGGGCCTCTTCGCCAGCGCCGCCCAGTCGGCGATGTTCGCCGTGGGCGCCCATGCGTTCCCGACAGCGGTGCGCGCACGCGGTCTGGGCCTGATGGGCGCCGCCGGACGCGCCGGGGCCATCGTCTCCTCGGTGGCGGGCGCAGGCCTTATCGGCGGCGGCAACTTCCCGTTCTTCGGGGTCCTGGCCGCGCTCATGCTCGTCAATGCCCTGGGTTTCATCGCCGTGCGCGGGCATGTACCGCCGCTCGGCCGCTCCTCATTCGCTCGCAAGGAAATGACCGCGTGAACGACAGCTTCGACTATATCGTGATCGGCTCCGGTTCGGCGGGCAGCCTGATGGCCAACCGCCTCTCCGCCGATCCCGCCAACCGCGTTGCGCTGATCGAAGCGGGACCGTCCGACCGGAAGTGGCCGGTAAATCTCAAGACCGTCATGCCGGTGGGCAACATCTTCCTGCTCCCGAGCGACCAGACCAACTGGAAGCAGGCGCTGAAAGGCAACGCCGCGGTCGGCAACCGCACGATCAACTTCCCGCGCGGCAAGCTGCTGGGCGGATGCAGCGCCATCAACGGCGGCGTCTACATTCGCGGCCAAAAGGAGGACTACGAGGCCTGGGAAGCCGCCGGCAACGCAGGCTGGTCCTACGATGACGTGCTGCCCGCATTCAAGGCGGTCGAAAACTATGCCGGGCCGGACAAGCCGTGGCACGGCAAGGGCGGCGAACTCGACGTGCAGAAGCCTCGCTCCTTCAACCCGGTGACCGGCGCCATTCTCGATGCCGCCGAGCAGGCCGGGCATCACCGCAACGACGACTTCGCCGGAGAGCGCAAGGACGGGTTCGGCCGCTACGATCTCAACCAGCGCAAGGGCACCCGCCTGTCGAGCGCCCGCGCGTTCCTGCATCCTGTGCTGAAGCGCCCGAACCTGACCGTGCTCGACGAGACTCTGGTGCGCCGGATCGTCTTCGATCGTGGCCGCGCGATCGGGATCGAGATCGAAAGGCAAGGCGCACGCAGCATCGTGGGAGCCCGGCGTGAAATCGTGCTTTGCGCGGGCGCGACCAATTCCCCGCAATTGCTGATGCTTTCCGGCATCGGCCCGGCAGACCATCTTCGCGAAGTGGGCATCGAGACGCTCCACGACCTTCCGGGCGTCGGTGCGAATCTCCAGGACCACCCCACCGTCCATGTCGCGATGGAAAACCCGAGCGGGGAATCCTACGCCGTCTCAGCCAAGTCGCTGCCGCGCATTCTCGCCAGCCCGCTGCAATACCTTGTGAACCGCACCGGCATGCTCGCCTCGAACGTCGCGGAATGCGGGGGCTTCCTCTGCACCGACGGCAGCGGACGGCCGGATATCCAGATCACCTTCCTCGTCGGCCTGAAGCTCGACGCGCGCGCCATTCCGCGCCGTCACGGCTACATGGGGCTGGTCCAGTTGCTGCGCCCGCGCAGCGCGGGATCGGTGCGCCTTGCCAGCAACCGGCCCGAGGACAAGCCGGTGATCGATCCCAACTTCTTCGCCGATCCCTACGACATGAAGACGCTGATCGCCGGCTTCCGCGAAGCGCGGCGCATCTTTGCCCAACCCGCACTCGCGCCCCTCACCGGCGCGGAGATAGAGCCCGGCGCGCAGCACCAGAGCGACGCCGAGATCGATGCCGCGCTCCGCAGGATCGTCAACACCGCCTACCATCCCACCGGCACCTGCAAGATGGGACCGGATTCCGATCCGATGGCCGTAGTCGACGGCCGCCTGCGGGTGCGCGGCGTCTCGGGCCTGCGTGTGGTCGATGCCTCGGTCATGCCCGAGATCATCAGCGGCAACACCAGCGCCCCCACCATGATGATCGCCGAACGCGCCGCGCGCTTCATTCTCGAAGACGCCGCCCGCTCCAACATCGCCGCCTGACCGGCGCTCCATTCCAAGGAAACCGACATGGAACTGACCTCTATCGCCCGCCCTGCCCTGCTCGAAACGATGGAGCAGGACATGCTGATCGGCGGCCGCCGCGTGGCCGCCGCCTCCGGCAAGCGGTTCGAGACCCGCAACCCGGCGACCGGCGAACTGCTCGCGATGGTCGCGCAGGGCGATGCCGAGGATGTCGACCGCGCGGTCAAAGCCGCGCGCGCGGCGCTGGAGGGGCCATGGCGCCGCATGAAGCCTGCCGAACGCCAGCGGATCATGCTGCGCCTCGCCGACCTCGTCGAGGCGCATTACGACGAACTGGCGATGCTCGACACGCTGGACCTCGGCGCGCCGCTGTCCCGCACCGTGCTCGGCAAGACGCGCGCCGCCGCGCTGCTGCGCTACTATGCCGGGCAGGCGACGCTGATCGCAGGCGATACGCTGAACAATTCCGCGCCCGGCGACGTGCTGTCCCACACCCTGAAGGAGCCGGTTGGCGTTGTCGCCGCGATCAATCCGTGGAACGGTCCGGTCGGCATGGCCGTGTGGAAGACCGGCCCGGTGCTGGCGAGCGGCTGCACCTTGGTGATGAAGCCCGCCGAGCAGACCCCGCTTTCGGCGCTGCGCTTTGCCGAACTCTGCCTGGAAGCGGGCGTACCGGAAGGCGTCATCAATGTCGTCACCGGCCTCGGGGATACAGGCGCGGCGCTCTCGGCCCATCCCGGCGTCGACAAGATCGCCTTCACCGGATCGACCGGCGTGGGCGAGAAGATCATCAAGGCCGCCGCGCCGACCATGAAGCGCGTGACGGTCGAACTGGGCGGCAAGTCGCCCAACATCGTCTTCGCCGATGCCGATCTCGACAAGGCGGTACCGGCCGCCGCCATGGCCGTCTTTGCAAATTCCGGCCAGATCTGCAGCGCCGGCACGCGCCTTTTCGTCCAGTCCTCGATCCGCGAGGAATTCATGGAGCGCCTTGCCGCCTTCACCCGCACGATCCGGGTCGGCGATCCCCTGGATCCCCAGACGCAGATCGGCCCGGTCGTCTCGGCCCCGCAGATGGACAAGATCCTGGGCTATATCGAAGGCGCCCGCGGCGAAGGCGCGCAAGCCTTGGTGGGCGGCTCTCGTCTTGCAGGGCCCGGCTACGACGATGGCTTCTTCGTCGCACCGACGATCTTCACCGATGTGCAGGACGGCATGACCATCGCGCAGGAGGAGATCTTCGGCCCGGTACTCTCGGCTTTCTCCTTCGACACCGCCGAGGAAGTTCTGGAACGCGCCAATGCCACGCCGTTCGGCCTTGGCAGCGGGGTGTGGACCCGCGATCTTTCGACGGCCCACCGCATGGCGCGGGGCATCCGCGCCGGTTCGGTCTGGGTGAACTGCTACCAGATGCTCGATCCCGGCGTCCCCTTCGGCGGCTTCGGGGTCAGCGGTTTCGGCCGCGAGTCCGGCCCGCATCACATCGAGGAATATCTCGAAACCAAGGCGGTCTGGATCAACCTCGACTGATTTCGGTCAAACCCAGCCCGACGCGCGCAAGTCGGGCTGGGTGAAGTCCGAACGGATCTGCCCCGCGCTTTCCTTCAGCAGGTCGAGGAAACGCCGCTGGATCGCGGTGGGCCGCCAGCTCCGCCGCGTGGTGATGCCGACGACGCGGCGACTGTGTTCGAGCGGCGCGCCGATCTGGGTGAGAAGCCCGCTGCGTATCTGCAACGCAACCTGGTCGGGCGAGAGCAGCGTCAGGAAATCGCCGTCAGTCAGCAGGCGGCCGATGATCATCACCGACCCGCATTCGATGGGAGTGGGCGGCAGAGCGCGGCCTTCGAACAGCTCCTGCCACTGCTCGCGCAAGGGCGAGTTGGCCGGCGCGACGATCCAGGGAAATGCCGAAAGCTGCTCCATCGTCGGCCGCTCCACCCCCGCGAGCGGATGCTGGCTTCCGGCCGCGATCACGAGACGGTCCTCCACCAGCGGCATCTGGTAAAGGTCAGCGATCTCGTAAGGCCGCAGCGCGCCAACCACCATGTCGATCACGCCGTCGCGCAGCGGCTCCACCAATTCTCGCCAACTGCCTTCCAGCACCTTGAATGCGGCACGCGGTTCTTCTCGCGCAAGCCCCGCCATGGCGGCAGGCGCAAGATAGGGTCGCGCCAGAGGCAGCGCGCCGAACGCGATCAACTCGCTCCCGCTGCGGCTGTCGAGGCCCAGATCGGCAATGGCGGCAGCGATCTCGGCACTGGCGAGGCGCGCCCCGCGCGCCAGTTTCTTGCCCGCAGGATTGAGCCAGACCACCCGGCCCCGCCGTTCGAGCAGCTTGCCGCCGATCATGTGTTCCAGATCGCCGACCGCGCGGTGCACGGCCGTCTGCGACAGACCGGTGGACTGGGCGGCGGCGGAGAAACTTCCCGCCTCGGCCAGCGCCATGAAAGCGCGAAGCTGCGTCATCGTCATCAGCCGTTCGGGATGGGCGAAGACCGCCGAAAGCCCCTTCGCCGCCGTGGAGAGATGTTCGAGCGCCAGGGTCGCGCGCTCGATGACGATCTCCCCCATCGGGGTCATCACCATCCCGCCCGAACGCCGTTCGAACAGCGTGTAACCGAACTGCTGCTCCAGCTTGGCAAGGCCCTGCGTCAGCGCCGGTTGCGAAAGGCTGACCACATCGGCCGCGGCCGTGATGCTGCCATGCTCGCGGATCGCGAGAAGCGCGCGCAAATGCCGCAGGTTCAGGTCGAACGGATCGGTCGTCATGGACTCCAATGCTCTACGCCATGGGGACTTGCCCACCAAGCCCGTAAAAAATCGCGTGGACGGCCTATATATTGAATGGTACGACCATTAGGTCAATGACTCGTGACGGGCGATGGCCCGTCCAGGCGAAAAGGAGAGGCTTTCCGTGGATTTCGAACTTCCCGAAGACGTCCGGAATATCTGTGACGTCACCCGCGATATCGTCCGCGACCTGCTGCCGCTGGAACAGCAGTTCGTGGAGACCGGCGAAGTTCCGCCGATCGTGCGCCAGACGTTGGTGGAGAACGGCTACTTCGGCATGGCCCTGCCGGAAGAATACGGCGGCCTCGGCCTCGGCGCGCTGGCGCAGGCGGCGGTGCAGATCGAACTGGCCCACCTGCCGCCCCAGTTCTGGACCGAGCTGCGTCCGCTGATGGGCCCAGGCGCCAAGAACATCATCTACCACGCCAGCCAGGCGCAGCGCGAACAGCTCCTGCCCGGCATGGCCAGCGGCGAAATCGGCATCGCCTTCGCGCTGACCGAACCCAATTCCGGTTCCGATCCCGGTTCCATGCGCACGACCGCCGTTCGCAATGCCGACGGCTGGGTCATCAACGGCAGCAAGACCTTCATTTCCAACGGGAAGAAGGCCAAGTACGTGATCGTCTATGCCTATACCGACAAGTCGGCCGGCACGCGCGGCGGTATCTCCGCCTTCCTCATGCCGGCGGACACCCCCGGTTTCTCGGTGACCGGCACCATCGAGCTGATGGGCACGGCCACGCCGGGCGTGTTCGAACTGAGCTTCGACAATTGCCAGGTCTCCGCCGACGCCCTGCTCGGCGAAGAGGGACAGGGTTTCCGCTACGCGCTGGAAGGGCTTAACGAGGGCCGCATGAACGTCGGCGCGACGGCGGTGGGCATGGGCGAATTCGCGCTCCAGCTTGCCATCGAGGAATCCAAGCAGCGCCCCGCTTTCGGCGGCGTGATCTCGGACTTCCAGGCGATCCGCCACTACATCGCCACCATGGCGACCGACATGCGCGCGGCGCGGCTGATCCTGCTCGACGCTGCCTGGCGCTATGACCAGGGCGACAAGCGCCGCGAACTTGCCTCGATGGCGAAGCTCTTCGCGACGGAGGCGGGCAGCCGCACGGTCGATACGGCCGTCCAGATCTTCGGCGGCACCGGCTACTGCCGCGGCTTCGCGGTGGAGCGCCTCTATCGCGACATCCGCATCACCCGGATCTACGAGGGCTCCTCGGAAATCCAGCGCAACACGATCGCGAAGGAACTGCTTCGCTGACGATCGGGATGGAACTTCGGCACCGGTGACCCGGTCGCCGCATCAAACGGCGTCGCGCAGCCGCGCGGCGACGTTTGAGCCGTGAGCGAAAGTGGCTGCTTCGATCACCGCTTCGGCGTCCGGACGGATGCCGGTGTAGAGCACGAATTGCTCGACGGCCTGAAGCACGATCACTTCGGCCCCCGAGATAACGATTTTCCCTGCCGTGAGCGCCGCCTTGATAAACGGTGTTTCCGCCGGCTGCGCCACGACATCGAAGGCCACCTCGCAAGCCGCGATCTGCCCGGCGGTGAAGGCCAGTTCGCTTTCCTGAGCGCCTTCCATGCCGAGCGGGGTGACGTTGACCAACATCGCCGCGCCCTGTTCAGGCAGTTCGGGAAGCCAGCCAAACCCGTATTGCCGGGCGAGCGCCTGTCCTGCCTCGGCATTGCGCGCGACGATCGTGCCGTCCCGGAAGCCAAGATCGCGCAGCGCCGCGGCCACTGCCTTCGCCATGCCGCCGCTGCCGCGCAGCAGGAACGGCGTCGCCGGATCGATGCCGCGCCGGGACACGAGGTCGCGCACGGCGGTATAGTCGGTGTTGTAGCCGGTCAGCACCCCGCCGTCGTTGACGATGGTGTTCACGCTGTCGATGGCGCGAGCGGAATCCTCAAGGCCGTCAAGCAAGGGAATGACAGCTTCCTTGAACGGCATCGAGATCGCGCAGCCGCGAATGCCCAGAGCCCGGATACCGCCGATCGCGGTGGGAAGGTCGGTCGTGGTGAAAGACTTGTAGATATAGTCCAGCCCCAGCAGCCCGTAGAGCGTATTGTGCAGGCGCGAGCCGGCGTTGCCGGGGCGACCGGACAGCGACATGCACAGCTGCGTGTCGCGGCCGATCGATTGTTTTTCGCGGAAGGCAGTCATTGGGATCAGGCTCCGATGGTCTGGTCGGCGCAAGCGCGAGGGCCGCTCGATCCGCGCGTGATCAGGCGTCCGGCCAGCACGACCCTGCGTGCCGGGGCGTCGGGATGTTCCAGCCGGTCGAGCAGCATCGTCATCGCCGTGCGGCCGATTTCCTCGACCGGCTGCTCGATGACGCTGAGGCCGCCGCCGACGAACTCCATCCAGTCGTTGTTGTCGAAACCGGCAAGGGCAATGTCACCCGGAACGTCGAGTTGCAGGCCGCGCAAGGCACGCAGCACGCTGAGCAGCATGACGCCGTTGCTGGCAACGAGTGCGTCGGGGCGGATGGGACCCGCAAGCAGCTCCTTCACGGCGCGCTCCGCGGCACCGGCGTCGTGCGGCATCTCGAGAGTGGAGGCGTCCATCCCGAGTGCGCGCGCCGCCTGTTCGAAACCGGCACGCCGCTCGGATCCGGTGCTGCTGGCGCCGAACAGCCCGGCGACCCGGCGATGGCCCTGCGCGTGGAGGTGCGCGACAAGTTCGGCGGCCATGCTGCCATTGTCGAGCAGGACGCTGTCGAGCCCGGCGCTGGGCAGGTTGCGGTCGATCAGGACGACCGGATAGCCGGGCTCCAGCCGCTCGCCTTTTTCGATCCACTGGCGGCACGGGGCGAATATCACGCCGGTGACGCGTTCTTCATGCATGAGTTCGAGGTAGGCGGCTTCCCTGGCCGGGTCCTCGTCCGTGTTGCACAGGATCACGCGCATGCCGCGGGCCGTGGCAAGGCCTTCCACCGCGCGGGAAACGGCCGTGAAGAACGGATTGCGGATATCGGCCACGATCAGGCCGATCGTGTTCGTATGCTGCGAGCGCAGGCGCCGTGCGGCAAGGTTGGGCCGGTATCCGGTGGATTTGACCGCCGCCAGCACCCGTTCGTGCATGGCGGGATCGACGCTGCGGCCCGACAGCACCCGCGAGACGGTTGCGGGCGAGACTTCGGCAACCCTGGCCACGTCCTTGATTCCGATAGTCATCAGCGCATCGCCATTTGAGAAATCGTTCTCACATTTCAGGGCGTCTCGCCCTCTCCGGTGACGGACTATGCATCACTCGATCCAAGTCTCGCAAGCCTTCTCTTGACAAACGACCTGAGAAAACGTTTTCTATAGGAGGTACAGACCCGTCGTCAAAACGGTCAGGAGAGGCCTGAAATGCTCGCAAATGCGCCCGCCTCGAGGATCGAGGATCTCGTTCGAATCGATGCCAGCGCGGCCGACAAGGTCGATGCGATTCGCCAGGTCGGCCAGCTTCTGGTCGCTGCCGGCTGCGTCGCTCCGGGATACGAGGACAGCATGGTCCGCCGGGAGGGCCTGGCGAACACGTTCCTGGGCGCCGGTGTTGCGATCCCGCACGGCCTCGGCGAGGACAAGGGCCTCGTGCGCAAGGACGGCGTGGCGATCCTCCAGCTGCGCGACGCGGTGGAATGGAACCCCGGCCAGCGCGCCCATCTGGTGGTCGGCATCGCCGCCAATTCGGACAGCCACATTGCCATCCTGCGCCGGCTGACCCGCCTCATTCAGGACGAGCCGCGCCTTGCCGCGCTTGTCACCACTGACGATCCGGCTGCGTTTTCCCGCGCTCTCTGGGAAGACGGCGAGGCTGCCGCCTCCACCGAGCCGGTCGCCGACTATGCCGAAACCACCGAATGGACGGTCGATTACCCAACCGGCCTCCATGCCCGCCCCGCCTCGGCCTGGGTCGAAGCGGCGCGTGCCTCTGGCGTGCGCTTGCGCGTACGCCACGGCGGGGAGAGCGCCGATCCTCGCAGCCTCGTTTCCCTCCTCCAAATGGGGCTGCGTGCTGGTGATCGGGTGACTCTCTCCGCCGAAGGGGCAGGCGCGCGTGCGGCGCTGGACAGTTTCGCCGCAGCCGTCCGCCGCCTGACCGCGCGCGAGAAGGAAGACGCCGCGCGCGCCGCGGAAAAGGCCGCCGCGCCGATCCGGGGCTGGAAGCCGGAAGGCGAAGCCCAGATGATCGCGGGCGTGGCCGCCAGTCCGGGCCTCGCCATCGGCAGGGTCCATGTCCTCGCCGCGCAGGCGCTGGAGGTGCCCGACCGGCCGACCGACCTTGCCGGTGGTGGCACCCTGCTCAACGATGCGCTCACCCGTACCCGCGCGCAAATGAAGGTGCTGATCGACGATACCACCCGCCGGCTGGGCGCGGGGGATGCGGCAATCTTCAAGGCGCAAGCCGAACTGCTCGACGATACCGACCTCATCACGCTCACCTGCCAGCTGATGGTCGAGGGGCACGGCGTGGCATGGGCCTGGCACCAGGCGGTCGACCGTATCGCCGGGCAACTTTCCGCGCTGGGCAATCCGGTACTGGCCGCCCGCGCCGCCGACCTCCACGACATCGGCCGCCGCGTCTTGGCCGAGATCGACCCGGCGCTGGCGGCCGGATCGCTGACCGATCTGCCCGAGGAGCCCTGCGTCCTGGTCGCGGCGGACCTTTCACCTTCCGACACGGCCACGCTCGATACCGCGCGCGTGGCCGGGATCGCGACCGCGCTGGGCGGTCCGACGTCGCATAGCGCCATCCTGGCCCGCACGCTGGGCCTGCCTTCCGTGGTCGCCGGCGGCGCGGATCTGCTGAGCCTCGCCGCTGGAGCGACGGCCATCGTCGATGGCGACAGCGGCCGTGTCTGGCTCAACCCGTCCGCGGCCGACCTGGCCTCCGCGCGCGACTGGATCGCGGCGCTGGCCGAAAAGCGCGCCGCCGAAGAGGCGGAACGCAGCCAGCCCGCCCAAACGCGCGACGGTCACCGAGTGGAAATCGCCGCCAACGTCAACCGTCCCGATCAGGTCGCTTACGCGCTCTCGCAGGGCGGCGAAGGCGTGGGCCTGATGCGCACCGAGTTCCTGTTCCTCGAACGCAGGGACAGCCCGGGCGAGGAAGAGCAGGCCGCCATCTACCGCGCCATGGCCGAGGCACTGGATAATCGTCCGCTGATCGTGCGCGCACTCGATATCGGCGGGGACAAGCAAGTGCCGCATCTGGACCTGCCGCTTGAGGAAAACCCGTTCCTCGGCGTGCGCGGCGCGCGGCTGCTGCTGCGCCGCCCCGACTTGCTCGAACCGCAGCTTCGCGCGCTCTACCGCGCCGCGAAGGCAGGCGCGGATCTTTCCATCATGTTCCCGATGATAACCTCGGTCCACGAACTGATCGCCTTGCGCGCACGGTGCGAGGACATCCGGCTGGAACTCGATGCACCGACGGTTCCCGTCGGCATCATGATCGAGGTGCCCGCCGCCGCGATCCAGGCTCGCTCCTTGGCCGCCCATGCCGACTTCTTCTCGATCGGCACGAACGATCTCACGCAGTATGTCCTCGCCATCGACAGGCAGAACCCTGAACTGGCGGGCGATGCGGAGAGCCTGCACCCGGCCGTTCTGCGCATGATAGCGGCAACCGTGGAAGGCGCGCAGGCGCACGGTCGCTGGGTCGGTGTTTGCGGCGGCATTGCCGGCGATCCGTTCGGCGCGGCTCTGCTTGTGGGCCTGGGCGTCAGCGAATTGTCGATGACCCCGCGGGACATTCCAGGGGTGAAAGCCCGTATTCGCGGCGCGAGCTTCGATGGCCTGCGCGCGCTGGCCGCCAAGGCGCTCGACATGGAAAGCGCCGCCGAGATCCGCGCTCTGGACGGGTGCGATTTCAGCGGAAGGGAAGACTGATGCGCACATTCACGGTCACCTTCAACCCGGCCATCGACCAGACCGTCACGCTTGATCGCCTGGTCCCGGGCGACGTTCACCGCGCGCGCTCTGTGCGCCAGAACGCGGGCGGCAAAGGCGTGAACGTCGCCAGTTGCCTGGCCGACTGGGGCATGCCGGTCGCCGCCTTTGGCTTGCTGGGCCGCGACAACGCCGCTCCGTTCGACGCGCTGTTCGCGGCCAAGCCGATCGAGGACCGCTTCACCCGCATCGCCGGGGCCACCCGGGTCAACCTCAAGCTGGTCGACGTCGCGGGCACCACCGACATCAATCTCGACGGGATCGCGGTGGACGCGGGTCAGGCCGAGATGGCCGTGGCAAACCTCTGCCAGGCCGTGCGCGAAGGCGATCTGGTCGTTCTGGCCGGGAGCCTGCCACCGGGATGCGCGCCCGACACTTACGCCGCGGCGATCGCCCGCCTGCGCGTCGCCGGATGCCGCGTCGTGCTGGACACCAGCGGCCTGCCGCTCAAGTGCGCGCTCGCAGCCGACGTGCTTCCCGATGTCGTCAAGCCCAACCGTGAAGAACTGGCGCAACTCCTGGACCGTCCCCTGCCCGATCTGGCTACGCTTGCCGAAGCCGCCGCCGAGTTGCACGCGCGCGGGGTCTCGCTGGTCGCCGTCTCGATGGGAGAGGATGGCGCGCTGTTCCTGTCCGAAACGGGCGCGGTAACCGCCCGCCTCGCCGTCGGGCAGATCGCCAGCACCGTCGGCGCCGGAGACGCCATGGTTGCCGGCATCGTCGCCGCCCTGGGCGAGAACGCCGACCTCGAACGCACCGCCCGCCTCGCCACCGCTTTCGCGGTCGCCAAGCTGGGCATGGCGGGGCCGAACCTTCCGGACCTGCCGACAGTCCACGCGCTGGCCGAAGATGTCAGCATTACGCCCGTGATCTCGCGAAGCGGGGCGATAGAAAACAAGATCGAGGCCGGAGAGGAATGATGGGCAAGCTCTACGCAGTTATCGAAGCGGCCGATTCCGCCGTCCAAGGTGTGCTTGCCGGTGAGGCGCTGCGCAAGGCCGCGCGTGCCGGCGGCCGCGATATCGAGATCGAAGTCCGCACCGGGCAAGGCGTGCTCAATCCCTTGCCCGAGGATTTGCAGCCGGGCGACACGCTGCTGCTGGTCGCCGCCAATGACGATGCGGCGGCCTCGCTTCCCCTCGTCCCGCATCGCCGGGTGACGCTGGAAGCCGTGCTGGCCGATCCGGAAGCCGCACTTGGGCAGGCTCCCCAAGCGGCAGCGGATACGCCGCGCGTGGTGGCGATCACCTCATGCCCCACCGGCATCGCGCATACCTTCATGGCCGCCGAGGGACTTCAGGAAGGCGCGAAACAGCTCGGCTACCCGATCCGCGTGGAGACGCAGGGTTCGGTCGGTGCCGGTTCGCCGCTGACGCCCGAAGAAATCGCGGCAGCCGACGTCGTGATCATCGCCGCGGACCGTGAGGTGGACCGCGCGCGCTTCGCCGGCAAGCGGGTCTTTGCCTCCAGCACCAAGCCTGCCATCTCCGGCGGCAGGGCGCTGATCGAACGGGCGCTGACCGAAGCGAAAACGCAAGGCGGCAGCCTCTCGACCGAGGCAGGCACCGCCAGCACCGAACGCGCCGGTCCCTACAAGCACCTGATGACCGGCGTTTCCTTCATGCTGCCCTTCGTGGTCGCGGGCGGCCTGTTGATAGCCATGGCTTTCGCTCTGGGTGGCATCGATGCCAACAGCGCGGCGGCCGAGGGCACGCTGGCGAATGCGCTGTTCCGCATCGGCGCGCAGGGCGGCTTCGCGCTGATCGTGCCGGCGCTCGCGGGCTATATCGCCTATTCCATCGCCGACCGTCCGGGTATCGCGCCGGGCATGATCGGCGGCATGCTGGCCGCCAATCTCGGCGCGGGCTTCCTGGGCGGAATCGTCGCCGGTTTCATCGCCGGTTACGGCGTCGAGTGGCTCAACCGGCTGATAAAGCTCCCGAAGAACCTCGCGGGCCTGAAGCCGGTGCTGTTCCTGCCGCTGCTGGGCACGCTGCTGACCGGCTTGCTGATGATCTACGCGGTGGGCACGCCGGTTGCCGCCGCCCTCGCCTTCCTCACCGAGTGGCTGCGCTCCATGCAGGGATCGAGCGCGATCCTGCTGGGGGTAATCCTGGGCGCGATGTCTGCCTTCGACATGGGCGGGCCGGTCAACAAGGCGGGTTATGCCTTCTCGGTCGGCCTGATCGCCAGCCAGGTCTATACGCCGATGGCCGCGACGATGGCGGCGGGCATGGTGCCGCCGCTGGCCGTGGCCCTTGCCACCCGCCTGTTCCGCGACCGCTTCACCACCGAAGAGCGGGAAGCCGGAGGCGCCGCCGCCGTCCTGGGCCTCGCCTTCATCACCGAAGGCGCGATCCCCTTCGCGGCGCGCGATCCGTTCCGGGTGATCCCGGCGCTGATGGCGGGTTCCGCGATCACCGGAGCGATCTCGATGGCGGCGGGCGTCGAACTCAAGGTGCCGCATGGCGGCGTGTTCGTCCTGCCGATCCCCGGCGCGGTCACGCATCTGGCAGTCTACGGCCTGGCCATCGTGGCGGGGGTGCTGGTGAGCGGCGTCCTCGTCGGTCTGCTCAAGCCGCGCCCCGTACCGGCAGACGCTGCCGCCTGAACGACAGCGGCCCGGCACAAGATCGGGCCGCCTCAAGAGAGGATTTCATTCGATGCGGTTCGCACTGCTCAAGGGCGCCTGCTGCGCAGGCGTCGCCGCCCTTTCCTTGTCCGCTGCCACGGCGCAGGAGGTCACCTCCGAAGACCCGCCCGCCGAAGACCGGCCCGCCGAAACCGCGAAGCCCTGGCAGCCGCTCGCGGATGACGGGATCACCCTCGCGCTCAGCTATACCGGAGAGGCGGCCACGAACGTCAGCGGCGGCCTGCACCGCGATGCCGCTTTCGCGGGGCAGGTCTATGTCGGCGCGGATCTCGACATGGATCGCATCGCCGGCATCGGCGGCGGCACGCTCCACGCCGCGATCACCAACCGCCACGGAGAGAGTCTTTCCGCCCTGGCGCTGGGCAACAACACCTCGGTTCAGGAGATCTGGGGCACCCAGAACACGCACCTCGCTATCCTGACCTGGGAGCAGAAGCTGCTGAACGACCGCCTCATGATCGAGGCCGGCCGCAGCCAGGCGAACATCCATTTCCTGAACTCACCGATCTACTGCAATTTCCAGGGTAATTCAGGCTGCGGCAATCCGACGTTCGTCTTCAAGAACAGCAACTTCACCTATTTTCCGGCATCGAGCTGGATGATCCGCGCCGAGGCCGAAGTCGTGCCGCATGTGACCGTCCATGTCGGCGCCTACGAGGTCAATCCCGACCGCAAGCGCGCCAATGACCATGGCTTCAACTTCAGCACGAAGAACGCCACCGGCGTGATTGTGCCGTGGGAACTGGGCTATGCGCGCGAGGGCGAACGCGGGGGCGGTGGCTTGCGTCTTCCCGGCCACTACATTGTCGGCGGTTGGTTCGACCGCGGCGACTATGCCGATCCCCTGCGCGACGATCAGGGCGCCATCGCCATCCTCTCGGGGCGGGATCCAGCGGTACACAAGGGTCGCTCGGGCCTTTACTTCCGCTTCGACCAGCGCCTGACGCGCCCCGATCCCCATTCCGAGCGCGGCCTCAGCGTGTTCGGCGTGGCGATGGCCAACCTGTCGGGCCGGGTGGAAGAAAGCCGCTTCTTCGATATGGGCGCGGTGCAGACCGGCACTTTCGCCGGTCGCGATGCCGATACCATCGGCTTCATGATCAGCGACCAGCGTTTCAGCGACCTCGCCATGGAGCGCATGCGCGCAGCACGGCTCTCGGCCGGCGGGAACGGGAACATCCACCGGCACGAATACATGATGGAACTCGCTTATGGCGCCCAGCTTGGCCCGGCGATCCGGATTTCGCCGAACATTCAGTACATCCTCCACCCCGACCAGACCGGCGCCCCGTTCCGCACCCGCAACAACAAGGACGCGCTGATCCTCGGCTTCAAGTTCACGATCGACGCCCCGACGCTGCTATCGCACTAGCTCCTCACCCTGGGGCTTCAGAACGAGAGAAATACCCAGCGCCCTTCCAGCCCGCTCAGAGCAACTGGTTCGATCCGCGCAGGGCGGCCACCGTTTCCTCGCTCAGGCCGAGTTCCTCCTGCAAGACGGCTGCGCCGTGTTCTCCAAGTTCGGATACGAACGGGCGCACCTGCACCCGGCTTCCGCTCATGGTGAACGGCGGGTTCGGCACCAGATAGCTCCCGGCCGCATCATTGACGTGCGACATCGCCCCGCGCGCGGCAAGTTGCGGATCGGTCAGTACCTCGTCCATCTCGCGGTAGCGTCCGCAAGGCACGCCGTGCCGGGACAGGATCTCCTCCGCCTCCGCGGACGAACGCTGGCTGGTCCACTCCTCCACCAGGCAGAGCATGGTCGCCCAGTTCGCATTGCGATCGGCATTGGTGAGGAAACGGGGGTCTTCCCGCCATTCCGGATGGCCCACCGCTGCGGTGAGCTGCTCGAAGTTCTTCGGGCTGGTGGGCGCAACCATGACGAAGCCGTCCTGCGTCCTGAGCGGCGTATAGAGCGGCCGCCGCGGGCCGCCGGGGAACTGCGCCTCCTGCGTTTCGAACACCAGCATCCCCACCATCGCTTCCAGCATGGACAGATCGATGTACTGTCCCTTGCCGGTGCGCTCGCGCTGGTAAAGGGCGGTCTGGATCGCGCCGAAGGCGTGGGTACCGCCCAGCACATCGGCCACGAAAATGCCCGAAGTTGCGGGCCGGCTGGCATCGTCCTGGTAATGCAGGTTGACCATGTCGAAGCCGCTGGCGGCATGGATCACCGGGGCATAGGCGGGGAAGTGCGCCTTGGGACCTTGCTGGCCATAACCGGAGATCGAGCAATAGATCATGCGCGGATTGATGGCGGCAAGCGTCTCGTAATCGAGACCGAAGCGCTTCATCACGCCGGGACGGAAATTCTCGACCACGACGTCGTGGCTTGCCGCCAGCCTCTGGATGAGGTCACGCATTTCAGGCGACTTGAGGTTGCAGGCAAGGCTTCGCTTGCCCGCATTGAGATGGCCGAAATAGGCCGAATGACCATCGCGAACCGGCGGACGCGCGCGGACCTGATCGCCTTCCAGCGACTCGATCTTCAGCACGTCCGCGCCAAGGTCCGCCAGCATTCGCGTGGCGAAGGGCCCGGCCATGACCGATGTGAAGTCCAGCACTCGCACGCCTGCCAGTGCGTCTCCGGGCCCGCGTTCCGCCTGTTCGTCCACCCTCACCGCTCCCATAGGTCCATATATCTAATGGTCCTACCTATTACACCAATGGGAGTTGCGGTCAATGACCGCCCGAGATCAGGCCTTGCGCGCGCTTCCCGATCCGGCCTGCGCCTTGATGTTCTTGCGGACGTGGCGATAGACACGCTCCAGATGCTTGCGCATTTCCTCCGCGGCGGCCTCGGCGTCGCGGGCACGCAGGAAGCGGATCAGCTTGAAGCGGGAGTCGATCAGCGTTTCCTGCAAGGTCTCGTAACCCGGCCCCTGCACGAATTCGTGAAGGACGCCGGACAGGGAATCGACGAAGATCCCGAACATGCGGTTCCCGGTCGCGCGCGCAAGCACGTCGTAATAGGCCGCCGCGCATTCGTAACGCGCTTCCACCGAGGTCTCCGCGCGCGTACGTTCGGCGATCTGTTCGAGTTCGGCGAAATGCGCCTCGGTCCCCCGCTCGCAGGCCAGGCGCACGACGATGTCCTGGATTGCGATGCGCGCTTCGGTCAGTTCGTCGAGAGTGACGTCGCCGAGGTGGACATAGTCCTGCATGGCCTGGACGATCCGGTCCGGCTCGGCGGACTGGATCACCGCCCCGCCCTTCACGCCCTTCAGGTTGCGGATGATCCCCGCGACCTCCAGGCTGCGCAGCGCCTCGCGCAGGGCGCTGCGGCTGACCTGGAACTGCGCGGCAAGTTCTCGCTCGGCAGGCAGCTTGTCGCCCGCCTTCAGCGTACCGGCCGCGAGCTGGGCGCGGATCTGTTCGCAGATGACTTCGAACGCGCGCTGCGTCTTGATCGGCGCGAACGCGGGTTTTTCGGTATTTGCTGTGGCCACGGCTGTTCTCTCTTCGACGATGCCCCAAGGTATCCCGATCCCACCCGCTTGAGCAATGCCCCGACCACTGAGTTGACAGACAGATACAAAACTATAATGGTCCGACCATTCAAGATGGAGTGGAGAGATGAAGATCCTCGTGCCCGTAAAGCGGGTGATCGACTATAACGTGAAGCCCCGCGTGAAGGCGGATGGCACGGGTGTTGACCTGGCCAACGTCAAGATGAGCATGAACCCGTTCGACGAGATCGCGGTGGAAGAAGCCATCCGCATCAAGGAAGCGGGCAAGGCGGAAGAGATCGTCGCCGTCTCGGTCGGCCCGGCCAAGGCGCAGGACACGCTGCGCACCGCGCTCGCGATGGGCGCCGACCGCGCGATCCTGATCGAAACCGATGCCGAAGTGGAACCGCTCGCGGTCGCCAAGATCCTCAAGGCGATTGTCGCCGAAGAGAATCCCGGCCTCGTGATCCTGGGCAAGCAGGCGATCGACGATGATTCGAACCAGACCGGTCAGATGCTCGCCGCTTTGCTGGGCCGCCCGCAGGGCACTTTCGCCAGCAAGGTCGAGATTGGCGGCGATCTGGGGGGCGATCACGTTGCCGTGACCCGCGAAGTCGATGGCGGTCTGGAGACCGTGAAGCTGTCGCTCCCCGCGATCGTCACCACCGACTTGCGCCTCAACGAGCCGCGCTACGCTTCGCTGCCCAACATCATGAAGGCGAAGAAGAAGCAGCTCGATGTGAAGACCGCCGCCGACTACGGCGTCGACATAGCACCGCGCCTCAAGACCCTCAAGGTCTCGGAGCCGCCGGTGCGTGTCGCCGGCGTCAAGGTTGCCGATGTCGACGCGCTGGTTACGAAGCTCAAGGAACTGGGAGTCGCCTGATGAAGACGCTCGTTTGGGTCGAACACGACAACGCGTCGGTCAAGGACGCGACGCTCCACACCGTCACCGCTGCTGCCAAGCTGGGTGAAGTCCACCTGCTGGTCGCCGGTGCGAACTGCCGCGCCGCTGCCGAAGCCGCTGCGAAGATCGCCGGTGTCGCCAAGGTGCACCTGGCCGACAACGCCGCCTACGAACACGCGCTGGCCGAAAACGTCGCGCCGCTGATCGTGGACCTCATGGGCCACCACGACGCGTTCCTGGCGCCCGCCACCACTACCGGCAAGAACGTCGCCCCGCGCGTGGCCGCGCTGCTCGACGTGATGCAGCTGTCGGACATTCTCTCGGTCGAAGGCGAGAAGACCTTCACGCGCCCGATCTATGCCGGCAACGCCATCGCCACCGTCGAATCGAGCGACACCAAGCTGGTCATCACCGTACGCGGCACCGCCTTCGAGAAGGCCGCTGCCGAGGGTGGTTCGGCTGCCATCGAAGACGTTGCCGGTGCCGGTGACGCAGGGCTTTCGAGCTTCGTGGGTGCCGAACTCGCGAAGTCCGAGCGTCCGGAACTGACGAGCGCCAAGGTGATCGTCTCGGGCGGCCGCGCGCTGAAGGATTCGGAAACCTTCGAGCAGGTCATCATGCCGCTCGCCGACAAGCTCGGCGCTGCCGTCGGCGCATCGCGCGCCGCGGTCGATGCGGGCTACGTGCCGAACGACTACCAGGTCGGCCAGACCGGCAAGATCGTGGCGCCCGAAGTCTACATCGCCGTCGGCATCTCGGGCGCGATCCAGCACCTTGCGGGCATGAAGGACTCCAAGACCATCATCGCCATCAACAAGGACGAAGACGCCCCGATCTTCCAGGTAGCCGATGTCGGCCTGGTGGCAGACCTGTTTACCGCCGTGCCGGAACTCACCGGCAAACTGTAAGCCTTCTTTTCCGACCCTTCTTCGAGATGCAAAGACCATGATTGAACGCGAAGAGATGCCGTATGACGTCGTCATCGTCGGCGGTGGGCCTGCCGGCCTTGCCACGGCGATCCGGCTGAAGCAGGTCGATCCGGCGCTGTCGGTCTGCGTGCTGGAGAAGGGCTCGGAGATCGGCGCGCACATTCTTTCGGGCGCGACGATCGATCCCAGGGCGCTCGACGAACTGCTGCCCACCTGGCGCGAGGACGGCTGCCCGCTGGCGGAAACGCCGGTGACCGACAACTGGCACTGGCATCTCACGAAGAAGAAGAAGTTCGGTCTGCCGCACCTGGTCATGCCGCCGTTCATGTCGAACGAGGGCAATTACACCGGCTCGCTGGGCAATCTCTGCCGCTGGCTGGCCGAACAGGCCGAGGCGCTGGAGATCGAGATCTTCCCGGGCTTCCCGGCGGCCGAGATCCTTTATGACGAGAGCGGCGCCGTGATCGGCGTGCAGACCGGCGACATGGGCGTCGACCGCGAGGGCAATCCCAAGGCCGACTTCCAGCCGGGCATGAACCTGCTGGGCAAATATACCGTGTTCTGCGAAGGCGCGCGCGGCCACCTGACCAAGCGGCTCAAGGCCAGGTACGACCTGGAGGCGGATTGCCAGCCGCAGATCTACGGCATCGGCATCAAGGAACTCTGGGATATCCCGGCCGACAAGCACGTCCCCGGCCGGGTCATCCACACCCAGGGCTGGCCGATGAGCGAGACCGACAGCTGGGGCGGCGGCTTCCTTTACCACCAGGCGAACAACCAGGTGGCGCTCGGCTTCGTGACCGCGCTCGATTACAAGAACCCCTACGTCTACCCGTTCGAGGAATTCCAGCGCTGGAAGCAGCACCCGGATATCCGCGCGATCCTGGAAGGCGGCAAGCGCGTGGCTTACGGCGCGCGCGCGATCAATGAGGGCGGCTGGCAGTCGGTGCCGATGCTGGCCTTCCCGGGCGGCGTGCTGGCGGGTTGCTCGGCCGGTTTCGTCAACGTGCCGCGCATCAAGGGCACGCATACCGCGATGAAGAGCGGCATGCTGGCGGCCGAGGCGATGGCCGCGGCGATCAACGCGGGCCGCGCGCAGGACACGCTGGGCGAATATGACACCGCCGTGCGCGAAAGCTGGATCGCCAAGGAACTGAAGCTCGTCCAGAATGCCGAGCCGATGGTCGCCAAGTGGGGCGGGGAAATCGGCACGGTGCTGGCCGGCGCCGACATGTGGCTGCGCACGCTGTTCGGCTTCGGCCTTGCCAAGCCGATGAAGCATCACACCGACGCCTCGACGCTCCAGCGCGCCGATCTCTACCAGCCGATCGCCTATCCCAAGCCCGACGGCGTCATCAGCTTCGACCGCCTGACCAGCGTGTCCTACTCGTTCACCAATCACGAGGAAGACCAGCCGGTCCACCTGAAGCTCAAGGATGCCAGCATCCCGACCGCGATCAACCTGCCCCTCTATGCCGGGCCGGAAGCGCGCTATTGCCCGGCGGGCGTCTACGAATTCGTCGATCCGGACGGTGCGGGTGCCAAGCTCCAGATCAACGCGCAGAACTGCGTCCACTGCAAGACCTGCGACATCAAGGACCCCACCCAGAACATCGAATGGGTGACGCCGGAAGGCGGCGGCGGCCCGAACTATCCGAATATGTGATCGAGAGGTCTCTCGCGAAAAGGACGAGGCGTCGGGGGTTCCTCCGAGGCGCCCAAATCGGTGCTGGCAATCGTGAAAACAGCAGCTTGACCGCGACGAAGCAAGCGACATCACTGTCCGTGCATGTCTTGCCTCGCTCGGAACCAGTCGAAATCGGCGACACCGCCTTGCGCCAGAGTGTTGAACGAGAACAGTCCCGGGCGAGTGCCCTTCCACCAGCCATACCACGCGAGTTTAAGAGGTTCGCCAGCGACGGCAAAGCTTCGTCCATCGTCGAGACTGTAACGATAAGTGGCTATGCCGTCTTTGGTCACATTCGCCGCGAGCACCACGCTGCGAACCGAGCCAGAGACGTCGGCGATCGCTGATTCCTGGCCTGCTCGGGAAAGCACGATCCGATTGGCCCCTTCATCGCGCACCACACCAAGCCAGGACGGCTGCGCGTTGAACAGCGTCAGGCCTGCCCTTTGGCCATTGGCCATTCGCCCGATCTCCAGCCGGGTCACATAGCCTGGCGCCGGTCCTTGCATGACCTGCGTAAGGGTGTTTCGCGAGGTGACGATCTGGGACGCCGGAAGCGCCGTGAGGCTGAGGAAACCGGGTCGGGCACGCAGGCTCCATGCGCTATCGTCGGGGTTGTGATTCCACTGCCACTGGATGGAGAGCCGCCGCGCCCCGAATTGATCGGAACCTTGCAGGCGATCCGAACCTCCCGATTTCCGGGTATTCGGCATGGGCCAACGAGCGACGGGCAGACCGGCATCCTGTCCGGAAACCGGCGCTCCAATGATCGGCCAATCCTGCTGCCAGGTGAGCGGCTGCAAATGTACAATGCGGCCGAAGGCTCCCGTAAGGTTGAAGTGGAGGAACCAGCCGTTCCCGTCCGGTGTCTCCACCCAGCCACCCTGATGCGGTCCCTTGAGCTTCAGGTCGCCGCCGGGAAGCAGCACGTCGCGCCATTCATAAGGACCCTCGAGGCGGCGCGATCGACCGACAGCTTGCGGCCCGGTCCCCACCCCGCCGATGGGGGCGAAGATATAATACCAGCCATTGCGCTTGTAGAGCTTGGGGCCTTCAAGGACCGGAAGCCTCTTCTTGTCCTCGGCAATGAGCTGGCCCTCATCGAGAACGCCGGTGCCGTCGGCACGCATGCGGTGCAGAATGAGCGGACCTGCACCGACTTTGCTGTGAACGAGCCAAGTGGTCCCGTCCTCATCCCAGAAAGGGCAGGGGTCCTCAAAGCCGGGGCCGGAAATTACTGTGGTCGGGGCGCTCCAGGGACCTTCGGGCCGGCGCGCGGTGGCCATGAAGATGCCTTCATCCGGGGTAGCCCAATAGACGAAGAAGCGGCCGCCGTGCTCCCGGATCGACGGTGCCCAGGGGCCGCCACCGTACTTCGTGCCGGCCGTGTCCCGCGGATTGGCGTCCGTGATCTTGAACGCTCCCACCAGATTGTAGGCCGGAGTGTCAGGAAGCCGGGCAAGAACGTGCGAGACGAGGGTCCAGTGCACGAGATCGTGGGAGCGCAGCACCGGCAGACCCGGCGACATGTGGAAGCTGGACGCCACCAGATAATAGGCGTCCCCGCTGCGGATCACGTCGGGGTCGGAGTAGTCGGCGTAAAGGAGCGGGTTCTGGTAAGTGACGGGTGAATTTTCGGCGCCAACCTTCGCTCCGGCCGTTCCGAAGCCCATCAGCAAGCCGGCAGCCACGGCCGGCAGCAAAGCACGAACCGAAACGCGGAGAAGTGAGCGCATAGTCACAAAGCTTCCACCGCGTTTCTGGTGTCTTCGAGGGCCTGCTCGATCAAACGGTTCATGCTTTCCGAGGCGCGCCTGGAGTCCCGGGCCGCAATGGCCTCGCACACTTCGACGTGCTCGGGGATGGCATTGCGCGGCAATGTTCGCGCCTGCTGCTTGAACTGGGTCGTCCACCTGACGGCTGCTCCAACGCTGGCGGTCAGGACCATCAGCGCGCCGTTACCGGTGGCCTTCAGGATCGTCTGGTGAAAATCGCGGTCCGCGTGGCGACCTGGTTCGCTCGCCAGAGTATGGCCGCGCATCGCGTCGATCGATCGACGCAGAGCCTGTACATCTTCGCGCGAACGCCGCTGGGCGGCAAGACCGGCGGCCGCGGGCTCGATCAGCCCGCGAAGTTCGAAGATGTCGCGGATGAACCCGAAATCGGGCTTGCCGGTAAAGGCCCATTCCAGAACATCGGGATCGAGAACATTCCAGCATTCTCGCGGAAGAACGCGCGTACCCGCCTTGGGCCTGCTTTCGATGAGACCCTTGGCCGACAATACCCGCAAGGACTCGCGATAGGCGCTGCGCGACACGTCGAGTTCCTGCGCGAAAACGACCTCCCCGTAGAGTATGGAGCCGGGCGGATAGTGGCCGGACACGATGTCCCGGCCGATCTTCTGTACGACCGATCCATTGAGCCGGCGCCCGGAACTTCTGATATTCGCGCCGCCGGATATTGCCGCGTCAGCACTTCGTGCGATGGCATTCATGGCGTGGTTCTCTCTCCCTCACGGCCTTCCGACGTGTCCGGCTTTCGCCGGGCCTATTCGAAGGCGACCCTTGCATTGGCCGCGCGAAGCCCCGGCGAATGGGCTGTGATCCGGAGCGTTCCCTTGCCTCGGCCGCGCAGGATCGCGAGCGCCTTCCCCCTGAAGGTCCTGGTGTGGCTGGCTTTCAGCGAGCCCACGGCCTGCGGATTGGCGCTGCCAAAGGCGGCGAGTTCGCCGGAGCCTTCCAGCGCAAGGGTCACCGGCCGCATGTCGTCAGGCAGAACCCGTCCCTTGGCATCCACCACCTCGATCTTGAGATAGGCGAGCGCATCGCGGCCGCGGCGCTGGGACAGCGGCTCGGCCGACACCCGCAAGGATACTGCCTCGCCAACGGTTTCCAGGTGAGTGCGGCCAATGACCTTGCCGTTTTTCCAGGCGACGGCCTCGAGTGTGCCGGCCGCGTAGGGCACGGGCAGTTCCGCCGTCATCTTGTCGCCGGCTGCCAGCGCTTTCTCACCGACCGTCTGACCGTTGAGGATCACCTGGACTTTGTCGCCGGCCGTATAGACGCGCACCTTGAGGGGTTTGCCTTTGTGGTCGTTCCAGTTCCAGCTCGCCAGCTCGTCCGGCCAGCCCCAGTTGGCGGTCCAGGGGAAGGTTCCATCAGGCGCAGGGCGCTGCACCGTCATGGTGACAGGAGCCAGGCCCCATGCAACATCGCGCGCCAGCGAAGAGGCTTTCTGGCATCCGATGAGGTCGAGATCGCCGCACCAGGCGTTCACCCAGGGCCACGCCGCGAAGTAATAAGGCAGGCTGCCATTCTTCAGGAATGCCGTCGCGCCGATCCCCGCCTCGCCGATGTAGTCCATCGCCGTCCACAGGAACTCGCCGAGGAAATAGGGCGCGCGGTCCATCAGCGCAGCGTAGTCGAAGACCTCGCGCGCGAAAGTCTCGGAGCCGTAGACGACCCGCTCGGGGTGGCTGAAATGCTCGCGTTCGATGTCCTCGAGCCGGTAGTTGTACCCCGGCACGTCGAGGAACATCGTGGAGGCGTTATCGACCTTTCCGGCAAATCCCGGACGCGCGGTATCGACTCCGGCGATCATCTCCTGCCCCAGGACACCGTTGAGCCCGGCGGTCACCGGCCGGGTCGGATCCAGCGTCTTCACCGCATTGGCGAGCTTCCATTCCCATTCGACGCCTTCGTCGCTGGCACGAAAGGGGATTTCGTTACCGATGCTCCACATGATGACCGAGGCGCTGTTCCGGGCAGGCAGAACCATGCCCCGGATCACCTCTTCCCAGTGCTCCCGGAAATGAACCGAGAAGTCCTGGGGCTCCTTGTGCTCGTGCCAGGCGTCGAAGGCCTCCTCGATCATCAGCATGCCCAGACGATCGCAAGTTTCCCTGAGGCTGCGCGAGGCGGGATTGTGTGAACTGCGGATGGCATTGAAACCGCGCTGCTTGAGCAGGCGGATCCGCCGCTCGTCGGCATCGCGAAACGCGCAGGCGCCCAGCAGCCCGTTGTCATGATGGACGCAGCCGCCCCGCAGCTTGATAACCTCGCCGTTGATCGCCATCCCGCGAGCGGGATCGAAAGTCACGATACGGACACCGAAGGGCTGCTCCAGCCTGTCGACGACCTTGTCACCGCGGCGCAGCTCGGTTTCGAGCCGATAAAGGTTCGGATGATCGGGCGACCAAAGCCGGGGGCCCTGCACCGTGAGCGTCTGGCGTACTTCGCTTCCCGCAGCCACACGACCTTGCGCGGCAGTGCGACCTTCGGCATCGATGAGGCGGGTGACGATTTCGTAGCCCGCCGCCTCGCCTTCGAGCGATGTCGTCAGATCGACCTCGGCCCGTCCGTCTGCGAACCGGCGAGTCCAGGCCGCAACGCCCCATCGCGCGATCCGGCACAGTTTAGGCAGCACATCCAGCGTCACCTGCCGATAGATGCCCGACCCCGCGTACCAGCGGGTATTGCGCCCTTCGTTGCGAACCCGAACCGCTACGACATTGTCGCCCTTGCGGTCGAGATAGGGCGTGAGATCGATGGCGAACGGGATATAGCCATTCACGTTGCTGGAGACCGGATGGCCGTTCAGGAAGACGTCGCTTTCGAGATAGATCCCATCGAACGTCAGTTCGATGCGCGCATCGGGAGCATAGCCGGCAACGCTGAAGCGCTTGCGATACCAACCCTCACCGCCAACGGTGAAGCCGGTCGCGCCTTTGCCAACGGCTGTCTTGTCGAACGGGCCGATCTGGGCCGGCTCGGCGCCGCCAGACACATCCTCGACACTCCAGTCATGCGGCAGGTCAACGACGCGCCATGTACTGTCATCGAGGCCGGCCTGTTCGAAACCATCCCCGCCACCGCGATGGAATTTCCAGCCATCGTCGAACGGAATATCCCGCAGCGGCCAGCTTGCTCGCTGCGGCAAGACTGGTGGTTTTGCCGCAGCCACGCCGACCATGGGAAAGACGGCACCGGCTCCTGCGACCATGAGCGCCTGGCGCCGATTGGTGTCAAATTCGAAGCTCACATGACTTCTCCCAGCCTGGCCAGTTCGGCATCGATCCGTGCCAGAGGCTCCCGCTGCACAACCCCGAAGACGAGCAGCGATTCGAGCGAGAAGTTGCCAAGGTGCGGCTTGATCATCTCATTGCCGATGCGCCGATCCATTCCTGGTATCTGTTTGTTAACGATCGCCCAGGCCGCCGGGATCGACTGCAGGATAGCGATCGGCGTCTCTCGCGAACTGAGTATCCGGGGAAGCCTGCGCGGTGGATCGTAGGCCTTCGCAGGCGGATAAAGTGGCGCGTCCAAATTGGTCATCCTCTCATGGAATTGTCTTGAGACGGCAGTGCGAGCGCCGGTTCGACGAGCGGTGGCCGCAGCGCATGGCGCTGTTCAACCAGTCCTGCGCGCCATGTGCGCTGATCCATCGGTCCTCTCCTGCTTTCTCGGTCGCCGCGATCATCGCCCCCCCGATGGGCTCGGGCTTATTTTGTGCCTTGTCTAAATAGCAACGGTGTGTTGTTTTAAGTGGCAAGGACGGCATGTCAAGCCAGCTCCGGGACGGGAAGAGGACGATGGAACCATCGGATTTGCCGCAGCCATTGCGAAGATCGATCGCGCCCGGTCCCAAGCTGAGGCGGGCATCCGGAGCGAGGACCTTCGCCTTTGACCGCGGTCCTGCGTGAGCGCTTGCTGCGAGCAAGAAAACAAAAAACGGGAGGGAATATGATCAAGACAGGATGCAACCTGCTGCTGGCGTCCACCAGCTTGTTCGCCGTGGCGACGCCTGCATGGGCGCAATCGGCGCCGGCCACCGAAAACGCCGCGGACGTCATCATCGTCCAGGCGCGCCGCCGCGACGAGGACGTTCAGGATGTCCCCGCAGTCATCGATACCGTGACGTCCGAAGAGATCGCGAAGCTCAATATCCGCGACTTCAAGGAAGTTCAGACACTCGTTCCCGGCCTGGAACTGACAACGGAATCCAACGGCGTCGGCGGCAGCGCCAAGATGCGCGGCGTCAATTTCGACGTGAATGCCAGTGGCTTCAACTCCACCGTCGAATTCTACATGAACGACGCGCCGATCGTGGCGGGCATCGTTCTTCAGCAGATGTTCGATATCGGCCAGATCGAAGTCCAGCGCGGTCCTCAGGGCACGCTGCGCGGACGCGCCTCGCCTTCAGGATCGATCACCGTCGCCAGTCGCAAGCCCGATCTCTATACCGTTGGCGGCACGGTCGACATGACGGCCAACGACATCGGCACGCAGAATATCAAGGCCGCGCTCAACCTGCCCGTCATCGAGGGCATCGCCGCCATTCGTGTCGCCGGCGTCTGGGACGAGAACGAGGACAACCGCGTCAAGCCGCTCGACACCAGCTATGGCGGCCGCGATCCCTTCGCCCGTACCCGCGCCGGACGCGTCAGCGGCCTGATCCAGCCGACCGACTGGCTGAGGTTCGAAGGCGTCTACCAGCATATGCAGCGCAATGCGGTGGGATACGATCAGGTCGCCTCCTTCAGCGAGGTCAATCCCGATGCCGCACCAAGCCCGGTCTACATCGATACGAGCGACCGCCGCACCGATCAGGTCGAGCCGCGCCGGATCAAGCAGGTCTACAACATCTACAACTGGCGTGCCGAAGCGAACCTGGCCGGCCAGACCCTGATCTATCAGGGCCAGCACTATACCCAGAACGTCCATGCCAGCACCTCCCTCGACTCCGCAGTGGTGTTCCCCGGCGATACGATCTTCCAGGCGACCCACACCCGCACCAAGTCGACGTCCCATGAAGTCCGCCTGCAGAACCAGGAACGCCTGTTCGGCATGGTCGACTACGTTGTCGGCTTCTTCGACCAGAAGAACGACGCGCCGACGGATCTCCTGCGCAGCACGGCGGTTCGCCTGCCGCTCCTGTTCGGCGGCGGCCTTGCGACTGCGGTCACGACACCGATCGGCCGCTTCGGTGGCAATCACGAGCAATCGATTTTCGGTAATCTGACGCTTCACGTAACCGATTCCACCGAAGTATCCGGCGGCCTCAGGCATATCGACTACAATTCGGAAAATACGCTGGTTGTGGGCGGCAATACCGTCTCCACCGATGGGCAGGATGCCAAGAAGTGGATCTATACCGGCTCCATCAAGCAAAACATCACGCCCAATCTCATGGTCTACGCCAGCACCGGCAGTTCCTGGCGGCCGGGCATCAACGTGGTCGGCGATTTCAACATCCTGCCCTCGGCTACCGAAAAGAGCTTCACCAACCTTCCTGCCGAAACCTCGAAGTCCTATGAAGTCGGTTTCAAGAGCACGCTCATGGGCGGTCGGATGCGTTTCAACGTCACCGGTTACCATCAGAAGTTCAAGAACTACCCCTACCGCGTGTCCAACGGCGTCTACTACGTCAATACCGTGGCGGACAGGAACAGCGCCGGACAGGTTACCGGCATCCATCAGGAAGTCGGCCAGTTCAACTTCGTGGGCGCTGTCCCTGTCGAAGTGAACGGCGTGGAAGGCGATCTCTCCTTCGATATCTCCGATCGCTGGACGATGGGCCTGCTCGCCAGCTATTCGCTCGGCAAGATCAAGAACGGCACGGTTCCCTGCAACGACCTCAATGGCGACGGTGTGCCCGACAACGTCCTGTCGGCACCATCACTTGCGCAGCTTCAGGCCGCAGTCGGCTCCGAGAACCTGGCCACCTGCCAGGTGACGCAGCGTTCCGCTTTCCAGCCCCCCTTCTCGGCCACGCTCCAGAGCGAATACAGCCTTCCGATTTCCAATAGGTTTGATGGCTACCTTCGCGGTTTGGTGACCTACAACGGCAAATCCCAGAGCGATCCCACCAACATCTACGACAACGTCGGCGACTATGCCCTGGTCAATCTCTACGCGGGCATTCGCGATCCCAAGGGAATGTGGGAGGTTTCGCTCTACGCCAAGAACCTGTTCGAAGTGGAAAAGGCGCTTTCCCGCACCAGCCCGCTTTCGACCAGCTACCAGCAACTCGGCTTCGGCGGGTTCGGACCGAACGGCCCGATCCTCACCGGGCCAACGGCCGCGACGACGACCAGCACTTACACCGGCATCACCATGACGCCGCCGCGCGAGTTCGGCCTCAATGTAAGGTTCTCGTTCGGTTCGCGCTGATTGGCGCGAACCGAACCTCCGACCTGGGCGGGTGATCCAAGATCACCCGCCCTCTTGTCGTTCACAGCCAGACGCAAAAAATCACGGGCGCGCTTCAACGCCCTATCAGGAGGATCTCGAAATGCGCCGTATTGCAGCAAAGTTCGCGGCCAGTCTGCTGCTGGGCAGCGCGCTTATTCACCCGGCTGACGCGCAAGCGGGACCCAAGCCCTCATCCTCCCAGCTTCCGGCAAACGACGCCGCTATCGAGGCCCGCGTCGAGGCGCTCCTGGCAAAGATGACCGCCGAGGAGAAGGCCGGCCAGCTCAGCCAGTTCTTCTATTTTGCCCAGATTCCAGCGATGGCCAAAGGCGTGGACGATCAGATTGCCGCCGGCAAGGCTGGCTCGATCCTTTTCACGACCGATCCCAAACTGCTCAATCGCGCGCAAAAGATGGCCGTCGAGCAGACCCGCCTGAAGATCCCCCTGCTGGTGGGTTTCGATGTCATTCATGGCCTTCACACGATCTTTCCCGTGCCCCTCGCAATGGCGGCATCGTGGGATCTGAAGCTGGTCGAACGGTCGCAGGCGGTAGCGGCGCAGGAGGCGCGGGCGGTAGGCATTCATTGGACTTTCGCGCCCAATGTCGACGTTGCCCTCGATGCCCGCTGGGGCCGCATCGTCGAGGGCGCGGGCGAGGATCCGTACCTGGGATCGGCGATGGCCGCGGCGCAAGTCCGGGGATTCCAGGGATCGTACATCGGCGCGCCCAGTCACATCATTGCCGGGCCGAAGCATTTCGCAGGCTATGGCGCTGCCATGGGCGGGCGTGACTACGACCAGTCGGAAATCTCGGAAAACCAGCTTCACAACCTCTACCTGCCACCATTCAAGGCCGCGATCGACGCAGGCGCGGGCAACATCATGGCCGCCTACATGGCGCTCAACGGCGTGCCCGCAGCCGGGAACCACCGGCTGCTGACCGACACACTGCGCACCGAGTGGGGCTTCAGGGGCTGGGTGGTCAGCGATGCCGGCGGCGTCGATGCCCTCAGGACACATGGCATTGCAAAGGATGGAACCGAGGCTGCCGTCAAGGCGATCTCGGCCGGCACGAACATGGAAATGGTGCCGCCGGGGCAGAAGGCGCACATGCCTTCGCTCGCGGCCGCCATCACCGAGGGCAAGCTGACCACCGCTGAACTCGATGCCATGGTACGACCGGTCCTCGCCGCGAAGTTCCGCATGGGCTTGTTCGAAAACCCCTATGTCGATGAAGCACGCGCTGCCAAAGTCCTCGCCGATCCGGCCCATGCCGTCGCCGCCCGCGCGGCTGCCGAGCGGTCGGCCGTATTGCTGCGCAACGAAGGCGACCTGTTGCCGCTCGACCGCAGGAAAGTCCGGTCGCTCGCCGTGATCGGGCCGCTTGCGGATTCCCAGCGTGACATGCTCGGCCCTTGGATTTTCTCGATGAACAACCCCAGCGCCGAAAGCCTGCTGGCCGGTATCCGCGCGAAAGTCGGGCAAGGCGTCACCGTGTCTTATTCCGAAGGTGTCCGCATTCCCGCACGCGTGAACCCCTCACCCTTCGACATGATGGATGGCAAGCGGACCAAGCCCGAACCCATCGACGAAGACGCCGAGATTGCAAAGTCGGTCGCCTTGGCTCGCCAGTCGGACGCCGCCATTCTGGTGCTCGGCGAGGCGCAGAACATGAGCGGCGAGAAGGCCTCGCGGGCGAGTTTCGACTTGCCCGGACGCCAGAAGGAACTGCTCGACGCGGTGGTGGCCACCGGCAAGCCGGTGGTCGTCGTCCTGATGAGCGCCCGTCCGCTCACAGTGCAGGACAGCAAGGCCGCGGCGATCCTCGACATCTGGTATCCCGGCAGCCAGGGAGCAGCGGCCGCCGCGAACCTGCTGTTCGGCGATGCCGTGCCCGGCGGCAAATTGCCGATCAGCTGGGTCCGCAGCGCCGCCCAGACCCCTATGACTTACGCGCGCCTGCCCTCCCACGATCCGACCGATGCCGCCAAGCGCTATCAGGAAGGGAGCAACGAACCTGCCTGGCCCTTCGGCTTCGGGCTCAGCTACACGAGCTTCGCCTACTCCAATCTGAAGGTGCTTACGCCCAAGGTTGCGCACGGCAGTCCGGTGAACATCACTGTCGATGTCGCCAATAGCGGCCCGCGAAGCGGCGATGAAGTGGCGCAGCTTTACATCCATCAAAAGCACGGCACCTCCTCCCGGCCGGTCCGCCAACTCAAGGGCTTCGAGCGCGTGACCCTGAAGCCGGGCGAGAAGCGGACGCTTACCTTCACGCTCAGTCCGGAAGACCTGCGCTACTGGAGCGACGCCACGCGGAGCTGGATCGAGGACAGCTCGGACTTCGAGGTCTGGGTTGGCGGCGATTCCACGGCATCGCTCGGCGGATCGTTCGAGGTGGGCGAAAGATAAGGGGCCTTTGACATGATCCGCAGCGTTCCACGATGCGCGCTCCTCGCCGCCAGCGCGCTTGGAGCGATCTGGTTTGCCTCGGTAGTGATCGCGGACACCGCCTGCCCCGATGATAGACACCCTTTCATCGCTGAGCGAAAACGCGGATCCCGGAATGGGTGAACCGCCGCATCGGTGACCGGCAGCCTGGCGCCACAAAAAGTCGCCTGGACTGCGTTTCCAGCCTACAGCAAGGCGTCGAAGGTTTGCCCTTCCGGGCTTCAGCCCTTCCGGGCTTCTGCCGCCAGTGCAAATTCTGACCGAGAGCGCCGGGGAACCGGGCGAGTAGCAAAAGGACCTCTTTCTGCCCACTGGCGAGAAAGAGGTCCCCTACCCCGCTCGATCGGGCACGGATTAAGCGGGGCGACCACCAAATTGCACGAGGCCCTCCCTTGTTTGAGGGGCGGGCTGGCTGGCCGCTACTGATCTGAAACCGGCGGCCTCAGTGGGGCTTTACCGCGTCGAGTTCGGTCTGGATGGTCGCTAACTTCTCATCGGTGAGCTGATCGCCGGCAAACTGCTGGAGCTGAGCAAGCGTCATTCCGCGGCCCATCTCGATCTGCGGGCTATTGACGATCTCGGGAATATGCTTGAGCAGAATGGCCTTCGATGCCGGATCATCCAGCATCGTGCCGAGATCGGTTTCCTGGACCTTGTAGGCAGCTTTGGTTTTGGCAGCTGCAGGCGGGGTTTCGGCATAGGCCGTCACGGATCCCGTCATGGCCAGAGCCAAAAGTACCGCCGAGAGAAGTGCGCGCATTGATAATCCTTTCCCGAACAGGAGCTGGGATCGATGCGCGTGGCGGCTCCAGCGCCGTCATCTCGATGCATCTATCCGCTGTTCAAACAGGACTATCGGATCGAGCCAGCACCAAGTCAATATAGCTACACATTGTATTATTTCGTCACGGCGATCATGAATTCGATCTCAGATCACCAGGACCCCGCCCCTCCGACAATGCGCTCGACAAGGGATCTCGCGACAACTTTCGCCTCATCGTCTTTGAAAGGTTCCGCTTCGGGACGTACGGCGATCGTTCCCCCCGTCACGGCCATCACCAGGTCTGCCGCGCCTTCCGGATCGCGCATTTTGAACCCTCTGGCAGGGCCATACTCGCGAATCGACGTCGCTATGAGCGCATGGAGGCTGCGGTAGCCCTTCTGGTTGTGGCCACTGAACCCCGATCCCGCCGTTCCTGTCAGATTGCCTGCAAGCCTGGTAATGGCGCGAACTTCGGGTTTCGTCCCCCAAAGCAGCATCGCTTCGACATAGCTGATCAGCTGCTCGACAAGATCGTGCGACAGCGCCGGATCGCGTTTGGTATTGAGTTCGGACCACGATGCAATCTTTGCATCGATCACGGATTGAAGAAGGTCCGCCTTGTCCGAAAAGCGCTTATAGAGGGTAGTGCGCGGAATGCGAAGGCTGGTGGCAACGGCATCCATTGAGGTGCCTTCATACCCCAACTCCAGGAACATTCGCGTGGCTTCGGTCAGGATGTCCTGTGTGATCTTAGCGGAATCGGCGGCTACCGGACGCCCTCTTCTTCTGACCGGTTTCTGATCTGCCTTCGCCGCCACTGATTGCCGCACCTCGTCCTGCATTTTTGACGTAATCCGCGCTTTGGAATATCGATTGCCCATGTGGTAACCGATTTGGGACGACGCACAACCGGCACGTCGATGCCTCGCCGTTCCCGTGGAAGCCACCCTTTCCGATAAACGACGCTCAGGTGCCGACTATCGTTCGTGCCGGCGAGGCTATCGCGCGTACCGTAGTTGCCATAGACTGGTTCGCCATGCCGTTCGACACTTCCCCTCTCGCGCGCTTCACCTTCGCGGGCGAAGTCTTCGAATGGCGCGGGCCCGCCCCCTTCTTCTTCGTTGCCGTGCCCACCGATTGCGTGGATGAGGTGCGCTATGCCGCCCGGATAGCCAGCTATGGCTGGGGTGTGGTGCCCGTGCATGCAGTCGTAAATGAAATCCCGTTCACGACCTCTCTTTTTCCGAAGGGAGACAGCTATCTTTTGCCAGTCAAGGCAGCGGTCAGGAAGGCCGGCTCGATCAAGCTCGCCGACAGAGTGACGATTGAAATCCAAATCACTGCACAACGCGATTTCGATGAGCAGCGTCCAACGATCTAAGGCGAGGGATAGCTCGCTGCGGCCTGGGCGCATTCCGCAAGCTGCCGCACTGGCCGCCTGAGCAGGACTTTGGCTGCAGCGAGTTACGGGGGGCAATATGCGAATGCCCCCCATCCCGGTCAGATCGTTGAGCGAACCGGCCGCACGATCAGCGTGTTGACGTCCACATCCGCCGGCTGCTCCACCGCATAGGCGATGGCGCGCGCGATCGCGTCCGGGGCGAGCGCGATGGAGCGGAAATCGACCATCGCCTGCGCCGCGACCGGATCGGTGATCGTGTGGGCCAGTTCCGATTCCACCACGCCCGGCGCGATGGTGGTGACACGAATGTCGTCATGCTCCATGCGCAGCGCTTCGGAGATCGCGCGCACCGCATATTTGGTTGCGCTGTAGACGCCGCAGGTCGGCCACACGGCATAGCCGCCGATCGAGGAAATGTTGACGAACTGGCCGCTGCCCTGGCCTTTGAAGCGAGGGAGGGCGGCGGCTATGCCGTGCAGGACGCCGCGGATGTTGACGTCGATCATCCGGTCCCATTCATCGACCTTCAGGCTGTCGAAGCGCGACAGCGGCATCAGGCCCGCATTGTTGACCAGCACATCGACGCGGCCATATTCGGCCTCCGTCGCGGCGATGAACGCCTCGAAATCGGCGCGGTCGGTGACGTCGAGCGACCGGAAGGCAACCGCGCCTCCCGCTGCGTTCAGTTCCTCCGCCAGCGCGGCAAGCCGGTCGGTGCGGCGAGCGCCCAGCATCAGCTTGGCGCCGCGCGCCGCCAGCAGCCGCGCCGTGCCTTCGCCGATGCCGCTGCTGGCGCCGGTAATCGCGATGACCTTGTCCTCGATAGCCATGATAGTCACTCCTGTTGGGGCGGACCGAACCATCGATCCGATGCCCTCTACATGGCGCTATCTGGTCGGGAGGCGGTAGAACGGTCATCCGGGATGATTGCACGATATTCCAGATTGCCCGCATCGGGGTGGATCGGCCGTGGCCAGCCGTGTAGGCTGATCTTACCGACCTCTGAGGAAGTAGCGTTGATGGCGCATCAGGAACTGGCTGAGCAGATTGCCCGATACGCCGAGCGCGACGGCATCATGGATATGCCCATCGCTCGACTGGCGCTGGTCCGCTCGGGCCAGCGCGGCGAGCCGGTGCATATGGTGCAGCGCCCGGCGCTGTGCATCATCGCACAGGGGGGCAAGCGCGTGCTGCTGGGCGATGCGGTGATAGACTATGGCCCCGCCAACTATCTCGTCGCCTCGCTCGACCTGCCCATCACGGGCGCGGTGACGCAGGCGAGCGCGGACGCGCCTTATCTCTGTTTTTGCCTCTATCTCGACCCCGCCCTGCTGTCGGAGATCGCGCTGACCCTGCCGCCCCTGCCGGCGGGCGCGGATGAGAGCAGCGGGATGACGTTACACCCGATGACGCCTGAACTGATAGACGCGGCCACGCGGCTGACGGCACTGCTCAGTGATCCGGCGAATGCGCCGCTGCTCGCACCGCTGATCGAGCGGGAATTGCTGGTGCGGCTGATGACCGGGCCGGGCGGAAGCGTGCTGCGAGCCATCGCCAGCGGCGAAAGCCGCACCGGCCAGATCGCGCAGGCGATCGGATGGCTCAAGACCCATTTCCGCGAGCCTTTCAGCGGTGCGCACCTTGCCGCCCTTGCCGGCATGAGCCTGTCGAGCTTCCATGACCATTTCCGCCGCGCCACCGCCATGACCCCGCTGCAATATCAAAAGCAGCTGCGGCTGCAGGAAGCGCGGGCGCTGATGCTGGCCGACCGGCTCGACGCGGCAGAGGCGGGCTTTCGCGTCGGCTATGACAGTCCTTCCCAGTTCAGCCGCGAATATCGTCGCCTCTTCGGCGCCCCGCCCGTCCGCGACATGGGACGGCTAAGGGCGAAGCCGCAGATGGCGATGGTGATCTGAAAGGGCCGGGGCGGAATTGCTCAGTTTCAAGTTCGGTTCTGACGTCGGAACAACCAGGGAACCGGCGAGCTGTTCGAAAAGCCGGCGCTCAGCCTGGATACGATGCGCGGCAAGAACCTGGCAGAGTATTCCCTCGTCACCAGGGCAGTGCCAGAAGTCGGATACGTTGGCCAGCGCCTCACGCAGCGTTTTCGCCGCTTCCCGGTCTGCAGCCGTGATTGCAAGCATAGTCAACTCTTGTTCCTCTGAATGCTGGATTCCAGCAAAACAGCTGGCCTAGAAGTGATACCGGATAACCGTGCGGCAGAAGCGCTGCTATGAGCGCTTCTGCCGCACGGCCTTTACCAGGACCCAAACAAACGTCTCTACACAGAGCGTTTCATCGAGCCGAAAAGCTTCAGGGTACCCTTGTGCCGCGACCAAAGAAGAAGCCGAGAACCAGGATTACGGCCGCCACCAGCAGGAAGACCTTTGCGAGGCTGGCCGAGAGGCCCGCAACGCCGCCAAAACCCAGAAGCGCAGCGATCAATGCGACGACAGCAAAAATTATTGCCCAGCGAAACATGAGTGCTCTCCCTTAGACTAACTACACCAACGCTGCGCCGACATGTTCGGAGCAGCTCGTTCTTTAGAACTTTCAAGCTGTCCCGATGTTCCACGAAACCTTGGCAGTGATATCGCGCATGTAGATGTCCTTGTTGATCGGTCAGGAGACTGGCGAGAGTTCGGATCGTTGCCCGGCTCGACGCGCAGCCATTGCGGCAAGGAATGCGGCAAGGACCAGCAGAGCCGCGCTGACCTCGAAAGTGGCGCGCACGCCGGTGGCATCGAAGATGGCGCCGCCCATGGTCGCGCCGAGCGTGATGGCCAGTTGAATGACGGCGACCATCAATCCGCCGCCGGCCTCGGCATCATCGGGAAGCACCTGAGAGAGCCAGGTAAACCATCCTACCGGCGCCGGTGTGGCAATCAGGCCCCATGCCGCAAGCAGCAGGACGGTCGGCCAGAACGAGCCACCGAAGCTTGCCAATGCAAGGGCCACGCCAGCCATCAAGGCCGGTATGACCACGAGCACCCTGCGCAGGTTCATTGCGACGAGCGGCCCTATGGCGGCCGTTCCGGCAAGACCCGACAGGCCGATCAGCAGCAGGATGATCGATAGCCAGGATATGTCGACATGTGTGACGGTTTCGAGGAACGGGCGCAGGTAGGTGAAGAGGGCGAACTGCCCCATGAACAGGACAGCTACGGCGATCAGTCCGATGAAAATGCCGGGCTTGCTCAAAAGGGTGATGACGCTCGCTTGCCGCGATCCGTGCTGCGCAGGGAGCCTGGGGAGGCTGACTGCCTGCCATATCAGCGCCAGCGCCGCGAGCGGAACAAGACAGAAAAATGCGCCGCGCCAGCCCACGACAGAGCCGAGCAAACTGCCCATCGGCGCCGCCACGGCCGTCGCCAATGCACTGCCGCCCTGAAGCGTCGCGATGGCCCGTGGAAGAAACGCTCCATTCGAGATGCGCATGAGCACTGCCGTCGACATAGACCAGCAACCGCCGATTGCGATTCCGAGAACGGCCCGCCCGGCCAGCAGCACCGGATAGCTCGGGGCGAAGGCGACGATGGCGCCGGATACGATCATAAGCCCCGTCAACCACAGGATCACAAGCTTGCGATCGAGCTTGCGCGTGAGCGACGATATCGAAAGGCTGGTCAGAACAGCGAACAGACCGGACGCGGCAATGGCCTGTCCGGCCTGCCCTTCGCTGACGATCATGTCGCGCGCCATCGGGGTAAGGAGGCTGACCGGAAGAAACTCCGACGACACCAGCACGAATGCACACAGTGTCATTGCCAGAACTGCACTCCATGGTGCAGCGCCGGGCCCCGCGTCATCCGCGGTCGTGGTTATCGAAACATGCATGCTTTTACCTTGAATGCGCGGATCTGTTGCTGCGTGCCATGTCGATGCTCGGCAGCACGGCAGAGGCACCGCTCGCTGGGGCGCCTGATCAATTGGTGACGAAGCCCTGCTCCGCCATCCTGGTGGCATAGAGGTTCGCGCTCTGCTCCTTCACCGCGCCCATTGGATGGCCGACGACAAGGGCGCCGTGGCGGCGGCCTCGATCCAGATCGTCGGCCATGAAGAAATTGCCGGCGACGGTCATGCCGTATTGGTTTCTGAAGGTGACTTTCTCGATCGTGACGCGGTCACTCACGTAGAAATTATCTGTGCCGTTGGACATGTCTTGTGCCTCCGCGAATGGGATGGTGATGGGAAGGAAGCCAGGTGCAGCTGCGCCGGCAGAGAGTTGAAGAATGGAGCGCCGGGTGGTTCCTGAAGACGCCTAGGCCTGGTGCCAGACCTGGTGTCCGAACCGCTCATGTCTGGGCATGGGATGTCTCCATTGGGAAGCGAGCCCTTCGACCGTGAGCTTTGTCTTTGAGAAGGCCATTGGCTTCAGGCGCCATGCGCCTGGTAGGCAGCGCGCCAATTTGCGCATCGAGGCGGCGTAAGGCCGGTGGGCATGGCAACGAAAACGTCATGGCCACCATCTAGGCGCGGGCGCCATCATCCATTAGCCTGAAAGATGAACATGCAGCACTGAGTGAAATTCAATAATGCAACGTGAGACCATGTCTGAAGCGCTGCGCTATCGCGAGCAGTGAGTTGGAAACCCGTCGTTCGCCCAGACGATCATTCCCGAAAGCATCGCCGCCGACGGATACCGACATTCCAGGCAGCGTTATGCTATTGCGAATTGAGATCATCACAGATATCGCCAACCGCGCCTGGGCGCTTCAGCTCCCGGGCTGATCGCGTCGGTGCCTTGAAAAAGGCTTAAAAGGGAACACGGTGAAAGGGCTCTGCGCCTTTGAATCCGAGGCTGTCCCTGCAACTGTGAGCGGCGAGCGCGATGCACATGTGCGGACGGGAAATGCCCGAGCCGCCAGCCACTGGGCCGGACGCTAAATCCTGCGAGGCCTGGGAAGGCCGTGCATCAAGCTATGACCCGCAAGCCAGGAGACCTGCCGTCGCACCGGTCGCTCTTGCCTGACCCAGGGGATGGTCTTGGCACGGTCAGTTTTCTCCGTCTGAGCGACGAGAATGCGGCGGAGGCCGCATCGGTGTCGTGCGTCAGCCGCCTTTTGGGGTGTCCGGCCACCGCGCGCGCCGACCGTTCGCGCGGACGCCTCCTGCCCGGTGTTGCTCGACGCCCCGGGGGATTGCATTGAGACAGAGTACCAAGACCGCGCTGCTTTCAGGAAGCCTCGTACTATCGGCGGTTCCCACGATGGCGGTTGCTGCCGAGACCGAGCCCGCCGACAATACGATCGTCGTCACGGGCAAGACCGGGGCTTACAACGTAACCCGCTCCAGCAGCGCGACGCGCACGGACACGCCCTTACTCGAAGTGCCGCAGTCCGTGACCGTGCTGACGCGGCAGGTGGTCGACGATCTGCAAGCGAACCGTGTCGAGGACGTGCTAGCCTATGCCGGCGGCATCACGCGCGGCAACAACTTCGGGGGCACCGGTCTCACCGACTACAACTTGCGTGGTTTCACAACCTCGGAATACTTCCGCAACGGTTTTCCGATGAACCGCGGCTATCCGCCGGCACCGGACTCCATCGCCGTCGAGCGCGTGGAGGTGCTGCGTGGCCCCGCTGCCCTGCTGTATGGTCGCGGAGATCCGGGCGGCACGTTCAACATCGTTTCGCGCGTACCTGCCGACAGGATGGCCCAGACCGTCAGCGGCCGGATCGACAGCTTCGGCGGTTGGCGCGGAACGGTCGATGCCACCGGTCCCATCGATAGGGCAAGGACCGTGCGCTACCGCCTCGGCGCGGCCGTGGAAGGTGGCGACAGCTTCCGCGATCATGTCCAGTCCGACCGCATCGTGGTTGCGCCGGTCGTCGCCTGGGATGCCTCGCCGGACCTGACGTTCACTCTCAGCAGCGAGTTCGTGCAGGTGAAGACCCCGCTGGACCGCGGCAATCCCGCCTTCAGCAACCAGCTCGACATCGCCATTCCCGCTTCACGGTTCTTCGGCGAGCCGTCCGTCGGCCGGTGGCGCGTGCGCAATGGCCTTGGCAGCATCGTCGCGGGATACAAGCTGGCGCCCGACTGGAAGCTGCGGGCGGGCGCCCAGTATTACAATGGCGAGTTGGGCGGCCCCGGCATCCAGGCCTCCAGTCTGCGCGCAGATGGCCGCACCCTGGTGCGCACTTATAGCGAGCGTACCTTGCGGTGGCGCGATCTGGATGCACAGGTGAACCTGACCGGCCAGTTCGCCACCGGCAGCGTCGAGCACGAAGTGCTGCTGGGCGCCGAGTTCGAGGCCTTCCACTATACCGAGGTCATCCGCAATTCGAGCCCCACGCTGTCGCCCTTCACGCTGGACATCTTCGCGCCGGTCTATGGCTCCGCAATCCCGCGGCTGAACGGTACCTTCACCAGCATCCGCACCCAGACGCGCACATTCGCGGGCTACGCCCAGGACCAGGTGTCATTGCTACCCTGGCTGAAGCTGCTGGTCGGCGGACGACTGGAGCGATACGAGAGCGACAACCTGAATTTGCGCAGCGGGGTCACTTCTGCGTTCAAGCAGACGGTATTTACGCCGCGCCTTGGGACGGTCTTCGTGCTGGCCCCGCAAGTTTCGGTCTACGGCAGCTATGCCCGCTCCAACAAGCCCAATACCGCAGCGGACGTGAACGGCAATGTCATCGCGCCGGAACGCGGCACCAGCTACGAGGCCGGTGTGAAGCTGGAACTGCTGGACGGCAGGCTGAGCGCGACAGCGGCGCTGTTCCACACCACCAAGCAGAACGTCGCGACCACTGACCCGGACAATCTGGATTACAGTATCGCCGCCGGCGAAGTGCGCAGCCGGGGCTTCGACTTCTCGATCACGGGCAACCTGACCAGGGCATGGCGGATCGTGGGCGGCTATGTCTTCGCCGATGCCGAAGTGACCAGGGACAATCGCCTGCGGCTGGGCCAACGCCTGCCCAACACGCCGCGCCATTCGGCCAGCCTGCTCAACGTCTACGAAGTGCAGGAAGGCGCACTCAAGGGGCTCGGCGCGGGTGCTGGCGTCACTTACGTCGGTGGGCGCATCGCCGGCACTGCGGCGACCGCGCCTTACATCCGCTCTTACGCAACGGTGAACCTGCTGGCCTACTATCCGCTGGCCGAGAACGTGAAGCTGCAGGCCAACGTCAACAACCTGTTCGACAAGAAATACGCCGAGCGCGGCTTCGGCAGCAATCTCTATCCCGGCGCCCCGCTCAGCGCGATCGCCAGCATCACGGTCGGCCTGTGATGGCCGGCAAGACCCGTCTCGTTCGCCGAACTCAAGCAAGGATGTGCATGATGAAGACTGCCATGAAAGCCGCGATCCTCACCGCTCTGCTGCTCGCACCCGCATCGCTCGCCCAGGCGCACGGCATCTACATTACCGAACGCTCGAAGCAGATCGTGCTGATCTACGGCGAAGGCGCCGACGATCTCGACATGGTGAAGCGGGAGCCGTTGATCGATACGGTCGCCGCCTACGATGCCGAGGTCAAGCCGATCAAGGCGCAGCACCGGATCTCGGGGCTCGCGATGCTCGTCGAAACCGAAACCAGGCCCAGGTTCGTGACTGCGATCCTGCAGAACGGCGTATGGTCGCGGATGAAGGGCGGCGAGTACGAGAAGAAGGGCCTGGACGAGATGCCCGGCGCCGACATCTCCACCAAGAACATCAAGTATGCCGTCCGGATTCAGGGCCCGTTCGCCGGCACCGTCCCTGCGCTTCCCGGCCAGACCCTGCAGATCGTCCCCGCCGGCCCGATCCCCGCGATGCTGGGCCGGAAGCTGACGTACAAGGTGCTGTATAAAGGCCGGCCGGTGGCGGGCGCGCGCCTCATCAACGACTTCGTCAACGATCCGGACGCCAAGGAAACCGTCACCGGCTCCGACGGCACCGTCACCTTTGCCGTTCGCAATCAAGGGCTCAACGTCGTCCATGCCGTCTACGACGGCCCCAGCGACAATCCCGCCAGGTATCGCAATGTCGAGCACACCGCGACGCTCAGCTTCACGCTGGAACACAGGCCGGAGTAACGCGAACGTCGCGCCGCGGGGCCATGCTGGTCCGGCGGCGCGGCCAAGGCATTACAGCGAAACGCGCGCGCTGGCGGAGACTGCGCGCCCGGCGCGGACTTCGCCGACGGAGCGTAGCTACCGCTCGCAATCGTCACCGAGCGCGGCCACTCTGGGCAAAACCCGCCTCCGTCAAAGCCATCGTCCGAAGATCCAGTCCCATACCCAGCGCACCCTGCGCCACTGCGTTCCCGATTGCCTGGTGCGACAGCGCACACTTTTGTGACCATCGGTCCGCGAGTTCACCCTTAAGGCCATGACCTAATTGAAGTTTGAGGCGAGCCGCGTCAGAGGACCCAGGCACTTTCGGGAAGCTGCCGCTTAATGTGATGGGCCTGACGCACCGGGGCTTACCCGCCAGCCCCAAAGATGCTTCAAGGGTGCATGATCGCTCCTCCTGCCGAACAACTGAGACAACTCACCCTCGCCTTTGAGCGGTTCACCCGTCGTTTCAAGGTGGCGGAAGCGACTGCGGCGATCGCCAATTCGCTCAATGCCCTTGATGTGCAGGCGCTGCTCTTCATCGGCGACAATCCGGACTGCAAACTGGGTGATGTCGCGAGGCATCTTCAGGTTGCGCTCACCACGATGTCGTCCTCGATCGACCGCCTCGTGCGTCGCGGCATGATCGAGCGCCACCGGCCCGAGACGAACCGCAGATCGGTGGCTCTGAACCTGACCCAGGGGGGCAAGGATACCGTGGCAGGCTACATGGAGGGCTATCAGGATGCCTGCAACGCCATGCTGGAGCCGCTCGACCCGGCAGAGCGCGCCGATTTCGTTCGCCTCACCCTGAAGATAGCGCAACACGAAACTTGAATAATACGAAGATCGTACTATCTTGACCGGATTGATGGTCAGGATGAGATAGTATGTCGAGCACGAACCGCATTGCCCTCGTGACGGGCGCCAACAAGGGCATCGGCCTTGCCATTGCGCGCCAGTTGGGCGCGCGCGGTTACAGTGTCTGGCTGGGATGCCGGGACCTGAAGCGCGGTGAAGCTGCCGCCGATACCTTGCGAAAGGCCGGCATCGATGCCCACGCCGTGCAACTCGATGTCACCGATGCCATCAGTGTCGCCGGCGCAGCAGCGACGGTCGAGCGCGAGGCTGGCTGGCTGGATGCGCTGGTGAACAATGCGGGCCTCATGTTCGCCCCTCCGCCATCCGTGGCCGAGGAATCGATCGACGAGATGGCGCAGATGTTCGAGACAAATGTTTTCGGCGTCATGCGGGTAACGCAGGCCTTTCTGCCCTTCCTGCGCAAGTCCGGTTCTGCCCGGATTGTGATGATGAGCAGTGGATTGAGTTCCCTTGGCGAGGCACTGGACATGCGCAGTGAGACCTGGCCGGTGGGCTTTGCCGGATATTGCGCGTCGAAAACGGCGCTCAACATGCTGACCGTCAAGTTGGCCAAGGAACTGGCGAGTGAGGGGATCAAGGTGAATGCGGTCGATCCCGGCCTTACCTCCACGGACATGACGGGCAATGGTCCCGGCCATTCGCCCGACGAGGGCGCTCGTCCCGCGGTCGCCCTGGCAACGACGCACGCCTATGGTCCGACAGCGGGCCTTTATGCGTGCACGGATTCCGGCGATCTGCTTTTAAAGCAATGGTAAGGATCGACCGCCTCCAGGGCATCGGCGATCAATGCCCAGTGACCGGTTCCGGCGTAAGCGGATAAACCAGCCGCCGCGCCGGATCAGCGGATCCGTCTTGCAAGGGTCGCTACCATGGCAAGGGTTGACGGGCTGTCGACGCTGCGAGAACCTCAGCTTATTCGGCTCGGGCCCTTAGACTGGTGCGCAGAGTGCCTTCCTTCACGACGATGGTATGCACGCCCGCAACCGGAGGCCGGTCCGATTCTGCCAGCTTCCAGCGCCGCCCGTTCCTGCCCGCGATGTGTATCCTCAGGGTGCGGGCTGGACCGGCGGAGTGTTCGATCTCGAACGCGCACTGTTCGAGCCAAGGGCTCACCCGGATCGGCGTGTCAGATGCGAACCGGCCGTCATCCAGCAACCGGATATCAAGGCCAAGCTCTCCGAGGCGCGCATGGAAGCGCCGTCGCACACCGTCGCGAGGATGGATCAGAAGTTGGTCATCGCGCTCTTCCAACACGCCGGAAAGAGCGATACGGCCGAACAGATCGTCATCGACCAGCGAGGTGGCGGCGGCGCGCAGAGCGCCGCAAAAGCCGAGGTCGATCTCGCAGGAATAATACCACGAGCCATGCCGATGGGGCTGGTCCAGCCACGTCTCGCCGAGGGCGGCAGGCTCAAAACCGCCTCCCGCGCCGCCGTCGTTGGCCTTTCCGGGATACCAGTAGCCATAGCCGCTTTCCGGCGTCCCGCTGTTCAGCAGCGCCCAACTGCTCAACGCCGAGGCATGGCCGAGCCGCAGCAGCGGACGATAATCGGGGGTGTCGTTCAAGGCATGATCGAGGATGGCCCAGCCGCCCATTTGCGCCATGTAGCTGAGCGTATAGGCATCGCCAGCCTGTCCGCGATAATCGCTGCCGAGAGTGTAGTACGAGGGCTGCAGCCATCCCCTGCAGAACAGGTTGGCATCCATCTGGCGTTTCGCGAAAGCGCGCGCCTGTTCGGGCGGGAAGCGCTCCGGTCGGTCGAGCGCATAGCGGGCAATCGCCTGCGTGGATTCAAAGCCGGTGGAATCGAATGCATATTCCGAGGCGAAGAGATCTTCGACTTCGTTCACGAAGTGAGCGACTTTGCGCTCCCAGTGCCCGGCCAGTTCGTCTGCCTGCGCCATACGCCCTTCGAGGCGCAAGGCCTCGATCACCTCGGGAATGACCAGTTCATTGTAGAAACCGGTGGAGTCCGCTTCCCAACCGATGATCTCCTTGGGGATCACGAACATGGCCCGCGCAGTGCCGAAGGCGCGTTCGAGATAGTCGGTTGCGGTAAGGCGCGTGTGGAAGCCGTGCCGGTCGCGCGCGATGCGATAGAGCGCGAAATAGAGGAGCGCGATGTGGGGGTAGTCGTAGGGCCGCCAGAAGTGCTTGCGGCCCTTGTCGCCCGGATCGGCACTGTCGCGGTTCCGCTTCCAGTCTGGGATGCCGTAAAGCGCGTAAGGCCATTGCTCCTCGGTCGTGCGCTGGAGGCCGCCCCAGACGAAGTGCTCGACGTAATCGTCCAGGGCGTCGATTTCGGCCTGCACCGGGTATTCCGCGTTCTTGGCGGCAAGGAAGGCGGGCTTGGAGAGGCCCGGGTCATCGCAGGTCACCTCGTAGATGCGCCAGCCCTTGATCCGGTCGTAATTGTCCGGCCCGAGCAGGGTTTCGCTCTCCATGTTCCATTCGGCCAGCAGACCATCGTACCATTTCGCCGGATCGCGATGACGGTGCGCGGCAATGAAGGCCCCGCGCTTGGCGATCATCGTCTCGACTGGTTCGGTCACGAAGAATTCCAGCGTAGTCCGCCCCCCGTCCGCCTGATGCAGCGTGACGTGGTTTTCGCCGAGCCGGGCGAAGCGCAGGCGAAAGAGCTTCCGTCCGGCCCGTTCGCCAAGCGGCGTCCATTCGGTCTGCGCAGGATGTTCGGGCTCCAGCCGGACGACCGACACACTCGAACCCAGTGAAAGGGTTACGTCCAGATCGATGGGTACGGTCATGCCCGGCACGACTTCGACGTCGATCAGCCCGTACTCGGCGATGGTCCGGCGCATCGCAGCGTAGCCGTCCACGAGCAGGAAACGAACGCCTCTGCTGGCTGCCTCCCCCGGTGCGAGCGTGAGACTGGTCGCAGGCAGGCGCCACCGCGATCCTGCCGCCTGCACGGCGGCGACTTCGGCGGCGGCGTGGAAAAAGACCCGATAGAGGTCTGGTGACCCCTTGGGCGCATCCCAGTATTCAAGCGCAGCGCCCTTTTCCGGAAGCATGGCAAGCCAAGGCGTAAGACTGTCTTTGCGCTGCCAGAAAATGTGCGAACTGCGTCCGGAAATGAAGCTGTGCTTGAGAACGGCGTCAGGATCGTCCTTTGCCGCGTGGATCATGTTGATCGGCAGCGGAAGGGCAAGATCGCCGAATTCCATCGGCAGGGCCGTTTCGTTGGAAAGCGTCAGGTTGAGGCGCAGCCCATCGGCTTCAAGCGCGAAACTGCACGTGACGAAAATGCCCGGAGCCAGGCGATATCGCGCCTCCAACCCATTCGCGGTCTGTTTGACATCCTCAGGTTCTTGCGTGCGCGTTTCAAAGCGTTGCCATGGGCCATCGGCGATGCGGTAAGTCCCGGCGGCATTTCCCATCGCGGCGCCCGCATGGATGAAATCTCCCGGTATAGCCTTCGAGGCGGCAGAGAGACTGGTGACGCGCCCTCCGTCGAAGCCCAGCCTGAAAGGCTTTCCGGGGGACGCGAGTAAGGCACTCACCTTTCGCGGCACGAGCGGAGGCGACGAGGATGCGGCCTGCAGCGGCGCCTGAAGCGCGGGCAGGAATACGCCCGCCAGTCCGGCGCGGATCAGCCCCCGTCGGTCAAGCGGACCGTACGGCGTGAAGCGAAGCTGGCGGCGAGGAATGGAGCGGCTGCCAGGCGATCGGTTGAATGCATCATCGTCAGCGCTGTCCAAGGCTCACCTCCGTCAAAGTGACGCTACGTATATCGTATATTATGAGTCAAGCAACGGCGATGATGCCTTTGGTCGAACGTGATGCAACTTGACAAATTTGTATGAAAAATATCGTATACGAATCGTTCGTAACGAATTGTTGCGGATCAGGGAGCGATAACCAAATGATAAATCATCGGATCTCCGTAGCAGCGCTACGGACGCTGCTCATGCTCAGCTGCCTTGCGCCTTCGGCAAATGCCTATGCGCAGACGGCCCCGGTTCCTGCCGATCAAACCGCGACCGATCGACCTGCCCAGGACATCGTCGTCACGGGATCGCGCATCCGGCGCGCCGCTGCCGACAGTCCTTCGCCACTGGCGGTCGTCGACGCAGACCAGATCAAGGCGACCGGCACGCAGAATATCGCCGACGTCGTCAACCAACTCCCCGCCCTTGCAGTCACCCAAACGAACCAGACGAGCAATCTCGCCGGTAACGCAGGCGTCAATGCGCTCGACTTGCGCGGCATGGGAACGCAGCGCACGCTGGTGCTGGTCGACGGGCGCCGCCAGGTCGCTGCCATTCCCGGCACTTCGGCGGTGGACCTGAGCAATATCCCTTCCAGCCTCGTGCAGCGGGTGGAAGTGATTACCGGCGGCGCCTCCGCGCTTTACGGGGCCGATGCGGTCGCGGGCGTTGCCAACTTCATCCTCAAGAAGGACTTCCAGGGAATCGAGGCCAATACCCGCTACAACGCCTCGACACGCGGCGACATGGACACGTACGGGTTCGACCTGCTCGCGGGCACGAACTTTGCAGACCATCGCGGCAATGTGACGGTCTACGGCTTCTACGAGAATACGCCCGGCACCGTGAGTGGTTCCGATCGCCCCTGGACGGCCGACGGTTATCCGATCTACGCCCGCACCAGCAGCTCCAGTCCCTATTTCATCCAGGACCACGTCCGCAACATCAACACGGCCGATGCCGCGCAAGTGGTGCTGGGCGGCAAGCTCTATTCGGTCAACCGCGACAGCGGAACCTTGCGCGATCCCATCCTCGGACCCGGCGGCCTGGTCAACGTCGTGCCGGTCAACCTCGGCACTTCCACCGACCCGCTGGGCACTTTGCTGACCGATGGCGGCGAATACAACGGCCGCTACGACGGCTGGTATCTTTCGGTTCCGTCCGAGCGCTTCAACACCCGCGCTTCGGCCAGCTTCGAGGTGAGCGACGCGCTGAAGTTCTTCGCCAACGCCACGTTCGCGCACAATACCTCGAAGGCGGGCTTCCTTCAGATGACCGCATTCGGCACCGATGTGGTTCCCGCCGACAGCCCCTATATCACTGACGAGATGCGCGCAGCCAACGGCGGCACGGTGTCCGCCGGCGGCGTCCAGTTCGCGCGGCGCTTCATGGAACTGCCGGCTCCGGTTACGGAATACGATCGCAAGCTGTTCCAGGCCGTGACCGGCGCGGAAGGCGATTTCACGCTCTTCGCCCAGCCCTGGAACTATTCGACTTACTACAGTTACGGCAAGACCACCCAGCGGGTGCGCGATGTCAACTCGACCGCCTACGATCGCTGGTACATGGGCATCGACAGCACGACAGATGCCAATGGCGAAGCCGTCTGCCGCAGTACGCTCGACAATCCTGGCAACGGCTGCGTGGCGATCAACCCGCTGCGCACCCTGACCCCTGAGATGATCGACTATATCACTTATACCTCGCACTGGTCGAAATCGACACTGACGCAGCAGGTGCTCTCAGGCTATGTCTCGGGCGGCCTGTTCGACCTGCCGGGCGGTGCGGTCCAGGTCGTGCTCGGCGGCGAGTACCGCAAGGAGCGCAACAATATCGGCGCCATCCCCGAGTACAATCCGGACAGTCCGCTCTACGATCCGACGATCGGCACCATGCAGGGCACTCTCGTCGGCAAATATTCGGTCAAGGAAGTCTACGGCGAAGTCCATGTTCCGATCCTGAAGGACACACCGTTCTTCGACACGCTGTCGCTTGACGGTGCCTTGCGCCTGTCGGACTACAGCACCGCCGGCTCGACCACGACGTGGAAATTCGGCGGCGAATGGGCGCCGATACCCGATATCCGCTTCCGCGCCACTTACGGCCAGGCGGTACGCGCGCCGAACATCGGCGAACTCTACACGGCGGACAGCGTTTCGGGCCTCTGGATCACCGATCCGTGCAATGCCTATAATCTCGCCAACCGCGCGACCCGCACGCAGTACACGGCAGCCAACTGCGCGGCGATCAACCCGGCCGATACCGTAAGCTACTGGCTCTACCGCGACATCATTTCGAGCGGTAATCTCGACCTGAAGCCGGAGACCGCCAAGACCCTGACGCTCGGCGCCGTTCTGCAACCGCGCTTCGTGCCGGGGCTGTCGCTCACGGTCGATTACTACAACATCGACCTGCGCAACGCGATCGACGCCTTCGGCGCCCAGATGCTGATCGACAAGTGCGTGGACCAGTCGTCGCTGGACAACATCTTCTGCCCACTCATCCAGCGTGACGCCAACGGCAATCTCGAATCCGTGATGACGCAGAAGCTGAACCTGTCCCAGTACCTCACCCGGGGGATCGACTTCGGACTGAGCTACAGCCTGCCGCTCTCGCGGCTGGGCCTCGCCGACGATGCGGGCAAGCTGTCGATTGACGCCAACTACACCCGCCTCCTCAACCGCCGCTATACGCTCGACCCGACCGATCCGGGCTCGATCACCGAGTACGCGGGCATCTTCGGATCGCCCAAGTGGAAGGGCGTGGTCCGCACGACCTACTCGCGCGAGGGTATGGGCTTTACCTGGAGCCTGCGCCACTTCTCGCCGATGAAGGCGGCCACCACGATCACGCCGGACAAGTACAGCAAAGTCTGGACACCGAACGTGTTCTACAACGACTTCTCGGCCTTCGTGGCGTTGACCGATAACATAGAGCTGTCGGGCGGTCTCAACAATGCCTTCGACCGCAAGCCCCCGCGTATACCGGGTGCCGAAGCCGGCGGCGCCAACTTCGAACTGAGCTACCAGTCGGGCGTCTACGACGTGATCGGGCGTACGTTCTTCCTCAGCCTGCGCTTCCACCGCTGACCATCGGGCAGGCCCGGCTCCATCTTGCCGGATCCGGGCCTGCCTTCAAAACCGGAGCAGATCGATGATCCTGTCCCCCCTATTTCGCTTTGCCCCGACCCTCGCCCTCGCACTCCCGCTCCTTACTTCCGCCTGTGCGCATCCGCAGGTGGAGAATGTCCGCATGGCGAATGCCTTGATCGGAAGTTACGAAAGCTGGTCGGTGAGCACGCCGCCGGCTTCGCTCGGGCTCGATCCCTTCTATGCAAAATATGCCGATGCGGACGGCATTCCGGTGGTCTCTTCCGCAAAAGTGCCGGACCGTGCCTTGCTGGTCGCCCGCGATATCGTCCTGGCCGAGACCGCCGAGCGCCCCGACCTTCGGCGCGAACTCGTCCGCAGCGGTGCGCGGGTGGGCATCATGGCGATCGACGAAGGGACGATGGACCTTCCCGAGCAGCGGGACTGGAAGAAACCCGCGGCAGACGATCCGCGCCTGACGCCTTGCGAACGCGCCAACTACGACAAGATCGCCGCCATGACCGATGCCGAGTACTGGAACAGCCGGGCACGAGGCATGGGCGGGCTCTATACCACGGGAGCGGCCGAGAACCTGCTGGCAGTGCCCGGGACACGCTACTTCGGCGAGAACATCCTCGTCCACGAGTTCTCTCACAACATCCTGTCCGCAGTGGAACGGGTCGACCCCGCTCTCTATGGCCGCGTCGAGACGGCCTATCGCCATGCCCTGGAACAGGGCCTGTGGAAGGGCGACTATGCCGCGGTGACGGTGCAGGAATACTGGGCCGAAGGCACGCAGTTCTGGTTCAACTCGAACAAGGCGTTCCGGGGGCCAGACTTCACGATCGTCTCGGACAGGGACCTCCTCGCTTACGATCCAATGCTCTTTGCCGTGCTCGCGGAAGTCTACTCGCCCACCCACCGGATCGCCGCCGACGCCTTCCGCGATCATCCGGCTCGCTTGGACTTGCCTCGACGCCCGAGGAACAGCTGCTGAGGCGTTCAGCATCGATCTGCAGGATCAGGGGCTAGCGGACCTTCCACAACTCGGGATGTCAAGGCCACATCGCATCCAGGCAATTTCCTATTTTCGAACAGCGGCAGGGCTTGTCGTCCTAGGTAAACCGGCCGCGATGTGATCGATCCATGCCCTGACAGCGGGAGGCAGGCCGCGCCGGGTGGTGAAAACCAGGTGCACGATCCCTTTCGCGCCGCGCCATGTCGGCAGGATGTGCACCAGTCGTCCCTCTTTCAACGCTTCGTTACAGATGTGGTCGGGCAATAGTGCAATGCCCAGGCCCTCGATCGCCGCGCTGCGAACCGCCATCATGTCCTCGCAGCCGAGGCGCGGCTCGAAACGGAGAGAATGCGCGCGCCCATCGTCTGTTTCCAATTGCCATTCGCTGTCTTCTCCCAAGTCGCTAGTGCTGAGGCAGGGCAAATCGGCCAGATCGCTTACCTCGGCCACGCGGCTGGCCAGTTGCGGGCTGCTCACCAGAATACGCATCGATGTGCCAAGCGTCCGCATGGTCAACGCGGCATCACTCGTCAAAGCGGTCCGCACACGCAAGGCAACGTCGATCCGTTCCGCGATGAGGTCCACCGCGCGATCGGTTGCCACGATCTGGAGCCGGACTTTCGGATGGCGGTCCAGGAATGAAGAAACGAGGCCAGAGACGAGTTCGATCAGCCCGGTCGGACAACTGAAGCGCACCCGGCCATGCGGCTCTGCCTGCGCCTGCTGCACCAGCGTTTCGGCCTGCTCCACCTCGGCCAGGATCGTGCGGCAGCGCTCGTAGAAGGCCTGCCCCGTGTCAGTGACCCGGAAACGGCGGCTCGATCGTTCGATCAGCCGCATCCCCAACCGCTCCTCCAAACCGGCGATGCGCCGCGAAAGCTTGGACTTCGGCTCACGTAGCGCGCGCCCTGCGGCTGCAAAGCCGCCATGGCTCACCACTTCGGCAAAATAGGCATAGTCGTTCAGGTCGATCTTCATCAGCGTTCCTTTGGTGGAACGCTAAGTGCCACATCTGCCGACTACACGCATCAGCGTTCTGAAGGCATTTCCAATGGGCAGCGGCGATCTCGCCAAAATGCTCACAGGAGACTAACGATGACGGACAAGTTCAACAACAAGGTGGTGGTAGTAACCGGCGGCACCAGCGGCATCGGGCTTGCGACGGCCAAGGCCTTTGCCGACGACGGCGCGTCGGTGTTCATCAGCGGCCGCCGACAGGATGCATTGGACGCGGCAGTGCGCGCGATCGGCGGCAGGATCACCGGCATTCGCGGTGACATGTCGAACCTTGCCGATATCGACCGGCTCTACGACGCCGTGCAGCAGAAGCATGCCCAGATCGACGTATTGTTCGCCAATGCCGGCGGCGGTGAATTTGCCCCGCTCGGCACGATCTCGGAGGAGCACTATCAGCGCACTTTCGACACCAATGTCAAAGGCGTTCTCTTCACCGTGCAGAAGGCACTGCCGCTGCTGAAGGACGGTGCATCGATCATTCTCACCGCATCGACCACCAGCGTCTCCGGCACCCCGGCACTAAGCGTGTACTCAGCGACCAAGGCGGCAGTGCGCAACTTCGCTCGCAACTGGATCCTCGACCTGAAGGACCGCCGCATCCGCGTAAACGCCGTCAGCCCCGGCGTGACAGAGACAGCCGGGCTGAACGAACTGTTCGGCGGCGGCGAGCAGGCGGAAGGCACGAAGGACTATCTGGCCGGCCTGATCCCCGCCGGACGCGTCGGCCAGCCGGACGAGATCGCGAAGGCAGTGCTCTTCCTCGCCTCCGACGAAGCCAGCTTCATCAACGGCATCGAACTCTTCGTGGATGGCGGCCAAGTGCAGATCTAAGACAATTCCGAGGCTATCCAAGGGCGCCGGTACATGCCGGCGCCCGTCTCCTTAGGCAGCACACCCTTGCAGACTATCGGGCAACTATCGGAGAGCTGGCTGCTCAGACGGAAATTAGAGAACTCTTCGAGTTGGTCGAGACCTGCCGGATGGCAGGCCTTCCGCACCTGGGGACCAAGATTTGATCGCTGAGCGTCTCAGTAGGGTCATTTCGTTCCCGGCAGCTTTCCCGCCCAGAGCAGAGCGACCGTGAAGCGATGCGCTACCTATGGAGGGCATAGCGCCGCTGTCTCGGCGCACCCGCCCACTTAGGCCCTCCCTCGAAACGGACAAGAAATGAAAGGTCTACAATTGACCGGTACCTAGGGGCCGGTTGGGCACCCGCTACGACCAAGATGTCGGGGGAGGCAAGCGAACTGCCGGTCTATCAGCGTTGGTGGACGCCAGAATGTAGAACGCTAGAATGGCTACATGCCAGGGCTCACACAATTTAACATATGGGATGAGGACGGTCGGCTGCTCTGCACCGCCTGTGGGTTCAATACCAAGCTTCAAATCCCACGGTATACGGAAGAGGAAGGCTTGCCGATTTTTATCTGCGAAGCATGCCTTTGGGAGCCAGGCTTGGACGATGATCACGCCAGTTCACCGGATGAAGTGTTGGTTCGTTTAAGGGATTATCGAAAGGATTGGGGTCAGACCGCTCCTTGGGATGGCTCCGGTGAACCGCCGCCTGACTGGAATGGCAAGCGGCAGCTTGACCACCTCTTCGCTGTTGCACCACATGTCCGCTAAGTTTGCGGGGCCGGAAAGGCCGGTTCTCGATTAAAATCGTGCAAAGCTGATCTGTCCGGTTTCGGCGGGAGCGGACGGCTCAGGAGGCCGAAGCGGAGCGGCGACAATTGGTCGCAGTTTCCCATACCTACGAGGCCTCGCCGATGTGCTCACGCAGCCAGAGGGCCTCATCGCTTGGATTGCGATGGAAATGACGTTTGAAATCACGGCTGAACTGCGCGGGGCTGGCGTAGCCGACCTGCATCGCGACCGTCGCTATGGGAGCTTCGCGCCGCGCGATCATCATGCGCGCCTCGTGCAAGCGCATGGCCTTGATGTACTGCATGGGCGAACTTCCGGTGAGAGCCTTGAATCCGGAGTGGTACGAAGCAACGCTCATCCCCGCAGCCTTAGCCAGGGCGGGAACGGTGAGTTTCTCGTGATAGCGTTCGCGGATCTCTGACAGGCTCTTCACGACCCGGTCCGCCGTCCCTTCGTGGTGAAGTGCGGCCAATAGCGGCCGAGCTTGCGGCCCCATCATCACGCGAAAATGCAATTCACGGATAAGCCCGGGACCCAGGATAGCGCACTCCTGCGGGGAGTGCAGAGCCACCAGCAACCGTCGCAGCACATCGCGAATGGAGGGCTCCATTGGGCTCGAAACCAGGCTGCGTGCTTGCTCGCGGGCGTGCGACGCGTCCGGCCTAGCCATCACTGCGGCGATCTCGGCCGCGAGAGGAAGGTCGAAATCGAGATAGATGGCGAGCAAGGGCCTGCCTGCATCCGCCTGTGAGGCCATGCGGAATGGCACGGGCACCGAGATGGCGAGGTAATGATCGGCATCGTAGCGATACACATTGCCATCGAGAAAGCCCTGCTTTGATCCCTGTAAGACAAAAACGGCTCCAGGCCGGTAAAGCACCGGCACGTCCTCGAGCATGGCTTCCGAACGCAGGATGCGCAGGCCGGGAAGGCCAGTCGAATTGTACCCATGCCGCGGCGCGAGCTCGGCCGCAATTTCGAAAAGATCAGTCATGTTCCGGGAATCGTATCATAGGATTGAGCAAGAAACTTAGAGAAACTGCCGTTTTCGGATGAGGACGATTGTACCATTTGGCAAAGCGGAAACGCAACCAGCAGGAACAACGCCATGTCGCGACACACTTTCTTCATAACGGGAGCAAATTCCGGTTTCGGCTTTGCAATAGCCCAGGCCGCGCTGGAGGCCGGCCATCGGGTAATCGGCGCGGTTCGATCCGAGGCGGCACGAAATCGCCTGGCTGAGCTTCTGCCAGAGGTCGTGACGGTCTTGTGCGATGTTACGCAGTTCGAGAGGGTTGCCGGAATTGTCGATCGAGCTGACAGCGATCATGGTCCGATCGATATCCTCATCAATAACGCGGGCTATGGTTATGAAGGTGTAATCGAGGAATCCCCGCTCGAGGAAATGCGCCGTCAGTTCGACGTCAATGTCTTCGGAGCGGTGGCGGTCGCCAAGGCCTTGCTACCGCGCTTTCGCGAACGTCGCCGCGGCTTCATCGTCAACGTGACTTCCATGGGCGGGATGATTACCATGCCGGGAATTGCCTACTACTGCGGCAGCAAGTTTGCTCTTCAGGGCATTTCCGAAGTGATGCGCGCGGAAATGGCACCCTTTGGCGTCCATGTCACGGCTCTATGCCCGGGCTCCTTCCGCACAGATTGGGCAGGACGATCGATGGTCCGAAGCTCCCGCGTGATCGCCGACTACGACGCCCAGTTCGATCCGATCCGGGCTGCGCGCATGGAGAAGAGTGGTAAACAGGCGGGCGATCCAGCCAAGCTCGCCCAAGCAGTCCTCGCCCTGGTCGATGCCGACGCCCCGCCACCGCAGTTGCTGCTGGGTAGCGATGCCCTGCGCCTGGTACGCGAACGATACAAGCACATGGAACGTGAGATCGATGAATGGGAGGGCCTCACCCTGTCAACGGACGGCTGAGCCAAACGCCGAGCAAGGACGGCCTTCGGGGATAAGCGGGACGTCCGTACCTTGGGAAGTCGGCTTCGAACGTCTGGGGAGAGTCGACTGGCGAACGGCAAATTGTCGCTCGCGAGTCGACAGTTCGATGCCAGCGTACGGCTGAGAGCGGCCCTGCACACCATCGCGCCACTTTTTGCCACCGGACGACGATTTTCCAGCGCTCGGAATGAGAAATCCTAGCGCTGATTGCACCAAGCCAAATCCGATTGCCGAGCGGGTCGAATTCCTTCGCCAACCGGCCCGTCGCTCAGAACAGGAAACGACGGCTTATATCTAGACGCCGAGGCGGGCGGCGACGCGGTCCGATAGGGCGCGCACATCGAGTGCGTCTTCCAAGCGGTCCAACAATGGCACGAGATGGCCAGCCTCGGCATCCAGTTCCTTGGCGCTTTCACTCAGAGCAGCCCAGAGTGGCGCCAGGGCGGCGACCAGAGCATCGCCCTGGGCAGATAGAGAGATGAGGCGACGCCGCGCATCGGCCTTGTCGCCGGCCATCTGGATCAAACCGGCGCTCTCAAGCGCCCGTCTCGCTTGGCTCACCGATACATGGGTGATGCAAAGCGCCTCTGCGATGTCGCCGACTGTCATCGGCCCATTCAGAACGATCTGATTGAGAACACCGAACCATCGTTGCTCGAAACGAATGCCCTGCGCGACATAAATCTCCGCCGTTTCACGATCTAGTCGTTCGGATAAGCGGCGTAGGCGCGCACCCAAGGCGGCCGCGCCCGCGGCACGGCTATAATCCTTCCGCTTCTCTGTCATGCAAGTGGTCCTGAAAGAAGATGCTCGGCTATACTTTTGATGGCGTTCTTGCTCGCAGGAGTGGCCGACATGTTCGTGAAGATCGCCACACCGGTGGTTGTGACGGGGTCCAGATAGACAGCGGTGAACACGCCGGGATCGCCGCCCCAGTGATTGATCAAGCGCTTGCCGTGGTTATTGGATTCCATCCAGCCCAGCCCTTGCCCACTCACCCACGACGGCAGGCCGGGCGGAACTGTCATGGTCAGCATTTGGGCCTGATTGCCGGACGACAAGATCCGGGCCTTGTCGGACGCTCCGCCATTTGCCGCCGCCGCAACGAAGGGCATGAAGCTGGCGATGGAGGCGCGCAGCATGCCCACCGGATAGTCCGGGAAGCCGACGGCTGGGGTGGCGACTGCCCGACCATCCACGACCTCGTAGGGGGTGGCAGCTAACTGTGGAGGCACATCTGCAATGCACCAGGAAACGGGACGCATGCCAAGGGGCGTGAACATCCGCTCCTGGGTGAATGCGCGCAAATCTTGGCCCGCGACTTGCTCCACAATATAGCCCAGTAGCGCGTAACCAACATTGCAATAGTCATAGACCGCGCCTGGGGCAGCCGACGAAAAACAGCCAGCAGCTGTATAGTAGGCGCCCCCAGATACGAGATAGTCCGTCAAAAAGGCCCTGAGCGGTAGCGGCGAATCCATCCCGATCGTTCGGAAATCGACTTGGTAATATGTTTGATCGGAAAGGCTCGACACATGGGTCAGCAGATGCCGAACTGTAATCGCGGAATCGGGATGAGCCGGATTGATGACCTTGAAATCGAGATAGCCGCTGATCGGCGCATCAAGATCGATATGGCCTGCTTCAACGAGCATCATGATCGCCGTGGCCGTGACAGTCTTCGTCACGGAAGCAAGATGAAACATCGTATTGGTCGTGACTTGCCGATGGCGCGCAATATCGGCAAAGCCATAACCCCGCATCAGCGTTACTTTGCCTGCTCGAGCGACACCTACCGCCATGCCGGGGATCGCGGCGCCTTCCAGTTGCTTCTTGAGAAACCGTTCCAGTGGGTCGTCATCCGCCTTCGCCAGCGCGGGAGCCGCAGCACCGAAGATGGAGGCCGCGAGCATTGTTCGCCGGCTCATCGGTGCACCGAGAATAGGCAGATCAAAACTTGCCATAAAAACGCCCTTAGTAGCTTGTGTAGGCGCCTACGTTATTTGATGAGACGGCGCAAGGTAGGAGCGTTTCCACACCGTGAAATGACCGGCTCGGCAGACAGTTGCCGTTCAATGTGGTCCACCGGAACGACGTGAGTTGGTAGCGCCCTGCCCCTGCTCTCGCTGACAGAGCGGACCTACAACCTCCAATTCGACAGATGTCAGACCGGAGATGTCACTGCTTTGGTGCCCTTCGTCTGGCGAGACGAGGGCATGCCATCCCGTTGCGAGGCATCGTCTTGGTAATTGCTGCCTTCCGCCATTCATTGCCGCTCCAAACATCGGTCTAGTGGCAGCATCCACGCCCCCAGCTTTTCCTTCATGCGGTAACGCTGACCCGCCATTCGATCCAGCCTACACCGAAAGAAAGAAGAGCTGGAGGGCTGGCGCGGGGCTTTGAATCTACCCACCAAACGTTAGGCACGCCCAAACAAGGGCAGCAATTTCGGCGACAGTAGAGCAGGCAAGTACTCTTCTGAGAAACTTCGAGTGGCTCACTTTCGCTGACCTTGATTTACATGCCGCCCGGGAACCTGTCAGCTGAGCCCCAGCATTCCGCGAAGCCTCGAGAGGTCTTCGGCCAGAATATTGACCTTGCCCGCCAGCAGTTTGCGATCGCGGTCGGATAGTTTGAGGTAGGAGGCAAAACCGCCGCCGGGCACGCGGTACTTGGCCAGCGTGTCGAACACCGCCTTGAAATTGGCATCGGTCTTGGCCGCGAAACCAGGGTCGCGTTTTGCGACCAGCGGGCGCAGCAGGGTCACGATCTTGAAGGCTCCCTCGAAGTTGGCCTGGAAATCGTAGAGGTCGGTGCGGCTGTAGCGGTTTTCCTCACCCGATATCTTGGTGGCGGCCACTTCCTCCATCAGCACGGCAGCACCGCCCACGACCTTGGCGGGGGGGAAGGTCAACTTGAGCAGGCGGCTCTGCAATGCAAGAACGTCCGCCATCAGCTTGTCCGCCACCTTGCCGGCGTTTCTGGTGCTCTTTTCCACCCAGAGAGCGTATTCGATGCGGTGAAAGCCGCCAAAGCGGGGATCTTTTTCAGCCTTCTCGTGATCGTCGGCGCGGGAATCGATCGCGGCGTCCAGATCGCTGAACAGCTCGGCCACCGGCTCGATCCGTTCATAGTTCATGCGCGTGGGGGCATAGAGCTTCTGGGCCAATGCGATGTTGCCGGCCTTCACCGCCGCCGTGAAAGCACGGGTATCGGCCACGAATTTGCGTACGTTTTCGTTCACGTAGAGTTTGTACTGCGCCACCGGCCCGACCAGCTGCAAAGGAGATGGCCTCGCCTGCGCCAGCGCGGTTTCGGAAAACAGCGGCAGCGAAGCAAGGGGCGCGGCGGCGAACATACCCAGCAGGGTGCGGCGCGAGGATAGGAACATGGTCGTCTCCGTGATCAAAATGGGGATTGCTCAGGATCGCTCAGGCGGCGCGCGCAGCAGCGATCAGCGTGTGGCCGATCCAGTCTGCATCGTCGCGAATGCCTGGCAAAGTGAAGAAGAAGCCGCCGCCGATCGGCTTGATGTATTCTTCCAGCGGTTCGCCATCGAGCCGCTTCTGGACGGTGATGAAGCCCGCTTCCAAATCCGCCTGATAGCAGATGAACAGCAGGCCCATTTCCAGCTGGCCGGACTTGGTGACGCCATTGGAATAGTTGAACGGACGGCGCAGGATCAGGTTGGCATCGCTGGCAGCATTGCGCGGATTGGCAAGGCGGATGTGGGAATCGAGGCCGGTCTTCGTGCCTTGCGGGTCGCGGTCGTAGTCGGGCACGTGGTGCTCGGTCGCGCTGCCGTCGACAGGGGCATCCATGGGTGCGCCGCTGGGCTTCACGCGACCCATGATCGCTTCCTGCTCGCCCAGTGGGGTGCGATCCCAGCGTTCCACGAAATTGCGGATGATCCGCACTGCCTGATAGCTGCCGCCGGTGGCCCAGCCGGGCTCGACCCCGCCAGGTGCCACCCAGACGATGCGGTCCATCAGCGGGGTGTCGTTGGAGTTGGGATTGGCCGAACCGTCCCGGAAGCCTAGGAAATTGCGCGCGCTCTCCTCCGGCTGACCGGGCGTGGAGGGGATCTGCGGCACCGTTCCTTCCTGCTTCCAGTGCAGCACCAGAAGGTCGGAAGTGTTCTTGATGATGTCGCGCAGGGCGTGGATGTTGGTATCGGGCGTGTTGGCGCAGAACTGGATCGACAGGTCGCCGTGGCACAGCGCTGCGTCCAGCGCATCGTTGGGATGCGCCTGCATCTGCCGGAGGTGCCGGGGCCTGAGTGCTGCAAGGCCGAGGTCGGCATTGAATAGGGATGCACCGACCGAAACGGTGATAGTCAGTGCATCGGGCTGCACCACCGGGCCAAGAATACCCGAACCGGCGGGCGGAAGCAGGGGATCGATATCCGGCTGCTGCCCACCACGCGTGAGGAATGCGATCCGCTCAGTCAGGATGCGGAAAAGGCGTTCGAGATCGTCGAGGCTTTCGGCTAGCACATAGAAGCTGGCGATCATCCCGGCGCTGGGGCGCGGCGTGGTGACGCCGGCCTGGTGCACACCCTGAAACGGCACGAGATCCTGCGTGTGGGTGCTGCGCGGCGCGTCGGCGACTTGCGAGCCGCCTGCCGGTGATCCGGTCGAAGCGGCTCCGGCTTGCGCCAGCGCTGTTGCGGGCATGGCCGCCAGCAGACCGATACCACCGCCCAGTACTTGTCGGCGTGACGACGGTAGTCTCATGTCAGCCCCAGCGCGGCATTGGTCTTGCCGAAATCGGCAGCGATCTTCGCAAGGATCGCCGCCATAGCACGACGCTGCGCGAGATCGAGCTTGACGGCGCGCATGGTGTCGCCCGTGCGCAGCGGAGCCAGCGCCTTGTCGAAAGCAGCGAAGTCCGCATTGAACGCCTTGTCCAGCGCCGGGTTCGCCTTCACCAGCAGGGGCGAGAGCAGTTCGGCCACCTTGCTGCCGCTTTCGTACAGGCCCTGAAGGTCCGCCGGGCTGTCGTCGCCCGTTGCGGGCCCTGATGCGGACAGGGCAGCTCCCAGCGAATCCGACAGGCGGCGGAACTGCTTTTCGGTAAAGCCGGCCAGTTGTTCGGGCTTGAGTTCGATGCCCGCCAGCCGCTCCTTCAGTGTCGCGATATCGGCCAGAAGTTTGTCACCCACCGGACCCAGCGCCCTGGCATCGCTGCCGTTGGCCAGGCCGTATTCGATCCGGCGGAAGCCCTGGAACGCGGGATCGGCGGCCTTCTTTTCGTAATAGTCTGCACGGGCATTGAGCCGCGCTTCGAGGTCACCGAAGACCTGCCCTGCCGCTTCGATCCGCACGTAGCTCTGGTGCGCAGGGGCGTAAAGCTCGCGAGCCTTGTCCAGTTGTCCGGCCTTGAGCGCGGCCACCAGAGCCTGCGCCGAACTGTCCAGCGTTTCCGCTTCGGTCAGCAGGTAGACCTGATACTCCGCCAGCGGACCGACGTAGGTTTCCAGCGAAGGCCGCGCCGCCTCGGCATCCGATTCCGTCGAAGGGGTGACGTGGAGCTTGCCGCGCGGATTGTTGAGCAGGCCGCAGGTGATGTCGTATTCGCCGGGCTCCAGCTTGACCGTCATCGTCTGGCGCAGGCCGGGCGCGATATTCTCGCGCTCGTCGATCACCATCACGCCGTCGAGGATTTCCCACTCCAGCGCGCGCTGCGTCTCGTTGACGATGGTGAAGGTGGTCTTGCCCGCAGGCACGGTGATGTCGTTAGGATCGCAGACCTTGCCGCGGATGGTCACGGTCACGGCATGGCCATCGGTCGTGCGGGGCGTCCTGCCGCTGCGGTTCGAGGCATACCAGAAGGCGATGCCGCCCAGCAGCACGAGCAGCGCGGAGCCGACCAGCGCCGCGCGAATCAGGGGCGAAGAAGAAGTCTTGGTCATCAGCAAGCCCCGGCGGGAGAGTGTGTAGGTCTTGGTGAGGGCCTGAAGAACCAGAACAGGCTGACGGCGAGGAACGCGACGTAGACGATGACTTCGCCCAGCACCGGCACAGCCTGGTAGCCTAGCAGGCCGGCAAGGACTGCACCGACCGGACCATCCATCGGCAGCGTTTCACTGAGATCGACGACCACCGTCTGTAGGCCGTTCCAGATGCCGGCCTCATGGAACTTGCGCAGCACGCCCGCCAGCAGACCGGCGCCGACAAGCAGGATGAAGACGCCGGTAAAGCGGAAGAAGCGGCGCAGGTCGAGGCGGATGCCGCCCTTGTACAGGCCGATGCCGATAGCCACCGAAGCTGCGATGCCGATCAATGCACCTACCGGCGCCTCCCATCCTCGGCTCTGCTGGAAGATTGCGAGCAGGAAGAACACCGATTCCAACCCTTCGCGGGCAACGGCCAGGAATACCATGGTGATGAGCGCCCAGGCCGGGCCGCTCTCGCGGGCCAGGGCGCGATCGAGTGAGGCGTGAAGCTCGCTTTTGATGGAGCGCGCCGCGCGGCGCATCCAGAATACCATCGAGGTTAGCATCACCACCGCCACCAGCCCGACCACGCCTTCGAACAGTTCCTGCTGCTTCTGCGGAAACTCGGCCGCGGCGAATTGCAGCGCGGCACCCGCAAACAACGACAGCGCGCACGCCAATAAGACCCCCACCCAGATCGCGGGCATCAGGTCCTTGCGGTTGGCATGGTGGAGATAGCTGGCGACGATTCCGACGATCAGCGCGGCCTCTATCCCTTCGCGCAGCATGACCAGAAATGGGATCAGCATCGAATTCCTCACGTTCCAACGACATAACCATTAATCGCTAATGCCTCGCAAAAGCAAACTAATTGATTTTCGTCTTCTTGCGCGTTGGACACGCTGTTGCGTGGGCTCAATCAACCTGATGGCGATCAAGCCGCAAAATGCAGGCTCTTGTTGCGGCCATGAATGTCGGAAGCGATGGCTGGCGGCGACAAGTCACCGTTCCACCCATAGGCCCTTGGCCGCCTCATTGGAGCTTCGGCGAATGACGGAAATCGAATGACCAGCGTCGTGACACGCTCATCGAGGATTGGGCATGCTCAGCCTGCCCCACCCCTCGAACAAGGATGTTGCGATTAACTCGCAATAGTGGTTAAGCGCGCCGACATGCCGCAATTCGTCGCAATCGAAAGATCAAGCGCCTCCCGAAGGCGAATCCGGGTGGAAAACCCGCGATTTTTCTCGCTCTGCGTTACGATTCTCGTCCACATCGCCGGATTTCTTCTCATCGTCTGCGGCCAATTCCCCCACCGTACAGACCAGAGCCTGCAACGTGACGTGACCATAATCACGACACTCGACGCCTCAGCCCAAGCTGCCCCAGCAAAGCAAAAGCCCGTTCCTGCCGCCGCCATCTTCCCACAGATCGAAAACAAAAAGCCCGCGCGCGTCCAGGAACTGCGTCACCTCTCACCCGACGCTGCTACCGCGCCAGCCGCTTCAGATAATGCGAATTTCGACCAAGCGGAACCAGAAGGCATCGCCGAAAGTCATGAACCACGCGATGCGGCCCAAGATTACCGGGAGGTATTGTTCGCGCGCCTGGCCGAGCATCGAAACTACCCGGAAGCCGCCCGTCTCCGAAACTATCAGGGCGACGGGGCCCTGTCGTTCCGCATAGACCGCCGGGGCAACCTGCTGGCCGCGGCAATGGAGCGTTCTACCGGTCGCGCCGTACTCGACCGCGCTGCGCTAAAACAGGTCCGTCGCTCCGCGCCGTTCCCGGAGATTCCCGCTGAATTGCCCGACGAACTTGTCGTCGCCGTGCCACTCCAATTCCTGATCCTTCCACCCGCCAGGCAAATGGCGGCGCGATGACCGTAAAGGCACTCTCCCTGCTCGCCCGGCATCGCGGCGCGCTTCTGGCAAGCGTGCGGCGGCGCGTCAGGCCTCCGGTCGAGCCAGCGGATATCGTCCAGGAAGCCTTTGCGCGCGCCATTCCGGCGATTGAGGCCGGTCGCGTGGTGGATGTGCAAGCTTTCGTCCACGGAATCGCCCGCAACCTCAGTGCGGAAGCCATGCGCCAACAGCAGCGATGGTCTCAATGGCTTGTGGAGGCGGACCACAGCGAACAGGTTGCCGACGATGCGCCCTCGCCGGAAGCCCATGCCGCCGGGCGCCACGAACTGGATCGGCTACACGGCGCGATGGCAACACTGCCCCCGCGTTGCCGGGAGGTCTTCGCCATGCGCCATGTCGAACTTCTGGAAAAAGCCGAAATCGCACAGCGGCTCGGCATTCATGTGAAACAGGTCGAGAAGCAATTGCGGCACGCCCTCGTGCTCTGCTCGCGCATTCTGGCCGAGCCTGGACAGGACGATTAAAAATGCGACGCCATGGCGCCAAATCCGTCCGAATTCCGACTGACTGTATGAGACGGCAGGCACATGCCGTTGCCATGGGAATCAAACGAGAGGTTGGCGATGTCGATTGAAGACGACGTGGACGCTCCGATCGGGACACTGGAAGAGCAGGCGGCAGACTGGATCGTCCGGCAGGACGGAACCGCGCTGGACGAGGCGGAACAATCCGCATTTTCGGAATGGCTAGCCGTGTCGGAACATCGCCGCGAATTCGATCGGCAGAACGCGGTCTGGCAGCGTTATCGGCGCATGGCCTCACTGCCAATCCGCGAGGAGGAACCGGCGCGTGCCCACCCGGCAAATCGCCGGACAAGCCGCTGGCGCCCCGCGCCCTCCGCCATCGCTCGTCGCTGCGCTGTGCCGGCCATTGTGGCAGTGCTTGCCTTGGCGATTATCGGAAGCACCGAGAATTGGCCGGCGCGGCTGCGCGCGGACTATTCCACCGGCGTCGGAGAGCGCCGCAGCATCGCTCTGCCCGACGGATCGGTCGCGACATTGGCAGCGGGCTCGGCACTCCGCTTCGATCAGTCGGACGGCGCGCGCGTGGCGACGCTGCTAAGCGGCGCTGCGCAATTCAGGGTTGCGCCCGATCCGCATCATCCGTTCCGCGTCGAAACCGATGAGGGGAGCGTAACCGCCCTTGGCACCGTTTTCACGGTGGAAGAACGCTCAGGCGAACCCGAAGTCATCGTGCTGGAACACAGCGTCGCGGTTCGGACGTCCAGCGGAGCGAAGGCCGTGGTTCGGGAAGGCGAGAGCACTACCTTCACCGCGCAGTCCGTCGCCCGCCCCGTTCCATCCGATGCACTGGCGGCAACCGCCTGGACGCGGGGAAAACTGATCGTGTCCAACCGGCCGCTCAGCGAAGTCGTGGCACAGCTTGGCCGACAGCGGCGCGGCTACTGGACCGTGCGCGGCGAGGCGGCGAACCTGCGGGTAAACGGAGTGTATGATCTCGACCATCCGCTCGATGCGCTGGCGGCGCTTGAAAAAACCCTTTCCCTGAAGTCCATCCGTATTTCCAATATGTTCATCGTCGTCAGCCGCTGAACTTCCGATCTCGCCAAAAATTTTTTCGCCCGAGGTAGGCTCCAAAATCCGTGCATCTTCGACCTACCTAATGAGAGTGCGTCGCATCAGCACTAGAATGCACTTGGTTCATTCGGGGGTTACAAGACATGAGGCAATTTTCCGCGCGGTCGCTGCTGGCTGCTACATGGGTCGGTTCGACGATGCTCACAGCCGTAGCCGTCCCCGTATCGGCGCAGGCTCAACAAGGCGAGGCGGCGCGGCGCTACGAGATTCCGGCCGGATCGTTGGCGCAGGCATTGAACCGCTTCGCCGACCAAAGCGATGTTCAGATTTCCTATGAGGGGCGACTGGCCGATGGGCGCACAACCCCAGGGCTAAACGGCTCTTTCGTGCCTCGAGAAGCCCTGTCCCGCCTCCTGGCCGGCACCGGACTGGTCGCACGCGCGGCGGATGCCGGGACGCTGACGATCGTACCCGCCACCGTCGGACGGCTGGAACTGGACCCGATGCGCATCCAGGCGGTGGGCTATACGGAAGAAGGCGAAGACGACGGTTCCAGCAGCGACAGGCAGACCGCCCGCGACGGCTCTCCCATTGTCGTAAACGGGCAGCATGTCTCTCCCGATCTTGTGGCGGGTATCGGCCCCTGGGGCTCGCGCAGCATCGCCGACACGCCCTATTCGGTGACAGTCATGTCGAGCGAGCAGATCGAAAACACCATCGCCCGCGATCTCGACCAGCTCTACAAGATGAACCCCGTGGTGCAGACCAATGCGCCGACGACCATCTTCGGCTATCCGAACGTCCGAATTCGCGGCTTCGACAGCAGCACCGGCATCGTCGACGGCGTGCGACTCTCGTCCTACACGTATGGACTGTCGACCGAGGAAATCGAGAGGGTCGAGGTCATGAACGGCCTTTCGGGTTTCCTCTATGGCTCGGGCAACGTCGGCGGCGTCTCGAACTACGTCCTCAAGCGGCCGACTTACGAGCCGCTCGCCAACGTGGCGGTTGGAAATTACGGCGGCAGCCAGTATTTCGGCCACGTCGATCTCGGCGGCAAGATCACAAGTGACGACACCCTGGCCTTCCGCTTCAACGGTGCTTACGCCAATGGCGGCACGTCGAAGGACGACCAGCATCTGAAGAAGTGGCTGGTGAGCGGTGCGCTTGACTGGAACGTTTCCAGCAAGCTTCTGGTACAACTGGAAGCGGCGCATACCTACTGGCATCTCGACCGTGTAGACACGCGCTTCTACACCAATGGCCTCGGCTACTGGCCCGATGCCTACGACAATTCGAAAACCTATACGCCGGGCTGGACCTACAACCAGACCACCTCGGACCGTATCGGCGCCAATGTGAAGTACCAGATCAGCGATGCAGTCTCGCTGCGATCGGCCTACATGTACAAGAAGGATGAGCGCGAATACGTGATCATCTATCCGATCGACACGCCAACCGGCTGGTCAACCTACAATATCTCCAAGACCTTCCCTTACGACACGGTTTCGCAGGGCGCCTACACGTACCTCGATCTTGCGTTCCGCACCGGCCCGATCGACCACAAGCTGACCCTGGGCGGTTCCTGGGACACCTACAAGGAAGTCCGTCACGTCGTCGGCAACGTGCCCGGCACTTATGCCGATGGCACGGCCTATCCGGCCGGGTCCAACCTGACGCTGGACGAGCTGCTGAATATGCCGACGCCGGTGTTCCACGGCGATCCGGGCCCGCTCTACAAGGCGAACGACGCTACCAACTTCAACGCGATCATCGGCGATGACGTCACCTTCACCGATACCCTGAGCGCACTGGTGGGCTTCAACTACAGCACGATCCGGACGCGCAGCTATACGACTGCGGGGGCCAGATCGTCGGGCTACAAGAAGTCCGCAATCACGCCCACGATCTCGCTGATCTACAAGCCCGTACCCGCACTTACCACTTACGCGAGCTACATGGAGGCGATGGAAGCCGGCACGATCGTGCCCAACGATGCGACGCTCTACACCAACCCCGGAGAGGTGATGGATCCGGTCATCTCGAAGCAGTACGAAGTCGGGGCCAAGTACGCCATTTCCGACAAGCTGCTGGTCACCTCCGCACTGTTCCGCATCGAGAAGGCGAACAGCTACAACGAAGTCGCCTCGACAGGCATGATAACCATCAACCAGGACGGCCGACAGGTCCATCAGGGCCTCGAACTGACGCTGGACGGCCATGTCACCGATCATCTGCGGATCGTCGCCGGGGGCACGTGGATGGACCTCGGCATCGAGAAGGCCACCAACGCGGCGCTCAAGGGCAAGAAGCCGATCGGATCGTCCGCGCTGATGGCCAAGGCCTCGATCGAATATGAGATTCCTGCAGTGAACGGCCTCGTGCTTTCGGGCGGCGCCTACTACTCGGGATCGAAATATCAGGATGCGGCCAATGCCAACCGGATCGACGGCTACACGCTTTTCGATGCAGGTATCCGCTACCGCACCGAGGCGCTGGGCCGACCAACCACATTCAATCTCTACGTCAGCAACCTGACCAACAAGGATTACTGGTCCTCGTACTGGCAACTGGGCCTGCCGCGCACGATCGCATTCTCGGCGCGGACGGAATTCTGAGAGTTCGCAAGGGCAAGGATGCGATCATGAAGCAGGGTTTCCGCCAGTCGATGGCGTGGCTGCACACCTGGGTCGGACTGATACCGGGCTGGATCCTCTACATCGTCTTCGTCTTCGGTACGGCGGCGTTCTTCCAGTACGAAATCGATGCCTGGATGCGGCCCGAACTGCCTTCCGGCACGGCGGTGACCCCGCGCGCGCTCGACGCCGCGGACGCGCTCTTGCGTCGACGCGGCGCAGGAGCGGAAAGCTGGAGCATCTCGCTTCCCAGCGCCCGTGGTGGGAGCGGCCTTGCCGTGTCCTGGAGCATACCGGGACAGGACCGGCACGACCGTAAGGAGATCACGCTTGATCCCCGCACCGGCCGGGAACTCGGCGTGCGCGAGACCCGCGGCGGGTTCTTCCTCTACCGCATGCATTTCGACCTGCATTACATCTCGGTGCGCTGGGCCCGCTATCTGGTCTGCGTGGCTGCGCTGGCCATGCTGGTCGCGATCCTTTCTGGCGTGGTCACGCACAAGAAGATCTTCACCGACTTCTTCCAGATGCGCTTCGGCAAGGGGCAGCGCTCCTGGCTCGACGCTCATAACGCCACCGGCGTACTGGCGCTCCCGTTCCACGTTATGATCACCTATACAGGACTGGTCACTTTACTGCTCACGCTGATGCCTTGGGCTATCACCGCGAACTTCGCGGACCGCGACGCCTTCTACGAGGCCTCCAGCCCCCGCCCTGAAGAGCGGGAGGTCAGCGGCGTCGCCGCCCCGACGATGCCACTGTCTCTAATGGTCGCGAGCGCCGAGCGGCAGTGGCAGGGCACGCGCCCCAGCTACATCAATATCGAGCACCCCGGCGACCGGAATGCGACGGCCCGTCTCTACCCCGAACGCACCGACTGGGCAGGCAACCGGCACACTGCGCTTTACATCGACGCAGCACAGGCCCGCATCATTCCCATTCCCGAACCGGTGAAAGGCGGCGCCAGCATGACGCGCGAGGTCATGGTCGATCTCCACACCGGCTGGTTCGCCGGATACGGCCTGCGCTGGCTCTATTTCCTGTCCGGCCTCGGCGGCACGGCGATGTGCGCCACGGGGCTTGCCCTATGGTGCGTAAAACGGCGCACAAAGTTGCCGGACCCGGCCTGCCCGCATTTCGGCTTCCGCCTGGTCGAGCGGCTGAACATCGGCTTCATCGCCGGCGCTCCTGCAGGCATCGCCGTCTATTTCCTTGCCAACCGCCTACTCCCGTCCGCGATGGCAGAGCGTGGTGAATGGGAAGTCGACAGCCTGTTCATCGCCTGGGGAGCAATCTTCGCGTGGACGCTGGCACGCCCCGCCAAGCGCGCCTGGGTGGAAGTGCTTGGCACCGGTGCCGTGCTGTTCGCGCTGGTTCCGATCGTCAACGCCGCCACGACCTCGCGCGGCCTCGGTGCGAGCCTCTATCGCGGTGACTGGGCATTTGTCAGCTTTGACCTGACCATGATCGTGCTGGCTATCGCTTTCGCCTACACCGCGCGAAAAGTGCTCCGCCACCAGCCCAAGGCAGCGCCAGCCCGGCGTAAACGTAATTCGGCGGAGGCCCCAGCATGATCCATCTCGCCATCGCCGGCCTCGCGCTGCTGGGCTTTGCACTGCTGCTGATCGCCATGGCCCGCCATCACCAGGATTGGCTGCGCCGCAAGCTAAGCCCGCGCCGATCGATTGCGATGCGCTGGAGCGGCTTCAGCGCCTTGGTATCGGCCTACGTCATTGCCGGATTCGGTCTTGGCTGGGCTTACGGCGCTGTCGCGTGGTGCGGATGGATGAGCGCGGCCGCCGCGCTTGCCTTGACCGCGCAGACCAACCGCGAACGCATCCTGCGCCTGCTTTCCTGATCCTCATGCCCCAGCAATCGAAAGAGCTCGCCATGAACCATTCCGTGACGCTCAGGTCGTCCCCTTCAACGGGCGCTGCGGCCGCCGCGCGCAATCGCCGCATGGCTGTCGCAGCACGCGTCCTGGCGGGTACGCTCGGGGCCTATGGACTGACGGCTCAGATCACCGTCGTCCTGTCCTTCATTCTCGCCCGGACCGGCATGGAACGCGCCGAAGCGGTCGTAGCCGCGACGTTAGCCAGTTTCGCAATGTTCGCCGCGATTTCGATGGCGATTTTCCATGCCCGCAGCGCCGGCTGGTCTTGGCTGTGGTTGACCATCTCAACAGTTTCGCTTTGCCTTCTGCAATGGAGCCTGAGCCCGCTTTCATAATCATCTCTTCGAACGCCACCGTTTGGTAATCAATGTAGGAAAAGCGCCGCCGATCGGAGCTCAGAAATCCGGCCCCAACACGTTTAGGATCGCCCCATTACTGACGTTCCCTCAAGTCACCGTTCGCAACCGATGTTTCCACACGTGATCTATGGTGTGAAGCCACAGCTCACTGCGCGCATTCACTGCCGTTTAATGGATCTGGCTTTCCGCCCGAAAAGGACCGACTTCAATCGCTATACCTCGAACGAATTGGGTGTTAGTAAATTCGAACGAGACATAGCGCACACCTAATTATCTCTGACCACCCTGAATCCGATGTCGACGGATGCCTCGGTACTTTCAGCAGTATCGAGCCGATCGGTTTCTTGTGCGGAACCAGTGCTAGGTTCTGTTGACAAAGTTCGGTATCCATCTGCGGATGGCAGCTAGATTGAGGAAGCTGGCGAATGACAGCGCGGTCTTGTCATATCGGGTA
>NZ_SODQ01000008.1:0-433360 GCF_004368805.1 Novosphingobium sp. PhB55 | reverse complement strand
CTCACCACCGAGGCCGGATCGCTCAACGACCAGGCCGCCCGCTTCGATACCGGCGCGCGCAGGCAGGAGTTCCGTCTCTCCTCCGTCGCCTGACGGCGTATCGCCCCGAATGCCTGCCCGGTTCGAAGATCCGGACAGGCATTTCGATGTGCGCCGGTTAGTCCGGCAGGGCGTCCGTCTGCCGCAGCGCCTCGCCCAGTGCGAGCGCTGCCGAGGTCGCCAGGTTCATGGAGCGGACCTGCGGCCGCATCGGGATGCGAAGCCGGGCGTCGCAGATATCCGAGACATCGACGGGAACGCCCGCGCTCTCCTTGCCGAACAGCAGGATGTCGTCGGGCCTGAACGTGAACGTGTAGGGCGATTGTTCGCTCTTTGTCGTGAAGAGGACCAGCCTGCTCGCGCCGATCGTGCTTCGGAAAGCCTCGAAATCGGCGTGGCGCGTGATGGTGACGTGGTCGATGTAGTCCATGGCGGTGCGCCGCACGCGGCGGTCGTCCCAGGCGAAGCCCATCGGCTCGACAAGGTCCACGGCCGCGCCGAGGCAGGCGCTCAGGCGCAGGATGGCGCCGACGTTTCCAGCGATTTCCGGTTCGAAGAGTGCAATGCGCATCGAGGCTCATTGGCCCCGGTCGATGCACCATGCAAGCCCGCGCATGATGCATGCCGACCCGCGTTTCAGCGCAGCCCCAGGTTGGCGGCGAAAGTCCGGCCTTCGTAGTCGCTGCGGAACACCCCGCGTTTCTGGAGGATCGGCACGACCTCGTCGACGAAGTTCGTGACCGAGGAGGCCATGACCGTGGGCGTGAGGTTGAAACCGTGGCACCCGGTTTCGCGCCAGATCTCCTCCAGCCTGGCAGCGACCTGTTCGGGCGTTCCGACGATCTGCGGCATGCCCACCGCAAGGCCCCACTTGATGGCGACTTCGCGCAAGGTGAAAGGGCGGTCGCCCAGAACCGAGGTGAAAGCCTTCATCAAGCCCTGCGAGGCCTGCGTCGCCTGTTCCTGCATCGGCTGATCGAGTTCGATGCCGGAAAAATCCACGCCCATCGTCCCGGAGAGGCGGGAGAGGCAGCCGTCCAGCGGCAGCCGTTCGATGAGATCGTCCAGGTGTCGCTGCGCTTCTTCCTCGGTACCGCCGAGGATCGGCTGCACGCCGAACAGCACGCCCGGCGCCTTGCGGCCGAGCCCGGCGGCGGCTTCGTCAAGCTGGCGCATGGTGCGCTGCATGCCGGGCAGGTTGGGCTGGATCGCGAAGACCACGTCGCCATGCTCGATGCCGAAGCGCATCCCGCGCCCGGAGGTGCCGGCCTGGAACAGCACCGGCCGTTTCTGAGGGGAGGGCAGGACCGGCCCGACCGTCTGGCACTTGTGGAACTCGCCCTTGAAGTCGACGAATGCGACTTTGGCAGGATCGGCATAAACGCCCGCGTTCCGGTCGGCGAGCACCGCACCTTCGCCGATCGAATCCCAGAGGCGGTAGCAGATCTCCATATATTCGTCGGCCGCGTCGTAGCGGCGGTCGTGCTCCAGCTGTTCCAGGCCGAGCGCGCGATGCTCGCCGCGCAAGTGCCCGGTCACGATGTTCCAGCCGACGCGCCCGCCCGAGAGATAGTCGAGCGTGGAAAGCTGCCGCACGATCGTCCAGGGGCGGTAGGAACTCGTGGACATCGTGGTCGCCAGGCCCAGATGCTCGGTGGCGGCGGCGAGGGCGGAGAGCAGGACCACGGGATCGTGATTGGGCCAGCAGATGCCGTACTTCACGGCGTCCTCGTGGCTGTCGCGGTAACGGTCGAACACGCCGGGCGTGTCGGCGAAGAACAGCCCGTCGAACCGGCCGCGCTCAAGCGTGCGGACAAGGTCCTGCCAGGCCTTCAGGTCGGCCATGGCATCAAGCCGGTTGTCGCCGGGGGCCGCCCAGCTGAGCACGGTGTGGTTGATCGGGGAATGGATCTGGAAGCTGACCAGATGCATTCGCCGGTCTGCAGCCTTTGCGGTCATTGGCTCTCTCCTCGCAGCTCAATTATGCCGGTTTCCCGGGGGCCGGTTTGCAGGAAGCACCGAAGCCGACGATCGCCGGCCTCGGGACTCCCTGCAAGACCCTGCCGGACCGCTAGCGGTCCCCTCCCCAGGTGCAGTCGTGAATCTCGATGCCGAGTTCGGCGACGATCCTGTCCATGCCGAGGATCCCGAAAAGCACTTCGCCTTCGCCGATGCGGCGGCGGAATTCGACTTCGGCGGCGGCGCGTGCCTCCGCCCTGTCTACAGTCTGTTCTATCAAGGCGCGCGGGATCACCAGCACCCCGTCGGAATCGCCGACCACGAGGTCTCCGGGTTCCACCCGCACCCCGTCGGCCACCACCGGCACGTTGACGGCGGCCGGCCCGCGTTTCTTCGGGTGCTCGACCGAGACGGCGGTGGACCAGACCGGATAGCCCAGCGCGCGGATGGCATCGACGTCGCGCATGGCGCCATGCACCACGGTCCCGGCCAGGCCCTTGCGCTGCGCATATGTGCAGGCGACATCGCCCCAGAGAGCGCCCTGATGCCCTCCGCCATTGGTGAGAACCAACACGTCGCCCGCTTCGGCCACCCAGAGGGCGGCGTGGATGGCGAGATTGTCGCCGGGGAAATTCCATGCGGTGACGGCGGGGCCGCAGAGTTTCTGTCCGGGCGCGATCGGCGTCATGGCAGGGCTCATCAGCCCCATGCGCCCGGCGATTTCACCCAGGCCCTCGTGCAGGTCGGCCACGCCGAACCGGGCGGCGCGGGCGACCAGGGCGGGATCGGGTCTCGGGATCTGACGATAGATGACGGACTTCAGCGGCGCGGTCATGCAAGGGCCTCCGGATTGAGCAGGGTCTTCGGCCGCTCCCCGCGGCTCACGTCTTCGACGACTTGCGCGACGTTCAGGGCCATGTCGCGCATGCCCGCCTCGGTCACGCCGGCGACATGCGGAGAGAGCAGGCAGTTCGGCAGAGCGAACAGCGGATTGTCGGGCGCGGGCGGCTCCGCCTCGAAGACGTCGATGCCGGCGCCGGCGATCTGTCCCGCCTTCAAGGCATCGGCCAGTGCCGCCTCGTTGACGATGCCGCCGCGGGAACAGTTCACGAGGATCGCGTGGCGCGCCATCATGCCCAGTTCCACGGTGTCGATCAGGCCGCGCGTGGCTTCGGTCAAAGGCGTGTGGATGGAGATCACGTCGCGGCGCAGGATCTCCTCCAGCGGCAGCGGTTCCGCCCCGGCCCCGCGGATCTCCGTATCCGGCACCATCGGGTCATAGGCCGCGACTTCCGCGCCGAAGCCGGCTGCGCAGATCCTTGCCACGCAGCGGGCAATGCGGCCGAACCCGATGAGGCCCACGCGCGCGCCGGTCAGGTCGCCCAGCCGCACCGTCCATCGTTCGTTCCAGCGACCCTCGCGCACCAGGCCGTCCATGTCGCGCGTGCGGCGCAGCAGGGCCAGCATCATGGCCACGGCGCCTTCGGCCACGGCAGTGGAATTGTTGCCGCCGGGGGTATTGGCGACGATGACGCCGCGTGCGGACGCGGCGGCCATGTCGATATTGTCCACCCCGGCGCCGTGCTTCACGATCGCCTTCAGCCGCGGCATCGCCCCGAAAATCTCCGGGCCGAGCGGGCTGGTGCGGATCACGATGACGCTGGTTTCGGCGAGCCGGGCGTCGTCCCGCCAGTTCGCCGGTGCGATGATATCGTGTGCCTGCGACATCCGCTCTACGCCGATGGCATGAATCGGGTCGATGATGCAGACGAGCTCGCGAGAACTCATGGGACCTTCACCTCTCCAGCGATATGTATACGTGTTGTTGCTGTTTGGAAGGTTAGGTCCTAAAAATCGGCCGTCAAGCGGAGGGAGGTCTGTTTAATGTATCCAATAAGTGCAAACCGTCTGGGCGATTTCAGGAGAGGATAGGAAGCATGTTCGCAGCGCCGCCCGCCGTCATGGCGGAAGTTTTCTGCCGCATTCCCGACACGCTGCGCCGGTTCGGCGAAACCACCGAATGGGCGCGCGTGCAGCTTCATGGCGCCGCCGCACCGGTCTTCCTCGAAGGGCCGGTCTTCGACGCAGAGGGCAACCTCTGGGTGACCGACATTCCCTGGGGCCGATTGTTCCGCATCGATCCCGAAGGGCACTGCGAGGTGGGTTTCGAGTACGAGGGCCAGCCCAACGGCATGAAGTTCCTGGCGGACGGACGGCTGCTGGTGGCGGATCATCACAAGGGCATGGTGATCTGCGACCTGGCCAGCGGTCAGTCCGAGGTCTGGTTCGACCGCTATCTGCTGGAGCCGTTCCTGGGCTGCAATGACCTGACCATCGCGCGTAACGGCGATATCTATTTCACCGATCAGGGCCAGTCGGGTTGGCAGAACCCCAATGGCCGCCTGTTTCGCGTACGCGCCGGCAGCGGGCGGCTGGAACTGCTGCTCGATGGCATTCCCAGCCCCAATGGCCTCGTGCTCAACAAGGCCGAGACCGCGCTCTTCCTGGCCGTTACGCGCGCGAACGCGGTCTGGCGCTGCCCCTTGATGGAAGACGGCGCGGTGGTGAGCAAAGTCGGAACCTATATCCAGATGTCGGGTGGTTCCGGCCCCGACGGGCTCGCCATCGACGAGGACGACAACCTGGCGGTCTGCCATGTCGGCTTCGGCGCCGTCTGGCTGTTCAGCAACCGGGGAGAGCCGATGCTGCGGATCGACGTGCCGGAAGGGCGCTATACCACCAACGCAGCCTATGGCGGGCCGGACAATCGCTGGCTCTATTTCACGGAATCAAGCACCGGCACCATCTATCGCACCGAGATGCCGGTGCCGGGGCGCCCGATCTTTACCGCAAGCGTCTGAAATGCCGGGACGCCATGACTGCCGGGTGGCAATCATGGCGTCCCGTCGATGGGCTCTGGATCAGAAGCGGAAGCGGACGCTGCCCTGGACGGTACGCGCCAGAGTGCGGACGCCGAGGGGAAGCAGGTCCTCGCTGCCGTGATAGCGGTAGACATCGCTGCCCAGGATGTTCGAGGCTTCCAGCGACAGCGTCATGAACGATATGGGCGTATAGTTGATCGCCGCATCGAGCCGGTCGGTTGCGCCGTTATAGGGCGAATACCGGGCGCGGTCCGAGCCCTGGCCGTCGAGCCAGAAGCCGATGCGATAGGACGAGCGGTAGTTGTAGGCCACGCGTGCGCTGAAGCTGGGCGTGTCGTAGAACAGGGTCGCGTTGGCCGTCCACTTCGAGGTGTTGGGGGAGTCGAACTCGCCCGGGAAGCTCTCCTCATCGTCGTATTCGACGCGGGCCTTGAGGATGTGCGAGGCGTTCAGGCTGACGCCGAAGTTGCTGAGAATGCCCGGCAGGAAGTCGAAGAACGACTGGACCGTGCCTTCAAGGCCCACGAAAGTACCGTCGCCTGCGTTCCGCTGCTGCTCGACATAGCCGAACGCGGCGCCATAATCTGCAAGGTTGACGCCGTAAGCCGCCATTTCGGCCGCCGATGCCTGTTCGCGGCTATAGAGCAGGAAGCCGGTGGCCTTCTTGTAGTAGCCTGCCAGCGAGATCTGGCCGCCGCGACCGAAGTAGTATTCGGCGCTGACGTCGAAGGCCTGGTCGCGTTGCGCCTTGAGGCTTGGATTGCCGGCATAGACGATCGGCGGATTGCTGGTGAGGTTAAGCGAATAGAACGGACGCGCGTCGGCAAAGGTCGGGCGTTGGACGTTCGTGGAGTAGGACAGGCGCAGCTGTGCTTTCGGCGTGAAATGGATGACGGCCGAGACGCTGGGCAGGATGTCGGCGTAGTTGCCCTGGCCCTCTGCGGCCTCGACGATATCTTGATTGCCGTTGGAGGCATCGCCCGGCCGGTAGCTGAAGCTGCTCGACGTGCCCCAGGTGTTGGTGAAGCGAGCGCCGATCAGCCCTTCGACGGGGATGGTGCCCATGTCGAAGCCGTAATTGATCTGCGCATAGGCCGCGAAGTTCTTTTCGTTGGAGCTGAACGTGGACCCACGGTCGCTCGGCGGATCGATGGTGGAGAAGCGCGCGGCATTGGCGGGATCGTACTGCTGGATGAAGGCGCGAACGTCGTCGATCTGGCTCAGCACCAGGGAGCCGGGGATGCGGTACCACTGCATCGTCGATCCGCCGATGTCGGGGCCGACCTGGGATGCCATATCGTAGCCGGGGAACAGGCTGAGCGGGGCGGGCGCGCCGTTCACGCGGGGCAGGCCATCGCGGTAGCCGTAGTAATTGCTCGTACGACGCTGGTTGAAGCGGCCACCGACCTGCAGGCTGCGCAGCAGCGAGGTTTCGCTGAGCTGGATCGTCAGGTCTGCCTGGGCCGCGAATTCCTTGTTCTTGGAGCCGCCGAGATTGTCCTGGAAGCGGTCGACGCCGTAGGACGAGACGTCGTTCAGGTCGGCACCGTTGAGCGTGATCGAAGGTGCGCCCTTGCTGTAGATGTCCGAGGCGAAATCGACGGAGGCGGAGGTCAGGCCCTGAGGCTTGAGAATGCTTTCGACGAAGTAGTTACCCGTCTTCGACCAGTTGTACTGCACGCCGGTATTGATCTGGACTTTGTCCGAATGCCAGTGCGCTTCGAAGTTCGTGGTGTAGAGATCCGAGTGGATCGAGTTGTACAGGGAATCGATGCCGGCATTGACGCCATTGGCGTTGCTGACGGTCAGCGATTTTACGGTTCTGCCGTCGGGCATCAACACGATGTCGCTGTAGTTGCTGGCGTAAGGCATGTCCTGGACGTAGAGACGCTCCACCGAGCGCTTTTCGCGTGATCCGACGTAGCCGCCTTCCAGCACGAAATCGAGCTTATCGCTGGCCTTCCACTGCAGAACCGCATTGATCGAAGGGCGCTTCACGTTGCCCTGCTCGATGCCGTACTGCGCGCGATAGGGAATGACGATGGTATTGCCGCCAACGACAGTCTGCGTGGGCGACTCGCTCTCGATGAAGTTCTCGCGGTAGTTGGTCTTGGTCCAGGAGCCGTTGAGCAGGAAGCCGATCTCACCGATACCGGTCTCGATACGGTCGGCAATCAAGAGACTGCCGTAAGGACTGACTTTCTCGGACTGATCGTCGTAGGAGCCGCGAATGCTGCCCGCGACTGTAAGGCCCTTCTTGAGATCGAAGGGGCGGCGCAGTTCGACGTTCACGGTGCCCGCGATGCTGCCTTCCACCTGATCGGCCGACCGGGTCTTATAGACGTCTACCTGCTTCAGCAGTTCCGCCGGAACGTCGGAAAGGTCGATCGAGCGGCCAGCACCGAGGTTGGTGTTATTGCCGTTGATCGTCGTCTGCACCTGGTCGAGGCCGCGGATGGTCACGCTCTGGCCTTGTCCGCGGGCGCGTTCGATCTGCACGCCGGTGACGCGCGCGAGGGCTTCGGGGACATTGTTGTCGGGCAGCTTGCCGACGTCTTCCGAGACGACGGAATCGACGATCTGCTTGGAATTCCTCTTCTTGGTGGCGGCGGCTTCGACACTGCCGCGCACGCCGGTAACGAGGATGTCCACGGGGGCGGCCTGGCTCTGGTCCGACAATTCGGAAGCGGTGCCCAGCGTGCCCTGTGCCCATGCAGGAGCAGCCATCCCGACCGCGACGATCGAAGTCAGCGCCGTCGAAAGCTTCAAGACTCTCAATGATTTCATCGAAAAACCCCCTGTTTTGATCCGCGGCACCTTCGATCCGATGCCCTTACTTATATCGTATACGTCCTACGATATTCGTAACGAGTCAAGGCGATTGTGACGGTTTGGAAACATTTTTGTCCGACTAGATGGGGTTCGGCGACAGATCCGAAAAGCGGATGGCAAAAGAGGCGCGGGTTTGTAACCCGCGCCTCTCCTGAGCTTTTTTGAAGGTTTGCTGACCCGTTCGGTAAGATCAGGAGCAGCTATCCAGTGGCGAATTGTCCGAGCGGACGGCAATGGGCTGAGGCTTCGGAGCCAGGACTTCCCATTCCTGGACGGCCAGTGCCGCATGGGTCTTTCCGTCCGTGGAGGCGTCCATCACCGCGCGGAGGCAGCGGGTCGTGATCGCAGGGAACGAAACATCCTGGAACGCGCCGGGGGTCGTACCGTAGGCGCTGGCCCTGGGAACGGTTTTCCAGCCGCGCTTGCCGGTAGAATTCCAGTATTCGAGATGCCAGCTCGCAGGCGGCGCCACGCCCACGCCGGATCCGGCCGGCTGGTCGTTCCAGAACCACAGGCGCGACCCGTCGATCGTCACCGGCTTGTCCCAGCGATATTCGATCCACTGACGCGGCGGGTTGTTCGGTGACCAGCTGCCCCACATGTCGGGCGGGAGCGGTGCTTCCTTGACGGCGCCGTTGTTCAGGGCCTTGATCCAGAACTGCACCGGCACGGGATCGTTCGAGGCGGTGGCCCAGGCCGCGCGCGCAATGTTGCGGCTGGGCGGCAAGGGGGGCTGCGGGCGCAAGGTCGGCACGACGGTGCGAATGCGCGCGGGGACAACGCTGTCGTCCCATTCCATCCTGTCCAGCGCGACGCTGCGGCGGAAGTGTCCGCCGCCTTTCGCATCCGCCGTGTGATAGGCAAGGTACCACTGCCCCTTGAACTCTACCGCGCCCGGATGGGAGGTGGTGGAGGATACGGGATGCAACATGACGCCCCGATAGGTCCACGGTCCCATTGGAGAGGGCGCGCTGCCATAGGCGATGCAGGCATAGTAGACGGCCTGCGTGCAGTCGGATTTCGGGCCGGCGTTGTTGCCGGCGTAGAGCATGTAATAAGTGCCCTTGCGTTTCATGATCCACGGGGCTTCGAAGAAGCCGGTCAGGCCGGTGACGGTCTGCTCGGGTCCCTTGGGCGTGATCATGTCACGTGCTAGTTCCATCCCGCGAAGCTGGCCGAACGTGCCCCAGTAGATATAGACCCGCTGATCGTCGTCGACGATCACGGTGGGGTCGATGTTCTGGATCTTGTTGGGGTAGGGCACCTTCTGCGAGATGATCGGACCGGCTGGATGGGCATCGCGCCACGGCCCCAGCGGACTGTCGGCCACGGCCACGCCGATCGCGAACTTGTCCTCGGCGTTGCTGTCTCTCTCCAGCACGGGGGCATAGAGGTAGTAGCGCTTCCTGCCGTCTGCGGCGCGAGGCCCCTCGACGATCTGGCCGGCGTAGGCGCGGGCCTTCTCGGCCCAGGCGAAGACATTCTCCGGCTTGATGATGGCAGGGTAATGCGTCCACTTGCCGGAGGCGGGATCCGCGGTCTTCAGCAGTTGCCATTCGGGCATGATGAAGTCGTTGACGTCGCTGGCCGCCTCGTCGCGACCCGTGAGGATCCAGAGCTGGCCATCGGCGACGAGCGGCGCCGGGTCGGTGGAATAGTAGTCGCCGTCGGCGAGAATAGGATTGCCGGGCACCGCAAGCTCGCGGCTGACCGGGGCGGCTTCCTGAGCGCCGACCGCCGCCGGCGAAAGGCCGATTCCCAGGATCGCCGCCCATGCGCAGGCCTGGGTTCGGACCGAGGCGGCACCGCGGCCGAAGGGAAGGGCAGGGCGCCGGCCAGTTCCACGCCTAGATGATTGCACGCTGATACTCCTATCGAATATCGTATACAGTGGAGGCGTTCCTGGCTTTCAGTCAATAGGTTCCTGCGCAAGTTCTGGGGTAGCGCTATCAAACAGCGCATTAAGACAAAACTGATTATATATCGTATATTTTCCTTGATTATCGATTGGCCGGAGGTCATGACACGATGGTCTTCCGAAACAACCGAGCGATTTCAGCCGTGCGTGCTTCGACCTTACCTTTCGCGAAATCGATCAGCCTCGTTGCCCTGGCCTGGGCGGTGCCGATGCTCACGGTCACGGCCGAAGCGCGTGATGCGCGCGGCGCGGTCGCAGCCGTCCCCAGCATCGACGCGCGTTATGCCGATGCCGAGAAATACCTGGGCAGCGCGCTGGGCGACCTCATCGACAATGCCGATGTCGCGCCTCGCTTCGTGGAGGGCGGGTTGTTCTACCGCACCGGCAACCGGCTGGAGCAGCGTTACCACTTGCTGGACCTTGCCAGCCAGCAGAGCCGGGAGATCACCTCCACCACGGCGCTGCTGGCGGCGCTGGCCGCTGCCAAGGGCGCTCCGGTCTTGATCGACGATGCCCGGATCGCCGATGTCGACTACGACCCCGCGCAGGGCGAAGTGCGGTTCCGCGCCTTCGACGGTGCGCTCTGGAGCCTGGATGCGGCGGGCAAGGCCCTGCAGGTCGAAGCGGCGGATCATCGCGAGATGGATCTTGCTTCGCCGGACGGCAAGACGAAGATCGTCGCCCGGGATTTCAATCTCTACGCCGTGGATATCGCCAGCGGCCGCGAAGTGGCCCTCACCACGGACGGTACGCGGGAGCAGCCCTATGGCCGCTCGATCCCGGAATTGTCCGATATCCTGCGCGAAGGGACCGAGGAACCGGCCATGCCGGTATCGGCGCAGTGGTCGCCGGACGGCCGCTACCTGCTGAGCTGGCGGCTCGACACGCGTGCGGTGAAGAAGCTTTCGATCACCCAGCAGAACCCGCCCGGCAGTTTCTACCCGCGCAGCTTCAGCTACGTCTATCCGCTGGCGGGGGCCGAGAAGCTGCCGCAGGCGACGCGCTTCGTGGTGGATGTCAGGCAGGCCCTGCGCAAGGGCAAGGCGCAGATCGTGCCGATCCAGATGCCGGCGGAATCGCTTCTCTACCCCGCGCCGCCGGACATGGGCTGGCTGGACGGCAAAGTCCGCGCGCTCTGGACCGAACGCGGCTACGGTCAGCAGGCCGTCTACCTCGCCGATCCGCAGACCGGCGTGGCCCGGATCGTCGTGCACGAGGCGGTGAAGCCGGTCGTCACCGTGACTTCGAGCATGATCTTCCCCGCGCCCGAACTGGGCGGCGAACTTTCGATCTCCGAGCGGACCGGCTGGGCGCAGCTTTACCTCGTCACGCCAGACCTCGGTCCGGATGGCGGGAAGGCGCTGACCACCGGGGCCTGGGAAGTGCTCACCGTCGATAATGTGGCGGAGGACAAGGTGTCGCTGGTCGTCACCGGCGTCGGCCGCGAAACATCGAGAGAAGGGGCGGGAGAAGCGTCGGGCGAAGGGGCGCGCAATCCCTATTGGCGCGCGCTGTACCGGGTTCCGATCGCGGGCGGCGAACTCACCGAACTCACGCCCGAGCCGCTCGATCACAATGCCCAGGTCTCGCCCGACGGCAAGTGGATCGTCGATCAGATGTCGAGCCCGACAACGCCGACGCGTGCGGTGCTGCGCGAAGGCGCGACCGGGCGGATCGTCAAGGAACTCGCGCGGGCGGACGACAGCCGCCTGCGCCGCACCGGCTACACCCCGCCCGAACCGTTCAAGGGTGTTGCCGCGGACGGCACGACGCCGATCTACGGCATGATCTACCGCCCGGCGCATTTCGATCCCGGCCGCAGCTATCCGGTGATCGACAACGTCTACACCGGCCCGACCACCACGGATGTGCCTGCCACCTGGAGCGACGCGCGGCGCGTGGCCGGCAACAGCGTGGCGCAGATCGGCGCGATCGTCGTGATGATCGACGGCACCGGCACCTCGCGGCGCGGACAGAAGTTCCGCCTGCCTGCCTTCCAGAACCTCGGTGAGGTGGGGCTGGACGATCACATCGCGCTGATCCGCCAGATGGCCGCGAAATACCCTTATATGGACGTGAACCGCGTGGGCGTGTTCGGCGGTTCGGCCGGGGGCTATGACACCGCACGCTTCGTGCTGCGCCGCCCGGACTTCTTCAAGGTGGGCGTCGCCTCCTCGGGCAACCACGACTTGCGCCTCGACAAGACCTGGTGGCCGGAAGTCTCGATGGGCTATGCCGACGAGGCGACCTGGGAGCGGAATTCGAACATGGCGGTAGCGGGCCAGCTCAAGGGCCACCTGCTGCTCGTCCACGGCGACATCGACGACAACGTGCCCATCACCGAGAGCTACCGGCTCGCCAAGGCGCTGATGGATGCCGGGAGGGACGTCGATCTCATCGTGATGCCCAATGCCACGCACAACGTCTACCGGCCCTTCTTCTGGAAGAAGCTGCGCGACTATTTCACCCAGTACCTGCTCGGCGAAACGCCGCCTGCACTCGGCCCGGTACAGCCGGCCAAGCCCGCCGTCGCCACGGCCGCCCACTAATTTCCTTCAAGGATCAGAAATGAAGCGTCTCCTGAAGCCCCTTCCGCTCATTGCCCTGGTGCTCGGCACTCTGCCGGCGGCGTTGCCCACGAGCATCGCTCACGCGGAGGAGGGCGAGGCGCCGAAGCCGAAGAAGGTATTCCCCCCGATCCGCAAGACCGAGATGGAGACGGCAACCTTCGATCTCGCCTTGCGTGCGGATACCCAGACGCTGGCCCATCTCTCGCCCAAGGGTGACACCGCTTTCGACTTCGTGCCGGCCGGCCGCGAGGCCGAACGTGCAAGCGACGGCTACGTCCACATCGGCGACATCCACATCCGCCTCAAGACGGCCGGTTCCGAGTGGCAGGACTATTCTTCCGCCCATGCGCGCCAGCAGATCACGGCGCTGCCGGGCGGCAAGGACGTGCTTGCCGCCGCCGACATCACCGCGTCGATGGGCACCTCCGGAAATGGCGGGGCAATGCCGCTGCGCGTCGAGCGCCGCTGGGTGAACGAGGCGGGCGTGCTCGCCATGCGCTTCACTCTGGTCAACACCAGCAGCGCCGCGGTCGAGATCGGCGGCCTGGGCATGCCGATGGTGTTCGACAACATCATCCTCGACCGCGACCTGGACCAGGCCCATGCCGAGGCGAGCTTCGTCGATCCCTACATCGGCCGAGACGCGGGCTATCTTCAGGTCACGCGCCTCAACGGACAGGGACCGGCGCTGCTGGTGCTGCCCGAGAAGGGCACCCCGCTCGAAGCCTATCGCCCGATCATCGAGGCGCGCGCCGCCAGGAATGGCGACATCTTCACTGACAAGAGCCAGCGCAGCCAGGTCTCGGAAGGGTTCTACGACTGGACGGTGGCCAGCAAGGGCTTTGCCGAGAAGGAATGGGCAAAGGCCGGCCAGCAGTGGAACGCGCCGACCAGCATCACGCTTGCTCCGGGTGAAAGCCGCACGATCGGCCTCCGCTTCGTGACTGCCCCCGATATCCGCAAGATCGAGGACACGCTGGTGGCGAACAAGCGCCCGGTCGCGGTGGGCATTCCCGGCTATGTCGTGCCGACCGACCAGACCGCCAGCCTGTTCCTCAAGACGCCGAGCAAAGTGGCGAAGATCGAATCCTTCCCCGAAGGCGCGCTCACCGCGATCGCCGGGAAGAGCGGCACCTACAAGAACGGGGGGGGATGGTCCCGCTATCAGGTCAAGGCTTCCGGCTGGGGCCAGGCGCGGCTGACCGTGACTTATGCCGATGGCCAGAAGCAGACGGTCAGCTACTACATCACCAAGCCGCTCGAACAGGTGATGGCGGACATCGGCCACTTCACCACCACCGACCAGTGGTTCGAAGGCAAGGGCGATCCCTTCCACCGCAGCCCTGCGATCCTTTCCTACGACCGCGAGGACAACAGGATCCTCACGCAGGATGGCCGTGTCTGGGTGTCCGGAATGAGCGACGAGGGCGGTGCCGGTTCGTGGGTTGCCGCGATGATGAAGCAGCTCGACAATCCCAATGCCGAGGAAGTCGCCAAGCTGGAGCGCCTCGTCAACGAGACCGTGCTCGGCACCCTGCAGGTCGAGGATGGCCCGCAGGCGGGCGCGGTGAAGAAGAGTATCTTCTACTACGATCCGGTCGAGTTCCCGAACTACTACGATCCCAAGATCGACTGGAAGAGCTGGACGGCCTGGTCGAAGAAGGATTCGGACGATCTCGGCCGCTCCTACAACTATCCGCATGTCGCCATCGGCCACTGGGTGCTCTACCGCCTTGCGCGTGACAACCAGGGCCTGGTCAAGCAGCACGATTGGAAGTTCTACCTGGAGTGGGCCTACCGCACGTCCGTGGCGATGATGCGCGATGCACCGTACTATGCGCAGTTCGGGCAGATGGAGGGCGATGTCTTCATCGACATCCTCAAGGATCTCAAGCGCGAGGGCCTGAGTGCCGAAGCCACGGAAATGGAAGGCCTGATGAAGGGCCGCGCCGACCACTGGCGCACGCTCAAGTTCCCGTTCGGCAGCGAGATGGCCTGGGATTCCACCGGCCAGCCCGAAGTCTACGCCTGGATGCGCTATTTCGGCTATCAGCCCCAGGCGGACGAAACGCGCGAGGTCATCCTCGCCTACGATCCGACCATTCCGAGCTGGGGCTACAACGGCAATGCCCGCCGCTACTGGGACTTCCTATATGGCGGCAAGGTCTCGCGCATCGAGCGGCAGATCCACCACTACGGCTCCGCGCTGAACGCAGTGCCGCTGTTCGACGCCTATCGCCAGAACCCCACCGACCTGCACCTCCTGCGCGTCGCCTACGGCGGCATGATGGGCGGCGTGACCAATATCGACCAGCAGGGCTTCGGTTCTGCCGCGTTCCACTCCTGGCCCGACATGATGAAGTGGGACGCCATCACCGGCGACTACGGCATGGGCTTCTACGGCCACGCCATCACCTCGGCGACTTACATGGTCGACGATCCGCAGTTCGGCTGGCTGGGCTTCGGCGGCGAACTGACGGCCAAGGGCGCCCGGGTTCATGTCGAACCGAAGGACGGAGCCCGCCGCCGCCTCTTCATCGCCCCGGCAGGCCTCTGGATCACGCTGGAATCGGGCCGCATCAAGAGCGCCGATTATGACGCGAAGACCGGCAAGGTCGTGCTGAAGCTCGATCCGGCCACGGCGATCGCCCCGCGCGCGCGTCTCCTGTTCGAGACGACCACGGCTGGCGGCAAGACTTACGCCGCGGACACCGGCACCGCCGATCGCGGCGGCTTTGCGATCGCGCTGGGCGATGCGGAAACCACCGTCACGCTAAGCCCGCGCTGACGATGAAAGTCCTGCTTCAGGCTTCGGTGCTGGCTGTTCTTCTTTCGGGAGGGGCCTTCCCGCCAGCGCCGGTGCTTGCCTCCCCGGTCACCGGCTCCACACCGAGTGCGGCCTGCGTGGCCGGGGACTGGAAGGTGGCGGTTACCGACCCTTCGGACGCGGCGAATTCCGCGTTGCCGCTCCAGATGGAAAGCCCGCATTTCGCGCTTCACTGGAAGGCGGGCACGGTCGACGCCGAAGTGGCCAGGGCTGCCGCGAAGCATCTGGAATATGTCTGGGACTATTTCCTCGGCACCCTGAAATTTCCCGAGCCGCATTGCGGCTCTGCGGGCAAGTTCAAGGTCAACGCCTATATCGGCGTGGGTTACGGCCTTACCGGCGGCGCCGATGAGCTGGGCCACATGGGCATGTGGATCGATCCCGGTGCCCTCAAGGACCGCTTCGGTCTTGCCCATGAACTGACCCATGCGCTTCAGGCCGCCACCGGCCGCCTGATGGATTCGCCCTACACCGGCTGGATGTTCGAGAGCCATGCCAACTGGATGACGGTGCAACTGCCCGAATTCCGCGAAAACACGCATTGCTCGGTGCTGCTCAAGCAATATCCGCACCTCTATTACGGCTCCACCCGCAGCCGTTATTGCAATTGGCAGTTCTTCGAATACCTCAAGGACACATACGGCTTCGAGGCGGTCAACGCGATCTGGCGGACCGCCCCCGGCAAGGACGACCCCGCGCGTCTCACTGCCGATCCCTTCTCCGTCCTGCAGGCGAGCCGGAACTGGACCCAGGCGCAGCTTAACGACGTGTTCGGGAACTGGGCGCTGCGGAACGCCAATTGGGACTACACCAACCCCGATGGCAGCGACCAGGGCGCGGTTTTTCGCCGGAACTACGGGACTTACGAGCAGACCACCGACGCCGGCATTCTCTCCGCGACAGTGCTCGATCCGGTGGACCTGCGCCGCCGCCGCTTCGCCGTGCCGGACATGTGGGCGCCGCAGCGCTGGGGCTACAATGTGGTCAGGCTGCATCCCGATCCCGGCAGCGCGCGGGTGACCGTGACGTTCCGGGGTATCGTCCAGCAAGCCAGCGCGACAAATGCGCTGCCGGGGCTGGCGGACGAGCCGGAAACGATCCCGCCGCCCGCATCCGACTGGCGCTGGGGTGTCGTCGCGGTGGGGGCGGACGGCAAGAGTCGGTACTCCCCCTTGCAGAGCGGCGCAAAGGGCGCGGCTGCGATGGCTGTTCAGGCGGGCGACACCGGCCTCTACCTCGTCGTCATGGCTACCCCTTCGCGGATGCAGAAGATCCGCTGGGACCAGCCCTATTACGCGATCTATCGCTATCCCTGGATGGTCCAGTTCGAGGGCGCGATGCCCGACCGCTGGCAGGCCGGTGCGCCGGAGCCGATCCCGGGCGGCCACCGTCACGCGAACGGCGGCGGCTGGGTCGGCCCCGCCGCCACGGTGGCGCCGGGCGCTTATGTCGGCCCCTATGCCCGCGTGGTTTCCGGCACCGTTTCCGGCAAGGCGCGGATCGAGGATCACGCCGTCGTGCTCGATAAGGCGCAAGTAAGGGACGAGGCGGTGGTTTCGGGCCTCACGGTGCTGCGCGGCGACACCGTGTTGAAGGACAAGGCCCGTGCCGCCACCGCGATGCTGGGCATAGGGGAGTACGAGAAGGGCATCGTTCTTTCGGGAACGGCGCAGAACCTTGGCGATGTCGAGCAGCGCGGCGGTTCAGCCTCCAGCGGGGTGTTCTACGGCTTCGTCGATCCCGAGAGCGTCAAGGACCCAAGGCACGGCGCGAATCTTTCCGCGCCCGTCCCGGAAGTCACCGCAAGACGGCGATACCGCTGGATCCCGTGAAAGGATCGCCCACGCAGGGGGCTCGCTCACGATTCCCAGTAGGGTGGATCGCCGAAGCTGCGGCGCAGGCTTTCGGCCAGGGCGCGGATCTTGGGGGCGGCGCCGTGGTCGCGGGGATAGGCAAGGAACAACTCCGCGCCCTCGGCCTGAAGCCCGATGTCGATCTCTTCCAGGGTTCCGCTGCGGACGGCGTCGTGCACGAAGAAACTGGGCAGCAGGGCGATGCCGAGGCCCGCTGCGGCGGCATCGCGCATGACCAGTCCGTTATTGACGCGGAGCCCTGCATTCGGGCGGATCACGGACCATCCCGTCTCCGTGGCGAAGCGCCAGTCGCCTGACCTGTTCGAATAGAGGATGCCGCGGTGGCGCTCCAGTTCCGCCAGCGAGACGGGCCGGCCCTCCCGCTCGAGATATGCGGGCGAGGCGACCAGCAGGCGCCGGCTGGCGGCCAGGCGGCGGGCGATCAGGCGGCCATCGCCCACCGCACCGTGCCGCAACACGGCATCGAAGCCGTCGCTGGCCGCATCGACGAAGCCGTCATCAAGCTCCAACGAGACCTCGATATCGGGATATTCGCCAAGAAATCGCGCGAGTGCGGGACCCAGATGCAGGATGCCGAAGCCGACCGGGGCGGAAAGCCGGAGCGGGCCGGACAGTCTGCCGCTGCGGGCCGCCAGTTCCGCGGCGGCTTCCTCCGCCTCGCGCAGGATTCGCCGGGCGCGGGGCAGGAAGGTCTGGCCGCTGCTGGTCAGGGAGAGTTTGCGCGTCGAACGTTGGAGGAGCGTCGCGCCCAGCGAGCGCTCCAGTTCGGCCAGCCGCTCGCTCACCACGGACTTGGCCAGGCCAAGCCGCCGCGATGCCGCGCTGATGGATCCTGCGTCGGCCGTGGTGAGGAAAGCCACGATCCCGTCGAACTTCATCATTGTTCGGAAATCCCGTCGTCCAGTTCCGGCATTTGCCGGCTAGTTCGAACGATGCCCGCAAGGCATCTACAAGTCCAGAGGGCGGGCCGAACCACCTTGCCGGGACCTTCCCGGGGAGGCGGCCCACCGGCAGGATCTGGTTCCAGAGCCTGAGAGACAACCACGAGAATGGAGACAAGGTCATGAATGAATTCACTGGCAAGAACGTCCTGATCCTCGGCGGCAGCCGCGGAATCGGCGCTGCGATCGTCCGCCGGTTCACCGCCGGTGGCGGCGATGTCGCCTTCACTTACGCCGGTTCGCGCGAAGCGGCCGAGGCCCTGGCAGCGGAAACCGGCGCCGTGGCGATCCGCGCCGACAGCGCCGATCGCGGCGAAGTGATCGCTACCGTGGCCGGACGCGGCGCACTGGACGTGCTGGTCGTCAATGCCGGAACGCTGGTGCTGGGCGATCCGCTGGAACTCGATGCCGACGCGGTCGACCGCATGATCGACATCAATGTTCGCGCGCCCTATCACGCCGCCGTGGAAGCGGGACGCCGGATGAACGCCGATGGCCGCATCATCGTCATCGGATCGGTCAATGCAGACCGCATGCCTTTCGCGGGCGGGGCGGCCTATGCCCTGACCAAGGCGGCCATGCAGGGCATGGTGCGCGGCCTGGCACGCGATTTCGGCGACCGGGGCATCACCGTCAACAGCATCCAGCCCGGCCCGACCGACAGCGAAATGAACCCGGCCGAAGGACCCATGGCAGCCACCATGCACAGCTTCATGGCGATCAAGCGCCATGCCCATGCGAGCGAGATCGCCGAACTCGCGGCCTTCGTCGCCGGCCCGCACGGGGCGATGATCACCGGCTCCATGCAGACCATCGACGGCGGCTTCGGGGCTTGATCGTCAGAGCGCTGAAAAGGCTTCAGCCACTTTAGCAACAGGGGCCGGGCGAGGGTATTTCCTCGTCCGGTCCGTCTGCGCGTTGCGGCTTTCCCTCATGCGCAAGACCAAATTACCCCTACTCCGATAGCCCAATTGAAACCCTTCCACGAGGCGCGCATTCTTGGTTACGTTGAGGAGACTCGGTAGTGGCAAACGAATGCATTGCGTATCGTGATTCAAAGGGGGGCCTTCACGGCTCGGCGGAAAAGGCCACGCTGGAAGACCTGGCCGGCGTTCTGGGGCGCGTGGGAGACGAAGGCGGCATGACGGCCGGCGTTGCCCGCATGATTTTCGACAAGCGGGCAGAAATCGAGCGGGTCTTTGCCGAGCACGACGCCATCATGGCTTCGGCCGACAGCCGCCGCCCGGAAGACCCGGTGGAACTCATCACCACCCCGGCAGCACAGATCCACGTCGTGAACTAGGCTGCGACTAGTGCGCTTTGCCTGGTGCTGGCGACAGCATCCAGGCGTGAGCGCGCGCTTGACGTTCGCAGTGCCGCCGTCCGATGCCCATGCGGGCATCCTTCGGCGAAGTCTTCAGGCCTTGCGGGCCTTGTGTTCGGCCAGGAGCTTGTCCAGTTCGTCGATCCGCAGCCGCTCGGGCGAGCCCTTCGGAAGGCCTTTCAGGCGGCATTCGGCCCAGAGGCTCCTGCGTTCGGACTCCAGAGCCTTGAGATAGAGGTCAGCCACGGTGTTTATCTCCTGTCGCTGCGGCCACGCCGTTCGGGCACGCCAGCGGTGTTGTTGATGTCTTCGGCGGAGAGCTTGCGCCAGCGTTCCAACCGCTCGGGCTCCAGCGTGCCTGCGGCGAGCGCTGCCTGTATCGCGCAGCCCGGCTCCTTGTGATGCCCGCAATTGGAAAAGCGGCATTCGCTGGCGAGAAGCGTGATGTCGTCGAACACTTCGGCAAGGCCGGTGGCGGCCTCGGCCAGCTTGAATTCGCGCATGCCCGGGGTGTCGAGTAACCAGCCGCCGCCCGTCAGCCGGTGCATTTCGCGCACGGTCGTGGTGTGGCGGCCCTTGCCGTCATGCTCGCGCACGGCCTGGGTGGCGATGCTGTCGGACCCGCGCAGGCTGTTGACCAGGGTGGATTTGCCGACGCCGGAAGAGCCCATCAGCGCCACCGTCTGCCCGGGGCCGCAGCGAAGAGAGAGATGGGCGACGCTCTCAGGGTCGCGGGCGTTGACGGTTTCTATCTCGAGGTCGGCCTGAAGCCCCAGCGCGGCCTTGCGGAAATGGTCGAGCCGATCCGTCAGGTCGATCTTGGTGAGCACGAGCACGGGCGTGACGCCCACTTCGCGAGCCAGCACCAGATAGCGCTCCAGCCGCGGCACGCTGAAATCCTGGTTGCACGAAGTGACGATGAACAGCGTATCGACATTGGCGGCAATCAGCTGGACCCGGCGGTCGTTGCCGGGCGCGGGGCGCTTGAACAGGTTTTCACGGTCCAGCAGGCGCTGCGCTTCGTGCTTTTCCCGCCCGACGAGCATCCAGTCGCCCACGGCGGGGCGGTCCTCCGGTCCCCGGGAAGCAGGCAGGCGCGACGATATCAGCCCCTCGAACTCGGCGCCGACGACGGTGACGAGGCCGCGATAGACGGCCATGATCCGTACCGGCAGGGTATCGCGCCGTTCGTCATCGGAGAGCTGGTTGCTGAAGAACGGCCTCCAGCCGAGGTCTGCCAGCGAAGGGAGGGGCGCATCCATGAGCAGCGAAGGGGCTTTCCTGTCGATGTCCGCAAAGCTGCGGGCGGTGCTGAAACGCCGGGCGGCAGCCGCGCGGCGGCGTGACGCGGCGAGGTCCCATCGATCGGCGCCGGATCATCACGGCGCATACACATCAACGGGGCCGTTGGATATGCCCAGTTCGCAAAAAGCCGCAGTCCGGCGGCAAGGGGCGTGGCAGCCGCCCCGAACGCGGCGCTATCAGCTGCTGGCCTCGGCACCGCGATGATAGCCGTAGCCCGGTTCGGCGCCCCGAATGTCGAAAGTGAACCACGCGCTTTCGCCGTAATCGTACAGCTGGACGAAATGGTCAGTGACCTGGGCGGAATAGGCGTGGTCGGCGCCGCGGTCGTGGCCGCGGACCTTGGCACCGTCGATCTCCATGGAAACGAAGGCTTCTGCGCCGGTGTCGTAGATCTCGGGAAGGGTGCCGCCGAACTTCACCGCGCGGTCGCCATCGAAGCCCTGCAACTGGGTGCCCCGGCTCTCTGCGGCGATCTGCAGATCGCGCTTGGCCGAATGATCGAACACTCCGGCGACTTTCTTGCCGGCGACAAAGGCGTAAGCTGCTGCGGCGATCATCGCGCGGGTTTCTGGAAGCATGCCCTTATGTGCCACTCCAGGGGCAGGGAAATCAAGCCTTCTCGGCGAATCGCGCCAGCGTCTGCATTGGGAGCGGGGAGGCTACCAAGGCGCGGCGCGCCGAGCATGGCTTTCCTGCAGGAATGTGGCAGTCGATCCAAAACCCGCAGGTCCCGGCACGATTAGCGACGATATGCTGTAGACGCGAGCACGACTCCGTATTACTATGATTCCAATTAGTATTACTAAGACGGGTGGAAGAATAATACGAGGGCAGGCGCATGGACGGAGTTCGCGTAGGTAAAAGGCTGATAGGCACTCAGGCACCGGTCACGGTGGGCTGGGAAAACATTCCCCGGGTCGAGGGCGGTCCGGTCAAGCAGTTCGTTTTCACCTGGTTCCAGCCCACAGTGCTCTTCGCGCTGATCCTGTTCTGGTACTATGCTCCCAATTCCATCGCCAAGGCCTCGACCGCGATCGGCATCGGCATCGGCTTCAAGGTGCTGCTGCTGGCGATGGAATGGAAATTCCCCCGCCACGAAAGCTGGAACCTCACCTGGAAGGAACTGGTGACCGACCTTTTCTACGTCGGGTTAGGCTATACCGCGCTCCGCATGGTCGATGGCTACATCGGCGATGGCGCGATGATCGAGGGCATCCAGCACTTCTTCCACTCGGACAAGTTCACCTGGTTCCTCGGCATGCCGCTGCTGCTGCAGGCTTTCCTGATCGCCTTCATCTTCGACTTCGGGCAATACTGGATGCATCGCGGGATGCACAACTGGTACCCCTTGTGGCTGTCGCACTCGGTGCACCACTATATAACCCAGCTGAACATCAACAAGGGCGCCGTGGGCAACCCGACCGAGCTGTTCCTGATCGGCCTGGGTATCGGCGGTTTCTTCGATTTCCTGCCGCGCGCCGCGCTGCTGGCCGGGGCTTTCGGCATGGCGATCGGGACGTACCAGCATATCAACGTGCGCTTCAACAGCCCGCGCTGGTGGCGCTTCCTGTTCAACACCACCGAGCATCACAGCCTGCACCATTCGCAGGACTTCGAGGCCAGCCGCAGCAATTATTCCAATACCTTCATCTTCATCGACCGCATCTTCGGCACTTGCGTCGATGGCGAGGCAGAGCTGCTCGGCATGGAAGGCGGCCGCCGCATGTCGATCCGCGAGCAGATGACCTATCCCTTCACCGAGGGCTGGAAAACGCTGAAGGAGCGCGTCGCCCGTCCCGAGGCGGTACCGGCCGAGTGAGCGCCAGAGTGAGCGCCTGCCTGCACGGTCGGCCTCTTCGCTCCGCCATGCCTTGCCCGAAGCGGTCGTTCGCGGCCCGGCTTCAGCCCTGCCGCGCGAAGCGGCAGGGCGGGACTCTCCACAAGGAGATCACATGAACCTGCGTTTCATCGACTGGATCTGGCATGTCCGGGGCAGCCTGGCTCTCGCGCCCGACCAGTCCGGCGACGATGCCTTTGACAGACTTCGTCCGCTTTTTCGCCAGACCGGCACCAGCCACGAGCGCAACAGCGACCGGCTGGTCTTCCAGAAGAAGGACCAGGCCGCCCAGGACAAGATGTCCGTGTTCGACGGCGGCGTGCTGCGGATCGAGAAGGGGCTGGCCGGATCGGTGCTCCATTACCACCTGACCAGCCGTGCCCTGCTGTTCTGCTTTCTGGCGCCTCTGCTTTTCCTGGCGTTTGCCCAGCTGACCGTCGTTCTGGGCAAGTTCGAAAAGCCCGCCGCGGAGACCGAAAGCAAGAGCGCGAAATCGGCCAGGGATGACGCGGCGCTGCCGATGAATTTCATCGACAAGGCGCTGGGCGCTCCTGCTCCCGAAAAGAAGGATCCGAAGAAGCCCAAGGAAAAGGACAAGAAGCACTCCCCCACGCCCGGTTATGTCTTCGCCGGTATCTTCGCGTCGCTCTATGTCGTGGGGCGCATTCTGGAGGACAGGCTCGTCCGGTCCCTGTTCAAAAAGAAGTTGCTGGGATCGTAGCCGGTCGCAAGGCCCGGGCATCGGCCGCGCCGGATGAGATGGACTTGTGCGGGCGCATATGGTTTCTCTCCCTCATGGTTCTGCAAAGCATGACGATAGCGATGGGTGATTTCCTGTCTTGCTGACGGCCGTTTCGCCCGCGATGCTTGAGCGACAGGCGCGTGCCGCGCTCGCGCAGGGCGATCTGTCGCAGGCTGCCGCAGCGGCGCAGCAACTGGTCGCGGCCGATCCGCTTCGGGCCGAGGGTTACTTCCTGCTGGGCTTGGCGGCGGCGGAAGCCGGCCATGTGGCCAAGGCCATTCCCCTGATCGAGGCCGCTGCCGCGCGGGGCGGGCAGGCAGAGCATCTGGCGCAGCTCGCCAGATTGCTCGTTCTCGTCCGGCGCGAGGGAGAGGCGGGCGCGGCAGCGCGTGGCGCGATGGCGGCGGGGCCGGGCGATCCGCTCACCTTCGATACCATCGGCTGCGTCCTGGCGCGGCTTGGCGACCATGCGGGATCGCTGGCGCCTTTCAGCGCGGCGGTGGATGGCGAGCCCGAAAACCTCGACTACCGTTACAACCTGGCTGCTGCCTGCGGCTTTACCGGCAAGGTCGAAGCGGCGCGGGACCACTACGAGGCGATCCTGGCGCGCGATCCGGGGCATGGCCGCGCGCATTATGCCCTGGCGATCCTGTCGCGGCAGTCGGTGCAGAGCCACCATGTCCCGCGGCTGGAGGCGGCGCTGGCCTCGGTCCCGCGGCCGGAAGATGCGCTGCGCATCCGTTACGCGCTGTCCCGCGAACTGGAGGACCTCGGCGAGAGTGCCGCCTCGCTGGCGCACTTGTCTGCGGCCAATGCCGCGCAGAAACGCGCGCTCCGCTACGACTTCGCGCAGGACGCAGCCATCTTCGACGCGATCGAGGCTCAGTTCGGGGGAAAGCCCGCCGAACTGGCGCGCGGCGCGGGGGATGGCAGCGAAGCGCCGATATTCGTGGTGGGCATGCCGCGCACCGGCACGACGCTGGTGGATCGCATCCTGTCTTCTCATCCGGCCGTGGAGGCTGCGGGCGAACTTCAGGCCATGCCGCTGGCGGTCAAGCAACTGGCGCTGCCACATCTGCCCGGCGCGCCTTCGCGGCAGGTCATCGACCCCGAGACCGTCGCGGCCAGCGGCCGGATCGAACCCGCAGCGCTTGGCGCGGCCTATCTGGCGCGCGCCAAAGTTCACCGCACCGGTGAGAAGCCGCGCTTCACGGACAAGCTGCCCGCGAATTTCCTCTACATCGGCCATATCCTGCGCGCCCTGCCGGAAGCGAGAGTGGTCTGCCTGCGCCGTCATCCGCTGGACACGGTGTGGAGCAACTTCAAGAACCTCTTCGCCAGCCAGTCGGCCTACTACGCCTATTCCTACGATCTCATGGATACGGCGCGCTACTATGCGCGTTTCGACCGGCTGCTTGCGCTGTGGGAGGAAATCTGGCCCGGCCGCGTGCTGCAACTGTCCTACGAAGCGCTGGTCACGGACCAGGAAGGGGAAACGCGCAGGCTGCTGGAGCATTGCGGCCTGGATTGGGACGCGGCGTGCCTGTCCTTTCACGAGAACCGCTCGGCCGTCGCCACCCCCAGCGCGGCGCAGGTCCGCCGGCCGATGAACCGGGACGGGATAGGCAAGTGGCGCGCTTACGAGGCGGCGCTGTCCCCCGCGCGCGACTGGCTGCGCACCCAGGGCATCGAGGTCTAGCCTCCCGAAAAGGACAAGCGCCGCCGCCTCGGAAGGCGGCGGCGCCTGCGATGATCGGCGCAGGGTGAATGGAGCGCTGCGCTGTGCCCCATTCCCCCTGCTATCCGACGTTTCTCAGTACTTGATCCGTGCTTCCACGCCGACCGTGCGCGGGTTGACCACGGTCTGGCGGTAGTAGCGCACGGCGACACCGTCGTTGACGCCGATGCGCGAACGGTCCTGACCCACAGAGACGACTGCGTACTTGTCGAAGATGTTGTTCGCGAAGAGGCTGACGGTGTACTTGTCCGTCTCGTAGGACAAGGTCGCGCGGTGCAGGACGTAGCTGGGGATCTTGTCCCCGTAGCCGCGGTCCCAGCCGATGCGCGAGACGACGTTGCCGCGGTAGGTCGCCGTCCAGTTGGCGCTGATGCTGCCTTCGCCCATCGGGACGGTGTAAGTCGCACCCAGGCTGCCCGCGTTCTTGGCCGAGCCGGGAAGCCGGTCGCCCGAAAGCGCGTCGAGCTGCGTGAATTTCGGCCGCCCGTCGTAGTCGTTCGGTGTCGTGCGGATGGTGATGATCCCCGGCACGTCCTCGGTCAGCTTCGCATCGGTGTAGGAATAGCTGCCCTGGATCGCCAGCTGCGGCACCGGCTTGAACTGGAACGAGGTTTCGAAGCCCTGCGACTTGGCCGAACCGCCATTGACGGTGATTCCGGTCACGCCGTAGTACGTGGCGGAGTCGACCTGGATGCCGTCCCACTTGATGTGGAAGACATCGAAGTTGAAGGACAGCTTACGGTCGAACAGTTGCATGCGCACGCCGATTTCCGCATTGCGCGTCTTGTCGGGTCCGTACTGGACTTCGTTCGGCAGGGCGCAGGCGTTCTGCTGGTTGGCCGGAACCGGATCGGGGCATGGCGCCACGCGGTTCGGGCCGCCGATGCGATAGCCCTTGCTGTACGTGCCGTAGACCATGAAGTCAGGCGTGAAGTTGTACGAGGTGTTGAGCTTCCACACCCAGCCGTCCTTCTTGGCCTTGCCGCCGGCGGGATCGACATCGTAGGGGCTGAGCGGGTCGCCCAGCAGGGGCAGCACCAGCGCGCCCTGCACGTCGGAACTGTACTTGAAGTAGCGAGCGCCGCCGGTGATCTGCCATTCCGGCGTGATCTTGAAGGTGCCTTCGCCGAAGACTGCCTTTTCGGTCACCTTCGACTTGGTGTAGCTGACATATTCGAGATCGTCGGGATTGCCGGTGACGCCGTAGAAGTCGGACAGGCCAGGCGTATGCTCGGCATAGTCGTTATGGTACTTCTGCTGGTTGTAGAAGCCGCCCAGAACCCAGTTGAACGGGCCGCCATGTCGCGAGACCAGTCGAATCTCCTGGTTGAACTGCTTGCGGCGGCCGTCGCTTTCGTTCCAGCTGGAGAAGGCGGGGAACAGTTCGTAGTCGTAGTCGAGATCCAGCAGCAGGTCGGTGTTGTCGGTCTGGCTGCGGGTGCGCACGTTGGTATAGGCGGTGGTGGAGACGAGATCGACGATATCGGCGATGTTCGCGTTGATCTCCATGCTGGCAAGGTGGGCGCGGCGGTTGACCGGCTCCTCGTAGCGGGCGGCGTTCTGATACTTGCCGGTGCCCAGCACGCCGTTGCTGTTGGACTGGGCGCCGTCCGTGCGGGTGCGCTGGAAGGCGTAAGTGAAGATCGCCTTGAGGTCTTCGGTGGTCTGGATCAGCAACTGGTTGCGGGTGGTGAAGGTCCGCTCGAAGTTCAGGTCCTTGCTGCGGCGCAGATTGGCGGCGAACTCTTCACGGGTGACACCGTCCGTGCCGCCGGGCTGGGGTAGGGAAACGCCGGGCGTCTGCAGCAGCAGCGGATAGTCGATGAAGCCCGGATCGTAGTAATATCCGGTGGCCGAGCGGAAGGCGACATGGTCGCGCACCAGCGGAATGTTGATCATCCCGTCCAGCTGGTAGCCGAAGTTGTCGGAGTGACTTTTCGTGGTGAGGCGGCCGTGAACCTCGCCTTCGAATTCCTCCACGTTCGGGCGATTGGGAATATAGCGAATGGCGCCGGCCAGCGTGCCAAGGCCGTAGAGCGTGCCTTGCGGGCCGAGCAGGGTTTCCACGCGCGCGATGTCGAGCAGCTTGAAATCGTAGAAGAGCGGCACTTCGCCCAGGTAGATGCCGAGGGAGTCGTCGTAGTTGGCACCGTTGGAATCGACATCCGAGGCGTTGAGGCCGCGCAGGACGATGGAGCCGGTCGATCCCGGGCCGGTATCCGAGATCGTCAGGCCGGGGGTGAAGTCCGCCAGGTCGCGCACGTCGTCGATCCGCTGGCGCGAGAGTTCTTCGGCGCCGATCGCGGAGATGTTGATCGGCGTATCCATGATCGTCGTGGCGCGGCGCGTTCCGGTGACGACGATGGCGTCACCTTCCTGGATGGCCGCGGCGGGTGCGTCCTGGGCGTCCTGTGCCATGGCCTGCGTGGCACCGGCGGCGCCCGTGAAGAATGTTGCGGTCAGCAGCGCTGCCCTCAATTTCGCGCGATGTGTCATGTGCTTCCCTGTCCTTGGCTGAGGTTCCCCGGGCTCCGGCCTGCCTGCGCCGAAGGTCTCGGGTACCGCTTTTATTGGCATGACGGGCCGGCCATCTTCGTGGATGTCGCGCCTGCGCGTCTCTGGTTCCCGACATCGCCCTTCGGCGGGTCGAGGGTCTTCGTTTCAGTGCGGCGTTTCACTGCGGCCGGTTCGATCCCGGAGGATCAGCCGGTCGCCCGCACCGAATTGCCGCGCTTCGCTTCCGCTCGGCGCGCCTGGGCACGGTCGAGCAGGGGGCGGAAGGGGAAAACGAACTGTTCCCGGATCGACAGGCGACGGAGGTCGTCCTGTCCGACGACGCTGGCCTCGCCCTCGCGGTAAGTGCCGAACAGGCGGTCCAGCAGGATCAGCGAATTGGCGTAGTTGCAGCGCGTGCTCTCGTAATCGGTCGAGTGATGCAGGCTGTGGTGCCGGATCGTCGTGAAGAAGAGCGAATAGAACTTCGGCGGATCCGCGCGCACATTGGCATGGGCGAACGTGGAGACCGCGCCCAGGATGTTCAGCCCGCAGAACACGGCGGCGGCCGACAGGTCGAACAGGGCCAGCACGCTCAGGCCGATCAGGAACAGTTCGATGGGGTTGCCGACGTAGCCCTTCGCGGCGTTGAGCTGGGTGATATGGTGATGCGGTGCATGGGTCAGCCAGAAGGGCGTGAAATTGTGCATCAGGCGGTGCATCCAGTACTGCCCGAACTCGATCACCACGATCACCAGGGCAACCTGCACCAGGAAGGGCAAAAGCGCGGCCCATTCGGTGGTGATGCCCAGCGACTGCTTCAGCGCCTTCAGCGGATCTTCCGCCAGATGGGTCGAAACCCAGGAAATGGCAGTCGCGCCCAGCACCACGTAGAACAGGTCGGTAAAGAATTCGCGCCGATTCATGCGCCAGCCGGCGTGGCGCTCATTCACCCATTCCAGCCCCAGCACGCTGAGCGTGATCAGGGAGGAGCTGACGATCAGCGTCCACGAGTTTTCGATCACCGCCTTGGGCGCGAAGGCCCAGAACGCCGCGATCACCACGAGATAGGCCGGCGGCACCAGATTGAACAACCACTGCTTCGTGGTGTCTGCGGTCCGGTCGGCGTCGGCCGATCGCTCGTTGTCCGAGAGAACCGTGCAGGAGATTGGCAGTTGTTCCATCGAAAACCCCCCATCCAGGCCAGTGGACCAGCCTGCTGTTACAGATTCTCTCTCCCGGATTTTCATCGCTCTGCCTGGCGACTTGATACACGGTATGGATATTACGTTTCTCGTCAAGCGTATTAATGTCGGTTTGACTTGTTTTGGTACAGTCGGCCTGGAAACGCAGGATTAATGCCGTTTTTCGGCGGCGAGGTAACACTGGCGCATATCGCCGCAATCGTCGGAGCGGTGCTTCCGCTGCGAAATCGGGATGTCGATTCGCCGCGGAAGGTTCAATCGTAGCGATAGGGATTGCGGTCGATGGTGGTCGTCCCGCGCGTCTGGTTGCAGAGGAACACGGTGCCGGTAAAATAAATCCCGGGCTCGGTGATCGTCTGGGCATGGGCATAGGCCTCGCGCAATTGCTGCACGGTCATTTCCACGGGGGCCTCGTCCGGCTGGTAGGTCAGGCCATAGGGATAGTCCTGCCCGTCCTTGCTGATCTCGACATGGCATCCCATGACGTGCGCGACCGGATGGGTGTCGCAGAAATCGATCAAGCGTTTCATGCTGTCGAACCAGGGCTGCCAGAAGCTGATGTAGCATCGGCCGCGATAGAACATGTCGCCGGTATATAGGATCTGCGTGTAGCTGTCGTAGTACGTGAACTCGGACACGACATGGCCGGGCGAGCCCCAGATCAGGATCTCGCGGTCGCCGAGGTCCAGGGTCACGCGCTCTTCGGGAAACCGGGTCATGCCCCAGAAGCCGACCATTTCCTCGTGCGTAAGGCCCATGTATCGGGTGTTCGGCCGGTCCGCGAACTGGTTGGTCGCGGCGTAGTGGTCGGCGTGGAGGTGGCTGAACGCGACGAGCAGTTCCAGCGAGGCGGGATCGCGCCCGTTGCGGCGGCACCAGTCGTCGATGCACTGGTCCACCACGCCGCGCAGGTCCCAGTCGTTGCGAAGCTGCACGAAGCCTTCGTCCAGCAGGAGCACGCGGTCGTTGCCGAAGTAGAGCGGAGCGAACGGCGCCTCGTAGCTGTAAGCCTTGTTCTGCCGCAGGATGGCCGTATGCGGATTGTACCAATGGACCTGAACGGGCGGGTCGGTATTGTCCATGCAGGACGGCGAACCGCAGATCCAGCGCTTGGGGAAACTGCCGGCGGCAGGAAGGTCGCTCGTGAAATCGATGGGCGCCGGCCGCGCGGCGGCGGCCACCGTGTCGGAGAGGGCCGCCAGGGACAGCCCGGTCAGCGGGACGGCGGCGACAGCGGCATTGCGCGAAAGGAAAGTGCGGCGATCCATGGAGAGGGTCCTTGGCGTCAGAAGGGGCGCGGCGGGTTGATGTCGGGCACGCCCTCGGGCCAGACCCTGGTCTTCTGGTCGGGGCTGACGCCGTTGAACAGGACGAAGTCCGGCCGGATCAGCATCATGTCCTTGCCCTGGATCTCGCGCGCGTGGGCGAGCGCCTCGTCGATCAGGTCCGGGGTCATTTCCAGCACCCGCTCATAGGGTTTGTAGGTCGCGAAGCGGGGATAGTATTTGCCCGGCACGAACATCATCTCGACGTGGCCGCCCAGCAGCCACTTGACCGGCTGTTGCCGCACGAAGTCCCGCAGCCGCTCCAGCGAGGCGACGAAATCGCGGTCGTTGCCGATGTTGATCTTGCCGGGGAACAGCAGGTCGCCGGTGAACAGGAAATCGCAGTAGGGGTCGTGGAAACTGACCCCGTCCCGGTGCGTGCCCGGCGTCGGGATGACGCCGATGACGCGGCCGCCCAGATCGATCCGGCCCGATCCGGAAGGCCAGCTTGCGTCGAGACCGTAGAAGCGCTTCATGAGGGCAGGCGGCTTGGGCACGATCGTCGTGTCCGGCCGCCCTGCGAACTGGACCAGTCCCTGGTTCTGTGCGGCATCCTCTCCCGAAGTGAGCGCTACCGTCAGGGGCACGGACTTGCGTCCGCGGGCCTGGCACCAGCGGGCAAGGATGGCATCCACCGTTTCGCGCAGGGGATAGGCCTGCGCGTTCGCGGTAGCGCCGGTATCGATCAGCAGCGCGCTGGCATTGCCGAACAGGAGGTAAGTGAACGGCGCTTCCCAATGGACGCAGACGTTCTGCCGCAGCACGAACGTATCCTCGTTGTACTGCACCACCTGCACGCGCGGATCGCGGTTCCGGGCTGCGACGTTGGAGCCGTAAGTCCAGCGAAATGCCAGATTGCCCGGTGCCGGACCGTCGCAGGCGTAGTCATGGACCACGGCCGTCTTGCGGTGCAGCGGCACTGCGCTGTCGGTATGGCGCGCACCGGGCGGGTTGTAGCCCAGCGCCGGGTTGCCGTTGGGATAGGTCCGCGCGGTGGCGGACTGCGGATTGCCCGACAAAGCGGAATTATAGGCTGGATTTTGCGCCACGGAGTTCCCCGATATGTCCGCACGAAGTCCGTCACGTTATCGATATTACCAAACTCTGCAATGGTAATATTTACGGGCTATCCCCGTAACACGGCGGGGTTTCGGGCGCGGACCCTCTGGGCATGAAGCGCGGCACGCTCTTGACACCCGTCCCCCAACCGGCCCAGCGTCGATCGCAAAGGATCGTCCCGCCCTCCGGTTTTCGGGACGAAGCCGCAGATGCAAGGATTATGACGATGGCCCAAGGGGATGCAGCGTGAAGACCGACGCCGCCAGTCTGGCCCGGCTCAGCATGAGCCTTCCCGCCGACCTGTTCCGCCAGCTCGATGCGATGGTCGAGGAACGCGGACTGCCTTCTCGCTCGCAGCTCATTGCCGAGCTGATCCGTCACGCCCTGGCCGAACATGAAGCGCTGACCCGGCCGGAAGAGATGCTGGCGGGCACGATCACCCTGGTCTACCGGGGCGACAAGGGCCGGGTGCGGCATCAACTGGCGCAGAGCCAGGCGGAGTACCTGAAGGAGGTCATCTCCTCGCAGCATGTGTTCCTGGAGGATGACCAGTCGCTCGAAGTGTTGCTGGTGCAAGGTCCTGCCGCGCGGCTGAAGGATCTCTGCGATGCCCTGCGCGCCATTCGCGGCGTGCATCAGCTCCAGCTCGTCACCACGACGGCGCTGCTTCCGCCGCTGCATGAGCAGGACGAGCTGGCGGGGACGGCGGACCGCGCCGCACGCAAGCGCCAATCCGAGGACGAAGTGGCGGCCTGATCTCTCGGGCGCGAGCGGGGCGCGGATCGCGCGTTCCCGCGCACATGCTCTTGAGGCCGCAGCAACCGCTCCCTGTGCCGCGCCGTCACGCGCGGCAGCTGGCGCAAGTATTACAAAGCACGCGCAGCGTAATAATTTTCGATGGACAACCTTTCGAATCGCAGCAATGTTGCACTGCGAAAGGGGACCGACTCATGATCGTACCGATCCGTCGCATTGCCAAGGCCACGTTGATGGCGGGCGTGCTTCTCACTGCAGCCTGCTCGCAAGGCCCGAGCGAGGCGCCCAAGCGCACCGAGTTCAATATCGGATGGTCGATTTACGCGGGGTGGATGCCCTGGCCCTATGCCCAGCAGGCGGGCATCGTGAAGAAGTGGGCGGACAAGTACGGCATCAAGATCAACGTCGTGCAAGTGAACGACTACGTTGAATCGGTGAACCAGTACACGGCCGGCAAGCTGGACGGCGTGACCGTCGCTAACATGGACGCCCTGACGATCCCGGCCGCTGGCGGCAAGGACACCAGCGCGATCATCGTCGGTGACTATTCCAACGGCAACGACGGCGTGCTGATGAAAGGCATTTCGAATGCCGGAGGGGGCTATCTGAAGGCGATCAAGGGCCAGACGGTCAATCTGGTCGAGCTTTCGGTTTCGCATTACCTCCTGGCGCGCGGCCTGAATTCGGTGGGCTTGGCGCTGAAGGACGTGAAGACGGTCAATACCGGCGATGCCGATATCGTCGGAGCTTTTGCCAGCCCCGACGTCAAGGTCGCCGTCGCCTGGAATCCTCAGCTCAACGCCATGAAGGCGCAGCCGGGTGCGAAGCTGGTGTTCAGCTCCGCCGACATTCCCGGAGAGATCCTCGACCTGCTCTGCGTGGATACGGCCACGCTCAAGGCCAATCCCAACTTGGGCAAGGCGCTGGCGGGCATCTGGTACGAGACGACGGCGCTGATGATCCGCCAGGATGCCGAAGGCAAGGCCGCCCGCGCGGCCATGGCGAAGCTGGCGGGGGCCACCCCGGAATCCTTCGACTCCCAGCTCGGCACCACGCATCTCTACGCCGATCCCAAGTCCGCCGTGGCCGCAACGGATGCTCCGGCGCTGATCACGACGATGACGCGGGTGCGGGACTTCAGCTTCTCCAAGGGGCTGTTCAAGGGATCCAACTCGGCCGACGCCGTCGGCATGTCCTTCCCGGGCGGCAAGACGCTGGGCGATGCGCAGCACGTCACGCTGCGTTTCGACGACAGCTTCATGAAGATGGCGGCTGACGGAAAGCTCTAGTTCGGCAGGCGGGGTTCGATTGCGGCAGTTTCGCAGTCGACCCGCCACGACGCCAACATCTCGCAAAGTGAGACAACGACAATGCGCTGGGTGAATCGTCACGTCGGGCGAGGGGGGCGGCTGTTCCTGGGAGCCACGCCGATCCTGCTGCTCGTGCTGGTCTATATCGTCATGGCCGCCAGCCGGCATGCGGTAAACCCGGCGGACAAGATCCTGCCGCTGCCGGGGGCCATGGCCGAAAGCATGTCGGCGCTGCTGTTCCAGCCCGACCAGCTCACCGGACAACTGGTGTTCTGGGCGGACACCCTCGCCAGTCTGCAGCGCCTGGGCATCGGCCTTGGCATCTCGACGCTGATGGCGCTGATGGTGGGTCTGGCGCTGGGGGTGCTGCCGCCGGTACGCGCTACCTTCGGGCCGCTGGTGACCGGCATCGCCGTCATTCCGCCGATCGCTTTGCTGCCGATCCTGTTCATCGCGCTGGGGCTGGGCGAGACGGCCAAAGTCGCGCTGATCGTGGTGGGCATCGCCCCGGTCATGATCCGCGACATCACGGCCCATGTCGCCGCTCTGCCGACCGAGCAGATCATCAAGGCGCAGACCCTGGGCGCGAGCAGTTGGCAGGTGATGATCCGCGTGGCGCTGCCGCAGGCGATGCCGCGGCTGCTCCAGGCGATGCGCCTGGCGCTCGGGCCGGCCTGGGTCTTCCTGATTTCCGCCGAGGCGATCGCCTCGGACGTCGGCCTCGGCTACCGCATTTTCCTCGTTCGCCGCTATCTCTCGATGGATGTGATCCTGCCTTACGTCGCCTGGATCGCCCTGCTGGCGATCCTGATCGACGTGGCCCTCACGTTCCTCAGCCGGCGACTGTTCCCCTGGGCCCATGGAGCAAGCCATTGAGCACTCTGCTGCGCTTCTGCGATGTCTGGGTCGAATACGGCGACCGCATCATCATCGAGAAACTCAACCTCGACATCGAGGAAGGTTCCTTCGTTTCCATCGTCGGCCCCTCGGGGGCGGGCAAGAGCAGCTTCCTGCGGCTGATCCTGGGACAGGAAGGGCCGAGCCAGGGCAAGATCCTGATGGACGGAACGCCGCTCACGCCCGAATGCGGCCCTGACCGCGGCGTGGTGTTCCAGCGCTATTCGGTGTTCCCGCACCTGACGGCGCTGCGCAACACGACCCTGGGCCTGGAGTGCGAGAAGGCGCCCCTGCTCGGACGCCTGTTCGGCAGTGCCCGGCGCGCGGCCGAGGAGGAGGCGACGGCGATGCTGACCGCCGTGGGCCTGGGGCATAGCCTTGACCTCTATCCGGCGCACCTTTCGGGCGGCATGCAGCAGCGTCTGGCAATCGCGCAGGCCTTGGTGAAAAGGCCGCGCATCCTGCTCCTGGACGAGCCCTTCGGCGCGCTCGATCCCGGCATCCGTGCGGACATGCATGCGCTGATCCTGCGCCTGTGGCGGGAATATTCACTGACCATCGTGATGGTGACGCACGACATCCGCGAGGCCTTCACGCTGGGAACCCGCGTTCTGGCGCTCGACAAGCGTCGTCACGATCCCCACGCGCCCCACCGTTTCGGCGCCACCGTGGTCTACGACCTGCCGATGCGCGAGCGTGCCGAGCCGGCACCCGAACAGCTCGAAAATATTACTATTGACGTAATTGGTAATAATTGAAAAGAGAGTGGGCATGGGCTCCGAATCCGCAAGCCTGGCGCGGCTCAGCATGAGCCTCCCGGCAGATCTCTTCAGACAGCTGGACATGATGGTGGCCGAACGCGCGCTGCCGTCGCGCTCCCAGCTCATCGCCGAGCTGATCCGCCACGCGCTTGCGGAGCACGGCTCGCTCATGCGCCCGGACGAGATGCTCGCGGGCACGATTACCCTGGTCTATCGGGGCGAGCGGGGCCGGGTGCGGCACCTGCTTTCCCAGACGCAGGCCAGTTACCTGAAGGAAGTGATCTCTTCCCAGCACGTCGTTCTGGAAGACGATCAGTCGCTTGAAGTTCTTCTCGTGCAGGGACCGGCCGTTCGGCTGAAGGAACTGTGCGACGCCATTCGCCGGGTGCGCGGGGTGCAGCAGCTTGAGCTGGTCACCACCACCGCCCTCCTGCCGCCGCTCTACGACCAGCACGGCAATGCATTCAGACAGACCGGAGCGCATTCATGACCCAGACCCTGGCCGATCCGCTCGCCGCGCGGGACCATGCCCGCGCCATGGCAGGGACGATCGTGGAGAGCATGCCCGTGCTCCCGCCCGTTGCCGAAGACTTGCCCGAGGGCGTGGACGGCGCTGACCTCGTGTGGGAGGAAACCATCGCGGCAGGCGGCTATGCCACGCGCCGGCTCTCGCGCGGATCGCGCCTGCGGCTGATCGACCTTGCCGGCGACGCCTGCGCCTCGCTGCTGGTGTTCAATGCGGAAATGCCGACCGAGCGCCTGAACGTCGCCGATACCGTCAAGGTTCAGTGGAATGCCTATCTCGGCGCGGGCAAGCTGCTGCTGTCCGACATGGGGCGCGTGCTCATGAGCATCCTCGAAGACGAGGCCGGTACCCACGACACCTTCTGCGGCACCTCGAACGCGGCCACCAATGCGGCGAAGTACGGCGATGGCCGCAACAGCGGCGACTATCCCAACGGCCGTGACCGTTTCCTGCTCGGCGCTGCCAAGCATGGCCTCGGCCGCCGCGACGTGCATCCCTGCGTCACCCTGTTCAAGGGCGCGCGGATCGAGGCGGACGGCGGGATCACGCCCGATGTCGGCCCCTTCGCGCCAGGTCGCAGCCTGGTCCTGCGCGCCGAGATGGACGTGATCGTGGTGATCGCCAACGTGCCTCACGTCCTCGATCCGCGGACAAGCTGGAGCGTCACGCCGCTGCGCGCCTCGGCATGGCGCGGCGCGGTGACGGGAGAGGACGATCCGCTGCGCAACGCCAGCCCCGAAGGCCTGCGCGCCTTCCGGAATGTCGAAGACTATTTCCGTCGTTGAAAGGACAGGTTGCATGACCGCCGACCCCCATCTCGCCGGCCTTTCGGGCGCCGTGATCCACGACGTGACCGTCCCCGCCCGCGCGCCCTGGCTGCACCATGTCCAGGCCGGGCAGACGCTGCGCATCGTCGACCTTGAAGGCAACCAGGCCGTCGACTTCCTGCTCTATGCCGCCGCCGACGATGCCGAGCGCTACAGCGCGCAGGACACCGTGGCCGCGCAGGGCAACCTGTTCCTGCGGCAGGGCACCCGGCTGCTGTCCAACGAAGGCAATGCGCTGATGACGATTGCCGCCACCTCGGTCGAATACCACGATACCATCGGCGGCGCCTGCTCGTGCGAATCCAACACGCTGCGCTACGGCCACCACACCAAGGCCGAACACGCCTGCGTGGAGAATTTCCTGGAAGCCAACCTCACCGAAGGGCGCGGCAAGCGGGACATCGTCTCCAATATCAACTTCTTCATGAACGTACCGGTAGAGCCGGACGGGTCGCTGGGCATCGTCGACGGAATATCCGCGCCGGGCCTGACCGTTGATTTGCGGGCGGACATGGACGTCGTCGTCGTCGTCTCCAACTGCCCACAGGTCAACAACCCCTGCAACGGCTTCAACCCCACGCCCGTCCGCATGATCGTCGCCGCATGAGCTTCGACACGGTCCTGATCGCCAACCGAGGCGCGATCGCCACCCGCATCATCCGCACCCTGCGCGGCATGGGCCTTCGCTCTGTCGCCGTCTACTCGGAAGCGGACGAGGGTTCCAGCCACGTCACCATGGCGGACGAGGCCGTCTGCATCGGCGGGGCCAAGCCCTCGGAAAGCTACCTGAACATCCCGGCGATCCTCGACGCCGCCCGGCGGACCGGGGCAGGGGCGATCCATCCGGGCTACGGTTTCCTGGCGGAGAACGTGGAATTCGCCGAGGCCTGCGCCGCGGCGGGGATCGTGTTCATCGGCCCGACCACGCAGAACATCCGCACTTTCGGCCTCAAGCACAGCGCCCGCGCGTTGGCGGCAGCACACGAAGTGCCGCTGGCACCGGGCACCGGCCTGCTGACGGGCGAGGAAGAGGCCGTGGAGGCCGCTGCGCAGATCGGCTACCCGGTCATGCTCAAGGCCACGGCCGGGGGCGGCGGCATCGGCATGCGCGTCTGCGAGGACGAAGCGGCCCTGCGCGAGGCTTTCGACGCGGTAGCGCGGCAGGGCCTCAGCAATTTCGGCGATGCCAGCGTCTTCCTGGAACGCTACATCCGCCGCGCGCGCCACATCGAGGTCCAGCTCTTCGGGGACGGGCAGGGGCGCGTCATGGCACTGGGCGAACGCGACTGCTCGTTGCAGCGCCGCAACCAGAAAGTGGTCGAGGAAGCCCCGGCACCGCTGCTGCCCCAGCATGTTCGCGCCGAGCTGATCGCCTCGGCCATCCGCCTGGGCGAAGCCGCGGCCTATCGCTCGGCCGGTACCGTGGAATATCTCTACGACGCCGACCGGGAGCAGTTCTTCTTCCTGGAGATGAACACCCGCCTCCAGGTGGAGCACGGCGTGACCGAGGCGGTCATGGGCATCGACCTGGTCGAGTGGATGGTGCGCGGCGCTGGCGGCGACTATGCCTTCCTCGACGCCGGCACACCGGTGCCGCAGGGCCATGCGGTGCAGATGCGGCTCTATGCCGAGGATCCCTCGCTGGACTATCGGCCCACTTCGGGCACGCTGACGTGTCTTGAGTTTCCCGACGACATCCGCACCGAGACCTGGTGCACGGCCGGAAGCACGGTCAGCGCCTGGTACGACCCGATGCTGGCCAAGCTGATCGTTCACGCGCCAAGCCGCGCCGAGGCGGTGGAAGCCGCGCAGCGGGCGCTGGACGGCAGCCGTGCCGACGGCATGGAAACCAACTTGCGCTGGCTGCGCGAAGTGGTGCGCTCCGCGCCCTTCGTCAGCGGCGAAGTCTCGACCCGTGTGCTCGACACGATCGCCTACCAGCCGCGCGCGTTCCGCGTGGTCAGCGGCGGCACCGCGACCACGGTGCAGGACTGGCCGGGCCGGCAGAAGTTCTGGGCCGTGGGTGTCCCCCCATCGGGGCCGATGGACGACCAGTCCTTCCGGCTCGGCAACCGGCTGCTCGGCAATCCCGAAGGCACTGCCGGGCTGGAAGCCACGGTCACCGGGCCGACCCTGTCCTTCGTCGCACCGGCCCGCATCTGCCTGACCGGCGCGGACTTCGGCGCCACGCTGGACGGCAAGCCGGTAGCGCGCGGCGTGCCGGTCGATGTGGCCGCGGGCCAGACGCTGGCGCTCGGCCGCGCCTCCACGGCGGGCCTGCGCGGATATATCCTCTTCGCCGGGGGTCTGGACATCGCGCCCTATCTGGGCAGCCGCAGCACGTTCGAGCTTGGCCAGTTCGGCGGCCATGCCGCGCGCCGCCTGCTGGCGGGCGACACGCTGCACCTGGGCAACGACGATGTCGGCGCCGCGCTCCCTTCGGTGCCGCTGCCCGAGATCTGTAGCGAATGGACGCTGCGCGTGCTTTACGGCCCGCACGGCGCGCCGGATTTCTTCACGGGTGAGGACGTCGAAACCTTCCTCGCCGCCGAGTGGAAGGTCCACTACAACTCCAACCGCACCGGCGTGCGCCTGATCGGTCCGAAACCCCGCTGGGCGCGCACCGACGGCGGGGAGGCGGGGCTTCACCCCTCCAACATCCACGACAATCCCTACGCGATCGGCGCGGTGGACTTCACTGGCGACATGCCGATCATCCTCGGTCCGGACGGTCCCTCGCTCGGCGGGTTCGTCTGCCCCTTCGTGGTGATCGCGGCCGACCGCTGGAAGATCGGCCAGCTCGCGCCGGGCGACAAGCTGCGCTTCGCCCCCGTCACCATCGACGATGCGGCGGCGGCGGATGCGATGCAGCGCGACCTCGTGGCGACGGGCGCCGTGCCCGCCGCTTCCCCGGTGCGGCCGGTGGAGACGCTCTCCCCCATCCTCGGCGAAATTCCCGAGGGTCCGGGCCGTCCGCGCACCGTCTATCGCCAGCAGGGCGATCGCAACATCCTGGTCGAATACGGCCCGATCGTGCTCGACATCGAACTGCGCATCCGCGTCCATGCCCTGATGACGGAACTGGAGCGCCTGGCGCTTCCCGGCATCATCGACATCGTGCCGGGCATCCGCTCGCTCCAGCTCCATTTCGACGGTGCCGCGATGGACCAGCGCGCGGCACTCGCCACGCTGATCGCGGCGGAAGAGCGGCTGGGCGACCTGGAGGACTTCACGATCCCCTCGCGCGTCGTCCACCTGCCGCTGAGCTGGCGCGATCCGGCGACGATCGAGACCATCGAGAAGTACATGGCCACCGTGCGCGACGATGCGCCCTGGTGCCCGGACAATATCGAGTTCATCCGCCGCATCAACGGCATGCCCGACCAGGCCTCGGTGGAGAACCTGATCTTCGAGGCCAACTACCTCGTCATGGGGCTGGGGGACGTCTATCTGGGCGCACCCGTCGCCACGCCGGTCGATCCGCGGCACCGACTGGTCACCACCAAGTACAATCCCGCCCGGACCTGGACGCCGCCCAACGTGGTGGGCATCGGCGGCGCTTACATGTGCATCTACGGCATGGAGGGGCCGGGCGGCTACCAGCTGTTCGGACGCACCACCCAGGTCTGGAACACCTACCGCCAGACCGATGCCTTCACCGAGGGCAAGCCCTGGCTGCTGCGCTTCTTCGACCAGATCCGCTTCTATCCCGTCAGCGCCGAGGAACTGGCCGAATGGCGCCGCGAGTTTCCTGCCGGGCGCCGGTCGATCACGATCGAGCCTTCCGAGTTCCGGCTGGCCGATTATCGCGCCTTCCTGGCGGACAATGCGGAAGGGATCGCCGAATTCGAGGCCCGCAGGCAGGCCGCCTTCGACGATGAGCGCGAGGACTGGCAGCGCCGGGGGGAATTCGACCAGGCCGAAGCGGCCGCCGAAGTGGAAGTCCCGGTGGAAGCCGCGATCGTCCCGCCCGACGGCGCGGACCTCGTGGAGGCGCCTTACGGCGGCAGCGTCACCCGGCTGCTCGTGGCAGCGGGTGACAGAGTTGAGGCAGGCGACAGGATCGCCGTGATCGAGGCGATGAAAATGGAATGTCCGGTCGAAAGCCCCGGCGCGGGAACGGTGGCGGCACTCTACATGCGCGAAGGGCAGTCGCTTCAGCCCGGCGCGCCGATGCTGGCCTTGAGGCGCAGCGCATGAGCGGGCCCGCCATCACCGCCCTGACCGCAACCGCAGCCGGCCGTCTCGGCGTGCAGGACATCGCTGCCGCCGTCCGGGGCGGGGCGACCTCGGCGCTCGCCGTGGCGCAGGATGCCTTGGCGCGCATCGAGGCCTACGACGCGGTGCAGCCGCAGATCTGGATCAGCCGGGCCAGCCGTGAGGATGTCCTGGCTGCCGCCCGCGCCGTGGATGCCCGCGTCGCGGCCGGGGAAGACCTGCCGCTGGCGGGCGTCCCCTTCGCGGTGAAGGACAATATCGACGTTTCCGGGCTGGAGACGACGGCGGCCTGTCCCGCTTTCGCCTACGAGCCCGAGAGCGATGCCGATGTGGTCGCGCGTCTGCTGGCGGCCGGGGCGATCTGCCTGGGCAAGACCAACCTCGACCAGTTCGCCACCGGCCTCAATGGAACGCGCAGCCCTTACGGCATTCCGCGCAATGCCTCGAACCTGGCCTATGTCAGCGGCGGATCGAGTTCCGGTTCCTCGATCGCGGTGGCGGCGGGACTGGTCGCCTTCGCGCTCGGCACCGATACGGCCGGGTCCGGCCGCGTGCCGGCCGCCTTCAATCACCTGATCGGCTTCAAGCCCACCAAGGGCCGCTGGAGCACGCGCGGGCTGGTGCCCGCCTGCCGTTCCATCGACTGCATCACCGTCTTCACCGACGGCACGGCCGATGCGCGGCTGGTGGACGGGGTCGTGGCAGGCTTCGACCCGGCCGATCCTTACTCCAAGCCACTCGCCGACCGCCCGCTCGCCCTGCGCCGCATCGGCGTTCCGCGGCGCGAGCAGCGCGTGTGGTTCGGCGACGGCGAAGCCGAGTATCTCTACGACCAGGCCCTGGCCCACCTCGCCGCGCTGGGCGAAATCGTCGAGATCGACCTCGCGCCCTTGCTGGAGGCAGCGCAACTCCTTTACGGCGGCCCCTGGGTTGCCGAGCGCACGGCGGCCATGGCCGGGATCCTGGCCTCCAACCCGCTCGCCGTGGACCCCACCGTCCGCGCGGTGGTGGAGCCGGGTGCGGCTATCGCCGCTACCGAGCTGTGGAACGGGATCTACCGCATGGCCGATCTCAAGCGCCATGCCGATCTCCTGTGGAACGAGCTGGACATGCTGGCCTTCCCCACCACCGGCACCACCTACCGCGTGGCCGAGATGCTGGCGGCGCCGGTGGCGCTCAACAGCAACCTCGGGCTCTACACCAATTTCGTGAACCTGCTGGACATGGCCGCACTGGCCGTGCCCGCCGGGATCCGCGCCAATGCCACCGGCTTCGGGATCACCCTGATCGGCCCTGCCGACAGCGACCGTGCCCTGTTCGATGCTGCCGATGCCTATCTTTCGGCCGCCGCGCTTCCGTCAACGCCACCACTCGATCTGGAGGGAAAGATGCAGACCGTTAAGCTTGCCGTGGTCGGCGCCCATCTCAAGGACATGCCGCTGCACTGGCAGCTCACTTCGCGCGATGCCGAATTCGTAGGGGCATTCGAGACCGCCCCCAACTACCGGCTCTACGCCATGGCGGACAGCGTGCCGCCCAAGCCCGCGCTCGTCCACAGCGCGGATGGCGCACCGATCAAGGTGGAAGTCTACGAACTGGGTGTCGCCGAGTTCGGGAGCTTCGTCGTCGACGTCCCGGCGCCGCTGGCCATCGGCACGGTGACCCTGGCCGACGGCACCAGCGTCAAGGGCTTCGTGGCCGAGCCCCGCGCCCTGGACGGCGCCGAGGACATCACCAGCCTGGGCGGATGGCGCGCCTTCGTGGCACGCGCCGCCTGAGGGGCGGCTCGACACAAGCCGGTACGAGCAAACACCGGTACGAGAAACAGGGGGTTAGCATGCGCAAGTGGATTTCGATGGCGGCTCTGACCGGCGCTGCCGTGGCCGGTGCCGCGGTGGCAGGCATTGGCCAGGCCCATGCGGAGCAGGTCATCGCCGTGCCGGGCTTCGCGGACTTCCTGGCGGTGGACGGCAAGACGGTCTGGACCACCAACCGCACCAGAGTGGAGCAGTGGTCTCGCAAGGGCAAGCTCGCGGAAGTACCGGTGAGCCGCGCCTGCGGGGCGATGACGGTGGCTTATGGCTCGCTCTGGCTGGCGGACTGCCAGGAACTGGCCGTTAAGCGCATCGATATCCGTTCGGCCAAAGTGCTCGCCACGATCCCCACGGGCATCGCCAATCCGCAGGGCGAGCTGAACGTCGTTGCCGGCGCCGGCTCGATCTGGGTGGCCAGCGATGACAAGGGCGCCGTCTCGCGCATCGATCCGGCGACCAATCAGGTCATTGCCTCGGTAAAGGTCGATCGCGGGACCTGGTACCTTGCGTTCGGCTTCGATGCGGTCTGGGCGGTCAGCGCGGCGGAGCGCTCGGTCCAGCGCATCGATCCGGCCACAAACACCGTCACCGGGCGCGCTCCGCTCGGTGCGGAACCGGGCTTCCTGGTTGCGGGCGAGGGGGCGGTCTGGGTCCAGGAGCAAGGCGATGGCACGCTGGCCCGCATCGATCCCCAGACCGTGACGGTCACCGGACGCACGAAAGTCGGGGAGAACCTCAAGTGGGGCGATATCGACGCGGGCAGCGGCAGGATCTGGCTGCGCACCACGGACGACCAGGTGTTTGCGACCATCGATGCCGGGACCGGCGCCGTGGAATCGCGCTTCGGCAAGCCGGCCGGCAGCGGCGCGCTGCGCTTTACGCCGTCAGGCGTGTGGACGACGGCGCACGACGAGCATACGCTGACCTGGTGGCCGAAGTCGGAATTGAAGAAGAACAGATAGATAGCGTCGGGAGCGGCCGGACTGCGTTCGCTTCCGCTTCCGGTTGGCCGATCCGTCCGGTTCTGTTCGATCGCTGCGGTACCGGCGCCGATGGGACAGATGACGCATGAGCGAACCTACGCCGTTGACTGACAGGAAGTTCGCCAGCCGGGTGGACTGGAACCTGATGCGCACTTTCGTCGATATCGTGCGGGCAGGGGGAATCGGCGCGGCGGCGCGGCAGCTTGGCAAGCAGCAGCCCAGCGTCAGCGCGGCGCTCAAGCGGCTGGAAGACCATGTCGGCGCCACCTTGCTGCATCGCTCCGCCAATGGCGTGGAGATGACCGCCGCCGGCAAGGCGATGATGATCCTGTGCGAGGACATGCTCGAATCGGCGCGGATGATGCCGCATCAGGTGGCCCAGGCCACCAGGCGGGTCGAGGGGGTGGTGCGGATCCAGATCGTGTCCGCCATCGTCTCTCCCGAATTCGACGAAGCGATCGCGAGCTTCCACCGGCGCAATCCGGACATCCGCATCGAAATCCGCGTCTCCGCCTGGCGGCAGGTGCTGGAGGCGCTGGAGGCGGGCGAGGTGGAAGTGGGCATCGGCTACGACAACAGCGTGCGCGGCAGCCTGGTCTACGAGCCGCTATTTGTCGAACGCCAGCAACTCTACTGCGCCCGCAATCATCCGCTGTTCGGTTACCGCATCACTCAGCCGCGCGAACTGGAGCACGAGGCTTTCGTGCTCATGGGCAGTGACGAGATCGAGGTCATCACGCATCTGCGCCGCCGCTACCGGCTGGGCACGCGGGTGACCGGCCTGGCCGACGACATGAACGAGGCGCGGCGGTTGATCCTGTGCGGGGTGGGCATGGGTTTCCTGCCCATGCCTGCCGTGCGCGCGGAAGTGGAGCGGGGCGCGCTCTGGCCGCTGCTCCATGCGGATATCGAACCGGCTTACGACATCTTCCTGCTCGCCCGCTCCGAGCCGGAACGCGACACGGCGACCCAGCTGTTCATCGACGAAGTGTTTCGCCGTCTGCGCGCCCAGCCTCGATCATAGATCCGATCTATGGGCGGCATCGGGATTTTACCCCTGCCGTGATGACCTCCGGCACTGCAGTCTTTTCACCAGACACAAGGTGAAGGCGGTAGATGAGCGTCAGGAACGATCTTCCCAGCAAGCACTCCCGGCAGGCAGGCCCGCTGCGCATCGCCGCTTCGGCGGTCCTGCGGTTCCTTCGCGAAGGCATGGAGGCGCGGGCCGGGGCGATCCGGGGCGCTGCAGGCGGTAACGCGCAGCGCCGGACCAGCCGATGAGGCGGCGTTTTCCCCATCGCGCCGCAGAGGTTCGGGCCGGGCGGCGCAGGCCTCTCGGCGGACTGGCTCTGGGGGTTCTGGCGGCCATGACTTGCGCGCCTTCGGCTCAGGCTGCCCAGCACCCCGGCGCGAAACTGGTTTCCTGCGCGGATGCGGACTGCCTGCTCGTCTCGGGCGCACGCAACGATCCGCAGGCGCAAGTCCTGATCAACGGGCATCCGGTAGAGGCGGAAGGCCGGCGCTCGTGGAAAGTGCTGCTTCCGGTCGAGACTGTGCGGGCCTGGTCGGCGCCCGGTGCGCGGAACATTGCCGTCACCACCCTCGGGGCGGGAAGCGACAGCAGGGATACCCGGCAGGTTAAACTGCCGATCGGAATGCTTGGAAGTATTACTGAACTAGCAGTGCTAGTAATACGCTGAACAAATTTCGCCGGTTGGAGTGAATAAATGAGCTGATCGATTGTCATTTCTTTGATCGGGCGCTATGAGTGCGGTGGTCGCCACCGTGTGACTCCTTGTGTCTGCTTGGGAGAAGATGATGAAGATTGGCGTTCTTGCGCTGGCGTCGCTGGCTTTTGCCACGTCGGCCACTGCAGCTACCGGCGAAAATCCGTTCGCGAAGGACCAGACGGTTCTCGAAATCAAGGGTCTCGATCTCGCCACGGCAGACGGGCAGCAGCGCCTTGCCATTCGCATGGACCAGGCCGCGCGCACCGTATGCGGTGAAAAGATGGCCAGCGTTCACCTCGCCGCCGAGCGCAAGGCTCAGGACTGCCGCGCCGCCGTCGTGGCCGACATTCGCAGCCAGATCGAAACCCGCCGCGCGGATGCATCGACTGCGCCTGCCGCCAAGCTGGCCCTGGCCGACTGACGCTGCACCGGCGCTATCCGGTTTGACCTGAGTGCCTGGCCGGCCCCGCGGGCTGGCCATTGGCACGGCAGGTATACGCCGCGGCATTCAGATGCCTTGGCGGTGAATGCCCCAGCTGATCGGGAGCAGCGTGTTTCGCCACCCCTCCGGCTATCGATCCCCGTTCCGCGCATCATGGATGGCGCGAAATCCTTTCAGGCAGGCCTCGCCCGAGGGGATGAAGCGGGATTCCAGCCCGATCGACGCCAGCGCGGCCGCGTAGAGACTCGACAGCGGGCCGTTGCCGATCAAGGGGATCTGTGCCTTGCCGAAGTCCGCGCTGACATCCAGCGCGTCCGCCAGCTCCGAGCCGATCAGCAGTCCGCGCAAGTAGGATGCGCTCTCGCTGCGCTGCAGGTCGCCGCGAACCACTTTTGCGCGCACGCCGAAAAGTTGGGTAGCAAGACCGGGGCTCCGCGACTTTCCGGCCGCAACGCCCGCGTGGAACGCATCGCCTTCCACCGCCTCGCCCTCGACGACCGAGGCGAGCAGGCCCTGGAGCGTGAGGCGGTCGAAGATTTCCCCCGACATGGCGGTGAAGAAGTCCGCGATGCGGCCGTCCTCGATCCGCACCCACTTGGTATGGGTGCCGGGCAGGGCCGCGATCCCCTGCGCCTGCCCCATGGCGAGAAGTCCCAGGAGCTCCACTTCCTCGCCGCGCATCACGTCGGGCGCATCGTCGAAGGCGCGGCGACAGGCAATGCCGGGAACGATCCGCAGCGGCGTGCCGCCGATCTCGACCGGGACGCAGGCGGAGGCGACTTCGCCCAGTCCGGCAGGTGCAAGCGCGTAAGGGGCCTCGGCCCAGCCGATGTTCGATCCGATCATCCCGGATGCATAGATCGGCCCATGGTCCGGCCAGCGCGCCACCAGCCCGGCCACGGCCTCCACCATGCCGTCACGGTCAAGCGCGGCGACGCCTGTGGGCGCGGCATATTCGTCGATCGCGGAACCATCCGGCGCGATGCGATAGGCGCGGAAGTTGGTGCTTCCCCAGTTTATGCCGACGATATCGGCTTCGGATTCGGTCTTAGCGGCGTGTGACACCGGCGCCTCCATCAATGGGGTGTATGGCGCCGGTGATCCATCCGGCGCGGTCGGAGGCCAGGAACAGGGCCAGTTCGGCCACGTCCTCGGCCATGCCCAGCCGCCCGAGCGGGTGGCGCAGAACATTGTCTTCGCGCGCCCGGATCGGGTCCGTCTGGCTTTCGAACGAACTGCGCAGTAGCGGGGTGTCGATCGAGGCCGGGGCAATGGCGTTGACGCGGATGTCTTCGGGCGCAAGCTCCAGCGCGACTGTGCGCGTCAGGCTTTCGAGTGCGGCCTTGGATGCGGCATATGCGGCAAGGCTGGGCGTGGCGAAGCGCGCGTTGATCGAGGAAAGCAGGAGCACAGATCCCTTGCGCCGGTCGCGCATGCCGGGAACGACACCGCGCAGCAGCCGCACGGCGCCGATGACGTTGACGTCGTAGATATCGGCATAAGCGGCAGGATCGGTATCCAGGGCGCCGCCCGCAACCGATGCCGCAGCCGCGTGAACGAGGATATCCGCCCGGCCGAGTTGCTCCTCCATGTGCTGCACGGCCGCTGCCACGGCCGCATCGGAGCGCAAGTCCGCCAGCAGCGGCAGGTCGGCCTCTTTCGCGTGTTGCAGGTCCATCCCCGCAACCCTGGCTCCGGCGGCGCGGAACCGCCGGGCAATCGCCGCGCCGATCCCGCTGGCCGCGCCGGTGACGAGCGCTACCCGGCCGTTCAGTTCGCTTTCTTCCACTCCGCTTCCCTTTCGGCCGTTCGCGTCCGTCAGAACTTCATGCTGACGCTGGCCTTGTACATACGCCCGAAGAACAGGTTGGTGCGCAAGGCGTCCTGCGTGCCGTCATACGTGCGCTGGTGCTCGTTGAGGATGTTGTTGGCCTCCAGGTTGAGCGAGACGCTGGGCGTGATGTCGTACCGGAACGTCGCCGAAAGGTCGGTGTAATTGTCGTTATAGATGCCGGTTCCGGCAGCCGAGAGGCTGACGAGGTAGGCATCGCGCCAGTTGTAGGCGACGCGCAGGCTGACCGGCCCCTTCTCGTAATAGCCCACGAGATTGACGTTGTTCTTGGAAAGTCCCGGGAAGGCCAGGGTGCGGCCCACCACGTCGCGGATCGGTGTGGTGGAGTCGATGTAGGAGTACGTCGCCATCAGGCCGAAGCCGTCGAACGGATCCGGCAGGAAGTAGAACGGCAACTGCACCAGTGCCTCCAGTCCCTTCACTTTGGCGCCGTCGCCGTTGACGCGGCGGTTGATGAGGTAGTTCACGCCGCCGTAGACTTCCGCGCTCTGTTCCGAGACGATGAAGGTCGAGACGTCCTTGTAGAACAGACCCAGCGAAGCCATCGCCTGGCGGCCGAAGTAGTATTCCAGCGATCCGTCGAACTGGTAGGCCTTGTAGGGATCGAGATCCGGCGCGCCGCCGTTGCCGGTGCCGGGCGTGATCTGCACCCCGTCCACGAAGACCGCCGTGTTGAACAGGGTCAGGCCGTTGTTGAGGTCCGCGGTATTGGGGAAGGCCAGGACTTTGGCTGCGCCCAGGCGCAGCACCAGCCCGTCGGCGATGTCGGCCTTCACGGTTGCGGAAGGCAGCCATTCGTTGTCGCTGCGGCGGAACGTGGTGGGCGTGGCCGCGCCGGTGCTGCTGATCAGGTTGCCGATCGAGGTCAGCCCCCGATGCAGATAGCGCAGGCCGATGTTGCCGCTCAGGCTGAATCCGCCCTGGGTGGCGAATTCCAGCTTGCCGTAGCCTTCGTAGAAGTTCTCCCTGATCTCGTATGTCCCGGCCTGCGACGTCGTCGTGGCGGTCGGGTTGAGGCAGGCGGCGGCCTGGGAGACTTGCGGGAAGTCCGTCCAGCTGCTGCATCCGCCCGTGATGAGGTCGGTGGCGACGAGATAGGATCGCGGCAGGCCGGCGAAGTCGCCGCTGGCGAAGTCCGGATTGGAACGCAGGCGGACGTAATCGCCCAGCTGGGTCGCCGGGATGCCGCCGGCCGGGCGAATGTCCGCCAGCGAAGGGTTGGCGCGGGTGTCGAGCCGCTGGTAGCGCGCGCCGACGCGCAGCTTGTCGAGGAAGCCGTCGCCCAGCTTGAAGTCCCAGTCGTTGCGCAGCGCCGTGGCCTCGGTGCGGGCGCGGTAGAGGTTGTCGAACAGGATCGTGAAGCGAAGCTGGGCAGGATCGGTCAGGTCGATGCCGTTGATCGAATAGGCGCCCAGGTCGCCGCTGGAGAGATCGAAGTCGATCGTCGGCGTGATCCCGGCAACCGGCTGCAGGCGCAAGTAGTTCTGGTCGTAGCTGGAGGTGGAGCGGTTGTACGAAACTTCGGCGCTGGTGTGGATCGTGTCCGTCACCTCGAAGTCGCCGTGCAGCGCGGTGGACCAGGTATCGGCCTTGGTCTTGGCATATTCGGTGTTGGTCAGGACCGGCGCGGTGGACCGGCCGGAAATCAGCACGTTGTCCGGCGAATACGTTGCATTGGTGAGGCCCACCAACGGGTTGAACGAGAGCCAGTAGCGTTCGCGGTCGGAAACCAGCTTGGAATAGAAGCTGTCCAGCGTCAGTTCGATGCCCGGCGAGGGGCGCCACTGGATCACGCCGTCGAGGCCGAACTTGCTGCGCGTCTCGTCGATTTCCTCGGGCCGCGCATCGGAAAGCCCGAAGTGCGTGGCGCCGGCTGCATCGGTGAAGCGGGTATAGCCTGCAAACGTGTCGAGGCCCTGCTGCGAAAGGCGGCGGCGGCCGTAGGAGGCGGAGACGAGGACGCCCAGCGTGTCGTCCGCGAACTTTTGCGAGGCCAGGCCGAACATCTCGTAGCTCGGCTTTTCGGTGAGGTCGTCGTAGCTGATGCCGCCGCGGGCGGCGATCTGGTTCGGCCCGTCCAGCGGCATGCGCGTCTCGATATCGACGATGCCGCCCAGCGCGCCGGCGATCTCGTCCGAGCCGGCCAGCTTGGTGACTTGCAGGCGGGAGATCAGTTCGGAAGGCACCAGCGCGAGCAGGCCGTAAGTGGAGCTGCCCAGTTGGTCCAGCCCGGTGCCGCCGCGGCCGGTGGCGTCGAAGATCTCGCGGCCGTTGAACAGATAGACGTTCTGGCGCAGGCCGCGCACGGAAATGTTGGAGCCTTCGCCGATGCCCCGGTCCACCTGGACGCCGGAGACGCGGGCCAGCGATTCCGCCACGTTGCGGTCGGGCAGCTTGCCGATGTCGTCGGCCACGATGGCATCGACGAACTGCATGGAATCGCGCTTGAGATCGCGCGCTGCGCCCAGGCTCTGGCGAATGCCGGTAACGATGATTTCCTGCGCGGCCTCGTCGGAAATCGGCGGATTGGAACCGGTGGCCGGTGCGGCGGCTTCACCGCTCGTTTGCGCCTGCGCGAATGCCGGTGCGCAGCAGGCTGCCGAAACCAGCGCGCTCGACGCCAGCAGGCTGCGAATCACATGCTCCTTCATCGTTCACCCCTCCATTTTCTTCGTTGTCGGCAGGTTTTCGGTCGTGTCACCGCCCTGTCTCTGGAATCGCTAATAAAGCAACATTACTAGTCGTGCAAGCGCATTGACATCTATAAATGAGTGGGTGTACCGCACATATAGCAACAGAAACATCGGGAGGGTTATGTGATCGAACTGAAAGGGGTCCTGCCGATCCTGCCGACGATCTTCACGGAAAGCGGCGCCATCGACGAGGCCGGCACGCGCCGCGTGCTCGACTATATCGTCGAAGCCGGTGCGCAGGGCGTGGTCTTCCCCGGCCTTGCCAGCGAATACGACATGCTGGACCGTGACGAACGCCTGCACCTGACAGCGCGGATCGGCGAATGGCTGGATGGCCGCATTCCCTTCGTGGTGGGGGGCAGCACTGAAAATACGGACGAGGCGATCGCTTATGCCGAAGCCGGCGCCCGGGCCGGCGCGCAGGCGGCCATGATCCTGACACCCAAGGCCTACTCTGCCGATTTCGAAGGGATGAAGCGCTTCTTCGAGGCGGCCCATGCGGGTTCGGGAATTGCGATCATGGTGCAGAACGCGCCGCCGCCGATGGGGATAGGCATGCCGCTGGAGGAAGTCGCGCAACTGGCGCACGAGGTTCCGGGCATCCGCTATGTCAAGGAAGAGGCCGCACCTTCGGGGCAGCGCATCACCCGCCTCAGCGAACTGGCGGGCGGCTCGCTAGACGCCGTGTTCGGCGGTGCCGGTGCGCGCTACGTGATCGACGAACTCGTGCGCGGCGCGCGCGGGACGATGCCCGCCTGCGAAGTGACCGAACTCCACGTTCGCATGCTGGCCGCGTTCGACGAAGGGCGCGAGCAGGACGCGCGCGATCTGTTCGAGCGCACCTTGCCCCTGCTCAGCATGCAGGCGAATTTCCGCTGGCGCCTGACAAAGGCGGTACTCCAGCGTCGCGGTCTGATCGACAGCACTCACGTTCGCGCACCCGGCCCGGAACTCGATCGCTACGACCGCCGGGAACTCGATGCCTTGCTGGCGCGCCTTGGCGATCTGCTGCCGCCCGGCATGGTGCAAGGAGCAGCGTGACGATGCGGATCGCGGCGGTCGACACCTTCATCGTCACGGTCCCCCGCGACACGCCCTATCTCGGACCACTGGGGCCGGGGGAGCGGGTCAACGCACGCGGCTACCTGGTGCGGAAGGGCAATGGGACGATCTACCCGACGGTGGATCGCTCCATCGTCGTGCGCGTGACAGATGGCGAAGGCAATGTGGGCTGGGGGGAAACCTACGGCATCTGCGCGCCGCGCGCGACATGCGAGATCGTCAACGATCTGCTTGCACCCGTGCTCATGGACGGCGTGGTTTCCGACCCGGCCGAAACGTGGGATCGCCTCTACGATCTCATGCGCGTGCGCGGATGCACGGGCGGTTTTCACGGCGACGCGCTGGCGGCGATCGACATTGCCTTGTGGGATCTGACCGGCAAGCACCGCGGACTTTCCGTGCGCGAACTGATCGGGCCGGCCGTGCATGGCGCGATCCCCAGCTACCTTTCGGGCCTGCCCGCCGCCACGCTGGACGGGCGGGTCGCCCTGGCCCGCGACTGGCAATCGCGGGGAATGACGGCGTTCAAGTTCGCCGCCGTCGTCAGCCACGAAGGTGTGGTCGAGGAAATGGCCGCCCTGCGCGGCGCGCTCGGTCCCGATGCGGAAGTGCTGATCGACCTGCACTGGAAATTCTCGCCCGAAGAGGCGCGCGCCCTGATCGCCCGGCTCGCACCCTTGCGTCCGGGCTTCGTGGAGGCTCCGCTCAAGCCCGAGGACATGCCGGGGCTGGCGCGGCTGGCGGCGGAGAGCCCGGTTCCGGTGGCGGCCGGCGAGGAGTGGTACACCGCCTATGAATTCGCCAATCGCCTGGCGTTCGGCCCGATCGCCTATGTCCAGCCGGAGATGGGGCACACCGGCCTGACGCAGTTCCTGCGCATCGCTGCCTTGGCCGAGGCCCACGGCGTGGCGGTGGCGCCCCATGCCACCATCGGCGCCGGCATTTTCCTGGCGGCCAGCCTCCATGCCTCCGCCACCCTGCCGGGCCTGTGGAAGCATGAATGGCAGCACTCCGTTTTCGAACGGAACCTGGCGGTGCTCGATACCGATATGACCCACGGACCGGATGGCTATCGCCTGCCGACCGGGCCGGGCCTTGGCGTGCAGCCCAATGCGAAATTCCACGAGCTGGCGGAGCGCGTCACGTGACGGCGCTCCGATTGGCAACGATCGAACCTTGGTGCATAGGACCATGTTGTGCGCGCTAAACTCAATGCCCAGCCGAACCAGAGCCTGATCGATGGCATTGCCACGCTCCAGGCGCTTGCGACATCGCCGGAGCCGGTCGGTTGCCGCGAACTGGCGCGGCGGCTGGATGCCGATCCCACCAAGATCAATCGCCTGCTCAAGACGCTGGCCTACCTGGGCATCGCGCGGCAGACCGCCAATCGCAAATATACCGCCGGGGCGGGCATGCATGTCCTGGCGGCGCAGAGCCTCTTCGCCTCCGGCCTGATCCGCCGCGCACTGCCGGTCCTGGAGGGGCTGCGCCGCTTCGGCCACACCGTGGCGCTGGGCGTGTTGTGGGGAGACAGCGTGAGCTACCTGTTCCACGCGCCGCCGGGTATCGAGGCCTCGGCGGGGCTGGGGCGCATCGGCCTGCTGCCCGCGACGACCAGCGGCATCGGCATCGTTCTCCTGTCCGAGCACGACGACGACGAAGTGCGCGATATCTACCGGGACCGCGAGATTCCGATGTTCCCTGATGGGATCGAGCAGTTGATCGCCAAGCTCGCCGAAGTGCGCGAGCTGGGCTATGCCCGCGTTCACGTTGCCGACGAACGCGATCATCATGTCGTGGCGGTTTCCACCGGCGACCCGGCCCATGCAGGCCTGGCTTTGTCGGGGTGGATTCCGGAAGCCGCTACCGAGCCGCTCGTCGCGGCGCTTCGCGAGGCCGCGCCCGAGATCGGAGGCTGACATGGCCTCACCCGTTCAGGCCGCCTCCGCTTCGGCCGCTCCCGCGCTGAGCGCGGGTGCCGAGGCCGCTGCCCCCGCCGCGCCCGGCCGCATGCGCTGGGCGATACTGGCGCTGCTCTTCGCGTCCACGGTTCTCAACTACGTGGACCGACAGACGCTCTCGATCCTTGCGCCGATGGTCCAGAAGGACCTCGGCATGGACGATATCGGCTATGCCCAGGTCGTCCAGTTCTTCCTGATCGCCTATACCATCGCCTACCTGCTTGCGGGCTGGCTCACCGATAGACTGGGGACGCGGCTGGCATTGGCGCTGTTCGTGGGCTGGTGGTCGCTGGCCAACATGGCGACGGGTCTGGTCCGCAGCGCCGGAGCGCTGGGCGGCGCGCGCGCCATGCTGGGGCTTGGCGAGGCGGGCAACTACACCGCCGGGCCGAAAGCGATTTCCGAGCACTTTCCGCCGCAGGAGCGGGGCTTCGCCTTCGGTACCTATACCGCCGGCGCCATGGTCGGCGCGACGATCGCCCCACCGCTGATCGGCTGGCTGGCCCTGACCCAGGGCTGGCGCGCGGCTTTCGTGGTGACGGGGGCGCTGGGCTTCGTGTGGCTCGCGGCCTGGCTGGCAATCTATCCGCGCGGCAAGGCCGGCCCCACCGTGACCGCCGAGCCGACGCCCTGGCGCGCGATCCTGCGCGAACGTCCGCTCTGGGGATTTGCGCTGTCGCGGATGCTGGCCGATCCGGTATGGTACTTCTACTTGTTCTGGTTCCCGAAATACCTGTCCGACGAGCGCGGGCTGAACCTGGCCACGATCGCCGCGACGGCCTGGATCGTCTATCTGGCGGCAGACCTTGGCAGCATCGGCGGCGGCGTCTTCTCCGGCAGGCTGATCCGGCGCGGGATCGATCCGGCACGCAGCCGGCTCATCGGCCTGGCGGTGGCGGCGGTGCTGGCGCCGGTGGGCATGGCGATCTCGACCGGGCCGGCCATCCCGCTGACTTTCGCAATCGCCGCGGCCGTGGCTTTCGCGCACCTCGTGTTCCAGATCAACCTGAGCACCCTGGTGGTCGATCTGTACCCCACGCGCGTCGTGGCCACGGTGTTCGGCATCGTGGCGGCGGGCAGCGGACTGGGCGGCATCTTCTCGACCCAGCTCGTCGGACGGCTGGCGCAGTCAGGGCACTATGACCAGGTGTTTCTGCTCATGGGCATGCTGCACCCGCTGGCGGCACTGGTGGCCTGGCTTTCGCTGCGCAGCCAGCCGCGCTCGGAACTGCGCTCCCCCGATCAGGCGGACTGAACGGGGCGGCTCAGGAAAGGCCGTTCCGGACCTGCCACTGGCGTGCGAGATCGGGCCAGCGGGCAATCGGCCAGGATGGGTCTGCGCGCAGGCCCAGGCCATGGGCGCCGTCCTCGAACAAGTGCATGTCGATCGCCCCGCCCGATGCGCGCACGGATGCGAACAGCGCGAGCGCGTGATCGACCGGCACCACGCGGTCATGCACGGCATGGACCAGGAAGATCGGCGGCGTGATCCCCGGCAGCTTGCCGTCGAACGACCACTGGGCAATGTCCTCGGGCGAAGGGTCCGGGCCGAGCAGGGCAAGCCGCGAGCCGACATGGGCGCCGGCCCCGAGCGTGACCACGGGATAGAGCAGGATCGCCCCGTCCGGCCGGGTGAGCAGGTGGTCGGCCTCGTCCAGCACCGGGTAGGTGCGGTCGTAGACCTTGACGCAGAGGCTGAGCGCGAGGTGCCCGCCCGCGGAGCCGCCCATCACGGTGACCCGCCTGGGATCGACGCTCCACCGCCCGGGACCGCCCGCGCGGATCAGCCGCATGGCGCGCTGCGCGTCCTGAAGCGCCACCAGCGCCTTGCCGCCCCAGCGGTCCGCTGGAAGCCGGTAACGCAGCACGAATGCCGCGACGCCCTGCGCATTCATCCAGCGCGCGGATTCGTACCCTTCGCGGTCGATGCCGACGCGCGAATAGCCGCCGCCCGGCACGATCAGCACGGCCGCACCGGTCGGGTTGGCGGCGGCGAAATAGGACAGGGTGGGCCGGGTGACATGTTCGGCCACGCGGTAGCGAAGGCCGGCATTGTCCCACTGGTCGTCCACGGATTCCGTCACTTGCGGCACCGGGCCTCCGGGCATCCGGCGTTCCGGCCAGAGCGGAAGGACGAGATCGGGTTCGCGGGTGTCCTTCGAGAAGCCGAGGATCTCGGTTGCCGAAGTGGCCGCCTGGGCCAGCGCGTGCGGCGCTGCGAGCGCGCCTGACAGGAGGGTGGCGCCGGCCAGCAGATCGCGGCGGGACGGCTTGGGCAGGTCTGTCATTTGCGGCGTATTCCTCCCTCTCCCTGGGCCTCCTGGCTCCGTGCGAAGAGTGCGGGTTTGTGGCGTAGTTAGCAATATGAATCTGCGGACAATTCGATAAATGCGCCAACGATCCGATCATACGGTCATAATCGTGGCTATATATGCAACGGTGGTCCGCGCCGTTCCGGGCACCGCCGCCCGTCACCCTTACCCCGAAAAGACGAAGTTTACCGTCAGGGATAGGTGATATTCTCCGCGCACAAGCCGAGGATCGGCCCGACCGTGGAGAGCTGGGATGCAGGAGGACAATAGCGCGAAGCCGCAGAATGCGAACAAGGCCCTGTGGGAGAAAGGCGATTTCACCCGTCTTGCCGCAACCATGCGGGAAAGCGGTGAGGATCTGGTCGACTGGATCGCGCCCCAGCCGGGCATGGAGGTGCTCGATCTTGGCTGCGGCGACGGCACGACGGCGGTTCCGGCGGCGCGGCGCGGCGCGCATGTGCTGGGCGTGGACATTGCCTCCAATCTCGTTGCCGCTGGAAATGCCCGGGCGCGCGCGGAGGGGCTGGCGAACTTGCGCTTCGAGGAGGGCGACGCCAGCGCGCTGACCGGGCTGGGCGATGCCCGTTTCGATCTGGTGGTCAGCATCTTCGGCGCGATGTTCGCGCCGCGTCCGCACGACGTCGCCGCGGAGATGGTTCGCGTCTGCCGGCCCGGCGGAAGGATCGTCATGGGCAACTGGATACCCGGCGATCCGACGCTGGTTGCCATGGTGCTGAAGACATGCGCCGCCTTCATGCCGCCGCCGCCCGAGGGTTTCGTCAGCCCGGTGAGTTGGGGCCAGGAAGACCTCGTGCGCGAACGCTTCGGTGCCGCGGGCATCGCACCGGAGCGGATCGCCTGCGAAAGGGCGACCTATACCTTTCGCTATCCCGGAACGGCTGCGGCGTTCCTCGCCGTCTTCCGCGACTACTACGGACCGACCATGAACGCTTTCGATGCGGCGGGGCGGGACGGGCGGCGGGACGCGTTGCAGGCGGAGCTGGAGGCGCTCTTCGAGGCCGAAAACCGGGGCACGGCCGGGCAGACGGTGATACCTGCGACATATCTGCGCGTGACCGTCGAGAGGTAGGGCTCCAGACGTGGCTCACGGCGCGGCGGGGGCGGCGGCCGGGGTGCCGCTTTCGAGTGTGAACAGGGCGACTAGACCCGATGCCACTGCAAGAACGGCTGCGACGATTGCGGCGGCCTGGAATGCCGCAGTGAGTTCCGCCGCGGAGACGGCGATGACCGCGCCGGCCACTGCGGTGGCGACGAGCCCGCCGGTGCGGGCAATCGCGCTGTTGAAGCCCGAGGCGGTGCCGGTATGGCGCTCGTCCACCGAGGAAAGCACGGCAGTGGTCAGCGGTGCCACCGCGCCGGCCATGCCCAGCGCAATCACGGCGATGCCGGGCAGGATGCTGGTCCAGTAACTGGCCGTGGGATCTGCGCGCATCATCAGGGCGAAGCCGGCGCCGGTGACGATGGGGCCAAGAGTGAGCGGCCAGCGCGGGCCGATGCGCTCGGTCAGGCGCCCGGCAAGGCGCGACACCGTGCCGATCACTATCGAGAACGGCAGGAGCGCGAAGCCGGCCTGGGTCGGGCTATAGTGTCCGCCGACGATCAGCAGGTAGGGCAGCAGCATCAGCAAGCCGCCCAGTGCGCCGTAGAGCAGCAGGGTCAGCAGGGTCAGGCCCACGAAGGGGCGGGAGGCGAACAGGGCCAGCGGCATCATCGCGCGCTCGCCCAGGCGGCGTTCCGTCATGATGAACAGGGCCAGCAGCAGGATACCCGCCCCCAGCCCGATCCAGGTTCCGGTCGATGCCGCGTGATGGCTGGACCACAAGGTCAGCGCCCAGGTGATCGCGCCGAGGGCGGCGGTCGCCAGCAGAGCGCCCGTCCAGTCGAGCGGTTCCCGGCCTTTTTCGCTCTCCTCCACATAGCGCCAGGCCACCAGGATCGCCGCGGCGGCCACTGGTATGTTGAGGTAGAAGATCGCGCGCCAGCCGACGCTGTCCACCAGCCAGCCGCCGAGCGGCGGGCCGACGGCGCTGGCGATGGCGCCTGCCGCTGCCCAAGTGCCCACGGCGCGCCCCCGGGCCTCGCCCTCGAACGAACTGCCCAGGATGCCGAGGCTGTTTGGCATGAGCACGGCCGCACCGATGCCCTGCGCCGCGCGCGCGGCCAGCAGCATCGCCAGGTCCTGGGCAAGGGCGCAAGCGATCGAGGCAAGCGTGAACAGCACGATGCCCGTCACCAGGGCGCGCTTGCGCCCGAAATGATCGCCCGCGGCGCCGCCCAGCAGCAGCAGCGCCGAGAGCGGCAGGAGGTAGGCGTTGATGACCCAGGGCAGGCTGGCGGCGTCTCCGCTGAGTTCCTGGCCGATGGCGGGCAGGGCGACATTGGTCACCGAGCCGTCGATGAAGGCCAGGCTGGATGCCAGCATCGTCGCCGCAATCGTCCAGCGCGGACGGGCGACGGTCTTGCCTTTGCGCGCCACGGCCTGGCCGCTGTCGCAATCGGTGGTGGGCAGGGCGGTCATGATGCCTCGGGCAAATTCAGCAAGGGCGAGGGCGGCAGGGCGGGCGGGGCAAGGCTGCCATGTCCGTCAGAGGTGCCGGGTTTCGGCAGGGGGATGCTGCCAATCGTCATGCAGGCCGTCCATGTAGACCAGGGGGGCGGAGACCAGGTCATCAACAAGCAGATCGTCCAGCGCGGCAAGATGAACGGTGACGAAGTCTCCGCCCATCGCCTCGATATGGCCGTGACCGTGGGTCGCGATCCCGCAGACCGAGCAGAAGCGGTGATGACCTTCGCCCCAGTCGCCCGACTTGCCATAGTCCGCCAGTTTTCCGTCTCCGCTCAGCAGGCGGAAATCGCCGGGGGCGAGATGGCCGGCGTTCCACATGCGCTGTTTCCAGCAAAACGTGCAGTTGCACTTGCCCGTCCCCAGGTCGAGATCGATGTCCGCTTCGAAAGTAACCGCCTTGCAGTGGCAGCTGCCATGATAGGTTTTCTTCATGATCCCGAGCGCTCCTCCGGCCCTGCAAACCCGCCGTCCCGGCCGGTCGTGCCGAAGGAACAACTCGGCGGCTCCGCATTGGTGCCGGACCATTTGCGACGGTCTGACGCGCAAAACGCCGCATTGGTCTCGCCCCGGATGCGGCCCGGCTGTTTTTCGCGGTTTTCCTCACGTCATGCACTTGGCGGCGGGCACCAATCGACCGGGATCGAGTTGATCTGAAAGCGCGGTCTTCCCGCGCCTCAAAAATGCTGCCCCTCGAGAGGCCGATCACCATGACGATACTTGTAAACGGCGCTACCCTGGACGCTCCGCACGATGCGCGGGTATCGCTGCTGGACTTCCTGCGCGAGACTTGCGGGCTTTCCGGCACCAAGAAAGGCTGCGACCAGGGTGCCTGCGGAGCCTGCACCGTGCTGGTCGACGGGGAGCGGATACTCTCGTGCCTCTCTCTGGCCGTGCAGTATGAGGGGCGCTCGATCACGACGGTCGAGGGGCTGGGCCAGCCCGGCCGGTTGCACCCCCTGCAGCAGGCCTTCGTGGAACATGACGGCTTTCAGTGCGGCTACTGCACGCCCGGCCAGATATGCTCCGCCGTGGGCATGGCTGCCGAGATCGCGCGCGGCGTGCCAAGCCATGTCACGGTCGATCTGGGGGGCGAGGATATCCTGCTGAGCCACGAGGAACTGCGCGAACGCATGAGCGGCAACTTGTGCCGCTGCGGCGCCTACAACGGCATCGTCGAGGCCATCGCCGAGACTTACGGGGCGGAAACCATGGCGGAGGCTGCGGAATGATCCCGTTCACGTATATGCGGGCCACCGATGCGGCGTCGGCGGTTCTGAAAGGCGGCGCGGCGGGCGCCCGGTATCTGGGCGGCGGCACCAACCTCGTCGACCTGATGCGCGAGAACATCGAGACGCCCGAAAGCCTCGTCGACGTGACCGGGCTGCCGGGTGGGATCGACGAGCTGCCCGGTGGCGGGCTGCTGATCGGTGCTGCCGTGCGTAACACGGCGCTGGCCGAGCACCGGGCGGTCCGTCTGCGCTATCCGATGCTGGCGCGCGCCATCCTGGCCGGCGCGAGCGGGCAGATACGCAATATGGCGACTGTCGGGGGCAACATCCTGCAGCGTACCCGCTGTTCCTATTTCTACGACGAGGCCGGATCGCGCTGCAACAAGCGCCATCCGGGAGAAGGCTGCGACGCGGTGGGCGGCTTCAACCGCAATCACGCCATTCTGGGCGCCTCGTCCGCTTGCGTCGCCGTCCACCCTTCCGACATGTGCGTTGCGCTGGCGGCGCTCGACGCCGTGGTCCATCTGCGCGGAAACGGCGGCGAACGGCGCCTTGCCTTCACGGCTTTGCACCGTCTCCCGGGAGAATTGCCGGACGTCGATACCATGCTCCAGCCGGGCGAACTCATCACCGCAGTCGAGCTACCGCCGATGCCATTCGCCGCGCGCTCAACTTACCGCAAGGTGCGGGACCGTTCGAGCTATGCCTTTGCGCTGGTTTCCGTGGCGGCGGCGCTCGATATCGAGGGCGGGCAAGTGCGCGACGTGCGCATCGCACTGGGCGGCGTGGCGCACAAACCGTGGCGGGCCGAGCGAGCCGAGGCCCTGCTGCGCGGTGGTCCGCTGTCGGCCAACAGTTTCGCTGCCGCTGCCGAGGCGGAACTGGCTTCGGCGCAGGCGCTTTCGGGCAATGGCTTCAAGATCGATCTGGCACGGCGCACGCTCGTCGCCGTGCTCGAAGACCTTTCAGGAGAGATCGCATGAGCATCGCGAGCGACGCCAAGCAGGCGCTGCAGGGCGCGGTTCAGGGCGTCATGGCGAAAGCGGTCGCCCTCGCGCCGGACAGCTGGATCCCCGGAGGCGAGCCCGATCCTTTGATCCGCGAGCGTTATGGCCATGTCGGCAAGCCGCTGTCGCGTATCGACGGTCCCCTCAAGGTGGCCGGGCGGGCCACGTTCGCGGCGGAGTTTCCGCTGGAGGGCATGGTCTACGCCTCACTGGTGTTCAGCACGATCGCCAAGGGGCGTATTGCGGCGATGGACACTTCCCACGCAGAGACGGCGCCCGGCGTGGTGGCGGTGATGGACCACCGCAATGCCCCGCGCCTTGCTCCGCCGCCTGTCTTCATGTCGGCGCCGAAGGCCGCCAATGGCGACAATCTGCCGATCATGCAGGAAAGCGAGGTCAACTGGAACGGCGAGCCGGTCGCTGTCGTGCTGGCGGAAACGCAGGAGCAGGCCGACCACGCCGCATCGCTGGTCCGCGTGACCTTCGAGGCGGCTCCGGCCCTGACCTCGCTGGACGAGGCGCGCGAACAAGGCACCAAGCCGGCCCTGTTTATGGGCCAACCGCTTCATGACGAGCGCGGCGATGCCGAAGCGGCGCTTGCCGCGGCCGAAGTGAAAGTGGACGCGCTCTACACGACGCCGCGCCACAACCACAATGCCATCGAACTGCACGGAGTGACCGTGGCCTGGCAGGGCGATGTGCTGCGTATTCATGACGCGTCGCAGCTGGTTGCCCATACCGCCTGGTCCATCGGCCAGATGTTCGATATGCCGGAGGACAAGGTCATCGTCACCTCGCCTTTCGTGGGCGGCGGCTTCGGGGGCAAGTGTCTCTGGCAGCACCAGGTGCTGGCCGCGCTCGCCGCGAAGCTATGCAGTCGCCCGGTGCGCCTCGTCCTCTCGCGCGAGGGCGTGTACCGGGTGGTGGGCGGTCGCTCGCCGACCGAGCAACGGGTGGCGCTCGGCGCGGATCGCGAGGGTCACCTCAAGGCGCTTGTCCATACCGGCGTGACCGTCAAAACTGCCAGCAACGCCATGCCGGAACCCTTCATCCTGCCCACCCGCAGCGCCTATGCTTCCGAGACGCTCAAGCTGGACGTGCAGGTGGTGGAACTCGACATGCTCGCCAACACCTTCATGCGAGCGCCCGGGGAGTCGGTGGGAACGTTCGCCCTGGAGAGCGCCATGGACGAACTGGCCGAGGCGCTGAACATCGATCCTGTGGAACTGCGCATCCGCAACGAGCCCGAAAAAGACCCGAGTTCCGGCCTGCCGTTTTCCTCGCGCCATATCGTCGAGGCCTGGCGCACAGGGGCGGAGCGCTTCGGCTGGGATCGCCGCGACCCGCGCCCCGGCCTGCGCCGCGAGGGAGAGTGGCTGGTCGGCATGGGCTGCGCCACCGGGACTTACCCCTATTACCGCATGGGCGGCGGCGCGGCCCGGATCACCCTGATGCAGGACGGGCAGGCGGTGGTCGATATCGCCGCGCACGAGATGGGCATGGGCACCGCCACGGCGCAGACCCAGGTCGCCGCCGAAAGGCTGGGCCTGCCTATCGAGGCCGTGCGCTTCAATTACGGCGATTCCACTCTGCCGGGCGTGGTGCTGGCGGGCGGATCGCAGCAGACCGCCGCTATCGGCGCCTCCGTGGGTGCCGCTCATCGCGAACTCGTGAAGCAACTGCTCAAGCTGGCGGGCAATGATTCTCCTCTCGCCGGTCTCAAGCCGGATGACGTGATCAGCCGCGACCAGGGGCTGTGCAAGGCTGATGAGACCGCGCGGCACGAGAGCTATGCCTCGATCCTGTCACGCGCGCAGCAGCCGTCGGTAAGCGTGGAGGCCGAAGGGCCGCCGCCGCTGGAGACCATGCACTGGTCGATGCACAGCCACGCGGCGATGTTCTGCGAGGTTCGCGTCAACACGGTCACCGGCGAGCCGCGCGTCAGCCGGTTCCTGGGCTCGTTCGATTGTGGGCGCATCCTCAATCCGAAGACGGCCACCAGCCAGTTCCGCGGCGGCATCATCATGGGGCTGGGGCTGGCCCTGATGGAAGAAGCGCAGTTCGATGAGCGCAAGGGCCGGGTGATGAACCCCAGCCTCTCCGAATATCATGTGCCTGTGCACATGGACGTGCCCGAGATCGACGTGATCTGGACCGACATTCCGGACCCCCATGCGCCGATGGGCGCTCGGGGCATCGGCGAGATCGGGATCACCGGCACGGCGGCGGCAGTGGCGAATGCTGTCTACAATGCCACCGGCAAGCGCGTGCGCGACTTGCCGCTGACGCTGGACAAACTGCTTTAGGGTGCTGGACCGGCGGGGAGCCTCGGGCGGCGGACCTTTTCGTTCCTATGAACCGGCCTATGGGGCACGATCCGGTTCAGTTCGGAGGCAGGCGGCGGATGCGATAGGGCCCGGTCCGGGCCGATAACGGACGGCCTTTCCAGCTTAATCCCACGCATCCCTCCAGCAGCAGGCAATCGACGGCGGCATGGACCTCGGGCATGGCCTCCCGCCAGGTGTCGCCGGGTGCTATCGCGCGGGCGACTTCGCTTGGGCATACCGTGGCCCCCGGTTCGCGGGATGCGAGCAAGGCCAGAGCCGCCGCGCGGGCGTCGTCCATCATTTCCCCCGCGGTTTGCCGCGTGGAGTGCGGCCGGACGTCATCGGATCGGGCCGGGGCGGCGGTTTCCAGCCGGCGGGCGGCGTGCTGCGTTGCTGGTTGGTTCCGAGCCCCATCGCGCCGGGACGCTGGCGTTGCAATCCCGACAGATCGGCGCGCTCGACCTCTTCCGCGCCGGCGCCGCCGCGCAGGAGGCTGATCTTGTCCCGGCAGCGCTTCGCTTCCTCGAAGTCCAGGGCGCTGGCCGCTTCCTCCATCTTGCGCTGCAGGTTTTCGATCGTCTCGGTCATGGATGCTGAACGCGCGGCGACCCTTCCGGTGCCTGCAATCGCGGATGAACGCGTGGACCGCCGCGTTCCAAACCGAACCTCACCAGGAGTTCGGCTGGAATCGCGGCCAGTATCTCCTCATTCCTGCAGGTTGTCGCTTCACCGGAATGCGTAATCCGGTCGCTGCCGCGCAGCATCGATAACCTTTCGTCACATTCCATTGGCTGCGTTTCGATCGGATTATTGCAATTATCGTCTTGCACTTCGGTGATTGTGCGATGCAAGATTGTCCCGCATCATCTTCATGTAATCTCGGTCTGTTTTACGGACTGTCATTCCTATTACCTTGTCAGCACCTTGATAACGACAGCCAGCGGCAGGATCGCCAAGGTTTCGAAAAGGGGACAGCATGAACTGGTCCGTCGCCAATCCCTCTAGCCCTGTGGCCGAGGCCCCGTGGCATGCCCTGGACGGCCGGCAAGTGCTGGACGAACTCGGCGCCGCGCCAGAGGGTCTGTCGCACGAACAGGCGGCAGCGCGTTTGCGGCAGTATGGACCCAATAGTCTCCCCGAAACCGCGCGCGTGCATCCCTTGCGGCGCTTCCTCATGCAGTTTCACAATCCTCTGATCTATTTCCTGATCGCGGCAGGGCTGGCGGCGTTCCTGCTGGGGCATCCGGTGGACGCATCGGTCATCATGCTGGTGGTGGTGGTCAATGCCATCGTCGGCTTCGTGCAGGAGGGGCGGGCGGAGGAATCGCTGAGCGGCATGCGCGCGTTGCTCTCTCCCCACGCCGTCGTGCTGCGAGGGGGAGAGCGAACCTCGGTCGATGTGGCGGATCTCGTGCCGGGAGACATCGTGCTGCTGGAGCCGGGAGACCGCGTCCCTGCCGACTTGCGCCTGCTCAAGGCGCGAGGTCTCGCCATCGAGGAAGCCGCGCTCACCGGAGAATCCGTCGCGGCGGAAAAAGGGGAGGGGGCCGTTCCCGTCGACGCGCCGCTGGGCGACCGCGCCTCGATGGCCTTTTCCGGTACGCTGGTGGCCAAGGGGCAGGCCACCGGCCTGGTCGTCGGCACGGGCAGCGCGACCGAGATCGGGCGTATCAGCGGCATGCTCCAGGCGGTGCCGGTGCTGGTGACGCCGCTGATCCGGCAGATCAACCGCTTCTCGCATCAGCTTACTTTCACCATCCTGGGCGCGTCGGTGCTGCTGTTCATCTTCGCGGTCCTGGTGCGCGGCTTCGGCTGGGACGATGCGCTGATCTCGATCGTGGCGGTGGCCGCCGGCGCTATTCCGGAAGGTCTGCCTGCCGTCATCACCATCACCCTGGCCATCGGCGTGCGGCGGATGGCTGCGCGCAAGGCAGTGATCCGCAAGTTGCCCGCCGTGGAAACGCTGGGCGCCACCTCGGTCATCTGCACCGACAAGACCGGCACCCTCACGCGCAACGAGATGACCGTGCGCCACGTCTTCACCGCTTCGAATGCACTGGAGGTATCCGGTTCCGGCTATGCGCCGCAGGGCATGATCGCGGCCGATCCGCTGGACGACCCCGCTGGCGGGCAAGCCGATGGCGGCGATGCGGCGGCGATCATCCGCTGCGGCATGTTGTGCAACGATGCCAGCCTGCGCGAGGAGTCCGGCGTGTGGAGCGTGGCGGGCGATCCGATGGAAGGCGCATTGCTCGCGCTGGGGATGAAAGCGGGGATGGACCCTGCCCGGGTGGCCGCCGAATGGCCCCGGCTGGACGAGATCCCCTTCGATGCCGACTATCGCTACATGGCGACGCTTCACCGCGGGCCGGGCGGCGATCATGTGGTCTTCATCAAGGGCGCGCCCGAGGCTGTGCTGGCTCTGGCGGGCGGGCAGGCCGATCCGTCCCGATGGGACCGGCTGGCCGCCCGCGCGGCGGCCCAGGGCGAGCGCTTGCTGGGCTTCGCCATGCTGACGTTGCCGACCGCCCGGGACCGGCTGCGCTTCGAGGATCTTCAGGAGCTGACGATGCTCGGGCTCATGGGCTTCATCGATCCGCCGCGCGAAGAGGCGCGCCGCGCCATCGCCGAGTGCCGCAGCGCTGGCATCGCGGTGAAGATGATCACCGGAGACCATGTCGAGACCGCGCGCGCCATTGCCCGCCAGCTCGATCTCGCGGACGATCCGGTGGCAATGTCCGGCGCGGAACTGGAGCGGCTGAGCGACGCCGAACTCATGGAAGTGGTGGGCGGCGTCAGCGTCTTCGCGCGGGCCAGCCCGGAGCACAAGCTGCGCATCGTGCGGGCGCTGCAGGCGCGGGGCGCCATCGTGGCGATGACCGGAGACGGCGTGAACGATGCGCCGTCGCTCAAGCAGGCCGATGTCGGCACCGCCATGGGCCTCACCGGCACCGAAGCCGCGCGCGAGGCGTCGCAGATGGTCCTGCTGGACGACAATTTCGCCTCCATCGTCGCGGCCGTAAACGAGGGGCGCACGGTCTACGACAATTTGCGCAAGGTCATCGCCTGGACCCTGCCGACCAACGGCGGCGAGGCCATGCTGATGGTGCTGGCGATCCTGGCCGGCTTCACCCTGCCGATGACGGCGACGCAGATCCTCTGGATCAACCTTGTCACCACGATCACGCTGGGCCTCGTGCTTGCCTTCGAGCCGCCTGAAACCGAAGTGATGCAGCGCCCGCCGCGCCGGGCCGACGCCTCCCTGCTCTCACCGTTCCTGCTGTGGCGGATCGTTTTCGTCTCCCTGCTGTTCACCGGCCTGATGCTGCTGGTGTTCTTTGGCGCCCTGGCCCGGGGTGAGGATGTCGAGACGGCGCGCACGCTGGTGGTCAACATGCTGGTGGTGGGGGAGATCTTCTACCTCTTCAACGTGCGCTACTTGCACATGCGGTCGCTGACCCTGCGCGGCGCGCTGGGAACGCCGTCCGTGCTGCTGTCGGTCGGCGCGGTGGTGTTGGCGCAGTTCGCCTTTACCTACCTGCCGGTAATGCACGAGGTGTTCGATACGCGGTCCGTGTCGCTGGTCGACGGCGTGATCATCGTCCTGCTCGGGGTGCTGCTTTTTGCCGTACTGGAAGCGGAGAAGTGGATCATGAAGCGGTTGGACTGGTTCGAGGACCTCCATTCCTGACCCAGGCAGGCGCCCTGCGGGCCTCCCGATGTGCGCGAGCGCGCTCTGCCTGTTGCCGTCCTTCCGCCAGACTACGTCCCACCTGACGGTCTTCCCGCCGCAGAGCATGAGCCTTGGCAGCGAAACTGCCCTAGCCGCGTTTTCCCTTTGGACATCAAGGAGAAATACATGCGGATTCCGAAGTTATCCCTCGCCGTGGCACTGATTGCAGGGAGCCTTGGCCTGGCTTCGCCGGCGAGCGCTCAGCATCACTACGACCGTCACGACCGTGTCGAACACCACGATGCCCGCCGCGACCATGCCCGCCGCGACGACCGCCGTTATCGTCCCGCGCCGCGCCGTCATGACGTCCGCCGCCGCCATTCGTATCGTCACTCCTATCGCCACGCCAGCCATTGCCGCACCGTATGGCGCCATCATCGCCGCGTGCGCGTCTGCCGCTAGGCCGTGAAAGCCCCCGGCCCGGTGCCGGGGGCTTCAGCCGACCATTCCCGCCGATGGCCCGATCGCGCGCTTGCCGGGCAGGGTCGTCGGAGACATATTCCCAGGCATGACCAAGTACCTCATCTCCTTCCCGAGCGAGGCCATGGCGCTGACGCCGGACGAACTCGCGGTGGCCGCCAGGGAATCCCATGCGGTCATCGCCGCGGCCAAGGCTGCGGGAGTCTATGTTTTCGGCGGCGGAATAGAGGAGGACGTTCCCCCCGTGCTGGTTTCCGGCGAGGGAGGCGTGTCTTCGCGGATCTATCCCGGCAGCCGGTTGGACGGCGGGTTTACCGTCCTGGAATTGCCCAGCCGCGAGGAGGCTGAGCGATGGGCGGCCAGGATCGCTGCCGCCTGCCGCTGCGCGCAGGAACTGCGCGAGTTCATGTACGATCCGGAAAGTTAGGCCGGAAAGCTAGGCCGGAAAGCTGGGCCGAAGAGAAACGCCGGCAGCCGGGCGCTCGCTCAGGCGGGCACGATTTCGATATTGGGATGGTCGGCGAACACTTCCATCACGATGTCGAAGTAAGTCGTGCCGCGGCCTTGCTCCAGGGCCGTCAGCTGCCCGGCTATGGGGGAGCCATTGAACATCGTTCGCTGGCCGAGCCTTCCGCTCAGGAAGGCATGGGTGCATTCCGGACCGAGGGCCGCGCGTGTCGCTGCCATGTCCTTCCAGCGCAAGGTGACTTTTTCGGCCCCCTGCATCGCGCCGTAACCGCCGTAGAGCAGGTCGTTCAGGGCATCGAGGCTGTCTGCCAGTTGCCAGGATTCCCCGGCCATGAAGACCCTGTTGATCTCGGCATAGAACGCGGGAATGTCCGTGATGACGCTTCCGTCGATCTCGAACTGTCGCGCTTCCATCGGAGCGCTCTCAGGCGGCGCGTTGGAGGAACCGCTGGGAGAGCCCGTGATAGAGCTTTTCCTTGCAGACGAACTGGGCGGCGAAATCGCCGATCAGCGCAGAGGCGAGAAGCGGCATCATCAGGCCGCGGCTGGCGGTCGTTTCCGAGATGATGATCACGGCCGTGAGCGGCGCGCGCACGACACCGGTGAAATAGGCGACCATGCCCAGCAGGACGATCGCGCCCGGCGAATAGCCCGGAAAGATTCCGCGCAGAAGTTCGCCGATCCCGGCACCGATGGAGAGCGAAGGCGCGAAGATGCCGCCCGGCACGCCGGAGACGGCCGTCGCCAGTGTCGTCACGAACTTGGCCGCGCCGAACCAGACGGGCACGTTCTGGCCGGCGATGATGCCGTTTGCAGTATCGTAGCCGGTGCCCCAGGTCAGGCCGGTCGACACGCCGAGCGCGGCGACGATGGCGCCGCAGATCGCGGCGAACAGCACCGGGCGCGCGCGCAGCCAGCCCATCGGGCGCATGGTCGTGGTTCCTGCTCCCAGCATCAGCCGGGAGAACACGCCGCCGGCGATCCCGCCCAGGATGCCCGCGACCGGGGTGGCGATCAGCGCCTGCTGAAAGCCCAGCGTCTGGCGCATGGCGCCGAAGTAGATGTAGTCTCCCGCCAGCCCCAGGCTGACCATGCCCGCGATCAGCACGGCGGCCATGACCAGCAGCGTCATGCGCTGCTCGTAAGCTGCGGCCAGTTCCTCGATGGCGAAAGCCACACCGGCAAGCGGCGTGTTGAAGGCAGCGGCAACGCCCGCCGCGCCGCCTGCGATATAGACCGAAGACCGCAAGGGCACGCGCAGCATGCGGTGCATCCTGCCCATGATGGCTGCGGCGATCTGCACGGTCGGACCCTCGCGGCCGACCGAGGCGCCCACGAGAAGCGCGCCCACGGTCAGGAAGAACTTGGCAATGGCGGCGCGGGCGGACACCAGGGTGGACAGCGCCGCCTCCGGGTTCTTGGTCGCGGCCATCACCTGGGGAATGCCCGAGCCCTTGGCCAGAGGCGCGAAACGCAGCGTGATCCAAGCGATGGCGGCAAAGCCTGCAGGCGTCGCCAGCAGGGGCCCCCACCACCAGCGGGCTGCGAACATGTGGAACAAGGCGTTGGCTTTGTCCGCCATGTCCGCGAAGACCAGCGCCACCAGACCGACCAGCACGGCCCCGCCCACGATCGCCACGCGCCTGCGCCAGACCAGCGCTTCCGGACCGTGACGGCGCAGGACCACGCGAAGTCGGCGAGGCAGCAGGCGGCTCGGTTTGATCACGGTGCGAGACTCTCTGATGAGCGAATGGGAGAGGGCGGGGAGCCCGGCCCTATTGAAGCGCTTCGCCCGGCCTGTCCACCCATGCAGGGCATTCGTTCCTGTCAATCGCAGCCTGGGTACGGCGTAACAGGCAGGAAGCACTGTGCCGGTCGCAGCCTTTTGTATTGGGCGCGCGCTTTCCTTTCCCACCGCGCCCGCTGCTTGTCGCACGCCCGAGCATAAACGCCTGCTCCAGCCGGACCGTTACCGGCTGGAGCTTTCGGCGGCGTCAATACTTGTAGGCGAAGCTCAGGAAGAAGCTGCGGCCGGGTTCGGGGAAGCCATCTGTAAGCACGTAGTAATCGTCGAACAGGTTGCGCGCGCCGGCGCCGATCACGACACCGCGGTAGACCTCGTAGTTCACGGAAATATTGGCCTGGAAATAGGCGCCCGTGCGGTAATAGCGCGTGCCGGCGGTGTTCACCGTCCAGCGGTCCGAGGCGATATCGGCATTGGGCAGGATGTGCAGGCCGTCCAGAGGCGCCCAGTCGGCCCAGATGAATGCCTTGTGCGTAGGCACGCCGGTGGGCTGGAAGGCGGTGTTCGTCGGATCGTCGATATCGCGGTGCGTATACGTGTAGTTGCCGCCGAGGCTGAGGGTGTCGCCCAGCGTCGCGGTCAGCGCGATCTCGCCGCCGTAATAGTTGCCGCTGCCGAGGTTGCGGCTCTGGGTTACGGGCTGCTGGTTGAAGATGGTCGGGAAGGCAACGATCACATCGTTCAGGTGCGAGTAGAATACAGCGGCCTCGGCGTGGAGCGGGCCGAAGTCGCGTGCTCCGCCGATCTCGTAATTGGTGGCGCGCTCGGCCTTGAGGTCGGGGCTGGAGGTCGCTCCGCCGAAGCGGGAACTGAAGCGCTCGAAAATCGTCGGGAAGCGGGCGCGCGAGGAAATGCCGGCATGGAGGCTGGTGGCCGGGTCCGGTGTCCATACCAGCTGTGCCTGCCCATTGAGCGCCTGGCCGTTGTGCAGCGGATATTCGATCAGCGCGTTGCTGGCGTAGTCTTCCGCCCGGGTAAGATTGCGCCAGTCGAAGCTGACGCCGGCGGTGAGGGCCAGCGCGGGGTTGAAGGCAAGGCGGTTTTCGGCCGCGATGCTGTAGGTTTCCTCGATGCTGGTCTGCTTCGGCTCGGTCGTGCCGATACCGTTTGCGAAGCTCTCCTGCCATTCGACATGCTTGTCGCGGCGGTAATGCGCGGCCACATTGAAGCGGTCGGCCTCGCTCACGTCCACATCGAGCTGCGCCGATCCGCCCCAGGCCTTGTCGGCGTAATAGCTGTTGAAGGCGCGCGGGCGCGTCTGGGTGGTCTGGCTGGCATCGTCGAAAGCGCGCAGCAGGTTGTCGAAGCTGTTGCGGTAGACGCGTGTCTTCAGCGTCGCCAGATCGCCCAGCGCCGTGGTGGAGAGGAAGTAGATGCTGTCGATGTTCCAGTAGGGCCACGACCAGTTGCGCTGGGATGCGGCACTGTCGGTGATGTGCAGCGGCGCGTTCTTGGCGCCTTCCTGACGGGTATAGCTCAGCGAATATTCGTCGGTGGCATTGGGCGTGAAGCCCAGCTTGGCATTGACGCGCCAATCCTCGGTGCGCGAGAAATCGCGGTGGCCGCCATCTTCCGCCGATCCGGCGCTGGGCTCATAGCTCCCGGGCAGGTCCCAGTGGTCGGTGAAGTTGCGGGTGTAGCTGGCCTGTGCGTACCACTTGTCCTGCCGCGTGCCGAGCAAGGCAAACACGTTGTAGCCTGCATATTCGGCCTCGCGGCCCAGGTTCAGCGTGCCGCGTGCCTCGGCCTCGATCGGCTGAGAGGGCTTTCGCGTCACCAGGTTGATCGCCCCGCCCATTGCGCCGGGCCCGTCCAGAACGGAAGCATAGCCCTTGGCCACCTGTACTTGCGCAATGTCGCCGGTCAGGAAGCGTCCATAGTCGAGCCTGCCGTCTGCCGGCAGGTAGACGCGAATGCCGTCGATGGAGAGCGGCACCTGGTAGCGGTCGAAACCGCGCACGTTGATAAGGCGCTCATTGCGCGATCCGCCGCTGTTCGACGAGGACACGCCGGGCATGAGGTTGACCGCATCGTCCAGGCTGTTGCGCTGGAACAACTGCATGGCATCGGCATCAAGCGTGGTGGAGGATATCGTCGGCGTCGATTCCGTTGGCGCAGTGACGATGATCTGGCCCAGCGTAAAGGCATCGTCCCGACCTGAAGTCGTGCTCGTCTGCGCCAGAACAGGCGCAGAGACCGACAAGGAAAGGGCGCAGGAAAAAGTAACCGCAAGCGCGGAAGCGGAACGTATCAAGGAAACCCCCATTTTTTTTGACCTGTCGCCGTCCCGGCGATTCGCTATATCCGGTCGTATATAGCTTTGCCGCGCCGTAAAGCATAATGACGCCGGCGTTAGACGATGAGGATTGGCGATTGCGGCATGCGAAGAGGGAACGGACATCGGACCGAATTTCATGACTTGCGCATCCCGCCCGTCACTCGTCGCTCGCCCGTCCTGAGGCCGCGATGCGATACGGGCTGATCGGCCTCCTGCTGCTGGCCACGGCCGTTTCGGGCGCCTTGGCCGGGGAGCGCGGCGCGTGGAATTGGGGCGCGGACGCACCCCCGATCCCCGCCGACAATCCGATGAGCGCGGTCAAAGTCGAACTGGGGCGCCGCCTGTTCTACGATGCCGACCTTTCGATCAACGGCACGATGTCCTGCGCCACCTGTCACGAGCAGCACCACGCATTCGCGGACGGAAACCGCACCCATGCCGGGGCGCTGGACGATCCGGGGCGGCGCAATGTGCCCGCGCTCCAGAACCTCGCCTGGCTTTCGCCGCTGACCTGGGCCGATCCGCGACAGGCCACGCTGGAGGCGCAGGCCTCGGTGTCGATCCTGGGCGAGCACCCGGTCGAGATGGCGATGAAGGGGCAGGAAGCGGAACTGTCCCGGCGGCTCGGCCGCGATCCCTGCTATCGCAGCTTGTTCCGCAAGGCCTTTCCGCAATCCCGGGGGCGGATCGATTATGCCGATGTGGTGAGGGCGCTGGCTGCTTTCGAACGGACGCTGGTTTCCCGCGGCAGCGCCTGGGATCGTTTCGAGAGCGGGGAGAAAGACGCGCTTTCAAGCCAGGCGCGGCAGGGGCTGACCACTTTCAGGCGCGACTGCGCAGGATGCCACGCGGGGGCCGATCTCACGGACGCGAGGTTCCACAGGATCGGTCCGGTCGGCGCCGATCCCGGGCTTGCGGAGATATCCGCCTCTCCGGACGACCTGGGTCGCTTCCGCACGCCCGGTCTGCGCAATGTTGCCGTGACGGCTCCTTACCTGCACGACGGTTCGGCGGCGTCCCTGGCCGATGCGATCGCGGCGCACGGACAAGCCGTCCAGAGCGCGGACATGCCGCCGCTGCTCGCCTTTCTGGAGAGCCTTACCGACCACAGCTTCCTGACCAATCCGCAGTTTTCGCTGCCGATGGAGGCTTGCGGCAAGCCTTTGTGATCCCCGGCGTGCGCGCTAAAGCGTGACGCCGCGTTTCCAGATGCCGATGGCGCGTTCGTCGTTGCTTTCGTTGCGCGCGGGTTCGCCGCTGGCCACCGCGAGGATCCGGTCGAGCAGCGCCTCTGCCGCCGTTTCCATGCCCTGTTCCAGAGCGATGCCGGCGTCGAAATCGATCCAGCCGGGCTTGCGCGCGGCAAGATCGTGGTTGGAGGCGATCTTCATCGTCGGCACCGGGCTGCCCAGCGGTGTACCCCGGCCGGTCGAGAACAGCGTGATCGTTGCGCCCGCCGCCGCCAGCGCAGTGGTGGACACGGCGTCGTTGCCCGGACCTTCCAGCACCGTCAGGCCGCCTTGCGCCCGCAGCGGCGAAATACGCTCGCCATAACCGATCACGTCCCGCACGGGGGCGAGGCCGCCCTTCTGCACGGCGCCCAGCGACTTTTCCTCCAGCGTGGTAATTCCGCCGGCGATATTGCCGGGGCTGGGATTTTCCGAGACCGGTTCGCCGTGATCGAGGAAGTAGCGCTTGAACCCGTTCACCAGCGCGGAGAGGCTGTCGAACACTTCCTGGCTGGTTGCGCGTTCCAGCAGCAGGTTCTCGGCGCCGAAGACTTCGGGAATCTCCGTCAGGATCGCGGCGCCGCCGGCTTGGGTGACGGCATCGGCCATCAGGCCGATCAGCGGGTTGGCGGTCAATCCGCTCATGGCATCGGAGCCGCCGCATTTCACGCCCAGGCGCAGCGCCGATAGGGGCACGTCTTCACGGCTGTCGCCTGCCATCTCGGCCAGAAGCTCGGCAATCAGGGCCTGGCCAGCCGAGAACTCGTCCGTTTCGGACTGGGCGCGCAGGACCCGCAAGCGCGAACGGCGCGCTTCGGGAATGCGTTCCAGCAATGCATCGAGCTGGTTCGATTCGCAGCCCAGCCCCAGCAGCAGCACGCCGCCGGCATTGGGGTTGAGCGCCAGCGAGGCGAGGATCGCGGCAGTGCCGTCCAGATCCGCGCCAAGCTGCGAGCAGCCGAACGGATGGTTGAAGGCGTGGACCCCCTCTGCCCCCTCCGGTCCCGCCACCATTCCGGCATTGGCCTGTGCGGCCAGTCGCTCGCCCAGGCGGCCGACGCAGCCCACCGTGGGCAGGATCCAGAGTTCGTTGCGCGTGCCGACGCTGCCGTCGGCACGCCGATAGCCGCGGAAGGTGCGCTCCGCGTTCGTGCTTGCGCCTGCTGCGGCAGGGCCGGGGCCGGCAAAGGCATAGGCTTTCTCACCTGCCAGGGCCGTGCTCAGATTGTGCGAGTGGACGTGCTCTCCCACCCCAATGTCGCGCGTGGCCAGGCCGATCGGGGCGCGGTAACGGTGGACGGCTGCGCCGGCGGCGATCGGCGCGACGGCGAACTTGTGGCCCGCGGGAATGGGATCGCGCAAGGTGACATGAAGGCCCGGCAGGCGGATTTCCCGGCCCGCATCGAGCGGGTGCAGGGCGACGGCGACATCGTCTTCCTGAGCAATTCGAACGGCATCGACGGAGGGGGCAAAAGTCTCGATCATGGCCCGACGATACGCCATTGCCAGCGCTGGCACAACTCGATATTCGGACGGCAGCCAAGGAGATTCCGGATGCCGCAGCTTTCGCTTCACCCCGACCGCCTGTTCCCCGCCGATCCCGACACGCGGGCCATTGCGCGCGAACTCTATGCGCAAGTGGCGGGGTTGCCGATCGTCAGCCCGCACGGGCACACCGATCCCGCGTGGTTCGCTTCCGATGCCGCCTGGACCAATGCGACCGAGCTTCTGCTGGCCCCCGACCACTACCTGTTCCGCATGCTCTATTCGCAGGGGATCGACCTCGATGCGCTGGCCGTGCCGCGCAAGGGCGGGCTTCTGCCCGATACCGATCCGCGCGAGGCCTGGCGTCTGTTCGCAGCGAACTGGCACTTGTTCCGAGGGACGCCTTCCAGCATGTGGCTGGACCATGTCTTTGCCGAAGTCTTCGGCATCGCGGTCACGCTGGATGCCGGTTCGGCGGATCATTACTACGACACGATAGCAGAGGCGCTGGCCTCGCCCGCATTCCGGCCGCGCGCGCTGTTCGAGCGGTTCAACATCGAACTGCTTGCCACCACCGAAGGCGCGGGCGACGATCTGAAGCACCACAAGGCGATCCGCGCTTCGGGCTGGAAGGGCAATGTGGTCACTACCTATCGCCCGGATTCGGTGATCGATCCCGAGCACGATTCCTTCGCGCGCGACCTTGCCCGGTTCGCACAGCTCTCGGGCGAGGACGTGGGAAGCTGGCAGGGCTATCTCGCCGCACACCGCAAGCGCCGCGCCGATTTCCGGGAGATGGGCGCCACGGCGACCGACCACGGTTTCCTCAGCGCGCGCACCGCCGACCTCTCCACTGCGGCGTGCGAGGCGCTGTTCGCCAAAGTCATGGGCGGCAAGGCCGATGCCGCGGAAGCCGAGCTGTTCCGGGCGCAGATGCTCACCGAGATGGCGCGGATGAGCCTGGAGGACGGCATGACCATGCAGATCCACCCCGGCGCTACACGCAACCACAACGCGCGTCTCTTCGCCAGCCACGGCCGAGACAAGGGGGCGGACATTCCGCGCGGCACCGAATATGTTGAGGCGCTGCGCCCGATGCTCGACCTGTTAGGCAACGAGCCCGGCCTTACCGTCATTCTCTTTACCCTGGACGAAACGACTTACGCGCGGGAACTGGCGCCGCTCGCGGGCCATTACCCCGCCTTGCGCCTTGGCCCGGCCTGGTGGTTCCACGACAGCCCGGAGGGCATGCGCCGCTTCCGTGAAATGACCACGGAGACCGCAGGCTTCTACAATACGGTAGGGTTCAACGACGATACCCGCGCGTTCCTGTCGATCCCGGCACGGCACGACGTGGCGCGCCGCATCGACTGCGGCTTCCTGGCGCGGCTCGTCGCGGAGCATCGCCTGGCGGATTGGGAAGCGGCAGAGCTGGCGCAGGAACTGACCCTGGGTCTCGTGCGCAAGGCCTATGGCCTGGAGGCCCCGGCGTCGCGCGTGGTGGAGCTGGCGTGACCCGCCTTTCGCAAGCCTCGCTGGCCGCGCTGCCGGGCTCGGTCGCGGCGCCGCGGTACGACCGTGCGGCCGTGCGGCCGGGCGTCGTCCACTTCGGGCCGGGCGCCTTCCACCGCGCCCATCAGGCGGCCGCGTTCGATACGCTGCTGGCTCAAGACCCTCGCTGGGGACTGACCGGGGTCAGCCTCCATTCGCGCGGCGTTGCCGATGCGCTGAACCCGCAGGATGGGCTCTACACCCTGGCGCGCCTCGATGCGGAGACCGACTACCGCGTGATCGGCGCGATTGGCCGGGTGCTCACGCGCGACGATCCCGCTGCGATCCTGGCGGCCCTGGTCCATGCCGATACGCGCATCGTCAGCGCGACCGTGACCGAGAAGGGCTACTGCCTCGCCGCGGACGGCACGCTCGATTTCGCCAGCCCTACCATCGCCGCGGACCTCGAAGCCGCGCGGTCCGCAGACTGGATGCCGTCATCCTTCACCGGCTGGCTGGTGCGCGGGCTTCAGGGCCGCCGTCTTGCAGGGCTGCCCGGCGTGACCGTGCTCTGCTGCGACAATCTCTCGGACAATGGTCGCAAGCTGGAAGCCGCGACCCTGGCGCTGGCGGAGGCGGTCGACCCCGAGACCGCGCGCTGGATCGCCGATCATGCGGCGTTCCCGAACGCCATGGTCGATTCCATCACGCCCGCCACTGACGACGCCCTGCGCAGGCGTGTCGCCGCAGCGATAGGGCAGGAGGACGCCTGGCCCATCCAGCGCGAGCGCTTCACGCAGTGGGTGATCGAGGACCGTTTCGCCGGGGAGCGCCCCGCGCTCGACCTGGCGGGGGTGACTTTCACCGGAGACGTTCGCCCCTTTGAAACCGCCAAGTTGCGCCTGCTTAACGGCGCCCATTCCTCGCTGGCCTATATCGGCCTGGGGCGCGGACTGGAAACGGTGGCCGAAGCCATGGCCGACCGGGAACTCGCCGCATTTGCCGAGCGCCTGATGCGCGAAGATATCGCGCCATCGGTCTCCGCCCCGGCAGGGCTGGACCTGCAGGCCTATATCTCGGACATTCTGGCCCGCTTCGCCAATCCCGCGATCCGCCACCTGCTTTCCCAGATCGCCTGGGACGGATCGCAGAAGCTGCCCTATCGCCTGCTGGACACGGTGCGCGCCGCTCTTGCAGCGGGCCGCCCGGTCGCGCGGCTGGCGCTGCCCATCGCCGCCTGGCTGCGCTTCCTGGCCGCCGCCGCGCGTGAGGGCCGGCCGATCACCGATCCGTTGTCGGGTCCGCTGCTCCAGCGCGCCGAAGACTGGCGGGCAGTGCTGGCGATGCGCGAGGTTTTCGGCGAACTCGGCGCGGACCCCCGCTTCGTCGGCGCGGTGGAGGCCGGCCTCGCGGGATTGGCGGCGGGACGTCTCGACCCTGCTTGCGTCCACTGAAAGGGCCGCCCGTCACGGCGTCAGGCCGGGGCGGGCCCCGTGGACTCGGCGGGCACGAGTTCCAGCGCATGGGGCATGGTCGGTGCTGCCGTCTTGCCCTCGATCCGCGCGATGAGCTGCCCGGCGGCGCTGGCGGCCATTTCACCGAAAGGGCGCAGGACCGAGGTGAGGGCAGGGGTCAGCATGCGCGTGAGGATGCTGCCGTCGAAACCGACGATGGAGAGCTGGCCGGGCACCGCGATCCGGCGCGTCGCGGCCACTTTCATGACCCCTGCGGCCATGATGTCGTTGGCCGCGAAGATGGCGGTGGGGCGCGGCTCCCGGCTCAGCAGCTCTTCTGCCGCGAGGACGCCCGAGGCGAAGCTGTAGTCTCCTGAGGTTTCAGCCAGCGAGATCCCCGCCTGGTTCGCGATTTCGCCCAGGAAGCCCGTGCGCCTTTCCTGCGCGGAGGCGACCCCCTCCGGCCCGTTGACGAGGCCCAGGGCGCGGTGGCCCAGGCCGAGCAGATGGCGCGCCACTTCGGCACCGGCCTGTCGTTCCTCGCTGAGGACCACGCCTGCAAATCCCTCGATCGGGATGGATGACAGCGCGACGGCAGTGACGGGGCAGGTATCCAGCGCTTCGGGCAGGCCCGGTACGCCCGAGACCGGCGGCAAGAGGATGATGCCGTCAACTCTCGACCTGTCGATGAAGGCCAGGACGTCGTCGATGACGGCGTCATCCTGGTCGGGGCAGGCGTGGACCACCAGTTCGTAGCCGTTCGGCGATGCCACTCTGGCGATCCCGCGCTGGATGGAATCGAGCACCAGCGCGTTCTGGTCGTTATGCACCAGCCCGATTAGGAACGAGCGGCGCATGGCCAATGCCCTGGCGCCCCGGCTCGGCTTGAAGTTGAGCCGGTCGATGATGTCCTCGATCGTCTTGCGGGTGTTCTCGTTGACCTTTGGCGACTTGTTGAGGACGCGGGACACCGTGCGGATCGAAACGCCCGCGGCGGCGGCGACATCGTCGATAGTGGGCTCGCCGCCTGGGGATCGCGCTTCCGGTGCTTTCATCGCCTGTCGTGTAATGGCCTGCGGGCGGCGATCAAGGGCTTTCCCAAGTCGACGCCGGCACCTGCGCCCGCACCTGCGAACAGACATGGTCGTTTTTCGACCGCGCTGACGACGCTCGGGAAGTTTTACTGATTTATTTCCGCATTGTAGCGAAACCGTCACCAATCCGTGAAATAGGCCCGCTCCGGAAAGTTGCCGGCGCCGTGAACTCGTCGCGGCGCTTTCGCATCCAAGGGGGGTATAGGTGTTGAACAAGTCCGTTGTCACGTTGGCGGTTGCTGCCGGCTTTACAGTATTCGCGCCCGGAATGGCCCAGGCGCAGGATACCGCGCCCAGTGACGCGGATGGCAGCGAATTCGGGGATATCGTCGTGATCGGCAGCGGCCAGACCCGCTCGGTCTCGACCCTGCTGCCCTCCAACCTCGAAGCCCTGCCGCCGGGTACCAGCGTGCAGAAGGCGCTGAACTTCCTGCCGGGCGTGAGCGCGCAGTCGATCGATGCGCTGGGCGTCAACGAGCAGTCCCTTTCGCTGCAGGTGCGCGGTTTCAGCACCACCCACCTCGGCTATACGCTGGACGGCATGCCGCTGGGCGACGGCGCCTACAACAACTACAACGGCCTTTCGATCAGCCGCGCGTTGATTTCCGAGAACCTCGGCCGGGCCGACCTGGCGACGGGCATCGCCGGCCTTGGCATCCCTTCGACCAGCAACCTTGGCGGCGCGCTGACCTATTTCAGCAGCGATCCGCACCAGGACATCGGACTGACGGTCAGCCAGACGGTCGGCAGCGAAGATACCCTGCGCACTTTCGCGCGCTTCGACACCGGCGAGCATGGCGGGTTTTCGGCCTATGTCTCCGGCCACTACAGCGAACAGGACCTGTTCGTGAACCAGCGCGCCTACAACAAGTCGACCGGCAAGCAGTTCAACGGCAAGGCGAAGTACGCCTTCACCGGCGGTACGATCACTGCCTTTGCCGACATTTCGCGCACCAATCAGGCCGACGACGCCTACCTCTCCAAGGAAATGCAGGGTCGACTCGGCTGGGACTGGGGCGGCTATGCGCCTGACTGGCAGTCGTACCTCGACCGCGCCTACTGCTCGGTGACGGGACCGACCGCGCCCACCAAGTGCGTTGCCGCACCTTCACCGCAGAAGAACTCGGACGTGACCTTCACTAACGGTCAGATCCTGCGCAATGACAACTTGTTCTACCTCGCCGGCGATTTCGACATCACCAAGGCGATCAAGGCCCGCGTTCAGGTCTATCACCATACCGACAAGGGCGCCGGCAACAACTGGATCGTCGGCTGGTCCAAGCAGGGCACGGCGACCACCGCCGATGACGTGCCGGTGCAGATCCGCGACACGCGCTATACCATCAACCGTACCGGCGGGCTCGGCAGCCTGAGCTGGGACGTGGGCTTCAACCAGTTCCAGGCCGGCTTCTGGATCGAGGAAAACAAGAGCAGCGCCGCGCGCTACATCTGGACCAACGTGACCGGCCCGTTCGACATCGGGCAGTTTCTGGAGGGCCAGCCGGACACGGCGCAGTGGGTGCAGGAAACGAAGTGGAAGACCCGCCAGTTCTACGTGCAGGACACGATCAAGCTGCTGGATGACGCGCTCACCGTCGACTTTGGCTTCAAGGGGACGTACTCCCGCTCGGACGCCGAGGCGCAGGACGGCATCGCCAAGACCCCGCCGCCGGCCTCCAGCCAGTTCGCCACCGGCTCGCTGACGGCCAAGGACTTCTTCCTGCCCGAAATCGGCCTGCACTGGCAGGTCGCCCCGCAGCACGAACTCTTCGCCAGCTATGCCGAGAACATGGCCATGTTCCAGGGCGGTTTCAAGCTGGGCCCGCAGTCCGTCTCGCAGACCGTGTGGAACGCGCAGGGCAAGACCCTGAAGCCCGAGACCTCGAAGAGCGTCGAAGGCGGCTACCGCTTCGTCAGCAGCCAGTTGCAGGTCGCGCTCAGCGGCTACTGGGTGAAGTTCGACAACCGCCTGCTCCAGTACAATCCCTGCCCGACCAACCAGCAGCAGAATCCGGGCTGCGGCAACTCGTTCCACAATGCCGGCAGCGTCACCAGCAAGGGCGTGGAACTGGGCGTGCTGTGGAAGCCGCTGCCCTGGCTGAACTGGTACAACTCGGCCTCGTACAACAAGTCCACGTATGACGACGATCTGAACTGGTGCACCGGCGCGACTTGCGTCATCAAGGCGACCGCGGGCAAGCAGCAGGTCGATACGCCCAAGGAAATGCTGGCGAGCGTCCTGTCGGTGAAGCAGGACGGCTTCTCCGCTTCGGTACAGGGCAAGTATACCGGTCGCCGGTACTATACCTATACCAACGACCAGAGCTTCGGTGGCTATGTCACCGTGGACCTCGGCCTTGGCTACGACTTTGGCGACTTCGGACCGCTGAAGGGCGCGAAGCTCTCGCTGAACGTGACCAATCTGACCAACAAGCGCTATGCGTCGAACTTCGACAACAGCGTCTTCGCACCGGACGATGTCAACGGAACCATCCTCGTGTTCCACTCCTCGGCACCGCGCCAGGTCTTCGGTACGCTGGGCGTCAGCTTCTGATGCGATAGGAGCCCTTTCGGGCGGATTTCAACGGCCTTCCCCGCCATGGCGGGGGAGGCCGTTTTCGCATGTGGCCGAGGGTGCGCCCTGCCATCAGCCGGCGGCGGAGATCACCTCGATACGCAGGGGAGCGCCGCCCGCGGCGATGGCGAGCAGGAGGTCGACATTCGGATGGGCGCCGGGGCGGCTGCGCGCGTCGGGGGTGTGTTCGGCGAAAATAGCCAGGCCATGCTCGGCCGCAGCCGCATCGAGCGCACCGAAGGACTGCTGCAGGTAGTTGTAGACGGCCAGGGAGCCTTGCTTGCCCGGCTGGTTCTCGATCCCAGCGACGACCGCGCCGGTTTCGTCGAGCAGGTCGATGCGCTGAATGCCGTCGATCGGCGGCAGTTGCTGGAGATTGTCCTTGAAGGCGGCGGCGGGTTGGATCGTCAAAGCCGTGTCTTTCGTGTTTCCGGGTGAATGTCGCGGGCCTCTAACACCTTCCCCCTCCGCCCGCCAAGGCGGCAGTCCATGCTGACCCCTCGCAGGCCCCCCACATGAGCCCGCGACATACGCAGCGAAAATCGACTTGAGATAGGTGGCAGGACCAGCCACTCCGTTGAGTCCGGTTGGCCAATTCACGCAAACAAGTTTCCCATTCGCGAACCGCGAACGGGAAAAGCGGCTGAAAAGCGAAGGATTTGCAAGGGGTTCGACCCGCTAACGCAATCGTTCTTGCCAGCGAACCGCCATTTGCGAAGCCTCTGCCACGCCATGCTCGAAAACGCGGGGCACAATTCATGACGATCATGAGGCAGGCGCAGCCACCGCGCCGACGGGAGAATGAAACGATGGCTGTCGCATCACGCGTATTGCTGCTGGGCAGCGCGATATTCCTCATCGCTGCCGATGCCGCGGCAGAGCCGCAAAATTCCGATCCCATCGGCCGGGTCGATCTGGCCACCGTTCCTTTTGCCCAGGGCGAGCAGCTGATTTCGGCGACATACACGCCCTCCGGCAAAGTCCTCGTCGCCTATCGAAGCCATGCCGGCGGCGACGAGCGGGACCTGACGCTGGCGACGATGAACGACGACGGCAGCGCCCTTCGGCCGTTCTTCGCGGGACGGATCCCCGAACGCCCGAAGGACAACGGCCTTCGCTTCATGGTCTTTCCCGACGATCGCCGGATATTCCTCGGCGACTTCGTGATCGAATGCGCGATCCCGCTGGAGACTTGCGAAAAGGCCGGATTGATCCCGGTGCTCTACCCGCCCGAAGTCGCCGACGGCGGTCATATCGCCCATCGCTGGTCGGAAATGGTGATCGCCCCTGACAATCGGCACGTCGCCTGGACGACGCTCTTCGCGAATTTCTCCGCGGCCGTGTTCACGGGGACCTTGCAGCGGCAAGGCGACAGCTACCGGATCACCGCGCCGCGCATCGTCAGCACGCGCGAACCTTTCGCCGCGGACCCGCGCCATGCCGATGGGGTGATCCCGCAGCCTGTCCGCGGCGGCGAAGTGAAGCAGTTCGTGCGCGGCGGCACGGCGCTCTCGCTGGTGGGGGCGATCAGGCGCGACTTGCCGGACTCGGTCACGCTGGACCTGGCGAGCGGCGGCCTTCAGGCCGTCACCGATACGCCTGGCTATACCGAAACCACCATCTTCTCGCCCGACGAACGCCTGGGGCTGACGATGACGACGCGGTTTTCGGCGCAGACCGACCCGGCCATCCTGGGCCTGATGCCGCGCCCCTATCCCGCCGCGCTCAACATGGGGCTGAGCATGTTCGCCTATACTTATGCCGTTACCGGCGTGCGGAGTTCGCGTGAGGGCAGCATAGGTCCGGCGCTCATCGATATCGCCGCCTCGCAGCGACAGGACGGCTACCTCGGCAAGGACCTGGGCACCGAGGCGGGCTGGGTGTTCAACTCGCCGCTGTCCTGGAATCCGGATGGCAAAAGGGGAATGTGGATCGAGAACCGCAGGGGCAGTTCCACGAAGCGCATCCGCATGGTGCGGCTGCCCGATTACCGGCCCGGCCCCGCGGTGAAGGCGCGCGCGACGCCCGAACGGATGGCCTATGCGTCTTCCGATATGACCGAAGTTCCGAAACTGGCCGATCAGGCGAAGGCGGTGAACGTGAAGGTCTATGGCCGGACCTCCGGGTACATCGCCTATGAACGGACAGCGGCGGCGATCTCCAAGACCTATGTCGATTTCAGCGACGATGGCGCCGCCCTCTACAACGGCCGCGAGACCACGCATGTTCATCCCGCCGGTGCATCGACCTATGAGGCCGACATCGTTCTGGCCGGTCCGAAGCCCGGTGAGATGAAGCTGAAAGTGACTTTCGGGCCGCTTTCGGGCGCGCGGCCCAGCGCGATCGACTTCTCGCGCGACGGGCAGGGCCAGCCGCGCAGTGGCGGCTTCGCCAGCTATGCCGGCCAGCGGCTGGAGGTGACCAGCCTCGTGCCATGAGCAGGACCGACGCCCCGCGACGAAACAAAACGGCATACCGGGCATTTGCAGGAGCGATACTTATCCCTTCCCATCGGGAGATCCACCTTGCTCAGTGCGCAGCCGGCCGTCCGGCCTATCCGTCCGCTTCGCCGGTCGCTTCATCCGCTTCACGCGCTGTTGATGGCCTTTCCAGTCGCGCTGTTTCCCAGCGCGTTGCTGTCCGACGTGACTTACGTGAAGACCGCGCAGATCCAGTGGACCAACTTCTCCGCCTGGCTGATTACCGGCGCGCTGCTGTTCGGCGGGTTGGCACTGCTCTGGAGCGCCATCGCCACCTGGGCCGCGCGGGAGCCGATGGAGCGGCGCCATAACGGCGTGGTGACGGTGCTGCTGGCGCTCGCGTGGATCGCGGGGCTGTTCAACGCCTTCCAGCACAGCCATGACGGTTGGGCTTCGGTGGGAACGATGGGCGTGGTGCTCTCGGTTCTGAGCACGATCCTCGCGCTGGCCGCGGGCTGGGTGGGCCATTCGCAAGGCCGCGTTCTGGCAGTGGAGGCAGGCCGATGATCTTTCGCCATATCGCCATCGGCGCATCGGCGCTGGCGCTCGCGGCTTGCGGCAGCAGCAATCCCGATCTCGATCAGACCGGCGCGCAGCCGGACCTGCCGAAGCAGCGGCAGACCCTGTTGCCGCCCATGAACATCGCCACTCCGGCGGGCTGGAACGGTGAAGCGCCCAGGGCGCCGGCCGGCTTTGCCGTCACCGCCATCGCCACCGGGCTCAAGGTGCCGCGCCAGATCCTGGTGCTGCCCAATGGCGACATCCTCGTGGCGGAAGGCATGGGCGGCCAGGACGCGCCGACCGTGCGGCCCAAGGACGTGATCGCCGGCTACATCAAGTCCATGGGCAAGACCTCGGTGAAGGGCGGCAACCGCGTGACCTTGCTGCGCGACACCAATGGCGACGGCAAGCCGGACTTGCGCACCGAATTCGCGACCGGGCTCAACGCGCCCTACGGCCTCGCCTATGCCGACGGGAACATCTACGTGGCAGATCAGGATGCGGTGATCCGCTTCCCCTATCGCGACGGCATGACCCGCGCGGAAGGTCCGGGCGTGGAACTCGTGAAGCTGCCTTCGCGCATCAACCATCACTGGACCAAGGCGATGACGGCCTCTGCCGATGGCTCGAAGCTCTATGTCGGCATCGGCTCCAACAGCAATATCGGCGAGCGCGGCCTCGACGTGGAGCAGGACCGGGCGCAGATCTGGGAAATCGACCGGCAGACGGGCGCGCACCGGACTTATGCTTCCGGCGTGCGCAATCCCACGGCGATGGCCATCAATCCCGCCAATGCCCAGCTCTGGACAGTGGCCAACGAGCGCGACGAACTGGGCCCGCAACTGGTGCCGGACTATCTCACTTCCGTGCGCGACGGCGGCTTCTATGGCTGGCCCTATAGCTACTGGGGGCAGAACGTGGACCCCCGCGTCCATCCGCAGAAGCCTGCCATGGTGCGTGCGGCGATCCGTCCCGACTATGCGCTGGGATCCCATGTCGCCGCGCTGGGGCTGTCCTTCGTCACGGGAACGGGCCTCGGCGGCAACTTCGCGCAAGGGGCCTTCGTCGGCGAGCACGGCAGCTGGAACCGGCAGGACCTCTCCGGCTACAAGGTGGTCTGGGTGCCCTTCGCCAATGGCCGCCCCGCCGGCAAGCCGCAGGACTTCCTGACCGGTTTCATCAAGGACGGCCATGCCCGCGGCCGGCCGGTGGGCGTCGCCTACGATCCGGTGGGCGGAGCGCTGCTGGTGGCCGACGATCTTTCGAACATCGTCTGGCGCGTGGCACCTGTCCGGCCCTGACGCTTCCTGGCCGCCGCCTGCGCTGGATTGAAACCATCGCACGCGGCGGCTCGGCCTTCGGAAAGGGTGGCTCCGGTTCAGGGCGATGAAATGAAGTCGTTTTCCGCTGCGCTCACAGAACCTCACGCCAATTAACAAGCCGGATCGGCGCGGCCCGTTTATGACTTCCTGGCAGACAAGGAGGTCGTCATGCTCAACGAAACGCCCATTCTTACCCCTTCCCGGCGGCGCGAATTCATCGCCGGCGCCGCGGCGCTGGCAGCGGCCATGGTGGCTGGTCTCGGGCCGAAAAGCGCCATGGCGGCCGCGCCCGTGCGGCAGGCATCCATTGCCCTTGAGCCGGTGCGGCAGATTGCTGCCGGCACGCTCGACATCGGCTACGTGGAAATGGGCCCGTCTTCCGGGCAGCCCGTGCTGCTGTTCCACGGTTGGCCATACGACATCCACAGCTTCGCCCAGGTCGCGCCGATCCTGGCCGCGCAGGGGCACCGCGTCATCGTTCCCCACTTGCGCGGCTTCGGCACGACCACCTTCCGGTCGGCGGCCAGCCCGCGCAATGGCCAGCAGGCCGCGCTGGCGGCAGACGGCATTGCCTTGATGGATGCGCTCGGCATTCGGCAGGCCATCGTCGCCGGGTTCGACTGGGGCGCCCGCACGGCGGACATCATGGCGGCGCTCTGGCCGCAGCGGTGCAAGGCGCTGGTATCGGTCAGCGGCTACCTGATCGGCAGCCAGGCGGGGAATGCCAAGCCCTTGCCGCCCAAGGCCGAACTGCAATGGTGGTATCAGTTCTACTTCGCCACCGAGCGCGGCCGCGCCGGCTATGCGGCCGACACCAAAGCCTTCAACCGCCTCATCTGGCAGCAGGCCTCGCCCCGTTGGGCTTTCGACGACGAGACGTATGCGCGCTCGGCCGCGTCCTTCGCCAATCCGGACCACGTCGATATCGTCATTCACAATTACCGGTGGCGGCTCGGCCTGGCGCAGGGCGAGTCGCAGTACGACACTGCCGAGGCGCAGCTTGCATCGGCGCCTGCGATCACCGTTCCCGCGATCACCATGGAAGGCGATGCCAACGGCGCGCCGCACCCGGAGCCTGGCGCTTACCGCGCGAAGTTCTCCGGCCCCTACGAGCATCGCCTCATCACCGGTGGGATCGGCCATAACCTGCCGCAGGAAGCGCCCGAGGCCTTCGCCAAGGCCGTGCTCGATGCGGGGAAGCTGGCATGACGCTGCGTCCCGGCGCCTGCTGCCTCGCGCTGGCTGCGGCGTTCCTGGGCCTGTCCACCATGGTGGCGGCCCAGGACCGGCAGACGGAAGCGGCCCCTGTCTACGGCGTGAGGTTGCCTGAGGGCTACCGTGACTGGAAGCTCATCAGCGTCGCGCACGAGGCGGGCAAGAACAACGACATCCGTGCGATCCTGGGCAACGAGATCGCCTTGCGTGCCTATCGCGCGGGAACGCGGCCGTTCCCCGATGGCGCGGTGATCGTGCGGCTGGCCTGGCGCTTCGAATCGTCGCCCCGGAACGATGCGGTGTTCCCCGCTCCGCAGTCCTTCGTGGCGGGGGAGGCCACTAACGTCCAGGTCAGCGTCAAGGATGCGCGGCGCTATGCGGCCAGCGGCGGATGGGGCTACGGCCAGTTCGAGGACGGAAAGCCTGACCCCGGCGAGGCACTGACACGCTCCTGCGCCGCCTGCCATGCCAGGCTTGACGCGGGCGAACCGGGTGCGGACCGGGTCTTCACCGACTACGCACGCTGAAGCGGGCGACATCGATCGCCCGCTTGCCGCCAGTCGCTGGCCATGACGCCGGTGCGGGACGCTATCGCCCGCACCGGCGTTCCTGTTTTATTTGGCCATGGCGGCCCGCTCGATCAGCGCCGCGACTTCGGCCGGGTGCGACACCATGACGACATGCGAGCCGCCCTTCACGACCACCGTCTGCCGCGACTGCGCGCGCTCGGCCATGTAGTGCAGGGCGGCCGGCGGAATGTTCCGGTCGGCATCGCCATAGACGAACCACGAAGGCACATGCTTCCAGGCCGGCGCGGTCGAGGGTTCGGAGAGCGCGGCCTCGGCCACCGGGCGCTGCCCGGCCGCCATCAGGCGTGCCTCCGCCGCTGGCACATCGGCCGCGAACTGGTCGTGGAAACGGGCCTGAAGGATGTAGAGATCCTTGCCGCCGCCCGCGATCGGGACGGGCGGCGCCAGTGCCGGAGCGAGCGTACTGCCGGGAAACTTGCCGGTCAGACCCAATGCGGTCTCGCCCGCGTCCGGCGCGAAGGCGGCGACGTAGACCAGCCCCTTGACGCTCGGCAGTCCATCGGCCGCCTCGGAGATGACCGACCCTCCGTAGGAATGGCCGACCAGCACCACGGGTCCGGCAATGTTTTTCACCACGTCCGAAACGACAGCGGCGTCCGCACGGACCCCGCGCAAGTTGTCAGGCGCGGCGACGACGGCATATCCGTCGTGCTGGAGCACGGAAATGACGCCGTTCCAGCTGGAGGAATCCGCAAAGGCGCCGTGGACCAGCACGATCGTCGGTTTCGGTGTCGGCGTGCGCGTCTGCGCCTCTGCCGCGGCATAGGGAACGAGCGCGCCTGCAGCCAGGGCCAGCGCGCCGGCAAGGACAGTCTTCATGATGGAAATCTCCGTTACAGGGTCAGGCCAGGGCCACGACGGTGTCGATGTTGCCCTTCACCGCCTTGGAGTAAGGGCAGGTGCGATGCGCCGCTTCGATGATCTGGCGCGCGAGGTCCGGTTCGAGCCCGGGCACATGGACATCGAGCCTTGCTGCCAGCGCATAGCCGTCCGGGCCGTGGCGGAGTTCGACATGCGCATCGATGGAAAGGTCGCTCGGGAGCGTCACGCCCCTGGTTGCGGCGGCAATGCCCATCGCGCCCTCGAAACAGGCCGACCAGCCGGCGGCAAAGAGCTGCTCCGGATTGGTGCCCTGGCCTGCCGTGCCGGGGGTGGACAGCGCGATGTCGAGGCGCCCGTCGGAACTGCGGGCCTTGCCTTCGCGGCCGCCGGTGACATGGACTTCGGCGGTATAGAGCGTCTTGATGTCGGACATGGGTATTCTCCTTTTATTTGAGGGGTTCGTCAGCGCAGGGGGCGGAAGGCGGCGCGCAGTTCCCGGGCGAAGAGCGCGGGCTGCTCCCAGGCGGCGAAATGGCCGCCGGTTTCTGTCTCGTTGAAGTAGAACAGGTTGCGGTAGCAGCGCTCGGCCCAGCTTTTGGGCGCGCGAAAGATCTCGCCCGGGAAGACGCTGACGGCCACGGGCAGGTCGATGATGCCGCGCGCGTTGAAGTTGTTCGAATGGTCTTCCCAATAGATCCGCGCGGCCGAGGCCCCGGTTTCGGTGAGCCAGTAGAGCGAGATGTCGTCGAGTATCGCCTCGCGGCCCAGGACGCGCTCCGGCTGCCCGCCGCTGTCGGTCCACTGGGCGATCTTCTCGTACATCCAGGCGGCCATGCCCACGGGCGAATCGACCAGCGAATAGCCGATGGTCTGCGGCCGGGTGTTCATCATCGCGGCATAGGCCGAGTTATCGCGATAGAAGGCCTGGAGCTGCTCGAACGCCCGGCGTTCCTTGGCCGAGAGCTGGCCGGGTGCGGGATCTCCTGCTGCCAGGGTCCGGGCGATGTCGGCCGGGACCACGGCGGGCATGTTGAGATGGATGCCCAGCAGGCCCGGCACATGCTGAAGCGCCATGCGCTGAGAGATCACCGAACCGCAATCGCCGCCCTGGCTGACATAGCGGTCGTAACCGAGCCGCAGCATCAGCGTGGACCAGGCGCGGCCGATCCGGTCCGATCCCCAACCCGGCGTGGTCGGCCTGGCCGAAAACCCGAAGCCCGGGATCGAGGGGATGACGAGGTGGAAGGCATCCTCGGCCATGCCGCCATGGGCGGTCGGGTCCGTCAGCGGAGCGATGACGTTCAGGAATTCCAGGACGGAGCCGGGCCAGCCATGGGTGAGGATCATCGGCATGGCGTTCTCATGGCGGGAGCGCACATGGATGAAGTGGATGTCCAGCCCGTCGATCTCGGTCATGAACATCGGCAGGGCATTGAGGCGCGCCTCCACCTGCCGCCAGTCGTAGGCGCCGCCCCAGTAGGCCATGAGCGGCTGCAACGTCTGGCGGCGCACGCCCTGGCTGTCGTCCTCCACGGGCTGGGGATCGGCCCAGCGGGTTTCGGCGATACGGCGCTTCATGGCCGCGATCCGCTCCGCAGGCACCGCGACCCGGAACGGACGGACGCTACCGGCCTTTCCGGGCATCGCGGCCGCCCCGAGCGCATCGTCCGATGCCAGCGCGCGGGCCGTGCCGGGCAGGGCGGCCAGGGCCACCGCGGCCGTTCCCGCCCCGGCCACGAAATTCCGGCGCGATGTCAGATTGTCTGCGATCATCTCTCTTCTCCTTGGCCGGTCTCCGGGCCGTGTGGCGGACAAAGTAGAGGGATCGTCGCGGGATGCCCGTTAGCTGCGGTGATGCCGCGTTAGCGCCTGTTGTGCGCCGCCGCCCCGGGCGAAACTGCGCGCAGCTAACGCAAGCTGGCGTGCAGGACTGCCTTCCCGGCGCCTAGAACGCGGGCTCCATCCAAGGGAGCCATCCGCCATGACAACGAACCGCTCGCTGGGCTTCATCGCCGCCGCCCTCATGACCGCAGGAAGCACGACGGCGCTCTGCTGCCGCGAGGCGCTGGCCCGCCCGCTGCAGGACGGCGACGCCGTCGCCGCAGCCACTCCCTCCCGGATCGGGCCGATTGACCTGCTGGAACGGGCGCGGCCATGGCTGGCGCCGCAGGGCGCTCCGACGCTGCGCGGCAAAGTGGTGCTGGTGAATTTCTGGACTTACTCCTGCATCAACTCGCTGCGGGCGCTGCCTTATCTGCGTGCCTGGAGCGATCGCTATGGAGACAAGGGATTGCAGGTGGTCGGCGTCCATGCGCCGGAGTTCGGCTTCGAGCACGATCCCGCCAAAGTCCGCAGCGCCGTTGCCGCGCTGGACATCGGCTATCCCAACCTTCAGGACAACGACTATGCGATCTGGAGCGCCTTTGCGAACGAGGGCTGGCCGGGCTTCTATTTCATCGACGCGAAAGGCCAGGTCCGCGCCTATCGCGTGGGAGAAGGCGGTTACGACCAGGCCGAGCAATTGCTGCGCAAGCTCCTGACCGAGGCCGGCCATGACGTTTCGGGCGTGCCGCTGGCCTCGATCACGGGGCAAGGCATCGAAGCCGAAGCCGACTGGCGCAACCTGAAATCGCCCGAAGCCTATCTCGGCTATGCCAAGGCGGCCGCCTTCGCTTCGCCCGGCGGGTTCGAGCGCGATGCCGCACATCGTTATGTCCCCGCGCGGGCGCTGCCTCTGAACCGCTGGGACTTGTCCGGCGATTGGAGCGTGGGGCCGGAATTCGCGGTGTCGGGCGGTTCGGACGGCGCCATTCGCTTTCGGTTCCATGCCCGCGATGCCCACTTCGTGCTCGGCGCGCCTGCCGGTGGAAAGCCCGTGCGCTTCCGGGTGACGATCGACGGTGCGGCCCCCGGCGCCGATCATGGCGCGGATACCGACGCGGCCGGTTGGGGCGAGTTGCGGCAGGACCGGCTCTACCAGATCGTCCGCCAGCACGGCGCCGTCACCGATCGCACGGTTCGCATCGAATTCTCGCAGCCGGGCGTCCGCGCCTATTCGGTTACATTTGGATAATCCCGCCCTCCTTTGCGCACCGTGTCTTGATCTGGGAAGGAAACTGCTGAAAACGCCTAGTCAGGTTTGTGTGATCCCGTCGATACATAGTGGCAGGCGGGGATCCAGAGGACAGGCGATATCGTGGCGGATCAGGACAACCCGGCGTTCGGCGAGCAGATGGTGTTCGGGCCGTTCTGCCTCTCTCCCGGGGCGCGTCTGCTGACGCGTGACGGACAGCCGGTGGAGATCGGCGGGCGTTCGTTCGACTTGCTCGTTGCCCTGGCCGAACAGCCCGGCCGCGTCCTGTCCAAACGCGAACTGCTTCGGCGCGTATGGCCCGATGTTGTGGTGGAAGATGGCAGCCTGCGCTTCCACATGGCGGGCCTGCGCAAGATTCTGGGCGAAGGCGGTAAGGCAGGTGACGGTGGCGGGGCAGGCGAGGGCGATCAGGGTGGCGGCGCGCGCTACATCGCCACGCAAGTCGGCGTCGGCTACGCCTTCGTCGCCCCGGTCGAGAGACCGGCGGAGGCCGGTTCCCCGCCGGACGTCACGACACCGAAGGTGGCCGAAGGCTTCACGACCAATATCCCGCCGCCGCTGCCGCACCTCATCGGCCGTGAGCGCGATGTGGAACTCCTGCTGAACCGCGTGGTCGATACGCCGATATTCACCATCGCCGGCCCGGCCGGCGTGGGAAAGACGTCGCTCATGGTCGAGATCGGCCACCGGCTGACGGCGCGCTTCGCGGGCGATGCCGCTTTCGTCGACTTCGGCATGCTGGAGAACCCCTCGCTCGTGCCGCCGATGATCGCCGGGGCCATGGGCATATCCGTGCATAGCGGCGATCCCGCCGCGGTGATCCTGGGCCACTTGCGCGACCGGCCTTTCCTGCTGCTGCTCGACAATTGCGAGCATGTCGTGGAGCAGGCGGCAGAGATCGTCGAGCGGATCACCGAAGCCGCGCCGCAAGTGCGGATCGTCACGACCTCGCGGGAGCCGTTGCGGGTGAGGGGGGAACATGTCCACCGCCTCGACGCGCTGGACTATCCCGAGGATCCGGAGGGCATGACGCGGGCGCAATTGCTGGCCTATCCCGCCGTGCAGTTGTTCTGCGAAAGGGCGCGGGCGGCCGACAGCGCGCTGGAAATCGACGCGGAGGATGCCCGCCTCATCGCCGGGATGTGCCTCCGGCTGGACGGCATGGCCCTGCCTATCGAACTCGCGGCCGTGCGCGTCGCCGCTCACGGGGTGGCGGCCACGGCCCGCCAGATCGGCGAGCGTTTCAGCCTTGCATGGGCAGGGCGGCGCACCGCGCAGCCGCGCCAGCAGACCCTTCGCGCCGCGCTGGACTGGAGTTACGACTTGCTCTCCCCGGCCGAACGAACCGTGCTGGACCGACTCTCCGTCTTCGTCGGCCCCTTCTCGATCGATGCCGCCATCTATGTGGTGAGCGATGCCGCGCTCGGTTCAGACGAAGTGGCGGCCTCGTTCGACGAACTCACGGCCAAGTCGCTCATTTCGCCCAATCGCCTGCGCGGCACGGGGACCTATCGCCTGCTGGAGATGACCCGCGCCTATGCCAAGGAAAAGCTTGCCGGGCGCGGGCCGGAGGAGCTTCGGGCCACCACCCGGCGTCATGCGGCGTTCTTCCTGACGGAACTGGAAGCGATCGCGGCGCAGGATGCCGCCGCCTTCCAGGACCCGCGCTCGTTTCGGCCGCAGCTGGGCAATATCCGCAGCGCCCTGGACTGGAGCTTCGGGCCGGAGGGAGACCTGAAGCTCGCCGTGCGTCTGGCCGCCGCCAGCCTGCGGGTCTTCCTCAATCTGTCGCACCTCGTGGAGTGCCGCACCTGGGCGGCCCGCGCCATCGCGGCGCTGGAGCCGGAGCAGCGCGGCAGCGCGATGGAACTGGAATTGCAGAGCGCGCTGGGCATCGCGCTGATGTTCACCCGCGGCAACAGTCCCGAAGCAGGGGCGGCGCTCACCCGCGCGCTGGACATCGGCACTGGGCTGGAAGATCGCTGGGGGCAGCTCTGCACGCTGGCCCGCCTGCACATCTTCCACGAGCGCATCGGCGAATACGAAGTCGCCATGCGCCATGCCGAACGGGCGGTGGAGATTGCCGAGGCGATCGGAGAACCCGAGGCCCTGGCGGTGGCCTATTCGCTTTCGGGCATCTCCCATCACCTGGCAGGCTATCAGACCCGCGCCCGGCACGACCTGGAACGCGCGCTGGCGGCCAGTCCGCCTTCCGAGCGCAGCCGGACGATCGCTTTCGGGTTCGATCATCGCAACCGGTCCACCATTGCCCTCGCGCGGACCCTGTGGCTCTCCGGCGAACCCATGGCCGCGCGCGCTCTGGCAGAACAGGCCGTGCGCGAGGCGGCGGGGCTGGATCATCCGGTAACGCATTGCATCGCGCTCATATGGGCTTTCTCGGTCTACTTGTGGATGGGCGAGATGGCGCTGGTGGACCAGACACTGGCGGCTTTCACCGATAGCGCCCAAGTCAACGCGCTCGGCCCCTATATCGCGGCCGCCGGGGGTTTCCGGGGCGAAGTGGCCGTGGAGCGGGGCGATCATGCCGCGGCCGTTCTGGCGCTGCAGGAGAGCCTCTCGCTTCTGCGCGCCGCGCGCTACGATCTGTTGACGACGCCGTTCTCGATCGCCCTGGCGCGCGGATTGGCCGCGGAGGGCCGGCTGCAGGATGCGCGGCAGGTCGTCGATGCCACCATTGCCCGCTGCACCGCCAATGAAGAGCGCATCGCCTTGCCGGAACTGCTGCGGATCAAGGCCGCGATAGTCGGTGCGGCCAGCGCCGATGCGGCAGGCGCGGCGCGGGCATTGCTGGAGGAAGCGCGCAGTCTCGCCCGCGATCAGGGCGCCCGTGCGTGGGAACTGCGCGCCGCGCTCGATCTGGCGGCGACGCTGGTCCAGGAGGGCAAGGCCCATGAGGCCAGGGCGCTTGTCGAGCAGGCCCGGCACGATATGTCACGGCCCGCCCAGGATCGCGATCTTGGGCGGGCCGAAACGCTGCTCGCTTCCCTGTCGTAGGGCGGCGTCGCAAGGCGGGGCCCTGCGAAGCAGGCGGCTCAGGCCATGATGGCCTTGGCCTCCAGCAGGGCTTCGATGCCGAAGGCGCCGTTGTCCCGGCCGAGGCCCGAGTGCTTGAAACCGCCGAACGGGGCGGTCATTTCCATCGGCGCGCCGTTGATGATGATGCGGCCCGCCAGGATGCGCTCGGCCACGGCGCGCGCCCTTTGCGGGTCGCCACCGGCGACATAGGCGTGAAGGCCGTAGTCGGTGTCATTGGCGATGGCGACGGCCTCTTCGTCGCCCTCGTAGGGAATGATCGAAAGGACGGGGCCGAAGATTTCCTCGCGGGCTATCGTCATGTCGTTGCGCACGTCGGTGAAGATCGTCGGCTTCACGAACCAGCCCTCGGCCGCGCCTTCGGGACGGCCTTCGCCGCCGGCCAGCAGGATCGCGCCTTCTTCCTGCCCCTTGCGAATGTAGGACTGCACGCGGTCCCACTGGCGCTGGCTGACCATCGGGCCGATCGTCGTTGCCGGATCGCGCGGATCACCGGACCGGACATGGGCCACGGCTTCCCGGATGCCGGTCTCGAACGCCTTCAACCGGTGCGCCGGGACGAGGATGCGCGTGCCCGCGATGCAGGCCTGGCCGCTGTTGTTGAAGCCGGCGGCGAGCGCGAAGGGGATGGCAGCGTCGAAGTCGGCATCGTCGAGCACGACCATCGGCGACTTGCCGCCCAGTTCCAGCGTGACTCGCTTGAAGGTTTCGGCCGCGGTGCGCAGGATCGCCCGGCCGGTGACCGTGGAGCCGGTGAAGGAGACTTTCGCGATATCGGGGTGGCCGCTGAGTTCCGCGCCGACCACGTCGCCCCGGCCATTGACGATGTTGAAGACGCCCGCCGGGATCCGTGCCTCATGCAAGGCTTCGGTGACGATCTGGGTCTGCAGCGCGCTCATTTCGCTGGGCTTGATCACGCATGTCGCCCCGGCCGCGATCACCATGGCCAACCGGGCAGCGATGAACCCGGGATTGGCATTCCAGGGCGTGATGATGGCGGCTACGCCCAGCGGTTCCATCGTTACCGTGGCGGTGCCCATCTGGCGCACGAAAGCATAGTCTTCCAGCGCCTTGGCCGCCTCGCGAAAGGCACCCACGGCGTAGTCCACCATCCAGGCGGAGCGTGAGACCGGCGCGCCGTATTCTTCGATCACGGCATCGAGAAGTTCGGCGCGGCGGGTCTCCAGGGCTGCGGCCAGGCGTTCGAGCATGGCGGACCGTTCGGCCTTGCTCGTTCGCGCCATCGCCGGGAAAGCGCGCCGCGCCGCAGCAACCGCCTTGCGGGCGTCGATCGCGTCGCCGAGCCGAACTTGCCCGATCACGCCTGCGGTGGCCGGATTGTGGAGATCGAACAGCTCCGTGCCGTGGGGGGTCACGAACTGCCCGTCGATGTAAATGGTGTCGATGGTCTTCATGTCACTGGGTCCTTTCCTGGGAACCCGGCTGATGTAGTTCTGTGGAATTATCTGGATAAGCAGGATAGAGTGGGATGGGTTGATGAAGGAATAGGGATAATGAAAAGCGGCCTGGCCGAATTCGAAGGCGTGGTGATGATCGCGCGTCTCGGCAGTTTTCGTGCTGCCGCCGAGGAGTTGGGCCTGTCGACGTCGGCGCTCAGCCACGGCGTTGCGGCGCTGGAGCGGCGGCTGGGGGTGCGCCTGTTCAACCGAACGACCCGCAGTGTCTCGCCCACGGATGCCGGGGCGCAGTTCATTGCCCGCATCGCCCCTGCGCTCGTGGAAATCGGCAGCGCCATCGAGGCTGTGAACAGCCATCGCGACACGCCCGCCGGCACGTTGCGCATCAATACATCCGCCGGGGCCGGCCGCATGACCCTGACCCCGATCTTCCTCGAATATCTGGCGCGTTTCCCGGACATGAACCTGGTGCTGGCGACGGAAGGCCGGCTGGTGGACATCGTGCAACAAGGGTTCGACGCCGGCATCCGGCTGATGGAACATGTGCCGCAGGACATGATCGCGGTGCCCATCGGCGGTCCGGTGCGGATGATCGTCGTCGCCACGCCGGGCTACCTCGCGCAATGGGGAACGCCGCAAGTGCCCGCCGACCTGCTGCATCACCGCTCCATCCGCGCGCGGCTGGCCACCGGCGCGATCTGGAAATGGGAGTTCGAGCGGCGGGGAGAGGCGGTGGAAGTCGACGTTCCCGGTGCCCTCGTCCTGGACGAAATGACGCTGATGCAGGAAGCGGTCCTGGCCGGTATCGGGCTGGCCTATCTCAACGAATGGTCGGTCAGGGAGCATGTCGCGCAGGGCCGGCTGGTGGCGGTGCTGGAGGATTGGAGCCCGCCCTATCCGGGCCTCACGCTCTACTATCCGGGCAACCGCCATACCCCGGCCGGTCTGCGGGCCCTGGTCCAGCTGATCCGGGAGCGAAACCTGGCGGAAGCCGGCTAGCGATCCGTTCAGGGGCTTGCTGGGGAAAAAAATTCGTGCCCGCCGGTTACCTTGGCTGCCCGAGATGGTTATGCCTCCCGTCATGCAGCAGCAAGCCCTCGTCTTCGCGCTGATCGGCTTCCTCGGTATCGGCGCGCAATGGATCGCGTGGCGTACCGGTTGGCCGGCCATTGCCCTCATGCTCGCCGCCGGTGTCCTTGCAGGTCCCGTCACCGGCCTCGTCGTTCCCGAACACACTTTCGGTGACCTGCTGGAACCGATGATCTCGGTCGCGGTGGCGCTGATCCTGTTCGAAGGCGGCCTCAGCCTCAATTTCCGCGAACTCAGAAAGACCGAAGGCGCGGTGACGCGCCTGATGATGATAGGCATTCCCGTGGGCTGGGTGCTTGGCGCCGTGGCCTGCTACTACGTCGCGGGGCTGGTCTGGCCGGTCGCGATCCTGTTCGCAGGCATTCTGGTGGTGACCGGGCCCACCGTGGTCATTCCCCTGCTGCGCCAGAGCAACATCGCGCCGCGGCCGCGCGCGATCCTGAAGTGGGAAGCGATCGTCAACGATCCCTTCGGCGCGCTCTGCGCCGTCATCACTTACGAATACCTGCGCCGGGCGGGCGAAGGCGGCACGCTGCTTTCGGTCCTGGCCGCCCTCCTGGCTGCCGCGCTCGTGGCGGGGCTCATCGGCTATGCCGTGGCCCGCGCCATCGCCTGGGCCTTCCCGCGCGGACATGTGCCGGAATATCTCAAGGCACCCGTCCTGCTGGTGGCGGTGATCGGCACGTTCGTCCTCTCCAACATGATCCAGCAGGAAACCGGTCTGCTCGCTGTCACGGTGATGGGCGTGGCCATCGCCAACATGCGGCTGGATTCCCTGCGCGACATTCACCCTTTCAAGGAGAACGTCACCGTTCTCCTTATCTCGGGCGTCTTCGTGCTGCTGTCCGCCTCGCTCGACTTTGGAGTGCTGCGCCAGTTCGAGTGGCGCTTCATCGCCTATCTGCTGGCGCTGCTGTTCGTGGTTCGCCCGGCAACGGTGCTGCTGAGCCTGGCCTTCAGCAAGATCCCGTGGAACGAGCGGCTGTTGGTGGCATGGATCGCGCCGCGCGGCGTGGTCGCCGTGGCGATGTCCGGCCTTTTCGCGCTCCGGCTCGACCAGCTGGGTTACGGCGACGGCAGCATCCTGGTGACGCTGTCGTTCTCGGTGGTCGTGGCCACTATCCTCGCGCATGGTTTCAGCATCCGCTACGTGGCGCGCTGGCTGAAGGTGACGGGCGCGCGCAAGAAGGGGCTGCTGATCGTGGGCAGCACTTCGTGGAGCCTCTCGCTGGCCAACCAGCTGCGTCAGCTCGACGTTCCGGTGATGATCGTGGACACCAGCTGGCAGCGCCTCTCCGTCGCCCGGCAGGCCGGCATTGCCACTTACCACGGAGAGATTCTGGCGGAATCGACCGACGAGCGCCTCGACCTCACGCAGTTCCAGGTCCTGGCCGCGACGACCGACAACGAAGCCTACAATGCGCTCGTCTGCAGCGAGTTCGCCCCGGACATCGGCCGGGACTCGGTCTATCAGCTCGGCGGGATGGGCGATGACGAGGACCACCGCAGCTTGCCCGAAGCCTTGCGCGGCCGCGCCATGTTCGCCTCCGGGATCGGCGTGGCGGAAATCGCCGAACACGAACGCGCCGGCTGGGCCTTCCGCAAGACCCGCATCAGCGAGCAGTTCGACTTCGCCGATGCGCAGGCTGCGCTGCCGGAAGATGCGAACATGCTGTTCCTGCTGCGCAAGGACGGCAGGATCCTGTTCTTCACGCACGCCTCGCGGCCCACGCCGCAACCGGGCGACACGATCATTTCCTATGGCCCGTCGCGCCACGGCGAGCCCGAAAACACCCGCGACACGATTGAAAACAAGGAGGCGACAGCATGAAAAGCGCGCCCATGATCGCATCCGCGATCCTGCTGGCGGCCCTCGGCGGCTGCCAGCAGGGCACCGGAAGCGAGGGAGAGAGTACCGATAGCGCCACGCAGGGGGCAGCGCCCGATGCGGTCGTTCCCGACAGCGCCCTTCCTGACGCGGACGCCAGCGCCGCACCCGATCCTGCGGCGGACGAACCGAAGAAATCGATCATCCGCGCCGATGTCGATGTGGGGCCGACCCAGGCACCGCCGGTCGAGACGGTCCACCTCGTCGTGCCCTATCCGGCAAAGGGCGCCAGGCCCGACGAGGCCGGGCGTGCGCTGCTGGACGGGTTGCTGACCACGCCCGCTTTCGCGGCCGGCGGGGCGATCACGATCTGGGGGCACAGCGACTCCCGCGGTTCGGATGCGGACAACCTGGCCGCCTCGCGCAGGCGGGCGGAAGCGGCGCGCGACTATCTCGAAAGCAAGGGAGTCGCGAAAGCGCGCATTTCGGTCGTCGCGCTGGGAGAGGCGCGCCCCATCGCGCCCAATCGCAAGCTCGATGGCAGCGACGACCAGGAAGGGCGCGCCAGGAACCGCCGGGTGGAGGTGGAGATCGCCGCTCCGCAGCCCTCCGCGCCGGCCTCGCCGACGCCCTGAGGCAACGACGGGGCGGTTTCTCCGTTTGCATGGTGCAGGCCGAACGCGCAGGGTTGCCGTCTCTTTCGAGACGGGCCTGCGCCTTCGGCCCCATGCCCTAAGGAGGAACACGTTATCATGACCCCCATCGAGCGAGCCGCACGCGCCGTGGTGCAGCAACAGTCCGCACCTGCGCGCTGGGAGGATCTGGCGGAGGCGGAGCAGGACCGGCTGAAAGCGGACATTGCCGCCGCCCTCCTGGCCCTGCGCGAGCCCGACGATCACATGGAAGCGGCCGGGGATCTCGCTCTGGAAAGCGCCAGCTGCCGCGCGATCTGGAGCGCCATGGTCGATGCGGCCTTGGCCGACCGGGACGAGCCCGATGCGACACCATCGCCCGATCCGCTCGCCTGACCGGCGGCGCGAATTCGCAGGCGCCATGCGTCTCTCGCTTGCGCCTGACAGCAATCGGCGGCAGGACTTTTCGCGGTCGCAACGATTGCATGAATCGGCAGAGCCAGCAACTTGCCCGAGTTTCGCGAGTTGCACCCGGATTGCGGAATCAAAGGCGCATCCGGGCCGCGACCGGGCAGTCGAAGATCAAGAGGCGACGTGACGAACACTGGTATGACGGTCGATCTGACCAATTGCGATCGTGAACCCATCCACCTGCTGGGCGCCGTTCAACCCGTCGGCTACCTGATCGCTCTCAGCACGGACTGGGTGATCTCGCGCGTTTCCGCCAATATTGCGGCGCTGCTGGACGTTTCCCCTGAAAGTCTTGTCGGCCAGCCGTTTTCCGGCTTCATCCCGGCCTCGCTGATCCATGACTTGCGCAACCGCATGGCCTATCTGGTGTCTCCGGATTCGGTGGAGCGCATGTTCGGCGTGAGACTGGTCGAGGGCGGGCAGTGCTACGACCTCGCGCTTCATCTCTCGCAAGGGCAGATCGTCCTGGAATTCGAACCCGGCGTGCCGACCAGCGGGGATTCCAGCGGCATGGTACGCGCGATGATGGCGCGGCTGGACACCCGGCCGGACCTGGCCTCCTTCTACCGGGAAGGCGCGCGCCAGGTCCGCGCGCTGCTGGGCTACGACCGGGTGATGGTCTACAAGTTCGCGGCAGGCGGCGACGGCGAAGTGGTGGCGGAGGCCTGCAAGGCCGGTATCGGATCCTTCAAGGGACTGCACTATCCCGCCAGCGACATTCCCCGCCAGGCGCGCGAACTCTACAAGCGCAACCTGCTGCGGGTCATTCACGATATCGATGCCGTGCCGGTTCCCATCGTGCCGCAGCTGGACGCCGAAGGTAAGCCGCTCGACCTGTCGCTTTCGGTGCTGCGGTCGGTCTCGCCGATCCATATCGAATATCTGCGCAACATGGGCGTCAGGGCCTCGCTGTCGATCTCCATCGTCGTGGACGGCGAGCTTTGGGGGCTGTTCGCCTGCCATCACTATTCGCCGATCTCGCCCACGTTCGAGCGTCGCTCCGTCAGCGACCTTTTCGCCCAGATGTTCTCCATGCGCCTGGAAAGCCGGGAGCGCCGGGAGATGGCCGAATACGAGCGGCGCGCGCGCGATATCTCGGACCAGCTCCTCAGCGCCGTCGCGTCGGACGAAACGCTGCTGAAGGACCCCGACTGGCTTGCCGACATCCTGATGAGCGCGATCCCCGCCGATGGGGTGGGCGTGTGGATCAATGGCAACTACGCCTTTTCCGGGTCCGTGCCGCCCAGCGAGGACTTTCGCGCCATCGTCCGCGCCCTCAACGCCACGGCGGCGGGCAAGGTCTTTGCCACCGATCACATCGGCTCGCTGGTCAAGGGGGCCGGAAGCTATGCCAGGGACGCCGCCGGGCTGCTGGCCATTCCCATTTCGCGATCGCCGCGCGATTACGTCGTCCTGTTCCGCTCGGAAATGCGCCAGTCCGTGCGCTGGGCGGGAGATCCGCACAAGCCGATCGAATATGGCCCGAACGGCCCGCGCCTGACGCCGCGCGAGAGTTTCGCCGAATGGAACGAGCAAGTGGAAGGCCGCTCCCGTCCTTTCCTGCAGCACGAGCTGCGGGTGGCCGAGACCTTGCGCGCCACGCTGATCGAAGTGGTGCTCCGCCTGGCCGATGAAGCCGCGGCGCAGCGGCAGCAGGCCAATGGCCGGCAGGAACTGCTCATCGCGGAACTGAACCACCGCGTGCGCAACATCCTCGGCGTCATCCGGGGGCTGGTGCGGCAGTCCCAGCCTGACGAGGATGCCGTGAAGGAATTCGTCGAGGTGGTCGATGGACGCATCCATTCGCTCGCCCGCGCGCACAACCAGATTACCGACGACCACTGGGGTCCGGCACCGCTACAAGCGCTGATCGATGCCGAAGCCGCCGCCTTCGCCGCGCACAAGGAAAGCTCCATCCATTACGAGGGGCCGTCGATCCTGCTGAATCCGCAGGCCTATTCCTCCATGGCACTGGTGGTTCACGAACTGGTGACGAACTCCACCAAATACGGCAGCCTCTCGGGCGAGGGGATCGTCCAGATCGCCTGGGAACGTGCCGATAACGACGACCTCATCCTGACCTGGACGGAAAGCGGGGGGCCGACAGTCAAGGAACCCACGCGCAAGGGTTTCGGCACGACCATCATCAAGCGTTCGGTTCCCTACGATCTGGGCGGCGCGGCGGACATCGTCTACGATCCGGCCGGGGTGCGGGCGACTTTCCGCATTCCCGCACGCCACCTTTCCGAACAGCGCAATTTCAAGGGCACCACGATCAAGCTGCCCAATCCGCGCCGAATTTCGCATGGACCCGCCCAGTCGAAGATGCCGATCCCGCACGATCTGCTGGCGGACATGTCGGTGTTGATCGTCGAGGACAGCCTGATCATCGCGCTCGACGCGGAAGACATCCTGGGCCGTTTCGGCGCGGAGATCGATACGGCGTCCAGCGCGGAAGGCGCGCATGGGGCGCTCGATGGCGGCATGCCGGACCTCGCGATCCTCGACATCAACCTGGGCGACCAGACCAGCTTCGGCGTGGCGGACCGGTTGACGGATGCGGGTGTGCCTTTCTTCTTCGCAACCGGCTACGGCGAACAGGCGCTGCTTCCGCAGGAGCATCGCTCGCGCATCGTCGTGCAGAAGCCCTATACGACGCACAATCTGGCGCGGGCCGTCGAAGACCTGCTGGGCCTGACGCCCATCGAATAGGATCAGCCGCTTCCCGCCCGCCCGGGCATCAACGTGGATGACGCCGGGCGAGGGCTATGCCTGCCAGGTTCTGTTCGCGCTTGATCCAGCGAATGCGGGCGGGTCTGGCCTTGGCGACGAGGGCCAGAAATTCCGCTTCGTGGCGGTTGCGGGCTTCGCCGCGCTTCAGGGTCTCGTTGGCCTGGCGAACAACGGGAAGCGCATCGCCGACCAGCTCGATATCCTGCAGCCCCAGCGATTGCGCCAGTTCCAGCGCGCGGTTCAGCGCGCGCCATTCGGCATCCTCGTTGCTGCCCTGTCCCAGGTCTTCGAAGAGATGCACCGCGCCGCCGATGACGGCGGCGGCCTCGATCGGGCCGGGGTTGGGGCGGCAGCCGCCGTCGAAGAACACTTTCAGCCGGGATCGGGACATGCCGCGCTTGTGGTCCAGTTCGCGGCGAGATGCCAGCCGTCTCCGGCGCTTCGCAGGGCGAAAGGCCGGAGAACTGGCATTGGGGCGTGCGGGGCGTCAGCTTCCGAAGTTGAACTTCAGCCGCAGCCCGTACATCCGCGGCGGGCCATAGGCGAAGTCCAGGATGCCGGAGCTTTCGTAGCCGCCGCCCGATGCGGTCTTGAAGCGCTTGTTGGTGAGGTTGGTGGCGAAGGCGGCAATGTCGAAGCCCGAGCCGAACACGTCGCTCCAGGAGGCGTTGAGGTTGAAGAGGTTGGTGGCCGGGATCGTGACGCGCTGCGGGTTCGCGGCCGTGGCTGCGGTGAAGAAGTTGCCGTCCACCGCCTGGCTGGAGGTATAGGTATAGTTGCCGCCGAAGGACAGGGAGCCCGTCTTTTCGCCCAGCGGCACGTCGAGATCCGCCGATAGCGTCAGGCGGTTCTTCGGCGAGTAGCTGAGCGGATCGCCGGGCTGGCCGCGCGGGATGATCTGCTCGAACGGGCTGTCCGGGCTGAGCGTGGGGGGTACCAGTTCCTTGATCTCGGTATCGAGGTAAGTGTAGCCCGCCGAGAGCCGCAGCCGCTGGAACAGGGTAATGCCCGTGTCCACTTCGACGCCCTGGATCTTCGACTTGCCCGCATTGATGATCGCTGCGCCGCCGGCAAGGCCGCTGCCCTGCTTGGCGATAAGGGCGCCGAACACCTGTTGGTCGCTGAAATCGTTATAGAAACCGGCAATGTTGAAATAGCCGGGCAGGGAACCGCGCAAGGTCAGCTTGGCGCCCAGTTCGTAGGAGTCCACCTTCTCCGGATCCCATGTTTCGAGGCCGGGGTTGGTGAAGTTGACGCCGCCCTGGCGATAGCCGCGTGCATACTTGGCATAGAACAGCATGTCGGGCGTCGGCTTGAAGTCCAGGTCGATCAGCCAGGTCGGCCGGTTGGACTTGTTGGAAATCCGCGTGCTGCAGGCGGTCGTGTCACCGCCGTTGGCGAGGAGGTTGACGGTGGGGTGATTGAGCACGTCGTTGCACACGCGCCCGACAGGGATCGTGCCCAGTCCCGGTATCGTCGCCAGGTTCCAGCGGTTGCTTTCGGAGACGCCCACCGTCTTGTCGAACGTATAACGGAAGCCGCCGGTAAGCGCGAACTGATCGGTAAAGTTGTAGGTGGCCTGCGCGAAGGCGCCGTGGTTGTCGAAATCGAAGCGCGTGCGCGATTCAGAGACCAGCGCGATGCCCAGGCTGGAAGCGGGCAGGCCCAGCGGCAGCACGCCCGAGCAGCCGAGGTTCCCGGCATCGGGGCAGTTCCCATAGATGCCGGTGCGCTGCTGGTTCCATCCGATCGGCCGGCTGAATTCCAGGTAGCCGCCGATCACGTAGTTCAGCTTGCCATTGGCCGAGCGGCCCTGGAGCTGGAGTTCCTCCGTCGCGGTCGATTCCGCCGCGGCGTGATAATTGGGCTGGATGTCGAGCGCGATGTAGTTGAACGGCGCGCCCACCGTGACGTAGCCCAGCGACTGGAATGTCCGGGTGACCGGCGTGTCGGCGATGCGGAAGTTATCGCTGTAGAGATTGAACGCCGAATCCTCCCGGAATTCGCCGTAGCTGGCGATGTTCTTCACCGTCATCGTGTCGCTGGCCTGCCAGGTCGTCGTGTTGATGACCTGCCATGTCTCCAGCAGGAAGCGCGGATCGGGATTGCTCACTTCCACATCGAGCCTGCCGTCTCCGCGCGCGGCCTGCCGGTCGATCTGGGCACAGGCGGCCGTTGCGGTGAAGTAGCGGGTGAACGGACCGCCTGCCAAAGGACTGGCCGCGTCGCGATCGCAATTCTCGTAATGGGTGGCGTAGCCGTTCGTGTCCGACCGGCTGTAATGGAAGATCGTGTAATTCTCGAGATTGGGCGTCAGGTCGGCGACCACGCTGAGACGGGCGTAGACGTAGTCGGTATTGTTGTAGGCGTCAGGCCCGATGCCGGAGCGGTTTTTCATGTAGCCGTCGCGCTTGTTGCGGTCCACCGCGAGGCGGACCTTGAACGTCTCCGCCAGCGGCACGTTGAGTGCCGCCTGGATCCGGCGCTGGTCGTAATTGCCGATGGTGCCTTCGATATGGCCTTCGAACAGATCGGTCGGCCTGGTCGGAACCAGCAGGATCGCACCGCCGGTGGTGTTGCGGCCGAAGAGCGTGCCTTGCGGGCCTTTCAGCACCTGCACGTTCTGCAGGTCGGTGAAAGTGCCGGCGCCCACGGTATTGCCGGAGGTCGTGCCGCCCTGCGCGCGAACGCCCACGACGTCCGCGAAATAGACGCCCACGGTGGGCGCCGTGGAGGCATCCTGGTTGAAACCGCGCAGCGAGAAACTGGCTTTCTCGGCGCCGTAGCGCGTGTTGACGGAGAGGGAGGGCGTATAGGTCGCGAGGTCCGATGCCACGACGATATTGCGCTTTTCGATGGTGGCGCCGTCATAGACCGTCATCGAGATCGGCACATCCTGAAGCCGTTCTTCGGTGCGGCGGGCCGTAACGATGATATCGCCGGGATTTATCGTCGGCTGGCTTTGCGCCAGTGCCGGCATCGCCGTCGAAGTGCCGCCCAGCACAGCGCCCATGATCATGACGCGCGTCAGCTTCCCTGCATTCATGCCTGTTCTCTCCTCCCGGTATCGTGTTTTTCTTTTTTGTTTTTCCACCGATATTGTTCTGTTTTCGGTGATGATTTGACTTTATCCCGCGCGCAGGCAGCCGATGCCGCGGCGGCGCGCGCAAGTGTTCGGTTCGGAATGATCTGGGTATACTGCCGAAAATCGCCGCAATTCGGCCGGGTTGTCCCAGCCGGTACTTGCTCCCTCGCTCCGTATCTTGCCCGGAGCGTACTGCGGGTGATGCCCGGTGAAAAGAAACTATCGTTTCGTTGCAACCCGTTGCCAAATCGCGCGCCGCGAAATTCGCGGTCTAACAAGAGCTTGGCGATTTAATCTTCCGTCACGGATTATTGTTAGTGCCGATGCAGACTATCGGGCGACCATGGCGCGCGCGGGCTTATCGGAGACTTGCCAAGGGGCGGACGGGATTGCATGCAGCGGCCGATGCTCAGGCCGGAAGGCCGCTTGTCTGCGGGCTGTGAACAGCCCGGACCTGCGGCAGGAAAGTGGAGATGACTTGTGTTTGCGATCGGCTGCCTCGCCCTCATCGTCCTTCCCCTTGCCGGACTGGCGCTGGGCGGGTTCCTGGCCGGGCCGGTCGGCGCGAAGTGGGGCGCGGGGGCGGGGTTCGCCATCGCCCTGGGACTGTGCGGCGTGACGACTTACGCGCTCGTCTCCGCCGCCCGCCGGCGCTAGGCCGGACCCTCCAGGGCCCGGCCCAGGCCGGTCTAGGCTTTGTTCACGCGCGGCAGGAATGCCGTCAGCAGACCGATCGCCGGGAGGAAGGCGCAGACGTGGTAGACCGTCTCGATGCTCGTGCGGTCGGCCAGCCAGCCGAGCACGGCCGCGCCCAGACCACCCATGCCGAACGAGAAGCCGAAGAACAGGCCCGAGATCATGCCGACTTTCCCCGGCACCAGCTCCTGTGCGAACACGACGATGGCCGGGAAGGCGGAGGCCAGGATCAGGCCGATCACCACGGTCAGCGGGCCTGTCCAGAACAGGCTGGCATAGGGCAGCAGCAGCGTGAAGGGCAGGGCGCCTAGGATCGAGAACCAGATCACGTATTTGCGCCCGAACCGGTCGCCCAGCGGCCCGCCCATCACCGTGCCGACCGCGACCGCGGCCAGGAAGGCGAAGAGGTGGAACTGCGCGTTCTGCACGGTGAGGCCGAAGCGGTGGATCAGGTAGAACGTGAAGTAGCTCGTCAGGCTGGCGAGGTAGACGTATTTGGAGAAGATCAGCGCCAGCAGGATGGCGATACCGCGCGCGGCGTGGCCCTTGGGGAGGCCCGCGGAAAGCTTCGCCTTGCCGCCGGCCGCCAGCCGTTCCAGGCCATGACTGCGATACCAGGCGGCGACGTTCCACAGGACGGCGCCGGACAGCAGTGCCAGCAGCGCGAAGAAGGCCAGGCTGGACTGTCCCCAACGCACCACCACCAGCGCAGCGGCCAATGGCCCTAGCGCCTGACCGGCGTTCCCGCCCACCTGGAACAACGACTGCGCGAGTCCGTGCCTTCCGCCCGCAGCCATGCGGGCCACGCGGGAGGATTCGGGATGGAACACGGAAGACCCCATGCCCAGCAGCGATGCGCCGACCAGCACCAGTCCATAGCTATGCGCGGCCGACAGCACGGTCAGTCCGGCCAGCGAGAACAGCGTGCCGCCAGGCAGGGCGAGCGGAGTCGGTCGCTTGTCCGCATAGAGCCCCACCAGTGGCTGAAGGATCGAAGCGGTGATCTGGTAGGCCAGTGTCACCAGGCCGATCTGGCCGAAGCTCAGGCCCAGGTCGGCCTTCAGTGCAGGATAGATCGCGGGCAGCAGAGACTGCATCATGTCGTTCAGAAGATGGCAGAAACTGATGGCGACGATCACGCCGAACACGGTTCCATTCACGGCCGCCTGTCCGCGATCGTCCATTGCCGGGCCGGACCCGCCTGCTGCCAATTTCTGGGCCATTTTTGCCGCCTCCTTCGCGGTCCTTTGCTCGTGGCGCCTCTCCTATTCGCTTTGAGATCGTCCCGCTTCGGCATATGGGTCAATCAATTATGATTGTGGGACATCAGATCCAGCAGCGCCAGCCGGCGGATTACGAGGACGTGCCGCGGCCGGTCGTCGGTATCGGCAACGATTATCCGCCCTCGTTCGAACTGGCGGAGCACAGCCATCGGCGCGGCCAGTTTCTTTATGCCTCGCGCGGCGTGGTGGCCGTGAGCACGCCGGATGGCGCCTGGGTCGCACCGCCGGAGCGCGCGGTGTGGATCCCTGCCGGAACGCCGCATTCGGTGCGGATGGTGGGCAAAGTGCAGACGCGCAGCGTGCTGGTGGCGCCTTCGGCGGGCGCGGCTCTGGCGGATACTTGCCGGGTGGTCGCGGTGTCCCCGCTGCTGCGGCAGCTTCTGGTAGCGGCGTCCGAAGTGCCGGCCGAATACGACCTGGAGGGCCGCGACGGACTGGTCATGGCTCTGCTGGTCGCCGAAATCTGCCAGGCGCCGGTCATTCCCATCGTCGTGCCTTTTCCGCGCAACCCCGCGCTGGCGGAACGTTGCCATCGCTTTCTGGAAAGCCCCCGCGCCGGAGACACGATCGAGCGATGGTCCGATGCCCTGGCGATGAACCGCCGCCGGTTCACGCGCCTGTTCCGACGGGAGACAGGCATGAGTTTCGCGGAATGGCGGCAGCAGGCCTGCCTCTCGGTGGCCCTGCCGCGGCTGGCTGCCGGCGATTCCGTCACCGCCATCGCGCTCGACCTCGGTTACGATGGGCCGGGGAATTTCTCCACGATGTTCAAACGCGTGCTGGGCGTGCCGCCGAGCCGTTACCTGCAGCAATAGTGGACCGGAATTATCCTAGATTAACTTTTTGAAGTCCGGCCGGTCTTCGTCGTTGACAGCGTTGTCACTGACCAGCGCTTAAGTCATGCGCTTCAGCGGGCGCGCAGGAGTCGCGGGGCGTTAACAGCTGGGGGCGATGGGTAGAAAACTTGGGGAAGAGGGTTTCGGCGGGCTAGGGCCGACGCCGGAGAGTGGCTTGTCCGGGCATGTGCCCGCAGGCGGGCCAGGTGGCCATCCAGGTGGCGAAGGGCTGGGTGACGGGGCCGCGGAAGGCGATGCCGGTCTGCTGCCCCTGGCCGAATATATCTATCGATGCCGCCGGATCCGCGATGAAATGCTCGGCGCGGATTTCTTCGGGGAGCCGGCCTGGGACATTCTGCTCGATCTTTTCATCGGCCAGTCCTGCAAACCCGCGGCGCCGCTCGGCACCTCCTCGGCCAATACGGTGCTGCGCTGGCAGAACGTGCTGGAAGCGAAAGGGCTGGTGACGCGCTGTAGGGATGCCGCGTCGGGCGGCAACCATGCCTGTCTTACCGACAAGGGGCAGGCGCTGATGCGCGATTACTTGCGGCGGGCCGCGCGCAGTACCGGAAAGGTGAATATTTGACTATCCAATGGGAGTCATTCGTAATTCTACTTGGTTCGGAGCGTTCCTTGGCTTAGCCTGTCTTCTTGGACCTAGGGGGGATAGGCCCGAGGGGGAGGAACGGTCTGATGGCGCTCACCAACCAGGAACAGCTTGTCCTTGAGCTGCGCAGCATTACGCACTTGCTGCAGGAGGCCATAGGCCGCCTCGACGCCTGCGGTCAGGATCTCGCGGCGATTCACGTCCAGACGGCCCTCGATGTCCTGCGGGACAAAGGCGGCGACGACGATTGGATCATGCTGCGGAACTGAGTGGCAGGGCGCGGGCGGGTTGGGAGCCTTGCGCTGCGATCAGGATGCCGGCGCGCTGCTGTTCAGATGTTCGATCTCTGCGGGACTGGAATTTCGGCCAAGAGCGAGATTGCGCCCCGGAAAGCGCCCGAAAGCGGCAATTTCGGCACTATGGCCCGAAGCGAAGCCCATCACCTCTTCGGCATAGTCGCGCAGGGCCTTGAAGCGTTCGACGCTCATGGCCTGGAGGACGGAGTCTTCGGCATGCATCAGCGGCATGTAGAAGAACTGGCGCTGCGCAAAGCCCAGGGTTTCGTCCATTCTGGCGGCTATGCCCTCGACGGCGAGGTGCTGCGCGGCCGGATCGCTGGCAAAGGCCAGCGCCGTGCCGCGATGGATATGGCGAGAGAACTGGTCGAGCACTAGTATCAGCGCCAGCCGGCCGAGCGGGGTCTCGGCCCAGTCCGCCAGCGCGCCTTCTGCGGCTTGGGCGTGAAGCGCGCCGAAACGGGCACGCACCGCGGGGTCCAGGGCCTCGGCGGTCTCGAACCAGTCTTTGGGAGAGAGTTCGCGGAACCAGAAGTTCAGCACGTCTTCCCGGGGGTCGTTTCCGCTTTCGGTCATGCCGATTTTGCCTTTCATTCAAGCCTGTTGGTTTCGGTAACGCATGAGGTGCGCCGCTGGCTGCCCTGCGCAGAGGATCCCGGGTGAAGGTCAGCGCGCTGTAGCGTCCCCGGACAGGGCCTTGGCGAGAGGATCGATTTGCGCCTCGGGAATGCGCCGGGCGATGACGGCCATCGGGTCGCGCGGCTTGTGGGCGTCGATCACGGTTTCCTCGCCCCGCCATTGCCGCAATCTGGTGGCGAGGTAGTCCGCCCGTTGGCCGCCGAGGGCGGGCGCCGCCTTTCCGGGCGCATGGCAGGTGGTGCAGGCAGGCAATTGCTGCGCGGGCAGTCCATCCGAAACGATGGCATGGGCGGCGGGTAGGGGCTGGTCGCGCAGCCCCGGTTGCCGTGCGTAATGGCGGGCGGCCTGGCGCATCTCCGCGTCTGAGAGACCCGATGCCGCAACCTGCATGACCGCACCGTGGCGCTTTCCGGAAGCGAAGTCGCGCAGGGCCGCGAGAAGATAGCTTTCCTTCTGCCCGGCGATCACCGGGATATCGGCCTGGCCGCGCCCCAGGCCGTCGGTTCCGTGGCAACCCGTGCAGCTGGCAAGGGCGGCGTCGCTGCCCGGAGCAGGCGCGGTGAGAGCCTCGTACTCGGCCGGGGTCATGTTCGGCAGGCGGCGCAGGAAGCCCACCATGCGGCGCACTTCGTCCGGTCGGTCGCCGGCCGGCCAGGCGGGCATGCCGGTGAATTTCACCCCGTGACGGACGATCCAGAACAGCTCCTTGTCGCCATATTCGCCCACCACGCGCGCAAGGTCCGGTGCGGGCGGCGTGGCGGACTGCATGACCGGCGATGGCGGCATGCCGGGCGCCCCGTGGCACACCGCGCAGGACTGCCGGAAATGGCCCGCCGCGCTGACGAGAGCCCGGTCGTCGCGCACGCGTTCCGGCGTCTGGAATGCGCTGTAAGTGCGCGCGGAGTTCTGCATGGTCCAGTGGAGGAACCAGTCGGTGATCGCCCAATGCCCGGAGGAAGCGGCGATGGGGAACAGGCCGGACCAGGCGAATCCCATGCCGAGCGCGAAGAGGGTGAGCAGCGCCAGGATCAGGCGTTTCCAGGTCAGTTTCACGGTCATTTCGAAGGTTCCGGCTTGGCTCTCAGCAGTCCCGCAAGAAGGGCAATGCCGCCAAGGAAGTAGCTTGCCCCGCCGATCACCAGCATGGCGACCCCGCCAAGCTGCTGGTCGGCCAGAGGGTCAAGGCCGAACGGCGCGCCGTAGTGGTGCATTCCGGGCATTCCCGAGCCGTAAAGCGGGCGCGGGGCGAGGCCGATCAGCACGCCCAGCAGCGTCATATGCATGGATGTCAGCAGAAGCGCACCGATCCCGGCTGCGCGCTGGGGGGTGTGGATCGCGGCGCTCCAGAGCAGCAGTCCTGCGCCCAGGAAGCTGGCGTATTCCGCGGCGCCCAGCCAGGGTGCGGCGTCGGCGGCGCGGCGCACGGCGGGCAAGTGCCACGCCCAGACGGCGACCAGTTCCACCAGCATCATCGCCATCGGCGTCACCAGGCGGGGCCAGCGGCGCGCAGGATCGAGAGCGGTTTCGGCCAGGCCGAATGCCAGCAGCGGCGCGGCCACGGCCACGGCGATCATATGCGCGGTCATGTGGCCGGTCATGCCGAAGTGCGCACAGGCAAGGCCCAGCGGCATGAGCAGGAACCCGGTCAGGAGCGCGGCCCGCTTCACCGGCAGTCTCCGATGAACACCACCGGCAGCGCGGTGAAAAGCACGCCCACGAAGCTCAGTCCGGCCAGCAGCAGGGTTGCCTTTGCCAGAAAACGCAGCCGGTCGATGTCGGTCCCGTCCTGGTGCGGCGGCGGGCTGCCGGGCATGCGGACCTGCCGGTGGGCGATCCAGCCCGACAGGGCGATGGCCGCCAGGGCCAGCACCGTCCCGGCCACGAACAGCGTCGGGAACCGGGCGAAGTCGCCTTGCTTGGCGCAGGATATCGCCGCCCAGAGGTAGGAAAACAGGAAATGGGCCGCCCAGACCGTGGGCGGCACGATCAGGGTCCAGAGCGTGACTTGCAGCCGCTCGTGCCATTTCCTGCGGTCGCCGCGCGGGTCTTCGCTCATGCCACCTCCGGGAACAGGCCGATGGTGGCATAGGCGCAGGCGGCGGTGAGCGCGAAGAAGTGCATGTAGACGGTGACGTTGCGAATATCCGCGTCGTGATGCGGGGTCATCCGCCCTGCCAGGCTCCGCGCGAGGACATAGGCCTGCATGATCGCCGCGACGGCGGCATGAAGGCAGGTCCAGATCGCCAGCGTCCAGACGATCGCCGGGTAGCTGTGTGCGGCGGGATCCATGCCGGAGAGCCAGGGCCCCGCCAGTCCGGCCGGGACACCCGCCAGGCTGGTGGCCAACCCGAACAGCAGCAGCAGTCGGCCCGCACCGATGCCACCCCGCGCGTGGATCTCGCGCGCGGCGACCGTGGCGATCCAGCCCGCAAGAGCCAGCATCAGCGCGATCATCGTCCAGAACATGCCGGGCGCTGCGGCCATGTCGGGCGGCGGAAAGTCGGCATGCCGGGTCCAGAAGAAGAAATAGCCGAACAGCAATCCGGAGAAGGCCGTGGCGTCCGCCATCATCGTGATGAACATGGCCCACCAGCCCGGAGAGGCTCCGCCCGAGATGTAGAGCGGCAGCTCCATGCCGTGCCCGATCGGCTTGCTGGGCTTTTCGGGAATTTCCGCCGTTCCGGTCCAGAGCCACCAGAGCACCATGGCCAGCGTCGCCACGCCCGAAACCAGCGCCAGCCAGTAGAGATGATAAGTGGTCAGGATGAACACTCCGCCCAGCGCCAGGGCGGTGAGCATCGGTTTCCAGCTGGGAGCGCCCAGGCGGATGACCGAGACCGGGCGCGCGTCCAGCACCGAGGTGATGATCGTCTCGCGCCGGCCTTCCTCGGCATCCGGCAGGAAATAGCGGCCTTCGTCCACCTTGCGCACGAAGTCTTCCTGATCCCAGATCGGATAGCGGCTCTCGATCAGCGGGATCGAGCGGATGCCCCAGTTCTCGTCCTGCGGATGGGCCAGCCATTCGAGCGTTCCGGCCTGCCAGGGATTGCGCGGGGCCATCTGGCGCCAGGGCGAGCGGCACAAGTCGAGCACGATCACCGCAACCCCGGCGGCGATCACGAAGGAGCCGATCGTGGAGGCCATGTTCAGCCCGCCGAGGCCAAGGTCGGCCGGATACGTGAACACACGGCGCGGCATGCCCTCCAGCCCCGAAAGATGCATCGGGAAGAAGCACAGGTTGGCACCCACGAAGATCAGCCAGAATGCCGTGCGTCCCAGCCGGTCGGACAGTTTCTTGCCGGTCACCAGCGGCCAGTAGTAATAGAGCCCTGCGAAGAGCGGCATCAGCGTGCCGCCGATCAGCACGTAGTGCAGGTGGGCCACCACGAAGTAGGTATCGTGCGCCTGCCAGTCGAACGCGGCCAGCGCGACCATCACCCCGGTCAGCCCGCCGATAACGAAGATCGCGAGGCTTCCGGTGGCGTAGAGCAGCGGCGTGGACCAGACCACGCGGCCCGCCCAGAGGGTGACGATGAAGACGAAGATCTGCACGGCCGTCGGGATCGCCACCGCTTCGGACGCCGCCGAGAAGAAGCCGAGGCTGATCTTCGGCAGGCCCGTCGCGAACATGTGGTGGACCCATAGCCCGAACGACAGGAATGCGGTGCCCACTGCCGCCAGCACGATCCAGGGATAGCCCAGCAGGTGGCGCCGCGCGAACGTGGGCACCAGCATGGCGAAGAGCGCGATGGAGGGCAGGAAGACGATGTAGACTTCCGGATGGCCGAAGATCCAGAACAAGTGCTGCCACAGCAGCGGATCGCCCCCGCGCGAGGCATCGAAGAAGGGCCAGTCCAGCAAACGCTCCATCTCGAACAGCACATCCCCGGCGATCAGCGGCGGGAAGGCGAAGAGGATCATCACCGCTACCACCAGGATGTACCAGGCATAGAGCGGCATGAGGTTGAGCCGCATGCCCGGCGGGCGGCACTTGAGCACGCCCACGATCAGCTCGACCGCAGCGGCGACCGACGACACTTCGATGAAGGAAAGCCCCAGCATCCAGATATCGGCGCCGAGACCGGAAAGGTCGGTTCGGGTGGTCAGCGGCGGATACATGAACCAGCCGCCGTCCGGCGCGGCGTCGAAGAAGATCGATCCCGAAACGAACACGCCGCCGATCAGGAAGGACCAATAGCCGAAGGCGGAAAGCCTGGGGAAGGGCAGGTCCCGCGCGCCCAGCAATTGCGGCAGGAGGATGATCGATACCGCCTCGAACATCGGCACGGCGAAAAGGAACATCATCACCGAGCCGTGCAGGGTGAACAACTGGTTGAACGTGCCCGGCCCCACCAGGTCGTTGTCGGGCACCGCGAGCTGCGTGCGCATGATGAGCGCCAGCACGCCTGCGAAGAGCATGAAGGCGAAGGCCGTGAGCACGTACCAGTTGCCGACCTGGTTGTTGTTGGTGTCCGTCCAGCGCAGGAAAAGGCCTTTGGGCGGCGCCCAGACTTCACGCAGGCGTTGTTCCTGCGCGGCGCGGAGGGCGGGATCGTCCTGGTCGTACAGGCTCATCGCGCGTTCTCCGCCTTGGTCTGCTTCAGCCAGCGGGCAAGGGCCAGGGCTTCCTCCTGCGTGAGATGGGTATAGGCGGGCATGCGAGCGCCCGGTTTGAAGCGATGGGGATCGCGGATGAAGGCGGCGGTATGGGCGTCCGTCGGTTCGAGAATCCCGGCGCCAAGCGTCAGGCGCTCGCCGAACCGGGTGAGATCGGGGCCGATGCGGGCCTGGGCCGATGTGCCGGCGAGGGCGTGGCAACTTCCGCAGCCCTCGCGCGCGAACAGCGCTGCGCCGCGGTCTTGCGTGCGGCGCGGGGGAGTGCGGGCGGCGGTCAGCCAGGCGTCGAAGGCGGCCGGTTCCATGGCGATGACGTCGAAGGCCATCAGTGCATGGCTGAGGCCGCAGAACTCGGCGCAGACCCCGCGATAGGTGCCGGGCTTCTCGGCCTTGACGACCAGCCGGTTGGTGCGGCCGGGGATCATGTCCATCTTGCCGGCAAGGCCGGGGATCCAGAAACTATGGATGACGTCCGTGGCGGTGAGTTCGAACACGACCGTCCGGCCGACCGGGAGGCGCACTTCGTTGGCGGAGAGCAGCGGTGGCTCCGTCCGGCCGTCCGGATCGTTGTCATCGCTCCGCGCGTAAGCGACGCGCCACCAGAACTGCTCGCCCTCTACGCGGATGTGCAAATCGCTGTCGCCGGTGGGAAGGGGGCGCATGGCTGGAAGCGCCCAGACCAGCAGCGCGGTCAGCACCACCGTCGGGACCACGGCGCCGAGCCATAGGACGAGACGCATGCCGCTCTGGTGAGTGAGCTTTCCTTCCGGAGCCCGCGCCGCGACGAAATAGATCGCGGCCATTCCGAGCGCGATGACGCTGCCTCCCGCCGCCAGCACTGCCGTCAGCCAGAGCGTGGAGCGCGCTTCCAGCCCGAACGGCGCCAGCGCCGACTGATGCCCGTTGCAGCCCGCCAGCACCAGCGTCGCCACGGTAACGGACGCTATGGTAACGGACGGTGCGGCAATCGATTTTCGCAAGACGGCAATTCCCCTGACTCGTTCGGGGGCAACGCGTCAGGGGCCGCCAGGTTCGAGCGAAAGCGGCGAACGCGGCGTTACAAATGGTTGCTGCGGCGTGCCGCGGCTGAAAGGTCAGCCGTGAGAGCCTCGCCGCGCTCCGCCCACGCCGCCGGTCGTTTCGGTATCGGCGCCCGGATTGAGACGCTCGTCTTCCTTGTCGGCGTGAAGCTCCGCTTCCCGGGCGCGGGCCGGATCCTTCTGGGGAACGCCTTGCGGCGGCTTGCCATCGCGGTTGGTCCAGCGTCCGTCGGGCGTGCCGGCGGTTCCGGTGACATTGCGGGAATCGTCGGGTTCGTACTCGGCCATGATCCTTCTCCTTCGGCAGAAGAAAGGCGCGAGCAGGCGGCCCCGTTCCCAGCTTCCGCTTTTCAATCGGCCTTGCCGGCAGGGCACCCTGCGCTCGAACCAAACGCCGGGTCCCGCGTTGGTTCTGCAAACATGTATCGGAAGAAGGACGCCTGCCCGTGACACTCAAAGCCCTGGCCATCAATTGCACGCTGAAGTCCGATTTAGCCGAGCCTTCCTCCACGGACGCGATGATCGCGGTTCTCGCGAAGGCCTTTGCCGAAACCGATGTCGAGATCACGGAGACCGTGCGGGTGGCTGGGCTCAACGTGCTACCCGGCGTGACCTCGAACGAGGGCGAAGGTGACGAATGGCCCGGCCTGCGGGAAAAGATCCTGGCGCACGATATTCTGGTGTTCGGCGGCCCCATCTGGATGGGCCAGATCGGCAGCGTCGCCAAGCGCGTGCTCGAACGGATGGATGCTTTCCTCGACGAGACCGACGACGAGGGCCGCATGCCCAGCTACGGCAAAGTCGCGGTGGCGGCGATCGTCGGTAACGAGGACGGCGCCCATTTCTCGTCGGCCCAGCTGTTCCAGTCTCTTAACGACGTGGGCTGGACGATCCCGGCTGTCGCGGCCTGTTACTGGGTAGGCGAGGCAATGGGGTCCACCGATTTCAAGGACTTGGACAAGACACCTGAAAAAGTCACCAAGACGGCAAGGATGGTGGCAGGCAATGCGGCGCACCTTGCAGGTCTGCTGAAGACCTCGCCTTACCCCGGTTGAACCGCGCGATCAGGAGATGGGGCATGACCGATAGGAAAGAGGAAGTGAAAGGCGCTGCCAAAGTGATGAAGGGGTACGCCAAGCGCCTTGCGGGGGAGCTTACCGGCCGTCCCGACCTGGTGGTGGAAGGAGAGAAGGAACAGACCTCGGCCCTCCACGAGATCCGCCGTGCCCGCGACGCGGGCAGCGAAGGCGAGCTATAAGTGGCGCACGCTCGATCCGCATGAAGAGACAGGCCGACAACGGGCGCTAGGCGCCGCACGCTGCCGACCTGTCCGAAACCGCGAGACCGCGGCTTCACCCCACCGGGGTGCGCTCATAGCGCCGCTTTGGCAGGGCGCATTAACCGAGGTTACTTTTCAGGATTTACGCTCGGTCCTCATTTGATACCTACCGATGTCTGATACTTATTGGCGAAGGCTGTCGGGCACGATGCCGCCATTCTTGGCAAGGCTGTCCATCACGGCGCGATGGAGGGCGATATTCTGTTCTGCCGAACCGTCTGCAGCGGCATGGACGCCCAGTTCGTCTGCGAGTTCCTTCCGCGCGGAGAGGCTGGAATCGAGATCCAGCAGTTTCAGCAGGTCGACGATGGAGGTCTGGTAATTGCCGCCATGGTCCGCCTTCATCGATGCCATTTCCTCAAGCACCGCGCCGACGTCCACGGGTTCCGCCGCTTCAGGCGCGGCTGCGGCAGGCGCGGGGGCGGCCTGCGTGGGGGCGGGTGCCGCAGGGGCGTTTTGCGTAGGCGCGGGGGCGGCTTTCGCCTTGTTGCGATGGAAGACCTTGTCGAAGATATTTCCTAGCATTCCCATAGTCTTGCTCCTGCCTTGCCGGGACGCTCCGCGATCCTTGCGACCGAGAGCAGTCTGTCCGGGAACGCGCGGCGGACTGGTTGGTTCACGATGGAGCATAGTGAGGAAGAGGAAATCACCATGAAGCACCGGGTACTATACGCCGTCTCGTTCGCAGCACTGGCCCTCACGGCCTGCAAGAAGGAGGCTCCCGCCACGAATGACGTGGCCACGGCACCGGCAACGGAAGTGGTTCCCGGCGCCATTCCGGGGGCGGACATGCCGATGGGCACGGCCACGCAGACCCCTGCGCAGGCCTTCGCCAATGCCGCCGCCAGCAGCGACGCCTTCGAGATCGAGACGTCCAAGCTGGCCATGGCCAAGGGCCAGTCGGCCGCCGTGAAGCGCTTCGCCGAAAAGATGATCGACGCGCACACCCAGTCCACCGCCAAGCTGAAGGGCGTGGCTGACAAGCTGTCGCCCGCGATCACGCCGGACGCCGGCCTCAGCGACGCGCAGGATCAGAAGCTCGATGCGCTGAAGAATCTCACCGGGGCCGATTTCGACAAGGCCTATGCCTCGGCGCAAGTCGATGCGCATCAGATGACTCTCGACAAGCTGAAGGACTACGCGGCGAACGGCGATTCCGCGCCTCTCAAGGCTTTCGCGAAGGAACTCGTGCCTACGGTGACAGCGCACCTGAACATGGCCAAGGCGCTCTAGTTCGCGCGCGGACAAAAGGTTTTAACCGAGAGTTTCGGGCCGTTTCCAAGCGGAAACGGCCCGAAGCCACCATTGCCATCGGTGGTGCGACGGGGCGTTTCCGTGCTGTCGTGATACCGCAATGCTTCGGGCTTATCCGAAGCGGATGATATTTGTCTGCTGCGCGCGCCGCACTTCTGCTAGAGTCTTCCTGTGAGCACCGCGATTCCCCACGACTTCCGCATTGGTGTCGATGCAAACGACATCGACTTCATGGGCCATGTGAACAACGCCAGCTACCTCAAGTGGGTGCAGGACGCTGTCCTTGACCATTGGCGCGCCTTTGCGCCTACCGAAGTGGTGGGCCAGCATCTGTGGGTCGCGCTCAAGCACGAGATCACCTACCGCAAGCCCACTTTCCTGGGGGACGACGTGATTGCAACCGTGCTCCTGGAAAAGGTCCAGGGTGCGCGGGCGTTCTACGAAACGATCATCAAGCGCGGTGAGGAAGTGCTGGCCGAAGTGAAGTCCAGCTGGTGCTGCCTCGATGCCGTCACGCTCAAGCCTTCCCGTTTGGCACGCGACGTGATCGACCACTTCTTCGGCAGCGAGTCCTGACAGCCTGACCAGGTTTTTCCGGCTCTTCCGTGAAGGGCCGGTACTTGGGTCATCTGTCCACTCGTGGTATCAGCGCGCCATGTTTCCCGCCGCTATCTTGCTTCTGGCAGCGATGCCTCCGGCTTCTTCCTTCATAAAGGCGCACTCCGACCGGCCCATCGGTGAGGTTGCCGCCTGCGTGGAAACCGAGTTCGACGATGTCGGCGTCAGTGAAAACCTGTCGGTGGAAACCGGCAGGAAGGTGAATTTTCGCGTCGCCAAGGAAACCGATACGCCGACGAGCCCCTTGATGTCCTTCGAGGCGCGGCACGACGGCACGCTGGTTCTCTATGGATTCGGGGACTGGAAGGACGCGGTGGAACCGATGTGGAAGAACCTGGCGCGGGAATGTTTTCCAGAGGTCCAGGGCACGGCGCCGAAACCAAAGCCCTGAAAACGGCCCGATCGATCTGCCTGGTTCATTCCACGGATCGCAGGGCCCCGAGTACCAAGGTGCGGTAGGTTCGCGAACGCAGGCCTGACGGGGCTTGCAGATCGAGGCGTTCGAGCGCTTCCTCCTCCTCCCGCGTCGGCGTGGGGCGAGCAAGGCCGCGCGCTGCGATGGCTGCCAGCGCGCCGGGGCGCCCGCCGGTTTCGGACAGATGCTGCAGCGCGGGCACGAGCCGCCGCTCGACCGGCGTGAAATCGGTGCCGAAGGGATAGGCGGGAAAGTCGTCCCTTGGCAGGGCGTCGGCGATGCGCTGCGGAAGGTTGGACCGCCACTCCTGCGGGATGCGCCAATCCGCTCCGATTTTTCCGGCGCTTTGCGCTGCCTCCAGAAGTTCGTCCTGAAACCGGCTGTCGGCCACGGCGATCAGGCGCTGGATCACCCGCTCGTCGCTCATGCCGCGAAGGTCGGCCACGCCGTATTCGGTGACCACCACGTCGCGCAAGTGGCGGGGGATCGTCTCATGGCCGTAGCTCCAGACGATGTTGGATTGCAGCGACCCGTCGTGCAGCCGGGTGGCGGGCAGGGTGATGATCGAGCGCGCGCCGTCCAGTTCCATGGCCTGCGCCACGAAGTTGTATTGCCCGCCCACGCCGCTGACGACGCGGCCGTCCTCCAGCCCGTCGGAAACCGTGGCGCCGAGCAGCGTCACCATCATCGCGCTGTTGACGAAGCGGGCGTCGACGCGGGCGGCCCGCTTGGCCGCTTCGTCGCCGTACAGCGCGTTGACCCAGGAGATTTCGCGCATGTGGATAAGGCCGCGCGTGGCTTCGTCCATGTCGCGCAGCGCTGCGTAGAAGGCGCGGGGACCGACGAAGAAACCGCCGTGCAGCACGGCGCCGTCGACTTCGCGCTTGACGATATCGGCCCGGATCAGTTCGACGAAGCCGTCGACCAACATCTCGGTGGGCGCGTACAGGCCGTGTTCGAAGGCACCCATTTCCACGGGCGGGCGCACTTGCCCGGCCACGAGCAAGGTATCGATGGCGCTGCGGAAACGGTCTGGCTGGTGCTGGCGCAGGATCAGCGAATGGGCCACGGCATCGCCGATCTCGCCGATGCCGATCTGCAGCGAGCCGCCATCCGCCACCAGCGAGGCGACATGGACGCCGATCGCGTGCTGCGCCGGGCTGACCGGCTGCTTGGGCGGCCCGAACAGGGGAAACCGCGTCTCCGCACTGTCGAGGATCATGGCGAAAGCATCGGCGGGAAGGTCTGCCGGCCCGGGCATGAACGGCAGTTCGTCATTGACCTGCCCGACCAGCAGGAAGTCGGCCTTGCCCGCCTCCCGATGGCGGAGCAGGTCCAGCGTCATGTCGCTGTTGCAGCTGAGGCTGAAGCGGTCCTCTCGGCGGGCGACGATCTGCGCGATCACGTTCACGCCCTGATCGAGCAGGCAGCGCACGGCATGGGTGTAGTTGGCCGAAATGTAGCTGCGCTGGGCCACGGCGTTGGTGAGCCGGCTGCCCGCCTGGAAGAAGAACTCGTTCACCTCGATGTTGGGCGGCAAGTCGCCCGCCCGCTGGGCGGCGGCATACGCAAATTCGGGATAGCCACCCATCGTGCGTGCGAACACCGGCTCAAGAAAGCGGCGTTCGAGGTCCGACCCCAGCGCGGGCGGTTCCAGCGTCAGGGCGGTGAAGATCACGAGCCGTATCGATGGATCGCCCCGGGCGCGATCGAACAGGGCATTGGCGACATGGGGAGACTTGCCCAGCCCCAGCGGCAGGCCCAGCACGATCCGCCCGCCGGTATGGGCAATGATGCGATCCGCGATCTCTTCCGGATCGGTGAGATATGCGGTCACTTCAGCGCGTCCCACCCCGCGTCCGGTTCGAAGCGCGGCCCATGCTTGGCGGCCAGTTCGGTGAGAGCCGCGACCACGTCACTCACGCCGCGTTCTTTGGCATAGTGCAGCGGGCCGCCGCGGAACGGCGCGAAGCCGGTGCCGAAGATCATCGCCGCGTCGATCACGTCGGGATCGTCGTTCACGCCCTCGCGCAGTACGGCGACGGCGGTGTTGAGCATCGGCAGGATCAGGCGGTCGGCCACATCGGCCTGGGGCGCTGCGGCGCTTCCGTGCCGTGCACCGTGGCCCTTCACCGCCTTGCCGTCTCGCCAGACGTAGATGCCCTTGCCGGTCTTCTTGCCGAGGTCGCCGGCCTCCACCTTTTCCTTCAGCCATGGCGGGGCATCGGGCATCGGCCAGTCGAGTTCGCGCTTCAGCATCTCGGCAACGGCCAGCCCGATGTCGAGCCCCACCTGATCCGCCAGTTCCAGCGGACCCACCGGCATGCCGAAATCGGTCGCCGCCTTGTCGATGACTTCGGGGGCGAGCCCCTCGTCCATCAGGGTCAGCGCTTCGACCAGGTAGGGCGTCAGTACCCGGTTGACGATGAAGCCCGGCGCGCTCTTCGCGGGCGCAGGCAGCTTGCCGATGCGACCAACGAAAGCGCGGGCCTGTGCCGCGACATCCGCATTGGTGCCGTCATGAGTCACCACTTCCACCAGATCCAGCCGCGAGACCGGGTTGAAGAAATGAATGCCGACCAGTCGTTCGGGCCGCTGGAGCCCTTCGCGCAGTTCGGCCAGCGGGATCGAGGAGGTGTTGGTGGCCAGAATGGCGCCGTCCTTCATGCGCGGCGCGGCATCGGCGTAGAGCTTGCGCTTGAGATCGGCCTTCTCCGGCGCGGCCTCGATGACCAGATCGGCGCTCGTCACGCCGTGGCCTTCGGGATCGGGGATCAGCCGGTCGAGCGCGTCGCGGATCTTGAGCCGGTCGCCATGCGCGATCTTCTCGTAGAGCGCGGCCGCGCGGCCGATGGCTTTGCCGATCGGCTCGGGCTTCACGTCGGACAGGCTGGTGCGCAGGCCCTTCCACGCGCACCACGCGGCAATGTCCCCGCCCATTGCGCCCGCGCCGATGACGTGGACTTGCGCGATGCCGGAAGTCTTGCCGGCCAGTTCCTTCAGCTTCTGCCTCAGGAAGAACACGCGGATCAGGTTCTGCGCCGTATCGGTCAGCATCAGCTTGGCGAAGGAGCCGATTTCCGCCTGCTTCATGGCATTCAGGTCGCCGCCGTGCTCCTCCCAGAGATCGATCAGCGCATAGGGCGCGGGATAGTGCGCAGACGGCGCGCGGCCCTCGGCCTGCGCGCGCATCTGCCGGGCGGCGATGCGGCGTGCCGGGGCGCTGTCCTTCAGCCGTTCCACCAGACCCTGCCGCGCCTGCTCCAGATCGCCGCCGACCGCGGCTGCGATGGCGGCGGCGACATGGCGCTCAGGCACCACGGCATCGACCAGCCCCATGCGCCTGGCCTGCCGGTCATGGATCGACTTGCCGGTGAGCATGGCGCTCATCGCCTCGATCGGATCGCACAAGTGCGTGAAGCGCGCGGTGCCGCCAAGGCCGGGGTGGAGGCCGATCTGCACTTCAGGAAAGCCGAAGCGCGTGCCCTCCACGGCGATGCGCTGCGTGCAGGCGAGGGCCAGTTCCAGCCCGCCGCCCATGGCGTAACCGTGCATGACGGCGATTGTCGGTATCGTCAGCGCGGCCAGCCGGTCGACCACCTCGTGCGCCGCTGCGATCCTCGCGCGGATCGCGCCTTCGTCAGTGACGCTGCGAAATTCCGCGATGTCCGCCCCTGCAAGGAAGCCGTCCCGTTTGGCCGACCGGATGACGAGCGCCTTGGGCGCACGCTGCTCGACGAGGTCGAGGATGCGGGAGAATTCCTCCAGCACCGCTTGCGACAGGGTGTTGGTGCCGGTGCCCTGCTGGTCGATCACGGCCCAGGCCACGCCATCGGCATCGCGCGCAAAGCTCCAGTGCGTGAAGCCTTCGGTGCTTTCCGGGTGATCGTGGGGAACGGGGCCGAGCGTCAGGTCGCGGTCGGCCAGATAAGTCCATACGGGATCGTTCATCGCGGCCTCCTTCATGCGCGTTCGATCAGCATGGCGCCGCCCTGGCCCCCGCCGATGCATTCGGTGGCAATGCCCCGGCCGCTGCCCAGCCGCTCCATCGCCTGCACCAGATGGAGCGCGATGCGCGCGCCGCTGGCGCCGACCGGATGGCCGAGCGAGATCGCCCCGCCGTCGACATTGATGCGCCCGGGATCGATAGTGCCCGCCGCGCCTTCCAGACCGAGCACCTCGCGGCAGAAGCCCTCGTCCTGCCAGGCTGCCAGGCAGGCCAGCACTTGCGCAGCGAACGCCTCGTTCAGTTCCCAGAGGTCGATGCTGTCCAGCGAGAGTTCGTTGCGTTTCAGCAGTGCGGTGGAAGCAAGCACCGGCCCGAGGCCCATGATCGAGGGATCGAGCGCTGACCACTGGCTGTCGACGATACGCGCGCGGGGCTTGAGGCCATGGCGCTCCACCGCCGCTTCCGAGGCGAGGATGGTCCAGCAGGCGCCGTCAGTGATCTGCGAGCTGTTGCCGGCCGTGACTTTGCCGTAGGGCCGCTCGAACACGGGCTTGAGCTTGGCCAGCTTGGCAGGCTCGCTGTCCGGTCGGACGCCGTCGTCGTGGTCGTGGACGGTGCCGTCGCGGGCGAAGGCGGGTTCGAGTTCGCCTTTCAGCCAGCCTTCCGCCTGCGCTTTCGCCAGCCGCTTGTGGCTCTCTACCGCATAACGGTCCGCCGCCTCGCGCGAGATCGAGAAGAGGTGGGCGAGCACTTCGGCGGTCTGCCCCATGCCGAGATCGGTGATCGGATCGGTCAGCCCGCGTTCGAGGCCGACGATGGGCTTGAGGAAATCGGGCCGGAAGTGGCTTGCGGCCTTGAGCGCGCCGAGCGGGCCGGACTTGTTGCCCTGCATTTCCGCCAGCCATTCCACCGCGTCCTGCCGCAGCACCAGCGGGGCGTGGCTCAAGGCTTCGGCTCCGCCTGCCAGGATCAGGTCGCTGCCGCCGTCGGCGATGTAGCGATAGGCCGTGTCCATCGCCTGCATGCCGGAGCCGCAATTGATCTGCACGGTGAAGGCGGTGGTCTGCGGGCCGCAGCCAAGGCGCAGGGCAGCAACGCGGGCCGGGTTCGCCTCGTCCGCGATGACGTTCACGCAGCCCAGGATCACCTGATCGAAGGCGGCCGGCGTGAACGGCTGGCGCAGCAGCAGCGGCCGCCCGCACTGCACGGCCAGATCGACCGGCGTGAAGGGACCGGGGCCACCGCGCGCCTTCAGGAACGGGGTGCGGGCACCGTCGACGATATAGACCGGGCGGCTCATTCGGCGGGCTCGGCAATGCGCGGGGTAGCCGTTTCGTGGCCGGACTGGTCGAGGTCTTCGGCCGCGAAGTCGTCCACCGCGATCACTTCCGCCACGGCCGCATCGGCGGCGCGCAAGCTCTCCAGTTCCCCATCGGTGATGAGGCCCTGTTCGTGCGCCTTGTCCAGATCGCGGATGCGTGCCTTGCGCAGGCGGTCGTGGACGGGCTGGGTCGCCACGGTTTGCTGGAAAGCGTCGGTCAGGCGGCCGACGGCCTCGTCCGCCCCCCCGATATAGACGTTCTCCACCAGCCGGTCGCGCGCGGCGCAGGGTTCCAGCAGGATGTCCGCGCACTGGCGGATGGTGCGGTCCGACGGGCCGTTGCGACGGCGGCCGAACGGCTGGATGAACAGGCGCAGCATCCAGCCAACCGGACGGGCCGGGAAGTTGGCGATGATCTCGGCAAAGCGCTGCTCGATGGTGGCGAAGCCGCTTTCCATGCACCAGGCCAGCAGCGGCAGGTCTTCGTCCTGCCGCCCTTCGTCTTCCCAGCGCTTGAGCGCGCCGGACAACAGGTAGAGTTCGGAAAGCACGTCACCCAGGCGGCCCGAGAGCAGTTCGCGACGCTTGAGTTCGCCGCCGAGCGTCAGGAACGAAATGTCCGAAACGAAAGCGAAAGCGGCGGCATAGCGGCTCATCTGCCGGTAATAGCGCGTGGCCTTGCCTGCCTTGGGCGCGGGGGCGAACCTGCCGCCGCTCCAGCCGCGCACGAAGGCGCGGATCGCCGTTTTCAGCGCATGGCCGATGTGCTTCCACAGCACCTGGTCGAAATTCGCCAGCGCCCGGCCGCGATTGGCATCGCCCACGGCGCGGATTTCCTCCAGCAGGTAGGGGTGCGAGCGGATCGCGCCTTGCCCGAAGACCATCAGGCTGCGGGTGAGGATATTGGCGCCTTCCACCGTGATGCCCACCGGAATGGCGCGGTACTGGCTGCCGAGGTAGTTGCGCGGTCCTTCGATGATCGCCTTGCCGCCGTGCACATCCATGGCATCGTTGATGACGACGCGCATCCGCTCGGTGGCGTGAAGCTTGAGGATCGAGGAAATCACCGCCGGGTGGTTGCCCTGGTCCAGCCCGGCGCACGTCAGCCGCCGCGCGCCGTCCAGCAGATAGGCGTTGCCGGCGATGCGGGCGAGGCGCTCCTGAATGCCTTCGAACTTGCCGATCGGCAGGTTGAATTGCGAGCGGACGCGGGCATAAGCGCCGGTGGTATGGGCCGCGAAAGCGCCTGCTGCCGCCGAGAGCGAAGGCAGCGAGATCCCGCGCCCGGCCGCCAGCGCGCTCATCAGCATCTTCCAGCCCTGGCCGACGCGCTCCGGCCCGCCGATCACGTTGTCGAGCGGGATGAACACGTCATGCCCTTCGTTGGGACCGTTCTGGAACGTCTGCATGGAGGGGATGTGACGGCGGCCGATGGTCACGCCTGGCAGGTCCGTGGGCACGAGCGCGACGGTGATGCCGATATCGTCCTGATGGCCCAGCAGATGGTCGGGATCGCGCAGCTTGAAAGCCAGGCCGAGAATGGTCGCGACCGGCCCCAGCGTGATGTAGCGCTTGTGCCAGTTGAGGCGGATGCCCAGCACGTCCTCGCCGTTCCATTGGCCCCGGCAGATCACGCCCTCATCGGTCATCGCGGCGGCGTCGGACCCGGCCTCGGGGCTGGTAAGCCCGAAGGCCGGCACTTCGCGCCCGTCGGCCAGGCGGGGCAGCCAGTGCTCCTGCTGCTCTTTCGTGCCGAAGCGCAGGATCAGTTCGCCCGGCCCAAGCGAATTGGGCACCATGGCCGTCACTGCAGTGGAGACCGAGCGCGTGGCGATCTTGCGCACGATTTCGCTATGCGCGTAGTTGGAAAAGCCAAGGCCGCCGTGTTCCTTGGGGATGATGATGCCGAAGAACTTCTCGTGCTTCAGGAAGTCCCAGGCTTCGGGCGGCAGGTCGCGGGTTTCCCAGGTCATGCGCCAGTCGTCGATCATGGCGCAGAGCCTGTCGACCGGGCCGTCCATGAAGGCGCGTTCTTCTTCGGTCAGCGTGGCGGGCGGGATCGCCAGCAATTGCTCCCAGTCCGGATTGCCGGTGAACAGCGCGGCGTCCCACCAGGTGTTGCCTGCGTCGATCGCCTCGTTCTCCGTGGCGGACAGTGCGGGCAGCGCGGACTGAACGAGCGAAAGAACCGGACGGGTGAGGATTTCGCGGCGGGCGGTGGTCATGATATGGGTCGCGGGCGACATCGGGCAGGCTCCTTCTCCTGCCCCGCACAACGCCTCTGCACGGTGAATTGCTCCCGGCCCCGTCTCAAGTCAGCCTCGCGCAGACGCGGCTTCAGGACTTGCGCCGCAGTTCCTCGGGCTTATGCGCCGCTTTCTTGCCCGACTTGTCGCTCTTGACGATATATTGCGGGTCGTCCGGCGTGGCGGCGACCTTGTGGCGCTTGATATGCGTCTCGGTAGTCTGCTTCTTCTGGACAGTGCCGTGTGTCGCGCCCTGGCTGGTGTCCCACTCCACCTTGTCGCCTTTCTTGAATTCCTTCGTCATGGCGCTGTCGCTCCTGCTCGCGGATATTCCCCGCCAACGCCCGCCGCCGGGTCGGCGTTCCTGTTCGTCCGCTCCTTTCGCGCCTGTGCTTTAGTGCTGGGAGCTTGATGGCGGCCATGGTTTGCGCATATGCCGGGAGGATCACGAGTGGCCCATCCGCTGCCGGGTCATCTGAGAGGTCTTCCATGCCCCTAGTCAAGAAATCCGCGCTGGCTGCCCGCAAGACGGCCCCCACGGGCTCCGGCACCGATCCGGTCGCCCAGCAGGCGGTGCCGCGCACGGCCGCGGCATCGGCCCGTGGAGGGCGGCGCGCGGTCACCGTGCTGGAACGGCTGGACGAGGCGACGCAGGAACTCGCCAGCGGGCTTACCGAGGCGGCGAGCGCTGCGGGAGAACTCCAGCGGGCCGCCGATCACATTTCCGTCTCGGCCGAAGAAGCGGCAGGCGCGGCCCAGGAATCGCTCGGGCTGATCGCCAGCCTGCGGGGCAATTTCCGCGAATCCAGCGAGCGCGCGGGTGCGGCGCAGCGGCACATCGAACTGGTGCAGTCGGGCTTTGCCGAAGCAGCGACACAGATCGACGCTTCGGTCGCCGCGATCGTCCTGAATGGCGAGCGGCAGCTGGGATCGGTCCAGCTTGTCGAGAAGCTGGAGGCCACGGCCGCGTCGATCATCGCGATCGGCGGCACGGTGGCGGACCTTTCGGAGCAGACCGGGATGCTGGCGCTCAACGCCGCGATCGAGGCGGCGCGCGCCGACGAGGCGGGAAGGGGCTTCGCGATCATCGCCGACGAAGTGCGGGAACTGGCCGACGATTCGGAGCGGAACGCCGCGGAAATCCGCAGTCTGGGTGACAGCATCGTCTCCGAAATCCGCCAGGTGGCCGAGCGCATCCGCCGTGCCGCCACGGTTGCCATCGGTCAGGCCGATGGCGGGCGGGCGCTGGTGAACGATCTTCAAGAGGCGCGCGGGCGGCTGTCCTCGCTCGGGAAGGGCGCGCAGGATATCGCGCTGGCCGCCATGGAAGCCGACAGTGCCGCCACCGAGGCGGAGAAGGGCGCGGAGCAGATCGCCGCCGCGGCCGAGGAGCAATCGGCGGCAGCGGCAGAAGCGCGGCAGGCCGTGGAGCAGCAGGCGGCCTCGCTGGAGCAGAGCCAGCAGACCGCCGAGACGCTGGCAGTGCTCGCCGACCGGCTTTCGGGCGAAGTCGGCGTAGAGAACGCCGGGCAGGGCCAGGAAAGCGGCGCGGCCGAGCAGATCGCGGCGGCCGCCGAAGAGCTTTCGGCCACCGTGCAGGAACTGTCCGGCGCGGCGGGCGAGATCCTCGTGGCCATCGAGCAGATTTCGCGCGGCGCACAGATCCAGGGCGCGGCCACCTTGCAGGCCAGCGCGGCGATGGTGCAGATCGAAAAGGCGGCCATATCCGCGCAGGAACGCGCGGAAGAGGCCAGCACGGGCATCGCCGCAGTGATCGCCACGACCGAGCAGGGCAGCACCCAGGTGATGGCCCTGGTGTCCGGCGTCACCGAAAGTGTCGAGGAAACCCGCGCGGTGCTGTCGTCGCTCGGCACGATCGGCGACACCGGCCGCCGGATCGAGAAGATCGGCGACGGCCTGGCGCTGGTCGCGCTCCAGACCAACATGCTCGCGGTCAACGGCGCGGTGGAAGCGACCCGCGCGGGCAGTGCCGGCGCCGGTTTCTCGACCGTGACCGGCGATATTCGCAAGCTTGCGCGAGAGGCGGCAGCCAATGCGCAAGACGTCAAGGACGCGGTGCGCGCCATCCAGGACCACTTGACCCTCGTACGCAGCGATCTCGACCAGATCGTGGGCGCCGCTGAAACCGAAGGCGGGCGGAACCGCGCGATGATCGAGCGTTTCTCCGTCATGGCCGAAAACCTTTCCGAGACCGGGCGCGGAAATACCGCCATTCTCGGCGGGGCACAGGCGATCCTGCACGCCGTGCGCGAGATCCGCAGCGGCAGCGACCAGATCGCCTCGGCCGCCGAACTCGCCGCAGGCGCCGCCCGGCAGGCCAGCGCTGCCGCCCGCCAGCAGGCGCAAGGCGCGGAGGAACTGGCGGCGGCGATCGAGGACATCGCGGCGCTGGCCGTTTCGCTCGACCGCGGCGCCTGATCGGTCCGTGTCCGCGCGGGCGGCGGCCGAAAGCGAAGATACGGTTCTCAATTTCGTGGCGGACGGCCGGCGAATGGCCCTGCCTGCCCGCCTGGTTCGCGAAATCTCGGCTCTGCCGCGACTGACCCCGGTGCCGTTCGGTGCGACCAGGTTGCTGGGCCTTGGCAACTTTCGGGGGCACATCCTGCCCGTTCTTGCGCTCGGGGATGCCAGGAATGGGGCCGGCGGGGGGGCGCCCGCGCGGGCCTTGCTGCTGGACGGCGCCCGGCCGGTGGCGCTGGCGGTGGATGCCGTGCTCGGCCTGGGCGCAAGAGGGGATAGCGAGAATCTGGACCTCGATGCGCTGCTCGCGGCCAGTTTCCCGGCTCCGGAGCGACGCGCTGCGCGCCATGCACCGCTCCATGCGGAGCGCGGCGAAGCGGTGCGGGACGAGCGCCTGGCACTTCTGGTCATGGATCTGGCCGGCCAGCGTTTCGCCTTGCCCGCGGATCAGGTGCAGGAAGTCCTGACGAAGCCCGCCGATCTTGCCGTCGTTCCCGGAGCGGCGGCAACGGCGCTGGGGGCCATCGAACATCGCGGCAGCCTTTTGCCGCTGTTCTCGCTGGCCCGCCTGCTGGGTTTCGAGGCCGAAGCCCCTGCCGCGCGCGAGCAGGTCGTGGTCGTGCGCGTCGGCGCGGGCCGGGTGGGACTGGTGACCGAACGGGTGCGCAATGTCGTTCATGTCGAGCATGGGCGCCTGGAGCCGGTGCCGGGCGTGCTGCTGCGCGGGGATGCAGAGACCTCGATCCAGGCGATCTGCCGTCCCGGTTCGGGCGAACGGCTGATTTCCGTGCTCGATGCCGATCATTTGCTCGATGCCGAGGCGGTGGCCGGGATGGAAGCGCTTCCCGACTTGCCGGATGTGACCCCGGCGGCTGTGGAGGCGGAGAGCGCCTACCTTGCCTTGCGAGCGGGCGGGAACCGGCTGGCGATGCCGCTCGGCTCCGTGGAAGGGGTGGCGCGGGTGCCGGTTCTCTCGGCCATTCCCGATGCGCCGGGCTGGCTATCAGGGATGGTCAATGTGCGCGGGTCTGCAGTGCCGGTGATCGATGTTTCCATGCGGCTCGGCGGCGGATCGGTGACGGAACGGGAGGGCAGGCGCCTCGTGCTCGCGCGGCAGGGCGGAGATGTCGTCGGCCTGCTGGTCGAACGCGTGGACGGCCTCATCAGGCTGACGAAGGCGGCCATCGAGCATCCGGAGGCCGGCGGCGAGGCGGACGCGATCTTCGATGGCTATGTGCGCCTGGCCGATGGTGCCGGCGCGGGGGAGCGCATCGCCCTGCTGGTCTCGCCCCTGACCCTGATCGACGCGGCCGGGCGCGATCTGCTGGAGGCGGTGCGTTGACCGCGATCCGGCTGCTGATCGTCGACGATTCCGCGCTGATGCGCAAACTGCTCGTCCAGCTTTTCCGCGAGGACGGCGGGTTCGAGATCGCAGTCGCGCGCGATGGCGCCGAGGCGCTGGCCATGCTCTCCACTTTCGCGCCCGATGTGGTGACGATGGACGTGCACATGCCGCAGATGGATGGGCTCGCCTGTCTCGACCGGATCATGGTGGAGCGGCCCTGTCCGGTCGTCATGGTCTCGGCACTGACGCAGGAGGGCGCCGACGAGACGCTGGAGGCGCTGTCGCTGGGGGCGGTCGATTTCGTGGCCAAACCCGAGGGGCCGATCTCGCTGGAGATCGACCGGATCGCCGACCCGCTCGTGGAAAAAGTGCGCGCGGCGGCGTCTGCGCGCCTGCCGCGCTTCGTGCGTCTGGCCGACCGCCTGCGGGCAAGGGCTCATGCGCGCGCTTCTGCGATGAGGACCGGGCATGCCGCTGAGACGCAGCTTGTCGGGAGGGAACCGGCCCAGCTGCCGCGCGCCGAACCGCTGGACGGCATTTCCGCGGTGATCGTCGGTTCCTCTACAGGCGGCCCACCCGCGCTCGATGCCTTGCTGCAGCCGCTGCCGGCGGATTTCCCCTGGCCGATCGTCATCGCGCAGCACATGCCGGCCAGCTTCACCGGACCGCTCGCCCGCAGGCTCGACCGGCAATGCGCGCTGACCGTCAGCGAAGTGACCGGCGCCGTGCCGCTGCTGCCGGGGCATGTCTATATCGGCCGCGGCGATGCCGACGTGATCCTGTCACGCCGCCGGGGAGAGGCCTTCGTGCTGGCCGCGCCCGCCCGCGCCGACTTGCCCTGGCACCCGAGCACGGACCGGCTCGTCGAATCCGCATGCGATGTGCTGGGCGCCGAGGCCCTGGTGGGGGTACTGCTCACCGGCATGGGCAACGACGGGGCGCAGGCCATGGCGCGCATGCGGCGCGAGGGTGGCCGTGCGATCGCGCAGGACGCCGACAGCGCCGTCGTCTGGGGCATGCCGGGGGCGCTGGTCGCGCTGGACGGCGCCGACCTGATATTGCCGATGGACCGCATCGCCGGCCAGTTGCTCGACTGGGCCGGCGCATGACGGAAACCGGAACGGGCATTTCGCCGGGTTCGGGCGTCCAGAACGCCGATATCGCGCGCATCAGCGACTTGCTGCGCGGCTGGACCGGCATGACTTTCGGCCCGAACAAGACCTACTATATCGAGCGCAGACTGGTGGATCGGATCCGGCGCACCGCATCGCCCGATGTCCGCGCCTATTTCACCCGCCTCCTGACCGACGCGGAAGAACGGCAGCAACTGATCAATGCCGTCACCATCAACGAAACCTATTTCTTCCGCGAGGAACACCAGTTCGCGGCGCTCGCCAATACGATCCTGCCGGAACTGGCCCGCACGCGCATTCCCGGCGACCGCATCCGCATCTGGTCGATGCCCTGCGCGACCGGCGAGGAAGCCTATTCCATCGCGATCTGGCTGCTCGAATTCTGGCCGCTGGTGGATGCCTATCACATCGAGATCGTCGGCTCCGACATCGACACAGCCGCGCTCGCAGCCGCGCGCGAGGGAGACTATGGCGAGCGCGCCGTGGCCCGCATGCCCGAAGGACTGAGGGCGGCCTATTTCGAGCGGGACGAACGCCACTACCGCCTGATCGCGGACTTGCGCGAATCCGTGCATTTTGCCTACGCCAATCTTATCGACGCCAGCTCCATGGCCGCACAGGGCCAGTTCGACGTGATCCTCTGCCGCAATCTCCTGATCTATTTCGACGAGGCAGGTAGGCAGGTGGCGGCGGACAACCTGCATGGCGCGCTGCGCCGGGGCGGCTATCTTTGCCTTGGTCACAGCGAATCGATGACCCGGATCGACGATCGCTTCAATCTCGTTCGCCTTGACGACGCGATCGTCTATCGTCGCTCATGATGGACGAATTGCTCGAACAGTTCCTGATCGAGGGACGGGATCTCGTGGCGCAGGCGCAAGGCGATCTGGTGGCCCTGGCGCGCCAGCCCGAACGCCGCGACGTGCTCGACAGCCTGTTCCGCGCGGTCCACACGCTGAAGGGCTCGGTGGCCCTGTTCGAAATGGCGCCCGCCGAGCGCCTGCTGCACCGTGCCGAGACGCGGCTGGATCAGGCCCGGCGCGGCGATGCGGTGCTGACGGCGGAAGACTTCGACGGCTTCGTGGCGACGGTGGACCAGGTCGACCGCTGGATCGATGATGTGGAACGCGACGGCCGGCTGCCGGCGGATGCCGAGACGCGCAGCCTCGCGCTTGCGGCCTCGCTGGATGAAGCGGAACGCCCCGCCGCGGCGCCGGAAACGACCGGCGAACTGCCGGACTGGACCGCGCCGATTGTCCGCAGCGCTGCCGCGGTGGATGGAGCCGGTGCCATGTCCGCCTTCCGCTACAGGCCCGATCCGGATTGCTTCTTTCGCGGCGAAGACCCCCTGACCGTCGTGCGGGCGGTGCCGGGCCTGCTGGCGATGGAACTGCAACCGGCGCCGGACGCGCCGGACCTCGCGCAGTTCGAGCCGTTTCGCTGCGCGATGCATCTGCTGGGGCTCTCCAGCGCCGAGCCGGACGATGTACGCGCGGCCTTTCGCATGGTGCCCGATCAGGTCGAGGTGGTGCGGCTGCGCCAGGGCGAGAGCGAACCCGGCGCGGCGGAAGCGGCCCCGGCCGACCCGGGCGAGGGCGGCGGCATGCTGCGCGTCTCGGCCTTGCGGCTGGACGTTCTCGCTGCCGAAGTGGGCCAACTCGCGGTGGCGCTCAATGCCCTTGAGGCGACGGCCGAGCGCGCGGCGGTGACGGACCGCGCGCTGGCCGCCGATCTGCGCCGCGTTCAGGGCGAGCTGTCACGCGCGCTGGGACGGCTTTCCTCGACGGTGGCCGAAGTGCGCCGGGTGCCGTTGCAGCCCGTCCTGCGCCGTCTGCCGCGTCTGGCGCGCGAACTGGCCGCTTCGCTGGGCAAGGACGTGCGGTTCGAACTGGCCGGAGAGGGGGCGGAAGTGGACAAGCAGGTGGCGGACGCCATCTTCGAGCCGCTGCTCCATCTCGTGCGCAACGCCATCGACCACGGCCTCGAAAGCGCCGAGCGACGCGCGGAGGCCGGCAAGCCTGCCACCGGGACCGTCCGCCTGAGCTTCCAGCGCAGCGGAGACCATCTCGCGGTCGCGCTTTCGGACGACGGCAAGGGCATCGATGCCGCGGTAATCCGGCAGGCGGCGGTGGCTCGCGGCCTCCTGGACGAGGCGGCCGCGGCAGCACTGACGGATCGCCAGGCCTTGCGGCTGATTTTTGCGCCGGGCTTTTCCACCTCGCAAGTGGTCACCGACGTGTCGGGCCGGGGGGTGGGCATGGACGCCGTGCAGCGCGCGGTCGAGCGGATGCAGGGCTCGATCGAGGTGGAGAGCACGCTCGGCCAGGGCACCGATATAGCCATCCGCCTGCCCCTCACGGCGATCCTGACGCGCCTGGTTACGGTGCGTGTCGCCGGCGAGCGCTATGGCCTGCGCATGGACCAGATCCACGAGACGCTGCGCATCGACCCTGCCGAGATCCAGGAGCTTGGTCATGGCCGCGCCTGCGTGATCCGCGACCGCACGGTGCCGGTCTTGTCGCTGGCGGCTCTGTTGGGCCACGAGGACACGCCGGGGGCCGAAGCGGCGAGGCTGGTGGTGACCGGAGCGGCAGGCGAGCGGATCGCGCTGCGCGTTGACGCCGTGGGCGAGCGGATGGATGCCGCCGTGCGCGAACGCTCCGGATTGCTCGCCGCGATGCCGGCCATCGGCGGCACTGCCGTCGATGCCGATGGCGGGGTCCTGCTCGTGCTCGATCTGCCGGAGCTGCTGTCATGAGCATCGTCGTGGAAAGCGAGATCGTGCGTCTGGTCGGGGCCTGCCCGGTCGAGGATGCGGAGCCGCTGCTTTTGGCGCTGCAGGACGATCCGCAGCGCGTCGTGGACGTCTCGGCCATGGAAGGCGCGCATTTCGCGGTGTTGCAACTGCTGGCGCTGTTCGCCCGGCGGATCGAGGGGGACTTTGCCGATCCCCTGCTTCAGCGCCTGTCCTCTGCCGCACCGCAACCGCCGGCTTTGTAATGAAAGTTATACCCGCCTTCAGGTTCGCGCCCTATAGGTCGGGAAAATCGCCCTCGCGGGCAGCACCATGAGCAGCAGAAATTGAGGAGCAGTCCGTGTCGGTTACCGTGATGATCGTGGATGACAGCAAGCTTGCGCGGATCGTGGCATCCAAGGCCCTGGCCCAGCTCCAGCCGGAGTGGAGCAAAGTGGAAGCCGGCAGCGCGCGTGAGGCGCTGGAAGTGATCGAAAACGAGACGGTCGACGTCTCGCTGATCGATTTCAACATGAGCGAGACGGACGGGCTGGAACTTGCGGCCGAGTTGCGCGCTATGCGGCCCGAGATGCCGATTGCGATCATCACCGCCAATATCCAGGACGAGATCATCGCCCGCGCCCGCGAAGTGGGTGCGGCGTTCATCGCCAAGCCCGTGACCAGCGATGGTCTTTCGGGCTTCCTTTCGGGTGCCGCGCTCAAGCTGAGAACGACGCGGGCATGATTCCGGAGCAGGTTGCCCTTACCGAGCTTGAACGCGATGCGCTGACGGAAATCGTCAATATCGGGGTGAGCCGCGCTGCCTCCAGCCTGCGCAAGATGATTGGCGAGCAGGTTCTGCTCTCCGTCCCTTCCATCGAAGTGGTGAGCCACCGGCGCGCCGCGCGCCTCATCAGCGAGCGCGAAGTGGCCGAGCTGATCGCGGTACGGCAGGATTTCCGCGGGCCTTTCTCGGGCCGCGCGCTCCTGATCTTTCCCGAGACGAACAGCCTCGAACTGGTGCGCGCCGTTACCGGCGGCGAACTCAGCGCCGAGGAAGTGGTAGAGATGGAGCATGAGGCCCTGGCCGAAACGGGCAACGTCATACTCAATTCCTGCCTGGCGACGATGGCGAACATGCTGAAACGGTCGTTGACGATGACGATCCCGGAAGTGCTTCGCGGCAATGGTGCCACCCTGTTCGAGGTGGACGAGTCCGGCGCCGAGGAAGGGCTCGTGCTGTTCCTCTACATCGACTTCGCCGTGCGCATGCGCGACATCAGGGGCTATATCGCCATGCTGATGGACATCCCCTCGCTGGCGACGCTGAAGGAACTGCTGGACGAATTCATCGCGAGCGTCGTGGGCGACGATGCCTGACACGGACGGGGGACCGGGCGGCGGCGCCGGTGATGGCACAGGCGGAAACGGGATGGCGCGCGCCGCGGGCAGCGCCCTGAACGACGAGCAATTGCGCGCGGTTCTTGCGGCGGCCGGGGCCAGCGGGTCCTGGGACTGGGACATCGCCGGGGAACGCTTGTTCCTCGATGCCAGCTTCGCCGAACTCTACGGCCTGCCCACCGACCAGATCCGGGACGGTTTCCCCACCGCCACGTTCTTCCGTTCGATCCATCCCGAAGACCGGCCCCGCATCCGCATCGCGGTGGCGGGCATGCTGGCCGGGGCCTCGCTGTTTTCCAAGGAGTTCCGCGTCGTCACGCCGGCGGGCAAGGTCCTGTGGATGCACGGGCGCGGGCAATGCCATCTCGATGCCGATGACGAGCCGTTGCGCTTCACCGGTCTGCTGGTCGACGTAACCGAGCGCAAGCGCACCGAAGAACGCCTGCGCATCGCGCAGAGTGCGGGCGGGGTGGGCACTTTCGAATATAACGACGGCTTCGCGACCGTGTCCGTCTCCACCGAATTCTGCGTGTTGCTGGGCCTGCACCCGGCGGACCGGCTCCCGCTGCGAACGATCAATTCGGTCGTCAGCGAAGGTGAACTGGCGCTGATCCCCGAAGGCGTGCAGGGCGCCCTTCCGGACACGCTGGCGGGCGAGTTCCTCATCCGCAGGGGCGACGACGGCGAACTGCGCTGGATCGCCCGGCGCGGCGAAGTGCAGTATGAGGCGGACGGCACGGGTTACCGTTTGCTGGGCGTCATCTACGACGTAACCAACGCCAAGCGGCAGGAAGCCACGCTGCGCGAACTGGCGGAAACGCTGGAACAGCGCGTCGCCGCCGAAGTCGCGGAACGCCAGCATGCCGAAGAGGCCCTGCGCCAGGCGCAGAAGATGGAGGCCGTCGGTCAGCTTACCGGCGGCATCGCTCACGACTTCAACAACCTCCTGACGATCATCATCGGCAGCATCGACATGGCCTCTCGCCGGGTGGCGCCTTCGGCCGATCCGCGCGTGCGGCGCTCGCTGGAACAGGCGATGAAGGGGGCCGAGCGGGCCGCGGCACTGACCCACCGCCTGCTCGCCTTCTCGCGCCGCCAGCCTCTGGACCCGCGCGCAGTGAACGTGCGCGACTTGCTGGAGGGCATGTCGGACCTGCTCTCGCGCACGATCACCGAGGCCATCGCCATCGCCATCGATGCGAATTCCGGCGTGTGGATGATCGAGGCCGATCCTCACCAGCTTGAAAATGCGATCCTGAACCTGGCGGTCAACGCGCGCGACGCCATGCCTGAGGGCGGTTCGCTGCGGATCACCGCCCGCAACGCAGTCCATTCCGGCACGGGCGGGGACATGCCCGCCGGCGATTATGTGGCCATCGAAGTGGTCGACAACGGTGTTGGCATGGACGAGGCGACGCTGGCGAAAGTCTTCGATCCGTTCTTCACCACCAAGGACGTGGGCAAGGGCACGGGGCTGGGCCTGTCTATGGTCTATGGTTTCGCCAAGCAGTCGGGTGGCGGCATCGACATCGCCTCGGAGCCGGGCAGCGGCACGCGGGTGGTGCTTCACCTTCCCCGCGGCGATGCAAGCGCAGTAGAGGATCAGGCCTACCATCCCGCCGCCGAGGATTTCGGCCGCCCTTCCGAGACGATCCTGGTGGTCGAGGACGATGACGACGTGCGCCGCTACGCCGTGGGCGCGCTCTGCGATCTCGGCTACCGCGTGCTGGAGGCGGCCGACGGCTTTGCCGCGCTCGACCTGCTGCGCGGGCGCGATCAACCCGTGGACCTGCTGGTGACCGACGTGGTGATGCCGCGCATGTCGGGCAGCGAACTGGCACAGTCCGCCCACGAGATCGTACCCGGTCTCGGCGTCCTCTACACCTCGGGCTACCCTCACGACGCGATCATGCACGAAGGGCGGCTGGGCGAGGGCGTGGAACTGCTCTCCAAGCCGTTCACCATGCAGGCGCTGGCCGCGAAAGTGCGCGAACTGCTGGACCGCTGAGCGCCCTCAGCGCCGCAAGGTTCCGGCTGGCGACGCTCCTGCCCGCTTGGTCTTTCCCTCGGGAGCATCGACGCCCATCGCGGGTTGATTTCGGCAACCTCATGGGAGAACTGCAATGACCAGCAAGACCCTCAGCGACCTTGCCGAGAAGATGAAGGACATAGATTTCACGATGCTCTCCACCCACGGCCCCGGCGGCACGATCGCCGCGCGGCCGATGAGCAACAACCGCGATGTGGAATATGACGGCGATTCCTGGTTCTTCACGACCGAGGATACCGCGATGGTATCCGAGATCGCCGACGATCCCCGCGTTGGCCTGAGCTTCCAGGGCAAGGCCGGGATCTTGGGCATGCGGCCATTCTTCATTGCCGTGGAGGGCAAGGGCGAACTGATCCGCGACAAGGACCAGTTCGCCGCGCACTGGACCAAGGACCTCGATCGCTGGTTCAAGGACGGCGTCGATACGCCCGGCCTCGTGCTGATCCGCGTGGGAGCAGAGCGCGCTCACTACTGGGACGGCGAGGACGAAGGCGAAGTGATCGTGGAGAGAGGGTCCTACGTTGGTGGTCCCTGACACTTTCGGCTCCGCAGGTCCGGCTCGGCGCGTTCCTGCAGGGGCGTGCTGAGCGGGCATGCGGGTATTCCTCGATTTCGAAGCGTCTTCGCTGGCGAAGCGCAGCTATCCGATCGAGGTGGCCTGGGTGTTCGAAGACGGGCGCTGCGAAAGCCATCTGATCCAGCCGCACCCGGACTGGACGGACTGGGACGAGGAGGCCGAAGCCATCCACGGTATCTCCCGAAGCCAGCTTGCGCGCGAGGGAGAGCCGCATGACCGGGTGGCGCTGCGCATGGTGGAGGTGCTGACCGGCCACGACCTCTTCGCCAGTGCGCCGTCATGGGATGCCAAGTGGCTTAACGCGCTGCTGCGCAGCGTGGGTTTCCCCAAGCACCAGCTTCGGCTGGGCAAGACGTCCGAGATGATCGCACGGGAACTGCGCACTCTGCTCGGAGAAGCGTTTTTACCGGAGGAAGCCTGGGAGGCTGTGAAGGCAATCCTTGCGGAGACGGACCCGGCGCGGACGGGGCCGCCCGCCCACCGGGCGCTGCCCGATGCGCAGGCCGATCGCTCGCGCTGGCTCGCAGCGCGCGGGGCCGCCGAGGCGCTCCGGCAGGCCAAGGGCCATCTCCCGCCCCGGACGGCGTAGCGCCGACGCCTGCCCCTACCCCGCCTGACCGCCGTGATCCTGACGAGCCGCGGCCATGAGGCGATCCTTGAACCAGATCATGCCTGCATCGCTCGCCCGGGCCGCGTGATACTGGATCATCTCCCGCATCGGCGGCATGGCGATCGGCGCGGGTCGGATTTCCAGCGGCAACAAGGGTGCAAAGAGCCGGGCGAGCCGCTCATGCATCAAAGCCAGCAAGTGCGTGCCGGGCAGCAGCCATGGCACCAGCGAGAACGATGGCGCCGTCACTTCTATGCGCCGCCGGTCATCGGCCGCCAGCAGGTGCCGCTCCGCGAACGAGGGAACGCCGGTGATCCGTACCGCCACATGGCCGCAGGAATGGAAGGCCTCTTCGGTCATCTCGCCGGAAAAGACGGGGTTTCCCGACCAGCCCACCACGACGTGGCGCTCCTCGAACAGCAGTTCGCTGGGGTGGTCGGCGCTGAGGAACTGTTCCGGCGTGAGCTGGAAGTCGAGCTTGCCGTCTTCCAGCAGCGCGCTCGTCTGGCGGGTGGGCAACACGACGTTGATCGCCACGTTCGGGGCTTCTGTCTTGAGCTGGGGCAACAGGGGGCTGAGCAGGATCGTGGCGATGTAGTCGGAAGCGGCGATTTCGAAGCGGCGGTCGGAGGTGGCCGGATCGAAGGCCGTGGCCCCGGATATGAGCGCGCGAAGGCTGCGGACCGCTTCGGAGACTTGCGGCGCCAGCGCCAGGGCATGGGGCGTCGCCACCATCCGCCGGCCATGCGGCACCAGCAGTTCGTCGTTGAGCGCCAGTCGCAGCCGCGCGAGTGCCGCGCTCATGGCCGACTGTGTCAGGTTGAGGCGCTGCGCCGCCCGCGTGACGTTCTGCTCCTCCAGCAGCAGCTCCAGCGCAATCAGCAGGTTGAGATCGAACTTGTCGAGGCGCATCGAATATCGATCCTGTCCATGATAAGAGCATTGAACCAGAGGTTTCATCGATGATGAACCGGTCCAAGTCCAGCCCTATGGAAGCGATTTGCCAAGCGAGGCCGGCTGGCTATCATGCGCTTCATGTTAAAGAGGAATCACGCGGGCCGCACGGGCCGATGAAGGCCGACGCTGGTCGCGACGGGCAGGAGCGCGGGCCTCTTTCGAGGCGCTCGATGGTGATCGCCGCATTCTCGACCATCGTCGAGTGGTACGATTTCACGCTTTACCTCTATCTGGCGACCGTGCTGTCGCGCGTGTTCTTCGGCGGCGGCGAAGGATCGCTTTCGGTCACGCTCGGCGGGTTCGCCGTGGCCTATCTCATGCGGCCGCTGGGCGCGGCGGTTTTCGGCCATGTCGGAGATCGCTATGGACGCAGGCGCATGATGCTGCTGTCCATGGCACTGATGACGGCGGCCATGCTCGCCACCGCCGCGATGCCGACTTATGCCAGCATCGGCGCGGCTTCGGGCTGGTTGCTGCTCGGCCTGCGCTGCGTCATGGCCTTCTCGGTCGGCGGCGAATATACCGGCGTCGTCGCCTATCTGATGGAAGGCGCTCACCGCCGGCGGCGGGGTCTGGTGACGTCCTCGGCGGCGGCCGCCAGCGAACTCGGCGGCCTGCTGGCGGCGGGCGTCTCGGCGCTGGTCGTCAATGCGCTGGCTCCGGCCGCGCTCGACGCCTGGGGCTGGCGCATACCCTTCCTGTTCGGCGCCGGCCTGGCCGGAGCCGTGCTGCTGGCCCGTGCAACGCTGGAGGAATCTCCCGAGTTCGAGCGGCAGGTGGTCCACCGCACGGTGCCCGAACGACCGCTGCGCCTCGTCCTTACCCGCCATCGCGCTGCGATCGGGCGCGGGTTCGCCATCTCCGCGCTGGGATCGATCACATATTACGTCGGCATCACTTATGTCCCGGCATTCGTCACCGAATCCGGCGTGATGGCGGAGAGCGAGGCCCTGTGGCTGTCCACGGCGGCGGCCTTCCTCGTCATTCTGGTCACGCCGTTCATCGGCGCGCTGTCCGACCGGATTGGGCGCCGACCGGTGTTGCTGGGCGTGGGCGCGCTGGCGGTGTTGTTGCCCGCCGCCTCCTTTGCCGCAATGGGAGAAGGATCCTACGGCGCCGCGCTGATCGGCGCGCTGTTGCTGGCGGCGCTGGGCGGCGCAGTGAGCGCGGTGGGGGCGGTAGCGACGGCGGAGCAGTTCCCCGGCGAGGGCCGCCTTTCGGGGCTGGCCCTGGGTGCCACGGCCGCGACGGCGATCTTCGGCGGGCTGGCGCCATTCGTGGCGCAATTGCTGGTCAAGGCAACCGGCTGGCAAGCTGTGCCGGGGGTGATGATCGCGATCGTGGCCATCGGAGCCTTGCCGGTATTCCTCAGAATGCCGGAAACCAGGCCGACCCGCTGAAGCGCGTGGGTGCGGCCGGATTTCACAAATAGTGAAATCCGGCTTTGCCATTTATCGATGGTCGTCGCGGAAAAATCCCGTCATCTACACTGTTGCATCGCAGCAAAGTGCCGAATCCCGGTTCGGGCACGATAACGCTCCTGGCAGCAACGAGGTATTTCGATCCATGACGGCTTTGACTGAAACGCGCTACGTCTATCGCTTCGGTGGCGGCGTCGACGATGGTGGCAAGGGCGACAAGAACCTCCTTGGCGGCAAGGGCGCGAACCTCGACGGCATGGCTGCGATCGGCCTGCCGGTTCCCCCGGGCTTCACCATCACCACCGAGATGTGCACGCGCTACTACACGGACGGCGGCGTCTATCCCGAAAGCGTGAAGGCCGAAGTGGCAGAGGGCATCGCCCATATCCAGCAGGTGACCGGCAAGACCTTCGGCAACATCGCCGATCCGCTGCTGGTCTCGGTGCGTTCGGGCGCGCGCATCTCGATGCCGGGCATGATGGACACCGTGCTCAACCTCGGCCTCAATGACCAGACGGTCGAAGGCCTCGCCCAGACCTCGGGCGACGAGCGTTTCGCCTGGGACAGCTATCGCCGTTTCATCCAGATGTATTCGGACGTCGTGCTCGAACTCGATCACGGTGCCTTCGAGGAAGCGCTGGACATCGCGAAGGAAGATCGCGGCTACGACCTCGACACCGAGATGACTGCTGCCGATTGGAAGATCCTGGTCGCGGAATACAAGGCCATCGTCGAGAAGCTCTGGGACAAGCCTTTCCCGCAGGACGTGCACGACCAGCTCTGGGGTGCGATCGGCGCCGTGTTCGGTTCCTGGCAGTCGGACCGCGCCAAGGTCTATCGCCGCCTGAACTCCATCCCCGGTGAATGGGGCACGGCCGTCAACGTGCAGGCCATGGTCTTCGGCAACATGGGCGAAACCTCGGCCACCGGCGTCGCCTTCACCCGTGACCCCGCTACCGGCGAGAACGCGTACTACGGCGAATATCTCATCAATGCCCAGGGCGAGGACGTCGTCGCCGGCATCCGCACGCCGCAGTACCTCACCAAGGACGCCCGCGAGCGTGCCGGTGCCCGGGCCGCCTCGATGGAAGAGGCCATGCCCGAGACCTATGGCGAACTCGCCGGTGTGTTCGAAGTGCTGGAAAAGCACTACCGCGACATGCAGGACATCGAGTTCACGGTACAGCAGGGCAAGCTCTGGATGCTCCAGACCCGCTCGGGCAAGCGCACCGCCAAGGCCGCGCTGAAGATCGCGGTCGACATGGCGCGCGAAGGTCTCATCAGCGAGGAAGAGGCCGTTGCCCGCGTCGATCCCGCCGCGCTCGACCAGCTGCTTCACCCCACGCTCGATCCCGATGCGCCGCGCGACGTGCTCACCAAGGGCTTGCCTGCATCGCCGGGCGCGGCTTCGGGCGCGATCGTGCTCGATGCCGATACCGCCGAAAAGCTGGCCGAGCAGGGCAAGGCCGTGATCCTTGTCCGCGTGGAAACCAGCCCTGAGGACATCCACGGCATGCATGCCGCCCGCGGTATCCTGACCGCACGCGGCGGCATGACCAGCCACGCCGCCGTCGTGGCGCGCGGCATGGGCCGCCCCTGCGTCTCGGGCGCGGGCAGCCTGCAGATCGACAATGTCGCTCGCACCATGCGCATCGACGGGCGCGTCCTGAAGGAAGGCGACACCGTCACCATCGACGGCGCCACCGGCGAAGTCATGGCTGGCGAAGTGGCCACCGTGCAGCCGGAACTCGCCGGTGACTTCGGCACGCTGATGGAATGGGCCGACAAGGTGCGCCGTCTCAAGGTCCGCGCCAATGCGGAAACGCCGCTGGATTGCCGCACCGCGCGCGAATTCGGCGCCGAGGGTGTCGGGCTCTGCCGCACCGAACATATGTTCTTCGATGCCGCCCGCATCACTGCCGTGCGCGAGATGATCCTGGCTGAGGGCGAGGCCGAGCGCCGCGCCGCGCTGGCCAAGCTGCTGCCCGAACAGCGTGACGACTTCGCGGAGATCTTCACGGTCATGGCCGGTCTGCCGGTAACGATCCGCCTGCTCGATCCGCCGCTTCACGAATTCCTGCCCCATGCCGAGGCGGAATTCGAAGACGTGGCGCGTGCCGCCGGCGTCAGCGTAGACACGCTCAAGCGCCGCGCTGCGGAGCTGCACGAGGTGAACCCGATGCTCGGCCATCGTGGCTGCCGCCTCGGCGTGACCTATCCGGAAATCTACGAGATGCAGGCCCGCGCGATCTTCGAGGCGGCGCTCATCGTCAAGGAGAACACCGGCGAGGCGCCGATCCCCGAAGTGATGATCCCGCTGGTCGCCACCCGCAAGGAGCTGGAGCTGATGAAGGCCATTGTCGACCGCGTTGCGGCCGAAGTCTTCAGCGAGCGCGGTGCCACCGTGGACTATCTCGTGGGCACGATGATCGAACTGCCGCGCGCTGCGCTCAAGGCGGGCGAGATCGCGGAGCTGGGCGAATTCTTCTCGTTCGGCACCAACGATCTCACCCAGACGACCATCGGCATCAGCCGTGACGATGCCAGCCGCTTCCTGACGCATTATGTCGACAAGGGCATCTTCGCCCGCGATCCTTTCGTCAGCCTCGACGTGGACGGTGTCGGCGAACTGATCGAACTGGCCGCGGAACGTGGCCGCAGGACGCGCCCCGATATCAAGCTGGGCATCTGCGGTGAACATGGCGGCGATCCGGCCTCCATCGCTTTCTGCGAAAAGACCGGCCTCGATTACGTCTCGGCCTCGCCTTACCGCGTGCCGATCGCGCGCCTGGCGGCGGCGCAGGCGGCACTTGCCAACAAGTAAGTCATAACCGCGTCGGGGAGGAGGAGCGACCTGACCGGGAATGCGGATCGCGCGCGATAGCGTGCGGTCCGCATTTGCTTTGGCCATTGCGAAACGTCGGCCTTCAGCGGCCGGCGGAGCGTTCCACCAGGAAGTCGACCAGCAGTCGCGCCGGGCCGGACAGGCTGGCGCCGTTGGCGGCGATCAGCATCTGGCGCTCGGCCCAGTTCTCGTCGAGTTCCACCAGTTTGAGACCCATGGGCACGATGAAGTTCTTGGCGGCTTCGCTGGGCAGGACGCCGATGCCGAAGCCGGCCTGGATCATGCGGCAGACCGCGTCATAGCTGTCTACGGCCGCGCGCAGGCGGAAGGACCAGCCCTGTTCGTCGGCAGCACGGGCGAGGAGGCGGGTATTGGCGGTATCGTAGCCCATTTGCACGAATTCGTGCTCGGCCAGATCGTGGAAGCGAACCGAATGGGTGCCGAACAGCAAGTGCGGCGGGGCGACCACGGTGAGCCGGTCGCATCGGTATTTCCAGGTATCGAGACCCACCGTTCCCGGCTCTTCCATGATGACGCCCACTTGCGCTTCGCCGGCGCGAAGGCGGCCGACGATCTCTGCGGAGTAGACCTCCTGGATGTTGAGGCGGATCTTGTCGTTGGCATGGCCGAAAGCGGCGAGGTCGGCGGGCAGGAACTGGGTGATCGCCGAAGTGCAGGCGAGAATGTCGACGCTGCCTTTCAGACCGTTGGCGTAGTCGGAGAGGTCGGACACCGCCAGCCCGATGTCGCGCATGATGCGCTGGGCATGGGCCAGCAGGGCATTCCCCGCCGCCGTCGGCGTCACGCCGCGCCCGTTGCGGACCAGCAGTTGCACGCCGAGGTCCTGCTCCAGCTGCGTGAGCCGGCGGCTGATCGCGCCGATGGCGAGGTTCGCCTCGTCGGCCGCCCGCGACAGGCTCCCCAGCTCCGCAACGCGAATGAACAGTTGCAGGGTCGTCAGGTTGAGCATCGGATTTCGCGCGTTACGGCCATGAGCCGGTCTCTATAGTGCGCAACGACCCCCGCGGCTAGCGCGCCGCGGCGGCTCGCGCTTGCCAGGCATAGGGGCCGAACACCGTACCTACGAAGCCGCCTGCCGACTTGGTGCTGAGAAAGCGCACGTCGACGTTCTGCGCCAATGTGGCGCGCTGCCCGTCCGCGGCATAGGAGATGTCCACGCTGGCGCCTTTGAAGTGGAGGAAGAGCGTGACCGGCCCGGTGCCTGCGAAGGGCTGCGAAGCGATCTCACGCTCGGGCGCATCGCCATCGCGCACGAGAAGGGCGACGCGGGTCGTGCCCTGTTTGCGGAGAAGGCCGAAGAACAGGTAGGCCTTGTCGGACTGGACGGCGGCCAGTCCCGCGCGGTCGCCATCGGCGGTGGGCGCGTAGCGCAAGTCGACCGACATGGCGGCGTCATGGTGCTGCTGCCGCCTGCCCACGAAGGCGGGGGCGGCGGAGAGGTCGCCCAGCGGCGTCGCGCCTTCCAGCACCAGCGAGCCGTTTTCCAGCTTGTAGAACGGCGCGTGGGGCGTGCGCAGGCCGATCCAGGCCATGCCCAGCCGGTCGCCGTCGAACGTGTCGCGGTAGCTGTAGTCTCCCGAGGCAGCCGGTGCGGCGGCGCCGGCGGGCAGGTCCGGCCGAGCCGCGACCAGCGGGATGGCCTTGTCGGCCGGCAGTATATTCGGCCAGCCATCCTGCCAGGTGACGGGGAGCAGGAATGTCTCGCGGCCGATGTTGTAGTAATCGCCTTCATAGGGCCGGGTCGCGAGGAACGTTGCCCACCACTTGCCGTCCTGCGTTTCGACGAGCTTGGCATGCCCGGCGGAAGTGACCGGGTTGGCACGCGCGGGATCGAGCGACCTCTGGCTGAGAATGGGATTGCCGGACCAGGGCACGAACGGCCCGCGCACGCTGCGGGAGCGGAAGACGACTTCGCTGTGCTGCTCCCCGGTGCCGCCTTCCGCGGCGATGAGGTAGTATTGGCCATCGCGGCGGAGCAAGTGCGGCCCTTCGATCCAGACCGGTTTGCGTGCCAGGTCCACGCCTCCGTTGACGATCTGCGTCGCTGCGCCGACCATCTTGCCGGCGTGCCAGTCGAATTCCTGAACCCAGATCGCGCGGTGCCCTTCGTAAAGCGCGGTCCCGCTCGGCGCCCGGTTGTTGACGATGAAGGCGCGGTCGCCCTCCCAGTAGAGCGAGGGATCGATACCTTCGAACGACAGCCAGACCGGGGCCGACCAGGGGCCTTTGGCGTCCTTCGCGGTCATCACGAAATTGCCGCCGCAATCGACGCAAGTGCCCAGCAGGTAGAACGTGCCCGCATGCCAGGAGATGTCCGGGGCGAACATCCCGCGCGAGCTTCGCAGGCCCGCGAAGTCGAATTGATCCGGCCGGTCGATGGCGTTGCCGATCTGGCGCCAGTTCACGAGGTCGGGCGAAGCGAAGACCGGCAGTCCGGGATAGTGCGCGAAGGAGGAATTGACGAGGTAGTAGGTGTCGCCCACGCGCGTCACTGACGGATCGGGATAGTAGCCGGGGAGGATCGGGTTTCGATATTCTCCCGGGCCGGGCTCCACAGCGTCCTGGCTGTGGCCCTGGTAGGCAAAATTGTCGAAGCGGGCGCCGCGATCCGGTTCTGCCGCGCGTGCTGCCGGCATGGGGGACGCCAGCAGCGGCAAGGCGCCGGCGGCGAGCAGGAATGCAGCGCGAACGGATTTCAGCAATGGTTCTCTCCCTTTGCGGGAGAGCTTAGGTCACGCTTGATGGTAACGCTACCATAAACCGAGCAGGCCGTGATCGAGGCCGCGGGGCGGCCCGTTCGGCGTAAATCGCACCTTCCTGGTTGTGGCGCATATCCCACACAAAGGCCGGACAGGTTGTTTAATCAACCAGCAATCTCTCAGCAATCTTGCGAGCCAGTCGCATTATCACTAGTGGCGCGATCGCGACTCATTATCGATATCGAAAGGCAGTTTATGTTTCGAACGACGGTCCGCGGCCGCCTTCTCCTGGGAGCAGCCACCGGCATGGTGGCCATTTCCCTCCTTCCCGCTGCCGCACAGGCTGCGGCGGCCGATTCCGACGACACCATCGTCGTCAAGGGTGACCGTTCCGCAACCGTGGCCTCCTCGGGTACGAAGAGCGATGTTCCGCTGGCGGAAACGCCGCAGTCGGTGTCGGTGATCGACGCGTCCACGATTGCCGAGCTGGGCATCCAGAACCTCAACCAGGCCTTGCGCTATGTGGCCGGCGTCACGCCGGAAACGCGTGGTTCCTCGGCCGAGGTCTACGACCAGTTCAAGCTGCGCGGCTTCGATGCGCCGGTCTATCTCGATGGCCTGAAGATGTTCTCCAGCGGCTCGGGCTATGCGACGCCGCAAGTGGACATGTCGCGCCTGGACCGCATCGAAGTGGTGAAGGGCCCGGCATCGGCGCTCTACGGTTCTTCCAGCCCGGGCGGTTTCGTCAACGAGCAGAGCAAGCTGCCGATCGACCGCGATTTCTACGGCGCCGTGTCCGGCACCTACGGCAATTACAGCAATTACCGCATCGATGGCGACGTGGGCGGCAAAGTGGGCGAAACCGTGCTCTGGCGTCTCTACGGCAGCGCCAACGGGGCCGATGCCCAGCAGCGCTACGGCAAGCGCCGCCGCGAAACCGTTTCCGGGGCCGTGACGCTGGGCGCCGGTACCTCGACCACGTTCACGGTGCTCGGCGCCTACTCGCACGATCCGTTCAACGGCAACTACGGCGTGTTCCCGGCCAGCGGTACCCTGTTCGACAACGCCAACGGCAAGATCTCGACCAAGTTCTACGGCGGCGAGCCGGACGACTTCTTCAAGCGCGAGCAGGCCGCGGGTACCTTCATCTTCCGCCACGATTTCGGCAATGGCTGGGCCTTCCGCTCGTCTGGGCGCTACCAGTACGTGAAGACCCGTCTGGGTATCGTCTATACCTCGGGAACGCCGGTCGAAACGGACAGCACGGTCTACAACCGCGCGTCCTATGCGACGAACGAGCAGCTCAACAACTGGACTTACGACAACCAGCTTTCCGGAGAGTTCACCACGGGTTCGGTGCACCACTCGGTTCTGTTCGGTGTGGACCGCCAGGTTGCCCATTCGACCGAGCTGGCCAAGTTCGGCACCGCCACGACGATCGACGCCTACAATCCCGTTTACGGCACGATGGCGACGCCCGCGAACCCCTATGAGGTCCCCGGCGTCGACACCAACGGCGATTTCATCGACCCGACCACCACCGCCACCCGCCAGCGCCAGCAAGGCATCTACGCGCAGGACCGCATCTCGGTGGGTAATCTGGACGTGACGCTCGGCGGCCGGCAGGACTGGGCGCGTCTGGAGCAGAACGGCTCGGTGCAAACCAACCGCAAGTTCACCTGGCGTGCGGCGGCGCTCTACAAGACCGAACTCGGCCTGTCGCCTTACGTGACCTACTCCACCTCGTTCGAACCGCAGTCCTCGGTGCTGGAAAGCGGCGAACTGGCCAAGCCTTCGGTCGGCAAGCAGATCGAGGCGGGCGCCAAGTACCAGGTTCCCGGCACCGATATCCTGCTGACCGGCGCCTGGTTCCAGATCAACCAGACCAATGTGGTGGTTTCCGATCCCGTGACGTTCACCGCGTTCCAGTCGGGCGAAGTCCGCTCGCGCGGCGTCGAGGTGGAGGCCAGCGGCTCACTGCCCTACGACTTCAACTTCCGGGTTGCCTTCAGCACCCAGAACGTGAAGGTCCTTGAGGACGTCAATACGGACAACGTCGGCAAGGGCCTGGCGACTGTCGGCAAGGGCGGCATCTCGGCCAACCTGGCCTGGGCGCCGAAGTCCGGTTCGCTGGAAGGCTTCTCGATCGGCGGCGGGGTTCGCCATGTCGACAAGGTCTATGCCGGCAGCCTCGATGGCACGACCACGATCTACACCCCGTCCTACACCGTGTTCGACGGCCTGCTCCGCTACAATCTGGGCAAGCTGAATCCGGATCTCGGCGGCGTGACCATCGGCCTGAACGCCACCAATATCTTCGACAAGAAGTACCTGACGAGCTGCTTCGCGGCTTACAGCTGGTGCTGGTACGGCAACCGTCGCACCGTGCAGGGGACCATCGGCTTCACCTGGTAAGCCGGGCCGACGCGGTCACGAAAGGCCCCGCAGCGTACCGGACGCTGCGGGGCTTTCCTTTATCGGATCGGCGCGCCGAGCGGTTTGCCGTGACGGAAGACCCGGCGTTCCGAGGGCGGGGCGGCCACGGCCGCCGCCGCACTCACGGCCGGAAGCGCCACGAAGCTGGCCTCTGCGCCCACTTGCAGGCCCCGGCCTTCGAGGCCGAGCGAGACGGCGGCCTCGGTCGTCGCCATGGCCAGCGCCACGCCAAGATCCTCGTCCCGGTAGAAGCCCGAGCGATAGCCGATGAGCATCGCCCGCTGGAGCATGTCGCCATTGCCGTAGGGCCACCAGGCGTCGCGGATATTGTCGTTCCCGGCGAAGACCCGCACGCCATGTTCGCGCAGGCGCAGAATGGGCGGAAAGGCGCGATCTCCCGGCGCGTTGGTCATGATCGCCACCCCGGCGTCGGCCAGGGCACGGGCAATCGTGTCGAGCACGGGAAGTTCCACGTCGCCCAGGGCATAGGCATGGCTCACCGTCACCCGGCCGCCGAGGCCCAGCGCGCGGGTGCGCGCGGCAATGCGGTGCAATTGCTCAACGCCCGGCAGTCCGGCCTCGTGCAGGTGGATGTCGATCTTGGCACCGCGCCGCTCGGCAAGGCCGAAGACGATGCCGAGATGAGCTTCGGAATCGCCGTCCATTCCTTCGGGATCGATCCCGCCCACCACTTCCGCGCCTTCGCGGATGGCGGCGTCGAGAATGTCGGCCGTGCCGGGGCAAGTGACGATGCCTGCCTGCGGGAAGGCCACCAGTTCGATGTCCATCCGGCCGCGCCATTTCTCACGGGCGGCCATGACCGCGTGAAGATGCGAGAGCCCGGTCGTGGCATCGACATCCACATGGCTGCGCATCGCCACGGTGCCCAGGCTGGCGGCCTGACCGATCAGCACGTCGGCGCGGACCGCGGCAGGGCGCACGTCGGCGAGCATGGCTTTCTCCACCGCGAGCCGTTCGCGCAGGCTGGCGGCGGGGCGATGGGGTTGCCACGGTTCGCCGAAGAAGCTCTTGTCGAGGTGGATATGGCCGTCGACGAAGCCCGGCAGCACCAGATGTCCGCCCAGGTCCACGCGCCCGGCCGTATCGTCGGCGGCAAGGTCGGGGCCGATTGCCACGAAGCGGCCGCCCGAAACCGCCAGGTCGGCCAGGCTGCCGTCCGGGAGCAGGGCGCCGGTGAAGAGCTGCTCTATCATTGCGTGGCTCCGGCCTTGTCGGCGATGTTCCAGGCCGCGACCTTGTTCTTCGTATCCGTCAGCATCCCGTCCAGCGCCGTGCGGTCGTAGAGCTTGCCGTTCATGATGACGGCGCGGATCGCGCGGGTGGCGGCGATGTCCTTCAGCGGATCGCGGTCCAGCAGGACGAGATCGGCCGTCTTGCCCGGGGCGACGGCGCCATAGCGGTCTAGCAGGCCGAACCAGGCGGGACCGGCGCGGGTCGCGGCGGACAGGGCCTGCGCCGGGGTGAGGCCTTCCTTCACGAAGAGGCTCAGTTCGTCGTGCAGGCCGATGCCGGGATAGTTGAAGGAATTGAGGAAGCCCGCATCGGTGCCCGCGATCACGGTGACGCCCGCCTTTTCCAGCAGCGGCAGCACCGCCGCCATGCGCTGGAAGTGCGCATGGCGCGCCTCGACCGCGGCAGCATCGGCCTTTGCGGCGCGTTCGATGCGCCATTCGTAGGTCTTGCGCAGCTTCGGACCGATATAGGCAAGATAGGAATCGTGCGCGTGATCGTCGGCATCGAGCCAGGCGAGGATGCGGCTGCCGTTCAGCGTGGGTGTGACGAAGACGCCTTTCTGCGCGAAGTTGCGATAGGAGGCCATGGCCGTCGCCGTGTCGAACCCGCTGTCGAGCCGGCGATTGGCCTCGGCGCGGTCGATGCGGCCCGCGGCGAAATCGGCGGCGATCGCCGCTTCGTCCTTCACACCGGCCTTGTAGGCATAGTCGATGTGTTCGATCGAACTGATCCCGGCATCTACCGCCTGGCCGACGGTCAGCGCCATCGGGATATGGCCGGAGCTTCGCAGCCCGCGCGCCTTGGCCTGCGAGACGGCATAAAGGAACAGTTGCGGATCCAGCGTGCTGTCAGTGATCTTCACGAAGTCGACTTTGTCCCGGTCCTGCAGCCGGGCCAGCGCAGCATCGACATCGGCCTTGCTGCCGACTTCGATCGTGCCTTTCCAGACCGGCTTGATCCCCTCGATCTTGGCGCCGGACGTCAGCAGGCGGGGGCCGAACAGGGTGCCGCCGGCGATCTCGCCGCGCCAGGACAGGACCTGGTCGGGAAGGTCGCCCGAACAGTCGCGGATGGTGGTGATGCCGTGAGCGACGTAGAGCGGCAGCAGCGCCTTGTTCTCCTCGACGAGGTCCGGGCCGCCGCCGAAATGAACGTGCATGTCCCAGAGGCCGGGGATCAGGAAGCGCCCCTTGCCCTCGACCACCTTCTGCGCATGCCAGGCCCGGGCGATCTCGCCGTCCTTGCCGACCGCCACGACATCCTTGCCGCGCAGCACGACCGCCTGTTCGCCGATGGCGCGCGCGTGTTCGACGTCTATGACCGTGACGTGGCGGATCATCATGTCAGCGCCGTCGGTGACCGGTGCGCCGGCGGCGAGGGCGGAGGTCGTGGAGGCGAGGAGGGCGACGATCAGCGGGGCGACGAACTTCATGGCGGAAGGCTCCTTTTCCGCAAATCTACGCCGTCGCGTTATCATTCACAAATTAGATATTGGCATGTGCATCATTCGTTCTATGAATGAACTTATGCTCGATCCCCGTCTCCTGCGCAGTTTCGTCGCCATTGCCGATACCGGCCATTTCACGCGCGCGGCAGAGCGACTGGGCATGACGCAGTCGACGATAAGCCAGCAACTCGGGCGATTGGAAGACATGGCGGGCCATGCCCTGATCGATCGCGCCGCGCGGCCGGTGCGTCCGACGCCGATGGGCGAACGCCTGCTGGGCCACGCCCGCCGCATCCTGCAGCTCGATGAGGAAGCACAGAGCCTGCTGCGCGATCCGGCGGGCACGGCGGCGATCTCCATCGGCATGCCGGAAGATCTGGCGACGCTGGCCATGGCGCAGGGTCTGGCGCGTTTCGCGGCCCGCAACAGCCGGATCAGGCTGGACGTGGTCACCGGGCTGAGCCGCGATCTGGCCGTGCGGTACCGGCAGGGGGAATTCGACATCGTCGTCGTCAAGGAAGACCAGCCCGCCGCGGATTGCCGCGCCAGCTTCCCGGAGCCGCTGGGCTGGTTTGCCGGTCCCGGCCACGCGGTGGAGGCGCGCGATCCTCTGCCCTTGGTAACGTTTCCCAATGGCGGCCTCTACCGCGACACGATGTTCCGCGAACTGGAGGCCATCGGCCGCCGCTGGTACGTCGCCTTTTCCGGCAGCAGCCTGCAGAGCGTGCTTGCGGCGGTCTCTGCGGGCATGGGGATTTCGCTGCTGCCGATTTCGGTGACGCAGGGGCAGGGGCTTCGCCGGGTCGACGGCCTGGGCGAGGCTACGCCGATGGTCGTCTCGCTCTATGCGCGCGAGGACCAGGAGCCGATCGGCGATCTGGTGGCGCTGACCTCGAAAGTGTTGGAGAACCGGTGACCCTCCGCCCCGGCAATGGGGCAGAGGGTGGCTGCGCTTTCGGGCAAGCAAACGGCGTCCTCGCGCCGGGCGGCCGAGGTGAAGCGCAAGTTGGGCCGCGCGCGATCGGAACGCTCTAGTCTTCGAGGATGAGCCCGTGATGCCGCGTCTCGCGCATTCGCACATAGACCACCAGCGAGATGGCGATCATGACCGAGACGTAGATGTAGAAGGCCTGCTCCATGCCTGCCTGCTTGAACCACAGGGCTACGAATTCGGCCGTGCCGCCGAACATGGTGTTGGCCAGGGCATAGGGCAGGGCAACGCCCAGCGCGCGGATATGGGCGGGGAACAGCTCGGCCTTCACCACGGCATTGATCGAGGTATAGCCGGTGACGATCACCAGCCCGGCCATCACCAGCAGCCCGGCGACCAGGGGATTGCGGGTTTCCGCAAGCGTGGCGAAGATCGGGTATGTGCAGAGCACGCCGAATACTCCGAAGCCGATCATCAGCGGCTTGCGGCCCACCCGGTCGGACAGGGCGCCGGCCAGCGGCTGGAGCAGCATGAACACGAAGAGCGTCACGCCGTTGATCTCGGAAGCGGTCTCGCGGCTGAGGCCGCTGGTGTTGACCAGGAACTTCTGCATGTAGATCGAATAGGCGTAGAACGCGATCGTGCCGCCCGCCGTCAGCAACATGACCGTCAGGGTTTCTCGCGGGTGATGGCGGATCAGTTCGAGGAAGCCGGACTGCGGTGCCCCCTCGGCACGGGCTTTCTCGAAGCTGTGCGTCTCGGCCATGCCCCGGCGCAGGCGGAACACCAGAACCGCCAGGGCGCCGCCGATCACGAAGGGAATGCGCCAGCCCCAGGCATCGAGCTGGGCCTCGGTCAGCAGCGCCTGGAGCACCAGCAGGACGCAGATCGCAACGAGCTGCCCGGCAATCAGCGTGACGTACTGGAAGCTGGAAAAGAACCCGCGCCGGTCGCGTCCGGCCATCTCGGAGAGGTAGGTGGCGCTGGCGCCATATTCGCCCCCAACGGAAAGGCCCTGCATCAGCCGCGCCAGCACCAGCAGCAGCGGCGCGCCGATGCCGATGGACTGGTAGGACGGCGTCACCGCGATCAGCAGCGACCCCGCGCACATCAGCGCCACCGACAGCGTGAGCCCGCTCTTGCGGCCCTTGCGGTCGGCATAGACGCCCATCAACCAGGCGCCGACCGGGCGCATCAGAAACCCGACCGCGAAGATCGCCGCCGCGCTCAGAAGCTGGGCGGTCCGGTCCTCGTCCGGGAAGAAGTGCGGCGCGAAGTAGAGCGTGAAGGCCGAATAGGCGTACCAATCGTACCACTCGACCAGATTGCCGGTGGAGCCCGCGACAATGGCCTTCAGCCGCTGGCGGCGGTCGGGGGCGACGGGTGGCGGGGTTGTCGACATCGGGATGCGCCCTCTTGCTGGTCGTCCTGCCGCAGCACCGGGCGGAACGAGCGGACGGTTATGGGAATTGGCTGGCAAGGTCCTGAAAGCAGGTCGAAGGCTCCGGGAGGAAAACCCCGGCTCAGCCCCGGGCCTGCTCCAGCGCTTTCAGGGCTTCCGTCAGCTGCGCGAAAGTATAGGGCTTGTTCAGCATGAAGGCCGGCGGATGGGGCAGATCCCAATTGCCGCCGCCACTGGCGATGGCGAAGGGCACCGCGCGGGCACCCAGCTCGGCGATGATGGGATCGGCGCGCTCGCCGGCCAGGTTCATGTCGATGACGGCCACGTCGAACTCTTCGTCGCGCCCCGCTTCCAGTGCCGAGGCGAGGGTGGCGTAAGGACCGACCACGCGGCAGCCCAGGTCGTCGAGCATTTCCTCCAGCAGCATCGCCACCAGAATTTCGTCTTCGGCCACCAGAACGCGCAGCCCTTCCACTTCGGGGTTCCCCTCGATCATTTGCGTCAATCCTCGATGCTTTCGCGTATCCGCTTCGCCAGTGCATCCATGGCGAAGGGCTTTGTTATCATGGCCATGCCCGGTTCCAGAAATCCGGCGGCAAGCGCGGCGTTCTCGGCATAGCCGGTCATGAACAGCACTTTCAGGCCGGGCCGCGCGGAGCGGCCGCCATCGGCAACCTGGCGGCCATTCAGGCCGGGCAGGCCGATGTCGGTGATGAGCAGGTCGATGCGCTGGTCGGATTGCAGTATTTCCAGGCCGGAGGGCCCGTCCGCCGCCTCGATGGCCTTGTAGCCGAGTTCGTCCAGCACTTCTATGATGAGGCCGCGCACCACGGCCTCGTCCTCGACCACCAGCACGACTTCGCCTTCGACCGCTGCGGGCAGGTGGCCCGCATGTCCGGCATGCTCGTCCGCTTCTTCGACGCCGCGATGGCGTGGCAAGAAGAGCTTGACGCTGGTGCCCATGCCTTCCTCGGAATAGATCCGGGCATAGCCTTCGGACTGCCGTGCAAAGCCGTAGATCATCGAGAGGCCGAGCCCGGTTCCCTGTCCCATCGGCTTGGTGGTGAAGAACGGTTCGAAGGCCCGATCGCTTACTTCGCGCGTCATGCCCACGCCGGTATCGCTGATGGCGATGCAGACATATTGCCCGGGCCGCAGGTCGCGCTGCTGGACGACGGATTGGTCGTCGAAATGGGCGTTGCACGTCTCGATGGTCAGCTTGCCCCCGTCCGGCATGGCATCGCGGGCATTGATGACCAGGTTGAGGATCGCGCTTTCGAGCTGGTTGGGATCGCAGCGGGTCTGCCAGAGCCCTTCGGAAAGCCCGAACTCCAGCTTGATGTGCTCTCCCAGCGTCCGCCGCAGCATGTCCTCCATCGAGGCGATCAGCGGGTTCGCGCGGACCGGGCGCGGGTCCAACGGCTGGCGGCGCGAGAACGCCAGCAGGCGGTGCGTCAGCGAGGCGGCGCGCTCGGCGGAGGCCTTGGCGCCTTGCAGCCAGCGTTCGAGATCGCCGGTACGCCCTTGCGCCAGGCGGTTGTGCATCATGTCCAGGCTGCCGGTGATGCCCTGGAGCAGGTTGTTGAAATCATGGGCAATGCCCCCGGTCAACTGGCCGACCGCCTCCATCTTCTGGCTCTGGCGAAGCGCATCCTCCATGGCGCGCTGTTCGGTGACATCGCGGCCCACGGCGTGAATGCGGCCACCGTCCGGCACGGCGGTCCAGGCAATCAGGCGGTAGTCGCCGCCGCGCGTGCGATGACGGTTTTCGAAAGCGAGCATCCCGGCGGAGCCCCGGTCCGGCGCGCCAGCTTCGCCCGCGCCCGGTCCTCCCTGGTCCGCTTCCCCTTCCTCAGGGTCCGGATTGAACAGGCCCGAACTGCTCGCCAGCCGCGTCAGGGCCGAGGCGGTAACGGCGCGGTCGTCGGGATGGACGAAAGCGGCGATCCGGCGGCCCAGCATTTCGCCCTCATGCCAGCCCAGCAGCCTCTCGGCGGAAGGGTTGACCGCCGTGATCAGGCCGGCATGGTCGCAGACCAGCATGAGGTCGCGGCTGATCGACCAGAGCCGGTCGCGATCCTGCGCAAAGGCGGCCTCGGCCTGTTTCTGGGCCTCGATCTCGGTATTGGTGCCGATCCAGGCCGTGGTCTCGCCCTGGGCATCGACGAGCGGCAGCGCGCGGGAGAGGTGCCAGCGATAGCCTTCCTGCGCGTCGAGCAGCCGGAACTCGGTCTCGAAAACTTCGCCGGTCTTTACCGAGTGGGCCCATTTCGTCCGGGCATCCTCCCGGTCGTCAGGGTGAAGCACCGCGTTCCAGCCATCGTTGCCCAGGCTTTCGCGGGTACGTCCGGTATAGGCGTAGACACGCTCGTTGAACCAGTCGATCTGGCCGTCCGCCCGCGCGGTCCAGACCTGGTTGGGCATGTTCTGCGCCAGCGTGCTGAACTGCGCCTCGCTCTTTTCGAGCGCGCGCTGGATGCGGCGGCGGTCGGTGACGTCCTGCACCACGCCGATCATGCGGGCAGGGCGGCCCTCGCTGTCGAACTCGAACTCGGCCTTGCGGGCGATCACCCGCTCTTCGTCGGTGTCGGCGCGGTGGACCCGGTATTCCACGTCGAGCTGGGTCGCTCCCTGCTGGCGCCGGATCCAGGTGGATACGAGGTACCGGTCTTCCGGGACGACAAGGCCCTCGATCAGCTCGGTCGGCGGCGATCCGCCCGGCTGGGTGCCGGGATCGATACCGAAGATGCGCCAGAATTCCTCGGTGCCGTCGATCTTGTTGGCCGCGATGTCGATGGCGAAGAGACCCACCCCGCCCGCGCGCTGCGCGCGGCGGAGCCGTTCTTCGCTCTCCTCCAGTGCCTGGCGGGCCCGGTGTTCGGGTGTCCGGTCGCGCATGAGCTTGACGAAGCCGATCGCCTCGTCGGCGGGGCCGCGCAGCGGGGTCATTTCGCTGAGACCCCAGAACCGCTCTCCCGACTTACGCAAGTGCCAGCGCGCATCATGGGCGCGGCCGGTCTCCAGCGCTTCCTTGCGCTTCGCCGCGGGACGGCCGAGTGCGCGGTCCTCGGGGGTGAAGAACGTGGCCATCGGTTGGCCCAGCATTTCCTGCTCGCTCCAGCCGAGCATGGCGGCAGCGCCCGCGTTCCACAGAGTGATGCGGCCATCGGGATCGGTGGCGACGATGCCGTAGTCTATCGCGCTGTCCAGGATCTGGCGGTTGAACACTTCCCGTTCGCGCAGCTGCCCCTCCGCGCCCACGCGCTGGACGTGCGCCCACGACCTTTCGGTCACTTCGCGGATGACGCCGAGTTCGTAGTCGCTCCAGTCGTGCGGCTTGCGGTCGTGGATCGCCATCAGCGCGATCAGGTGGCCCTGTTTCACCAGCGGCATGCAGACCGTGGCGGCAATGCCGATATTCTCGAACGTCTCGGCTTCCTCGGGCGCGAGTTCGCGGCGGTTGTCGGCGATGATGAGCGGCCGCCCGGCATTGAGGTCCTGCACCGCGCGCACGCCGAAATCGGCAAGGCTGTAGTGGCCGACGATGGATGGCGAACCGGCTGCGTGCCAGTCGCCGCGAATGGTGAAGCCGTCGCCGTCGCGGTCCATGTCGGCATAGGCGCAGTTTGACAGCCCCAGATGCTGGGCGGTCATGCGTGTCGTGGTCGCCAGGATCTGGTCGGCATCGCGGCTGTCGCGCACGGCCCGGCCCAGATCGTCGAGGAAGCGCAAGCGGGTCTCGCTCTGCTGCAAGGCCTGGCGTGCGGCATGAGCCTCGGTCGTTTCCACCACGACCGCGATCACGCCCGCCGGGACGCCGTCGTCGCCGGGGACGGGGGAATAGTCGAGGTTGAGCCAGACCTCCTCCGGGCGCCCGTGGCGGTGCAGGGTCAGCACATGGTCGCGATAGCTGAGCGTGCCGCCGGAGAGGCCCACTTTCATGACGTTGTCGTTGAAGTCCGCCACTTCCTCCCAGCCGTCACGCACGTTCGAACCGAGCAGGCGGCTGTCCCGCGCGCCGGCGAAGTGGGAATAGGCATCGTTGTAGATCATGACGCCGCTCTCGCCCCAGAGCAGCACCAGCGGCACGGGGGAAGGCAGCATGAAGCCCACGGTCTGCTTCAGGCTGGCTTGCCAGCCGGCGATCGGGCCAAGCGCCGTCGCGCTCCAGTCATGCGCGGCGATACGGCGTGCGAGATCTCCGCCGTGGGACAGGAACCCTTCGGCCTCGTACTCGCCGTGTTTCATCGACCCCACCTCCTGTGCGCCCACCCGCCCGTGCCCCACCCATAGGCGCGCGACCCCGAGTGCGCCCGGCCCCGCCAAGGCTTTAGCCTATCCGCAGTCGGGACACGGCGAAATGCAGAACTCCCGGAAATGTTGCCGGTTCCCGCAAGGGGCGCAAGAGGCGACGTTTTTCGCCTTTTTAGCGTCTTACTCCGAAGCCTGATCGCCGGTGCGGCGTTGCAGGAACAGGATCGAGAGGTCGCGTTCCGGTCGCCAGTCCGTCTTCGTCATCTCGAAACGGGTCGCACCGATCTTGCGCACGCCTGCTCCGCAGAAGCTGACGAGATCCTCGGGGCGCTCCTTGTCGACCACCAGGCGAAAGCGGCCGATCGGTTTCTTCCAGTTCCCGGCCGTCACCAGGATGTAGTCCAGCCAGGCCTCCGAGTAGATGATTTTCGCCGCTTCCGCCCGGCGCAAGGTGGCGAGCAGCGCTGGCTCTATGCAATAGTTCCGCACGGCCTGCGGCTCGGGATCGCTGCCGAGCAAGGTGCCGACCGTACCGCCCACCGAGGGCTGGTAGCGATGCTCGACGACGACGGGCACGCCGGCGGGAAAGCGCTGCATCCAGTGGTAGGTCGTTTCCAGCGTCCAGCCGGGATAGCCGTCGGCATCGACAAGGCCAAGCCGCTCGGCTTCCGCGCGCGCGGAGGGGGCAAGGCGGTCCACTGCCCCCTGCGCGGGGCCAAGATGAGGCGCCAGCGGCACCGCATGGGCGCGCAGCCAGGCGGCGCGGTCGACCTTGCCGGCCATGGCCTTCTGTTCGATCTCCATGGTCACCGGCTTGCCGTCCACCTTTGTCCGGAAACCCAGGAAGTTGTCGGGCGAGTCCACCGGGATCGCGATGTCCACCTCGAAGAAGGCGCGGCCGCCCACGGCCGGCAGGGGGAAAGCCACGCGGCTGACCACGTCCTTGCCGCTGGTATTGACGAACGTGTAGCGCACCTTGACGGCCGACCGCGAGATTTCCAGGTCCTCGGTACGCATCTCGATGGCATCGCTTTTGGTCAGGACCAGCCCGCCGGCAGCAAGCTGCGCAGAGGAATCGTTGGCCAGCGCCGCGCCCGGAAGGACGGAAAAGAGGGCCGCGACGGCGGCATAGGAGGTTCTCCACATGAACCGGTCCTAGCCCGCCCAGCGCCCTGGTTTCAATCGCTTGCGATGCCGCTGCCATGCCAGGACCGTTCCGTGGGCGCGGCGGGCAGAGTTAACGCTTCATTCGCCAAGCCACGCTACACGCCGTTGCAGCGACCTTGTCGGGACGCGACTTTGCGGAGCTTGTTTCTTGGCGCGTTGGTCTGACCGGATAGTGGTGTTCGCCGCGGTGCTGCTGCTGGGCCTTGCGCTCGTCTGGACCTGCCTTGAACGCGGGCCGTGGTACGACGAGTTCTACACCCAGTTCGTGACCCGCCCCGGCCTGTCCTGGATCACCGCGCTGCGCGAGAGCTGGATGGCCGACAATCATCCGCCGCTTTACTACATCCTGGCCCGGGCGACATCGTGGCTGGGGTCGATTGCGCAGCACCGCCTGCTCAACGTCGCGCTCGGCGCGCTGGCTCTGGCAGGGGCAGCCGTCATCGTGCGCGATGTTCCTCGGCTCGCACCGGCCGCCACGGTGACCACGCTGGCGCTTGCCGCCAATCCCTGGGCATTGATCGCGGGCAGCGAGCTGCGCTCCTACTTCCTCTCGCTCTGCGCCGGGACCGTGTTCGCCCTGGGCCTCTGCGCGATCCGGTTGACCGGCGCGGCGGGGGGGAAGGGTCGCCAGACGGCATTCTGGGCCGCCGCGCTGCTGGCGTTCAACACCCATATCATCACCTCGCTGGCCTGCGCCGCGATCGCCGTGCCGTTCCTTTTCGCGGCCGCGCTGCGGCGCAAGGGGGCTGAAGTGCGCGCGGTCGGCGCGCCGGTCGTGGCGGGAGGGCTGGTCTTTGCGGCCGTGACAGCGCTCCAGCTGCCGGTCTGGCTTGCCAATACGGCGGTGTTCTGGATCGAGCCGGGGTTCGATTCCGCCCGCTGGTCGGTCGAATGGGCGTTGCTGCGGACATTGGAAGCGAACCCGTTGGTGCTGGTCGGCGCGCTTGCCGGGGCCGGATTGCTCGCCCGGGACGTGCTGGTCCTGAAGAGACCGCGCGGCGAGGCGGGTGCCCTGGCGCTTCTCGGGGCAGGCGTGGTTCTGGCCGCTGGCGGGCTGGTGGTCCTCCACCTCCTGCGGCCGATCCTGGTCGAGAAATATCTCATGGCGCTGGTTGCCGCCCTTTGCGTGGGCATGGGGCTGGCGGGCGGGAGGTTGCTGGAAGGGCTTGCGCCGCACTGGCGTTCGCTGGCGCTCGTCTCGGGACTGGCGGCGACGGTCTGGGCCCTGTTCCAGAACGTGCCGCTGGCGGTGGAGCGGATCAGCTGGCTGAATACCGGGCGGGCGATTGCGCGCGAGGTCGCGCTCTGCCCCGGCACCGTCGTGCATACCGACCCGTTCTGGAATGCCGAAGTCATGGCGATGAAGCCGCTCGACAATGCGCAAGTCGTGCCGTTCGCCTATCGCTATATAGCGCAGTCCTTCGGTTTCGCGCTGGCGCCCGCTGGATCGCGAACGATGGGGCAGGAATGCCCGACCGTGTTCTGGGGCGAGCATGACAGCAAGCGTCAGTTCGATGCGGGCGCGGTGGCGGCGCATTTGCGCCAGTCCGGCTTCGCGGTGGAAGGCATGGACTTCCGGCGGCTTGGCGATGGCTGGATCGCCGTCATCTCGCCGCGTAACCCGCGGTGACCGCATGACGGGTTCTCCTGCCTGCCAGGCGCCCCGCAAGCTCTGGAGCATCCAAGCGCTGCGCGGGTTGGCGGCCCTTGCGGTCGTGGCCTACCATGCCGCGCGCCATCTCGGTAAGGCCGTGGACGCGTCCGCGATCACGCGCCTGACCCAGCCGGGCCATGCCGGGGTGGACCTGTTCTTCGTGCTCTCGGGATTCATCATCCTCCAAGTCCACCGGGCGGACATCGGGCGTCCGCAGGCCCTGCGGCGCTATGTCTGGCAGCGCTTTGCCCGGCTCATGCCGATCTATTGGGTGGCGCTGGCGGCGACCATCGCGCTCATGCTTCCCCGTCATGCGGACGAAGTGACCGCGGCAGGCGTGGCGCTTTCGGCCAGTCTCCTGCCGACGGTTCAAGACCCCTTGCTGGGCGTCGCCTGGACGCTTCAGCACGAGATGCTGTTCTACGGCGCCTTCGCGTTGCTGATCCTCAATCGGCGGCTCGGCCTGTGCTTTCTGGCGCTCTGGCTGGGCTGGGGGATAAGTCAGTTCTGCGGGCTCGTTCCGAGCGGACTGGACGTTCCGCGCCTGACCAGCGTGTTCAATCTGCAGTTCCTGTTCGGCATGATGGCCGCTGCTGCTGTCGCCTCCGGCCGCCTCAACCATGGCCGCCGCCTCGCGGCGTTTTCGGCCCTGCTCCTGGTGGTGGTCGGGATGCTGGAAGCAACCGGGCGGATGGACGGCTATGGCAGTTTGGCCCGCCTAGCCTACGGCGTTCCCTCGGCCCTGCTGATTGCGGGTCTGGCGGGCTGGGAAGGGCAGGCAGCCAAGCCTGTACGCGTTCCGGGGGTGCTCACGGCGCTGGGCGACGCCTCCTACAGCCTTTACCTCTTCCACCTTCTGGGGATCGGGGTGGCCTGGCAGCTATGGCTTCGCGCCGGACTGGATCCCGCCGAGAATCTCGCGGCCTGCTACCTGTTCCTGCTGGCTGGAGCCACGGCGTGCGGTCTTGCATGCCATTACGGCATAGAGAAGCCCTTGCTGCAATATGTGCGGTCGCGGCGCTCAGCCGGGCTTGCGCGTCGCCAGCCGGGCGATACGCTTGATCCGGCGGTATCCGCTCCGCCGCCCGCGCGCTGAAGGCTCGGCTTCCGACCGGACCCTTTGCAGCAGCGCACGCAGCTCTGCAGGCGTGGGATCCCGTTCCTCGCTGATGCGGGCGACCAGCGCGGGATAGTGCCATTTCGCCTGACCGACGGGCCGCGTCTTCGCGCTTTCGGCGCGGGCAGTTCCGCTCGTGGCCCAGAACAGCAGACCCGCCACGGCGACACATCCGAAGGTCAGTGTGGTGGCCCAGAGGCTCCCTCTGCCCACGCCCAGTACCAGCACGGCGACCAGTAGCGCCGACAGGCCCAGTCCGGCCGCCATCGGGTGATGCATGCGCAGCGCGGCCTTGACGCAAAGGACCGTTGCCGCCGTCACGAGCAGGGCGCTGACGGTGATTTCCAGGATCGCTTGCCCAAGAATGGTCAGGATCGTCATGAAAGGCTCCTCTCCCAAGAATGCCTGATGCAACTATATCGTATCGCGACGGAAAAGCCAAGTCGCCGACCCGGACGATCAGAAGGCCACATCGATGCGGATCGTGTCGCTATAGGCTCCGGCAGGCGGCGTGACCTGGCCCGGCAGGAGGGCCGCGCGGTAGGTATAGCCTTGCGAGGTCAGCGAATCGTAAGTCCCGGCATTGCTGTCTGCCGAGGCGCTGCTGCGGCGAGCGGAGCCGGTCGCGCCCCAGCGGTCGGTGGAACTGGCGGTTTTGTAGATTTCGTACTGGAGGTAGTTGGCGGTGGTGCCCGCACGCATGCGGCGTAGGCCGCTGGCCGCGTTGCTGCCATCGTCCAGGCCGACCGTGTAGGCCGTGCCGGCACTGCAGCGGATCAGGATCGTCCGCGTGATGGGATTGAAGCTGCCCACCAGCGGCGCCGAGCCGAAAGCGGCAGTGGGCGCGGTGATGATGCAGTCGTTCTGCACGACCAGGGTGATGGAAATCCGCACGGCCGTGCCTGTCCCCCAATTCGTGGGCGTACCGAGAAGCGGCCGCACGAAACCGGGGCTGGAATCGTAGGCCAAGCAGACCGCCACCCCCAGAGTGCAGACCGAATAGAACCAGCGCACATCGAGGAACCCCGTGTAGGTTCCGGCCCTGAGCGCGGATGTCGCGGTGGTGCGGAAGTAGATCGGGATCGAATTGTTGGTCCCGCTGAAGAGGCTGAGCAGCGTTGTCGAAGACAGGTTCTGCAAGGTGCCGATGGTCAGCGGCGTGCCGTTCTGCGCCAATGAGGCGACGAAGGGGATCGTCTGGCCGCTCGGCCCGGTCAACAGGAATGTCGAGGCGTCGACGCGCAGGGCGACGTAGTGGGTCGCCAGCAGGGCTAGCGCGACATCGCATTGCAGTCCGGACGAACCGCTCCCCTGCTGGGCAGTGCTGGCCACGCTGTAGGAACTGACGCTGCCGAGGTTGGTGCTGGCGGCGGATACGGTGCAGGCGGCGGCCCGCTGCGGTGAGAGAGCGAGCGCGAGGAACAGCGCGAGCGCGGAAAGGAACCGGCTCGCAGGTCGGCGGCCAAGAGGGGCAGGGAGCAGGCGTGCTATCAGGGCCGACATGTCAGGGTTCCCAGGTCGAGGATGTCATCGCGGGGCGGACCGGCGCTGAACTGGACGCGGCAGCTCGCGTCTTCGGGAAGGGCAACTTCCAGCGCGTTTTCCGGGGCGACGTTCTCGAGATAGAGCATGCCGTCCCACCCGACGTAGGTTCTGGCCGCACGGTTCAGCGTGACCGGCGTTCCTGCGGGAAGCGGCTGCCCCGCTGCATCGACGATCACCGCGCGCGCGGCGGCGACGCGCGCCACCGGGAAGCGCACCACGTAGCCGCTGCCCGCCGCCACCGCCACGCGCTGGCTCACCCGGTCGGCCTGCACGCTGGGGGGCAGGGCGAGCGTGTCGATGTCGTAATGCGCCGGATACCAGGCGCTTGCGGCGGGAACGAGGAGTTGCCCGTTGCGGTCGGTCTCGCCGATGACCTGGTTTTCGTAGCGGACGGGGATGCCGGCCTCGCCATTGGTGGAAACGAGGGCGAAAGCGTCGGTCACGCGGTTCGCGGCGAACAGGCCGCCGTCCATGAAGACGAGCGCGCCACTGGCGCCGAACCACCCGGTCATGTCCCCCGCGCCGCCGTGCGGCTGTCCATAAGCGCCCGCGCGAAGCTGGATGGGCTGCGTGCGCCAGGCCACGTCGCCGCGCAGATAAGGGCTGTCGCCGGAGTCGCGGTAGGCGCTGGCGTTCCAGCCGAACCCACCGTCCGTGGGCACCGGCCGCGTGTAGTCCGCCCGCAGCCCGGTCCTGCCGCGATCGTCCCGCGTCAGGCCGCCGCTGACGGAGCCGGTGCCGAGCGGCACTGTCAGGGTCAATGCGCCCGACCAGCTCCGCCGCTCGCCGTTTCCGCCCGAGAATTCTCGCGAGAGCGCGGCGTAGATGCGGCTCTGGCCCCAGAGCGGAAGCGTCCAGGAGAGGTTGGCGAAGCGGGCATTGCGGGCATTCTCCTGCCGCAAGTCGAAGACGCCCACGCCCAGGGTGCCGGTGCTGCCCAGGGCGAGGCTGGCCGTGGCCGCCGTCTGGCGTTCCCAGCCTTCGTCCTCGCGTTCCAGGCGGCCCAGATCGGTGTAGCCGCGGTCATGCCGGGTATGGCGCAGCCCGAGCGAGAACGTCCGCGCCTGATATTCGTAGCCGACTGCCAGTTCCCCGCCCGCGCGTGTGCCGAAGCTGCGGCTGTAGGAGGCGCTGACGATGCCGAGATTGCCGATCCGCGCCACGCCCCCGGCACCGAGCACATGCATGTCCCGCGTCGTCTCGGCGCGCATTTCCAGCGTCAGTCCGCTCGTCAGGCCGTGGCGGGCATAGGCGCTGCCGGCCACTGCGCCATAGTCGAAGCTGCGCAGGCCGTAATTGCGCCGAAAGGCTCCGGCGGCGATGGAATAGTCGGTGAAGCCGGCGCGCAGCAGGGTACTGCTGACGTAGAACGGAACGGAGGTCACCACGCTGCGGCCATGGACGTCGGTGACGATCAGGTTGGCCAGCCCGCTGCCGGAGATCGGCGGCAGGGTGTCGAGCGCGAAAGGTCCGGGATTGACGCGGCTGCCGGCGATCCGCTGGCCGTTGACCACCAGGTCCACGGTCGAGGGCAAGGCGGCATTGCCCGCGAACTCGGGCAGCGGATAGGTGATGACGTCGGGCCGGACCGAGAAATCGCGGGACACTTGCGCGCCGCCGAGCCGAACCGCGGGCGCCCAGGACAGCGATCGGGTGATGACGTCGCCCGCTTCCACGGTGGTCATGCTGCGCTCGTCCGACCAGCGCCAATATGTGTCGTAGCGCATGTAGGGGCTTTGCGCGGCTGGCCCGCCGCCGACGCGCAGGGCGCCCGTGGTGGAGAAGATGCCGGCGGGTCCGAATATCCGCGCCTCGTGCCACAGCGAGGCCTGGAAACCGATGCCGCCGCCGCCGGTGGCATAAGCGTCGTAGTTGAGCAGGGCGCCCATGTCGCGCATGGCCGGGCGAAAGCCGCCTTGCTCCGTGCCGATCCGCTGGGCCGGCAGGTATTTCGGCAGGACGGTGAGATGAAGCTGCTGGCGCCCCGCGTCATAATCCGCAACAACGCCGTCGAGACTGTCGAGGTAGATCCGTTCCTCGGTGACGGGCAGCACCATTCCGGCCCGGCGCAGGTCTTCCGCCCGCACCAGGAAACGCGGCCCTGCCTTGATGAGCGAGGCCACCACGCCGCTGTCCATGCCGTTGACCAGCAGTTCCAGTTCCAGCCTTTGCTCGGCGTCGAAGTCGACCCGCTCGGGCGGCGGGGGAAGCTCGGTGAAGACGTCAAGACCGGGCGCCGCGCTGGCGATCGCCGGGGCGGGGGCAGCCAGGCACTCCGGCGCCAGGGCGAGCCCCGCCAGCGCCGTGATCGCGGGAATGCCGCCGGTCCGCGACATCCAGGCCGGGCGCGATCGATCCGGTAAGGCTCCCGGCATTCCGGCTCATTCCGGCCCTGTCGTCATGTGCCGGTCATTCCGGCAGCCGTTCGATCCGGGCCATCGCCTTGCCGTTGAGGGTCGCCTCCAGGTCTCCGGCTGCGTCGACGCCTTCGGGCAGCGGCCAGCGCATCGTCGCGCCGGGCAGGACGTAGCCGAACAGTCCCTCGTTGAGGCTCGAGCGCTTGCCGTTGCCCGAAAAGGCCACGCCGCTCAGGCGGGCATGGCCGCCGCCGCTGTTGCGGATCTCCAGGAACCGGCCGCCCGCCTCGGATACCGGGCGCCAGGCCAGTCGTGGCGGCGGAGCCGGCGCCTTCTTGCGGGCATCCTCGGGCCTGGCATAGGAAAACAGCGGCAACGAATAGCGCATGCGGAATGTGACCGCCGCGCCCGGCGTGGTCTGCGCATCGGACGTGGGGATCTGGTCCACCACGACGCGGTAAGGCTTTTCGGGCACGCTCGGCGGCGGGACGAGGCGGGTAAGGCGCACCAGTTGCCGCTCGCCCGGCGCTATGGTGAGGATCGGCGGAGTGCCCAGGATATCGTTCTGGGCGGCATAGACGTTCTCGCCGTTCTGCTGGGCCCAGGCATAGACGCGGACTTGCAGCGTAATGGGCGCCTTCCCCGGATTTTCGAGCCAGAGTGCGGCCGCAGGCTGGTCGCCCTCGATCACCGGGCTGACCGGCCAGAGCAGCAGCGAGCCGGCCGACTGGGCCAGCGCCGGTCCGGCAGCCGGCGCCAGGACGCTGGAGGCAATCGCGGCACCGAGGGCGAGTTTAAGCGACAGAACGGCGGCCTTCATCGGTGGCTCCTCGGAGGTAGGGGGCGAAAAGGGGGCGCTGGTCACCATGTCAACGTGACGGTCAGGGTGTCGGTATAGGTTCCGGGCGGCATGGTTCCGGAGGGTGTCAGCGCGGCAAAGATCGGAAGGCGCACGTCCTCGCTGTTGGTGGAGCCGATGCTGTTGCCGTAGGCCGTGCCGGCCACGATCGGCAGGGTGCAGGCCGCATCGCGGCAGAGCGCATAGGGAATGCGCGCGGTGGTCGTGCCGGTGCGCTGAAGGTTGCGCTGGCCCGAGGCGGCATGGGTGCCGCCGTCGATGGTCATGATGAGGTTCACGCCCGGCGTGCAGCGCAGCCGGATGGCCTGGCCGGTGGTGGTGGTGGCCCTCCTTTGCTGGGTGGAAAAGGTGGAGACCGTGCCGAAGTCCAGCGTGCCGACCCGTCCCGCATTGCCGCTGGAGCCAAGCCCGTCGACCAGGCAACCCGGCGTGACCGTGGCGGTGACGTCGAATGTCGCCGTCGTGGCCGCCCATGCGCCAGCGGCGCCAAACGTGGCCCCGGCCGCAAGGACGCCGGCAGCAAGAGCGACGCTGGAGGCGGGAAAGGCAGGCGCAGAACGCCTTCCCGCCGCGGCAGGGCGGTCGGAGGGCATGACGATTTCGGGACGCTTCCCTAGAGTTCCAGGACGACCGTGACGATGTCCGCATAAGAGCCCGGCGTCAGGCCCGGCTCCCCGAAGGCGCGGCCGTAGACATTCACTGTCTGCACGGAGCCGTCGCTGGGCAGGACGATGTCTCCGCCCACGGGTATCACGGCATTGCGCGCCGCGTCGCTATAGAGGTTGTAGGTAACGAACTGGCCGGGCGCGGCCTGGTTGACCATGGCGTGAACGCCCACCCCGGCGCCCGATCCGTCGTTCTGTCCGGCATTGAAGGAGAGCGTGGGGGTCACGCCGTTGCTGCACTGAACGGTGAAGCCGGCAGCGCCGCTCAGCACCTGGGCGTCGACTTGCGTGAACAGGGTATTCTGCGATCCGAAGGCGAGTGTTCCGAAATTCACATTGGCCGAACCGTCGTCGTAGTTCTGGCCGTTGATGATGCACCCTGCGGTCAGCGTGATCGTGGCGTTGATCGTCCCGTTGATGTCGGCGTGCGCCGGCACGGCGGCCAGCATGCCCAGCGAAAGACCGCTTGCGGCAATGACAGTCCTCAACACGATGGCACCTCTCTTTCCTCTCTCGCTCCCGGTGGGAAGCAATGCGTTGGCAAAAGCCCGGCCGCGATCCCGCTTCAACCTGACCAGAGCCGCTGGCCGGGTGTCCTGCTCCAGCAATCGAATGAAATGGCTGGATGCGGCGGCGCAGTGCGTGAAATCGTAATCAACCCACAATCGGTGAAGTTCCGACCATTTTGGAATGAAAAACCGCCGCATCGGTTATTTCTTGGGGAGGGGTACTTAATTCGGTTTATCGATAACTGTCGAAGAATCCGGCAAGGCTGCGGTTTTTAGCAATGCTAATTGTAAATTAACCAAACGCGAATTTACCGCCGGATCGAACAGTGTTCGCCGCTCCAGGAACTCTTTGAGCAAATTTTTTGCCATGGATTTAGAGCATTAGCGGATACACAGCCGTTAATCGGGCCATGGTCATGCGTCTCGCCATTTCTCCATGGCGGTATCGTAGGTCTGGCGGGCCTTCGCGGCACGCGCATCCAGCGCGTCCTGTCGCTGGGCGTGGGAACGTCGCAATTCCGTGATCTCCGCCGCGATCCGGGCGCGTTCCGTTTCCAGATCCTGCAGCGCCGCCTCGAACGCCCGCTCCTGCCGATCTCTTTCGTCCTCGGCGGCATCAAGCTGGGCGCGACTGGGCTTCGGCGGCGGAGCCTTGCGCTTTTTCGGAGCAGGTTTGCCGGAAGAACCGAGGGCCTCCACGGCCTTTCGCGGCGACTTGCGAGGCTGCGTCCTGGCGGCTTCGGCAAGATGCTGATCCGTGCTGCCGCGCGGCACGCGGACGACTTTTCCCGGATCTGCCAGGGCCGCCCTGGCCAGTTCGGGGTCCGTCACTTTCTCCGCCTGCCCCCGCGCAAAGAGGTCGGCTTCCGCGCCCCACGCCGCCAGAGCCGCCTTCTGGCTCGGCGCGGCCACATAGGCATCGTGGAAACCGATAGGGGTGCGGAATACCTTGAGCTTGGCGGCCATCACGACATCTCCGACGAGATCAGCGCATTTTTTGCGGCATGGTTCCCGCGGCGTCGTTCAGCAGCTTTGTTGCAAATCATGAAAATTCGCCCGGTTTCCGCGCGGGGCCGCATCATCGTCCTATAACGATTGCAGCCGCGTCCGGTCCGGGAGATCATCTCCCGGCTCGTGCTGCGCGGTGCCTTTCTCTCGTCTCCCCCCAACAGAGAACCGCCATGACCGCCATCCGTGCCTTTCTGAAACGCCAGCATCTCTCGACCAAAGTCACCCTCATGACAGTGGGTGCGCTCATCCTGCTATCCGCCGTGTTCTTCATCGGCACCCGCGTCCTTCTCGTCGACGACGCGCGGACCCAGGGAGAGGAGCGACTGGACACGAACATGCGCGTGGCCTGGTCGGTGATCGAATGGAGCGGTCTCAACTATTCTCTGCGCGGCGACGCGCTCTATGCCGGCGAGACGCCGCTCAACGCGAACAATGCGGCGGTAGACCGAATGAAGGAACTCGTTGGCGGCACCGCCACGATCTTCATGGGCGACCAGCGGGTGGCGACCAATGTGCAGAACCCGGACGGAACACGGGCCCTGGGCACGCGGCTCGCGGCCGGGCCGGTGAAGGACGCCGTACTCGGCAAGGGCGAATCCTATCGCGGCGAGACCGAGATCCTGGGAACCCGCTATTTCGCGGCCTACGATCCCATCAAGGATGCCAACGGCAAAGTGATCGGTATCCTTTTCGTCGGCGTCTCGGCCGAGGACTTCTACCGCAATGTCGACAGTCTCGGCTGGCACATCCTGCTGCTGGCCGTCGTCGTCACGGCCATTGCGGCGGCGCTCTGCATGCGCGGCGCCCGGAAGCTGTTCGCACCGCTGGAAACCGCGAGTGCCACGATGATGCGCCTTGCCAAGGGCGACAACGAGACCGAGATCGTCGATACCGAGCGACCCGACGAAATCGGCGGGATCGCGCGCGCCCTGCTGGTGTTCCGCGAGGCGGCGGTGGCCAAGGAAGCCGCGGACCGCGAGCAACGGCAGGTGGTGGAGCGTCTGGCCGAAAGCCTGGCGCACTTGTCTTCCGGCGACCTCACGGCGCAGATCGATCAGGTCTTCCCGGAAACTTACGAGGCGCTGCGGACGAATTACAATTCGGCGCTCTCGGGGCTGCGCGGCATGATCGGCGCCACCGGGGACAGCACTTCGGCCATCCGCGGCAGCTCTTTCGAGATCGCCCAGGCCTCCGAAGACCTGGCCCGCCGCACCGAAGCGAGCGCGGCCAGCCTCGAACAGAGTTCGGCGGCGCTGCTGGAGATCGACAATGGCCTGCGATCGGGTGCCACGGCCGCAACCGAAACGGTGACCCGCGCCGACGAGGCGATTGCCACGGTCAGCGGTGGGCGCGCGGTGGCGGCCGAGGCAGTGGGCGCCATGCGCCGCGTGTCCGACAGCGCCACCAATATCGACGGTGTGATCGAGGGGCTGGACAAGATCGCGTTCCAGACCCGCGTGCTAGCCATGAATGCGGCCGTCGAGGCCGGGCGCGCCGGTGAGGCAGGACGTGGCTTCGCGGTCGTGGCCGATCTCGTCTCGGCATTGGCCAAGCGATCGGAAGAGGAAGCCCGCAGCGCCCGCGCGCAGCTGACCGTCACGCAGTCCGAAATCGTCGCGGCCCTGGGCGCGGTGGAGCGGGTGGACGGGGCTTTCGAAGGAATCGCCGGAGACGTGGCGCAAGTCCATGTCCTGCTGGGCGGCATGGCGCGCAGCAATCGCGCCTCCGCCACGTCGGTCAGCGAGATTACCGCGGCCATCGGCGCGATGAACATTGCGACGCAGCAGAATGCCGCCATGGTGGAGCAGGCGTCCGCTGCCGCGCGGGGACTGACCGAGGAAGTGAACCGCCTTGCAGCGCAGGCATCGGCGTTCAGGGTTGCCTGAGCCGAGGGCGAATCAGGCCCTGGTCCTCAAGCGGCGAACCGCTGGGCAGAAGCCTTCTAGGCCGTGACGAGGACGGTCATTTCGGTGCGGGAACGGCGGATCGTGCAGAGCTTCAGGGCGCCGTCCCACAGTTCGGCGCTGCGCTTGGCCGCTTCGCGGTGGGCGATGATCAGGGCTCCGGCAATGTCCGGGGCCTTGAACTCCAGCCGCTTGGCCAGACCGTGCTCATCCTCGAAAAACCTCAGGGTGTAGATATTCATATGAGTCCTCCAGCGGTGCGCCGCCGTGTTCGGTATTCGCACTTGCGGAAGAACGGCTAACCCATTTCGCACCGTTCCGGAGTGATTTGCGTCAAATCGTTGCTCCGAAAAGCCGTGCGGTTGGCGGCGGGTGAAAGGCATTTCGGCGCTTCAGGCGGCTTCGGCCAGGCTTTCGACGGCGCTGCGGATATCGGCGACATAGCGGGCAAACTCCGCTTCCGCATCCGCGTCCGGTGGCAGGCGCAGCAGGTAGCTGGGGTGTACCGTGATCCAGCAGGGCGTTCCGTCCGGCAAAGCCACCGGGCGTCCGCGTTCCTGCCCGACCGTCACCGCGCGGCCGGTCAGCGAGCGCGCCGCCGTGGCGCCCATGGCGATGACGAGGCGCGGGCGGACGATGGCGCGTTCCTGGTCGATCCACCAGCGGCAGGCTTCGATCTCTCCGGTGTTCGGACGGGCATGGATGCGCCGCTTGCCGCGCGGCTCGAACTTGAAGTGCTTGACGGCATTGGTGATGTAGGCCCGGGTCCGGTCGATACCGACTTGCGCCATGGCGCGGTCGAACACGGCGCCGGCAGGACCGACGAACGGCCGGCCGGCCAGATCTTCCTGGTCGCCGGGCTGTTCGCCCACGATCATGATCTCGGCATCGTGCGGCCCTTCGCCGAAGACCGTCTGCGTGGCCGGTTTCCACAGGGGGCAGCGCTGACAGCCTTCCGCTTCCCCGGCCAGCAGCACCAGCGCTTCCGGCCCCCCTGCCTGACCGCGTATCTGACCGCGCCCGGAGCCTTTACCGCGTTCGGGCGCGCTGCGGGCCTGTTCGATCATTTCCAGCTCGCGCTTGCGCGCACCGGCGATGAGCTGCGGCACCAGGGCCGTTTCCGGCATGTTCTTCCAGTATTTGCGCGGCATCTCCTTCAGCATCGCCTGCGGCATGACCCGTGCGGGGTTGAAGATGGCGCTGTAATAGGCCTTCCACACGCTCTCCACCGGGTCGTCTCCGGGGGCGTCGGCGCGCGTGGCGGGCGGACCTTCGGCCAAGGCCATGCCGTCCCAGTGCAGCGAGCCGCGCGGGGTCAGGATCGACCAGCGCATATTGGTGAAGCGATCGACGAAGAAGCCGGCATTGGCACGCAGGATATGATGTTCGGGCTCGAACCAGGCAATGAAGCGTGGCCCATCCTGGTCCGCCAGTTCGCGGAACCGCACGAAGGCGTGCATCTTGTGGCTATCGCGGCGGACGTTGCGCGCCAGACCCTCGATCCGGCGCACCAGCGGGTCGGCGCGGTCCTGAAGCGCCTGGGGTTGGGCCAGCAAGCGGAGCAGGAGAGTGTAGAGCAGCGAAAACCGTTCCGGCTCGCTATGCAGCGCGGCATCGCGCGCGAGATCGAGGAACTTTCGCGTAACCCGCAAGGGCGCGATGCGGGCATGGCCGCCCGCTACGCCTGCAGCCTCACCGGCGAAAAGGTCCACGGCGCCGTCTCCGACCTGCCAGACGATGTCCGACGGCGCCACGCCCTCGCTGGCGAAGGCACGGGCGGCAAGGCGCCAGCCCTCGAAATCGTCTTCGCTTTCCAGGCGGGCGACGCGCATGGTCAGGCCGCGAACAGTTCCAGCTGGGTCGCCTGGGGCGTGACCAGCGGGCGCAAGTCGGCGCGGTCCAGCAGGCCGGTCGGGCGCCAGTCGGCGGTGACGATGAAGGGGCGCAGCTTCTTTACCGAAACGGTCATGCGCGCCACGTCGTCCAGCCGCAGCGTGCGCCAGCGCCTTGCGGCCAGGATGGCCTCAACCGCCTTGATGCCCAGGCCGGGAATGCGCAGCAGCATCTCGCGCGGCGCGCGGTTCACGTCGATCGGGAACCGATCGCGAAATTGCAGCGCCCAGGCGAGCTTGGGGTCGATGTCGAGCGGCAGCATGCCGGTGGCGGGATCGGCGGCCGCGCTCACTTCCTGCGGGGAATATTGATAGAACCGGATCAGCCAGTCCGACTGGTAGAGCCGGTGCTCGCGCATGAGCGGCGGGCGGCGCAGCGGCAGGACGGTGCTGGCATCCGGGATCGGGCTGAAGGCCGAATAATAGACGCGTTTCAGGTCGAACTTGTCGTAGAGCGAGGCCGCGCGCGTCACGATGTCGCGGTCGGTGGCGGCATCGGCGCCGACGATCATCTGGGTCGATTGCCCGGCGGGCGCGAAAGCGGGTGCGGAGCGGAAGCGCTTGCGGGCATCGGCGCCGTCTTCGATGGCCGAGCGCATCGTGCCCATGGCACCTTCGATGCGGGCCTGCGATTTTTCGGGCGCCAGCCGCAGCAACCCGCTGGCCGTGGGCAATTCGACATTGATGGATACCCTGTCGGCATGGCGCCCCGCCGCTTCGACCAGCATCGGATCGGCGTCCGGGATCGTCTTCAAGTGGATATAGCCGCGAAAATCGTGATCTTCGCGCAGGGATCGCGCCACTTCGACGATCTGCTCCATCGTATAGTCAGGCGTGCGGATGATGCCCGAGGACAGGAACAGCCCTTCGATGTAATTGCGGCGATAGAAGTCGAGCGTGAGGTCGACCACTTCCTTGGCCGTGAACCGCGCCCGCCGCACGTTGGAGGACTTGCGGTTGATGCAATAGTGGCAATCGAAAATGCAGCTGTTGGTCAGCAGCACCTTGAGCAGGCTGATGCAGCGCCCGTCCGGCGCATAGGCGTGGCATATGCCGCCGCCGCCCAGCGTCGAGCCAATCCCCTTCCCATCGCGCGAATCCCGCTTCTTGACGCCGGAGGAGGAGCACGAGGCATCGTACTTGGCGGCATCCGCCAGGATCGTGAGCTTTTCGGCGATTTCGAGCGCGGGCATTTCGCGGGACCTTGCTTTCCGCGCCATCGGCAGCGCGGCGGTGAAGGTGCAAACTGGCGCATCGCTCCCGCGGATGCAATGAAAATGTTCCCTATACGTTCTGATTGCGCGATCGTGGCAGGAAGAGGGCATAGCAAGGATCTGCGCGCCTGCGGCGCGTGCCGCCCCGCTCAGTTCAGCAGGCGGGCGTAACGATCGAGCGCCGCTTGCGGCCCTTCCGGCCACCGGGAGAGCACCAGCAGCCGCTTGTGTCCTGCCCCGATCGCCAGTTCGTCGGTCACGCCCATGCCGCCATGGAACTGCACCATCTCATGCGCCAGAGTAAGCGCCGCCTCGCAGATGAACGCGCGCGCGCCGCTTACCGCCTCGGCGAAGCGATCGCCCTCCCAGGTCACGAGCGCGAGGTTCAGCAGGGCGCGGCTTTGCTCGATGGCAGCATATTGGGCCACCATGCGGTGCTGGATCGCCTGGAAAGAACCCAGTGCGGCCCCGAACTGGTCGCGGGTCCGGACATAGTCGAGGGTATCGTGGAAAATGCGCTCCATGATGCCGAGAGCCTCGGCGCAGCGAGCGAGATCCGCGAGTTGCTGGACCTCTTCGATCTGCGCGGTGCCGCCCTGGAGGCGGTGGCTTTCCGGTATGTGCACGCTCTCAAGTGCCAGCGAGGAGGCGATGGAGCCGTCCGCCAATGGCCAATCGCGGCGGCGGAGGCCGGGCGTGTCGACGGGGACGAGGAACATGGCTTCGGCCTCTTCGCCGGCCTGGCCGGAAGGGCGTGCCGAGACGATGTAGCCGTCCGCGCCGCCGCCGGCGATGGAATAGGGCTTGGCACCGTCCAGCCGGTATCCGCCCTGTTCCGGGGTGGCCGTGGTCGCGATCGCGCCGTTTCCGCCCCGCATGCCGGTTTCGGCATGGGCGAGGGCGAGGCGCCTGCTGCCGGTGAGCAAGTCGCCGAGCCATTCGTCCCGCAGGTCCTCGCGCGCGGTCAGGGCGAAGAGGCGTCCCGCCAGCACCGAAGCCTCGGCCAGCGGCTCCACCACCATGCCGCGTCCCAGCGCCTCGAAAATCGTGGCTATGCCGGTGGCGTCCAGGCTGAGCCCGCCCAGTTCCTCGGGGAAAGGCGCGGCGATCAGGCCCAGTTCGCCCAGCAATGCCCAGTTCTTGCCGGAAAAGCCGCCCGGCTCGGCCAGGAAGGTGCGACGGCTAGTATGGTCGTACGTATTGGTGACGAAGCGCTCGGTGAGCGCCTTGAGCATTTCCTCGTCTTCGCTGAGATCGAAATTCACGTGGCTCTCCCGTCTGTCACACGGATGTAGCACCAGCCGTGGGAGCATCTCCGCTAGGCAAAAGACTAGTGTGCAAAAGACTAGGCCCGAACGGGCCGGATTTGGGCTTTCGAGCAATTGTGCACCCTGCCGGGGCGCGTTAAGCTCCACGGCAAGAGAGGAAAAACATGTCGCTGTTGTCACAGGAAAACATAGACGCCGTGCGCGTCTCGTCGCCGGCGGAGATCCGCCCGGCGGCGGAGGCCTTCCATCGCATCGCCATGGACCTGGGTTTCAGGGCCGCCCCCGCGCACGACATTGCCGACAAGCGCACGCCGGTCGATGCCGAGGGCAAGGTTCTGGCCATCGAGGTGTTCGGCTGGGCGGACGATGAAAGGGTCTGGTGGCGCAATTCGCGCATCGCGCTCGATTCCCCGCTCACCACCGCCTGCCGCTTCGAAAGCCAGCCGTTCTGGGCCAATGCCGAAGGTTTCCGCACGCGCGAGCCCAACGCCTACCTCCAGTCCATCGACATCGCCAATTTCGAGCAGCGCGCCATGACGCGGGCCTGCATCGCGGTGCCGGTGCACTTGCCGTTCGGGCAGATCGGCGCAGTGAGCTTCAACCCGCTGGACCGCGACCGGACCGATCTTTCCGAAGACTTCCTGCGGCTGTCCGACGCGCTCGGCCTTTATGCGCGCACGTTCATCGCCACTTACGTCCAGGTGATGGGTTCGACCCAGGCACTGCCGCCCGGTTCGCGCCTTTCCAAGCGCGAGGTGGAATGTCTGCGCTGGGCGGCGATCGGCAAGACCGATCTGGAGATCAGCATGATCATGTCGCGCAGCCGCGCGACGGTACGGTTCCACATCCATAATGCGGCGACCAAGCTGAACGCGGTGAACCGCAGCCAGACGGTCTTCAAGGCAGCGCAGCTCGGGTATATTTCGCTGCACAATTGAGGTTGCAAGGCGCGTCGTCCCGCATGGCGACGGGCTTTACCGCAGCCTGTCTTCCAGCATCAGCTTCGCGCCGCGCAGGCCCAGCGCCATGGCGGGAGCATTGGTGTTGCCCGTGACATGGCCGGGCATCACCGAGCAGTCCGCCACCCGCACGCCGCGCACGCCTTTCACCCGCAGGCGGGCATCGACCACGGCGTCAGGGTCGTCGCCCATGCGGCAGGAGCGGATCGCATGGAGCCCGCAGCTGGACAGGCGGCGGAAGGCAGCCAGGATCTCTCCGTCGCTCTCCACTTCCGCGCCGGGCACCAGTTCGGGTCCGACCATCTGCCCCAGCGGCGCTTCGGCGATGAAGGCGCGCATCTTGCGTACCAGCGCGACGGCGGAGCGGCGATCGTGCTCGGTCGTCAGAAAGTTGTGGCGGATATCGGCCGGATCAGCCGAGTTCGGCCCCGAAGCCCGCACCGCGCTCTCGCTGGTGAGGCGCAGCAGCTGGCCGTAGATGGTGACGCCGGGGAGCGGGTCGATCTTGTCGAGCGGGACCGGATCCTTGTCGTCGCCGACCTTGAAAGTGTAGCCGCCAAGGTAGAACTGCGCGTCGGTGCGGCCGTCGGGATGAGCGACATTGCAGAAGGCGCCGACTTCGAAGGGGCCGGTCGCCAGCACGCCGTCATGGCGCAGCAGATAGCGCAGCATGGCCAGCCCCGCGCCCAGGCCGAAGAAGCTGCGGTTGGTGCCGCGTCCGTGCTCGAGCCGGAACGGGATCGAGATCGACAAATGCTCGATCATCCGCTCGCCCACGTCGGGGGAATGGACGAGCGGGGCGATGCCCGCCGCCCGCAGCCGCTCGGTGTCGCCGATGCCCGATCGCTGCAGCAGCAGCGGGCTTTCCATGGCCCCCGCGCTCACCACGATCTCCCCGGCGCAATCGAAACGCTGGGGGCGGCGGTTTACGAGCGCATCCAGCCCTACGGCGCGGGTGCCGTCGAACACGATCCGCTCGGCCAGCGCGCCTGTCACCACGGTCAGGTTCGGCCGTCCGCGCGCCGCTGCCAGATACGTGCGGGCAGAGGATTCGCGGCGTCCGTTTCGGATGTTATGGCTGTAATAGCCGACGCGCGGCCCGGTTTCCGCGTTGAGGTCGTCCACCCGCGTGAGTCCCAGCGCCTCGCCGGATTCGATCATGCGCTCTGCCAGCGGATATGTGTAGCAAGCCGGGTCGACATGGACCAAACCCCCGCTGCCGCGCATTGCGGAGGCGCCTGCGGCATGGTCTTCCAGTTCCAGGAAAGCCTTGGTCATGCTTGTGCCGTTCCAGCCCACGGCACCGGCCTCGCTTTCCCAGGCGTCGTAATCCGCCGGTTCGCCCCGGCTCCAGATCATGCCGTTGATCGAGGAAGAGCCGCCAAGGCCCTTGCCCCGGATCCACACCTCGCCGCCGCTGTCCTCGTTCGCGCCTTCCTCGCGCGGCTGGGTGACGGGATAGGCCCACATGTGCTCGGGCTTCTTGACCAGCTTGGCCACGCCCTTGGGCAATGTGACCCAGAAACTGTCATTGCTACCGCCCGCTTCCAGCAGCAGCACTTGCGACCGGCCGTCGGCGCTCAGCCGTTCCGCCATGACGCATCCGGCCGAACCGGCGCCGACGATGATGTAGTCCCAGGCCTTTGCCATCTGTTCGTTCTCCCGCCTCAATGCGTCGCACGAACTGGCACATTGGCTACCCTAGCGTTTTGATGAGTCACAAAGGGGGAGCGGGCGCGCTTAAACCATTCACATCAACGGACTCGAAAGCCGAGAGATGGGGAGAACGATGCGCGCCATTGCCGAAGGCCTGTTTACCGACGAGACGCCGCCCCGGCTTCTGGGCGGCCGCGAACGGGCAACGGGGCGGGTGGTGTTTCCCTGTCCCGCCGGAGATAGCTGCGATCCGGTGCCGCTGGCGCGGGAGGGCAGGCTCTGGTCCTATACGGTGCAGCGCTATCGCCCCAAGACTCCGCCTTATGCCGGGCCGGAAGCCTTTGCGCCGTGGATCGTCGCCTATGTCGAACTGCCGGGCGAAGTGATCGTGGAGGCACGGCTGGTGGGCGTGGATTTCGGCGCGGTGCGGATCGGCATGCCGGTGCGGCTCGTGCCGCTGGCGCTCGATCCCGAGGCGGCCGAGCCGCTGGCCATTCCTGCCTTTGCGCCGATGGAAGGAACCCGCGCATGAGCGACGTCTGCATCGTCGGCATCGGCATCCATCCGTTCGGGCGCACCGATGGCCTGTCCGGGCTGGACCAGGGCGTCTTCGCCGTGCGGCAGGCGCTGGCCGACGCCGGGGTGGACTGGCCGCAGATCCAGTTCGCTTATGGCAGTTCGGATGCCGCCGGAAACCCGGATACCATGGTCGATCGGCTGGGCCTCACCGGCGTTCAGTTCATCAATGTGCGCAACGGCTGCGCGGCTGGCGGATCGGCGCTGTTCTCGGCGCAAATGGCGATCAAGTCGGGCGAGTTCGAGCTTGGCCTTGCGGTCGGGTTCGACAAGCATCCGCGCGGCGCCTTCAATGCGCTGCCCAGCGAATACAACCTGCCCGAATGGTACGGGGAGGCGGGCTACATGGTCACCACTCAGTTCTTCGCGGCGAAGATCATGCGCTACATGCACATGTTCGGCATCTCGAACGAAACGCTGGCGCGGGTGTCCGAAAAAGCCTTCCGCAACGGTGCCCATGCGCCGCATGCCTGGCGCCGCCAGCCGGTGCCGATCGAGGAAATCCTGGCCGCGCCGCTCGTTTCGGACCCCTATACCAAGTACATGTTCTGCTCGCCCGCCGAGGGCGGCGTCGCGCTCGTGCTCGCCAGCGAGAAGAAGGCGCGCGAACTGGGCAAGCCGCTGGTCCGCCTGAAGGCCGCGACCATGCGCACCCGCCCGCCGCACAGCTTCGAGGTTTTCGCGCCCAGTGTGGACGTGGTGGCGGACGATAGCGCGCCGCGCGGCACGGCCACGCGCATCGCCTCCGCCGATGCCTTCCGGCTTGCCGGGATCGGACCGGGCGACATCGACGTCGCCCAGCTTCAGGATACCGAGGCGGGGGCGGAGATCATGCACATGGCCGAAAACGGCTTCTGCGCTGACGGCGATCAGGAGCGCTGGCTCTCCGAGGGCCGCACCGAGATCGGCGGCGCGCTGCCGGTCAACACCGATGGCGGCTGTCTGGCCTGCGGAGAACCGATCGGCGCTTCGGGGCTGCGGCAGGTTTATGAAAATGTCGTGCAACTGCGCGGAGACGGTGGCGGCCGTCAGGTGCCGGGCCACAAGCGAGGAAGCGGCCCGAAGACGGCCTACAGCCACGTCTACGGGGCACCGGGCGTATCGGCAGTGACGATTCTGGAACGATAGAACGCATGGACATCGAACTCTCCCCCGCCGACGAAGCCTTCCGCCAGGACGTACGGGCATTCCTGCGCGACAACCTGCCCGATGCGGTGAAGGCCGGTGCCGCCGCCACGCCATCGGTCTTCGTGGAGCCGGAGATCGGGCAGGCCTGGAATGCAGTGCTCGATGCCAAGGGCTGGCTGGGCTACCAGTGGCCGGTCGAGCATGGCGGCACCGGCTGGACGCCGCTTCAGCGCTACCTCTTCGAAAAGGAATGCGCCGCCGCCGGCGCGCCGAACCTGACTGTGCTGGGCCTCAAACTGCTGGCCCCGGTGCTCTGGACGTTCGGAAATGCGGCGCAGAAGGCGCGCTACCTGCCGCGCATCCTCTCGGGCGAGGATTACTGGTGTCAGGGCTTTTCCGAGCCCGGTGCAGGGTCCGACCTTGCCAGCCTGAAGACCCGCGCGGTTCGGGATGGTGAGCACTACGTGGTCAACGGATCGAAGATCTGGACCACCCATGCCCACCACGCCAACGGCATGTTCACGCTGGTGCGCACCGATCCCGATGTGAAAAAGCAGGCGGGCATCTCGTTCCTGCTGATCGACCTGGCCAGCCCCGGCGTCTCGGTGCGGCCGATCCTGACGACGGCGGGCGATCACGAGGTGAACCAGGTCTTCCTCGAAGACGTGCGGGTGCCGGTGGAGAATCTTGTCGGCGCCGAGGGCGAGGGCTGGACCATCGCCAAGTTCCTGCTCGAAAACGAGCGCGGCGGATCGTGCCATGCGCCCAAACTGGGCTATGATCTCGCCCAGATCGAGGGGGCCGCGAAAGATGAAAGCGACGGGCGCGGCGGGGCTCTGGCAGACAGCACCGACTGGCGGCGCCGGATGGCGAAAGCGCGGCTCGGCGTGGAGGCGCTGGAGATGATCGAACTGAAGATCATCTCGGAGATCGCCAAGGGCCGCAAGCCGGGGCCGCAGACATCGCTGACCAAGCTGCTGGCCTCCAACTTGCGGCAGGAGATCGACCTCCTGGCCGTGGACCTGTTCGGCATCGCCGGGCTTCAGCTGGAAACCTCGCGCCCGCTCTATGGCGACAATGCGCCGGAGCCGGTCCATTCTCGCGCCGCGCAAGTTGCCGCCGCGCGCTATCTCAACAGCCGGGCCTGGACGATTTTCGGCGGGACAAACGAGGTGCAGAGCACCATCATCGCCAAGTCCGTGCTTGGTCTTTGAAAAGGAACCGTGAAGCGATGCGGACGACAACGGGAGAGGAAGCTGGCATGCAACTGAACCGCGAGGCGCTCACGCGCGCCTATCGGCAGATGAAGCTGATCCGCGAATTCGAGGAACGCCTTCACGAGGAAATCCAGACCGGCGAGATCGCCGGCTTCACCCACCTTTACTGCGGGCAGGAAGCCGTGGCGGTGGGCGTCTGCGAACATCTTTCGGAGCGGGACAAGATCGTCTCCACCCATCGCGGTCACGGCCACTGCCTGGCCAAGGGTTGCGATGTGACCGGCATGATGAAAGAGATCTGGGGCAGCCAGGAGGGCCTTTGCAACGGCAAGGGCGGCTCCATGCACATCGCCGATATCGACAAGGGCATGCTGGGCGCCAATGGCATCGTCGGCGCGGGCGCGCCGATCGCGGTGGGCGCGGCGCTTTCGAACAAGATCGACGGCCCGGACGAGAACGGCAAGCTGGCCGTCTCGATCGCCTTCTCGGGCGACGGGGCCTGCAACCAGGGCACCACGTTCGAAGCGATGAACCTGGCCGTCGTCACCAAGGCGCCGGCGATCTTCGTCTTCGAGAACAACCACTATTCCGAGCATACCGGCGATGCCTATGCCGTGGGCACCGCGCAGGACATCGCCAGCCGCGCCGAGGCCTTCGGGATGAAAGTCTGGCGCGCGGACGGGACGGACTTCTTCTCGGTCTACGACACCTTCGGCGAAGTGCTGGAATTCGTCCGTACCCCCGGCAACGGCCCGGCGGCGGTGGAGTTCGATACCGAGCGCTTCTTCGGCCACTTCGAAGGCGATCCCCAGCGCTATCGCGGCGAGGGCGAACTGGACCGCCTGCGCGCCACGCGCGACTGTCTTCGTCACTTCCGCGAGCGGGTGACCGGCGCGAAGCTGCTGACCGACGAGGACCTCGACGCGGTGGACGCGGACGCCCTGCAGACCATCGAGGATGCCGTCGCGGCATCGCGCGCGGCGGCGCGGCCGCAGCCCGAGAACGTCCTCGAAAACGTCTACATCAGCTACTGACGGCGGAGCGAAGCACATGGCAAAGATGATGTACCGCGACGCCATACGCGGCACGATATTCCAGGAAATGCAGCGCGATCCGCGCGTCGTCGTATTGGGCGAGGACGTGGTGGGCGGCATGGGCACGGCGGGCGGGCCGGAGGCGATCGGCGGGATCTGGTCCACCTCCACCGGCTTCTACGAGGCGTTCGGGCCGGACCGGGTGATCGATACCCCGATCAGCGAAAGCGCGATCATGGGCGCGGCGGGCGGGCTGGCGCTGGCGGGCAAGCGCCCGGTGGCGGAGATCATGTTCGCGGACTTCATCGGCGTCTGCATGGACCAGCTGTGGAACCAGATCGCCAAGTTCCGCTACATGTTCGGCGGCAAGTCGGTCTGCCCGGCAGTGATCCGCATGCCCTGCGGCGCGGGTTACAACGCCGCCGCGCAGCACAGCCAGATGATCAGCCAGTTCGTCACCTCCATGCCGGGCCTCAAGGTCGTCATGCCCGCGACGCCGGCCGATGCCTGCGGCTTGCTGCGGCAGGCGATCCGCGACGACGATCCGGTGGTCTTCCTGGAGCACAAGTTCCTCTATGCCATGACCGGCGACGTGCCGGACGATCCGGACTTCGTGATCCCCTTCGGCCACGCGCGGCTGGCGCGGGCGGGCGAGGACGTGACCGTGGTCGCCTCCGGCATGATGGTGGGCTACGCCGAGACGGCCGCCGACGATCTGGCGCAGGACGGTATCGGTTGCGACGTGCTCGACCTCCGCACCACGTCTCCGCTCGATGAGGAAGCGATCCTCGATTCCGTGGAAGCAACCGGGCGACTGGTGATCGTGGACGAGGCGCCGCCGCGGTGCAGTCTGGCCACCGACATTGCCGCGCTGGTGGCCAGCAAGGCATTCGCCAGCCTGAAGGCGCCGATCGAGATGGTCACCGCGCCGCACACCCCGGTGCCCTTCGCCCGCGAGTTGGAAGGCGCCTACCTGCCCAGCCCCGCGAAAGTCGCCGCCGCCGTCCGCAAGACGCTGGCATACCGGTGAGGGGGGCGCTGTCATGAGCAGAATCCGCGCTTTCACGATGCCCAAGTGGGGCATCGAGATGACCGAGGGCACCGTGGCCGAATGGATGGTCAAGGAAGGCGAGAGCTTCACGCGCGGCCAGACGCTGTGCCTGATCGAAACCGCCAAGATCACCAACGAGGTCGAGGCCGAATACGATGCCACCGTGCGCCGCGTGCTGGTCACGGGTGGCAGCGAGGCCGAGCCGGTCGGCGCGCTGCTGGCGGTGTTCGACGAGGGGGCCCATTCCGAGGACGAGATCGAGGCGTTCATCGCCGCCTTCACCCCGGCCGAAGGCGGCCTGGCGCAAGGCGCATCTAAGGCCAAGGCGGCCGTGCCAGAGCCGGTGGGTGCCGCTGTCGGCGCGGCGGAACGGATGCGCGTGCCGATCGATACCAACCGCCCGATCAGCCCCGAGGCGCTGCGTCTGGCCGAGGAGGAGGGCGTCGATATCTCGGATATCGAGGGTTCCGGCCGTCAGGGCAGGATCACCCATCAGGACGTGGTCAAGGCGATGCGCGGCCCGGCTAGTCCGGCGCTGAAAGGTGCGTTGGTGCTGCCGGACGACGATGGGAAAGTCTTCGTCTCCCCGCTCGCTCGCCGCATCGCCGCGCTGCATGGATTGGCGCTGGCGGGCATGAAGGGCACCGGCCCGCGCGGACGCATTTCCAAGGCGGATGTGCTGGCGCTGGTCCCGGCGCCGGCAAGTTCAGCCTCGCTCGCCGCGCCGCAGTTCGTGGCCGGCGCGAACCGGCCCGAGATCGTCCCCTTCGACCGCATTCGCAAGGTCGTTGCCCAGCGACTGACGCAAGCGAAGCAGGAACTTCCGCACTTCTACTTGCGCTTGTCCGCCCGCGCCGATGCCCTGCTGGAACTGCGCAAGAGCGCCAATCTCGTGCTCGGCTGCAAGGCCTCGGTGAACGACTGGGTGGTCAAGGCCTGCGCCATGGCGCTGGTCCGCCATCCGGAGGTCAATGTGCAAGTCCACGGCACCGACATCTACCGCTTCCCCCATGCCGACGTCTCGATCGCGGTTGCAGGGCCGAAGGGCCTCGTGACCCCGGTCGTGCGGCAGGCGGACCGCATGCGGATCGACCAACTCGCCGCCGAAACCCGCCGCCTGATCGACAAGGCGCAAGGTCGCGGGTTGGGCATGGAGGACATGGAGGGCGGCACGTTCTCCGTCTCCAACCTCGGCATGTTCGGGGTGGAGAACTTCGATGCGATCATCAACCCGCCGCAGGGCGCGATCCTGGCCGTGGGCGCGGCGCAGCGCCAGCCGGTGGAGACGGCGGGCGGCGGCGTGGCGTTCGAGACGCGGATCGCTCTCACCCTCTCCGTAGACCACCGCGCCATCGACGGAGCTGCCGGCGCGCAGTTCCTCCAGACGCTCAAGACCCTGATCGAAGAACCCCAAGGCCTCTTCGCCTGATTGAAGGACACGCCATGACCAGTTCCGCCAGACCGGGACCTCTCAAAGCCTTGGGCGAGGTGATCCAGCTTGCCTATTTCCCCACCGATTTCGACGCTGCGCTGACGTACTGGATCGAAACCGTGGGCGTCGGGCCGTTCTTCGTGCTCAATGACGTCAGGCTCGGCGAGATGAAGTACAAGGGCCAGCCCACCGACGCGACGTTCTCCATGGCCATCGGCTATTGGGGCGATATCCAGATCGAGCTGATCCGCACCGAGAGCGAGGCGCCCTCGCTCTACACCGGCGAATATGCTGTGCGCGATAGGCTGCACCACGTCTGTGTCTTCGTGAAGGACATTGCCGAGGCGCGCCGTGCCTGCGCGGAAGTGGGTGCGGACGTGATCGTGGAGGGCAAAGTGGGGGACGACGGTGAGGTCATCTACGTCGATCCCGGCCAGGGTCCGGGCTTCGTGATCGAATATCTCCAGCCCATGGCCGGATCGGAAGGTCTGTTCGAAATGATGAAAGAGGCCGCGCGTGACTGGGATGGCAGCGATCCCGTGCGGGTGCTGCAATGACCGTGCCGATTTCAGCCCAGGCCATGGCCATGGCCGACCGCGTGGAGAGCTTCGTCCGCGAAATCGTGGTGCCTTACGAGCAGGATCCGCGTCGCGACCATCACGGCGCGCCGACCGACGACCTCGTCATGGAACTGCGCGGCAAGGCGCGCGCGGCGGGCGTGCTCACGCCGCATATCCGCGATGACGGCAGCCACCTGACCCAGCGCGAGACCGCCGAAGTGCTGATCCGCTCCGGCCTTTCGCCGCTCGGCCCGCTGGCCTGCAACACCATGGCGCCCGATGAGGGCAACATGTACCTGATCGGCCATGTCGGCTCGCCCGCGCTGAAGGACAGGTTCCTGACGCCGCTGGTGGAGGGCAGGGGCCGCTCCGCCTTCTTCATGACCGAGCCTGCCGACTGGGGCGGCGCCGGATCCGACCCCTCGATGATGAAGACCACCTGCCGCCGCGATGGCGACCACTGGGTGATCGACGGGCGCAAGACCTTCATCACCGGCGCCAGGGGGGCGATGGTCGGCATCGTCATGGCCGCTTCGGTGGACGAGGCGAGCAAGGGCGGAGCCTGCATGTTCCTGGTCGACCTGCCCGATCCCGCCATCGTGATCGACGAAGTGCCGAATACCATCGACACTTCGATGCCGGGCGGCCATTCCACCGTGACGATCCGGGAGCTTCGGGTTCCCGCCGCGCATATGCTCGGCGAGCCGGGAGAGGGCTTCAAGTATGCGCAAGTGCGCCTGAGCCCGGCGCGCCTGTCGCATTGCATGCGCTGGCTGGGATCCTGCATGCGCGCGCACGAAATCGCGGTGGACTATGCCTGCCGCCGCGAGGCCTTCGGCAAGACGCTGATCGACCACGAAGGCGTGGGCTTCATGCTGGCCGAGAACCGCATCCTCCTCCAGCAGTGCCGGTTGATGATCGACTGGTGCGCGGGTGTGCTGGACGGCGGATCGCTGGGCACGGTCGAAAGCTCGATGGCCAAAGTCTCGGTCAGCGAGGCACTGATGAAGATTGCCGACAACTGCGTGCAGGTGATGGGCGGCATCGGCGTTACCGACCGCACGATCGTGGAGCAGGTGTTCCGCGAAATCCGCGCCTTCCGCATCTATGACGGGCCGACCGAAGTGCACAAATGGTCGCTCGCCAAGAAGATCAAGCGCGAGTGGAAGCAGGCGCAGGAAGCGGCCCGCGCAGAGCAGGCGGCGTAGCCATGGCCATCGACCTTGCCGCCGACAACGCGGGGACCGTGCCCGTCCGCGAAGGCTATCGCTTCGACGAAGCGGCGCTGGCGCGCTGGATGGCGGCGCATGTCGAAGATTTCGCCGGGCCGCTCAGGGTGGAGCAGTTCAAGGGCGGACAGTCCAACCCGACTTACCGGCTCTCCACCCCCGCGCGCAGCTATGTCCTGCGCCGCAAGCCGCCGGGCGATCTGCTGCCCGGCGCGCACGCGGTGGACCGCGAGGCACGGGTGCAGATGGCGCTGGGCGCGGCCGGCTTCCCGGTGGCGCGCATCCATGGGCTCTGCACTGACGATGCCGTGATCGGCACCTGGTTCTACGTGATGGACATGGTGGAGGGGCGCATCTTCTGGGATGCGACCTTCCCGCAAGTCTCGCGCGAGGAACGGCCGGCCTACTTCGACGCGATGAATGCGACGATGGCCGCGCTTCATGCCATAGACCCGCTAGGGGCGGGGCTGGGCGACTATGGCAAGCCCGGCAATTACTTCGCACGCCAGATCGGCCGTTGGACGAAACAGTACCAGGCGGACGAACTCGCGGGTCGCAATGCCGATATGGACGCGCTGGTGGAAGCGCTGCCCGGCCTGATCCCGCCGGGTGACGAGACATCGGTGATCCACGGCGACTGCCGCTGCGACAACATGATCTTCCACCCCACCGAGCCGCAGGTACTGGCGGTGCTGGACTGGGAGCTTTCCACGCTGGGCCATCCGCTGGCGGATTTCGCCTATCACACGCTGATGTACCGGATGCCGCCCGAAATCGTGCCCGGCCTGATCGGCGCGGACCTCGGGGCGCTCAACATCCCTCCCGAAAAGGACTATGTCGCCGCCTATTGCGCGCGGACGGGGCGGGACGGCATCGCGAACTACGAGTTCTACGTCGCCTTCAACCTCTTCCGCCTCGCGGCGATCTTCCACGGCATCAAGGGCCGCGTCCTGCGCGGCAATGCCGCCAATGCCCAGGCGGCGAACCGGGCCGAGAGCTTTCCCGTCCTGGCCCGCATGGCGCGTGAAAGCCTGGAAGCCGTGGGCTGAAGCTCGCGACGGTGGCCGAAACGAGCGGCCTGATCGTCGTTTCCGTCATCAGAAAGCGAAACTTCCCGTTCGCCGGCGCGCTGTGATCCTGTCAGCATAATCCCGAAGCCTCGCGCCCGGCGCGCGAAACCAGGAAACCAGCATGTCGAGCCAGCACCGCCCTTTACGCAATGTTTCGGCCAAGTGGGACGAAGTTCTGCTGGTGTGCCGCAAGTGCAGCAGGAAGGTCCACGGCGGTTTCGGCAAGGACGGCGACAAGCGCCTGGAGAAAGCGCTCAAGTCGGCGCTGAAGTCTCAGGGGCGCTACAAGGTGGTTCCGGTCTCCTGCCTCGATATCTGTCCGAAGAACGCGGTCTGTCTCGTCCAGGCGAGCGCGCCCTCTACGGTTCATCTGGTGCCGCCGGGGACGCCGATGGAGGAAGTCGTGGGCCGTCTCGCCCCTCTGCCCGAAAAAGCGCGCGTGCGCCGTGGCAAGGCGCCGCGCCAGCAGGCGCCCGATAGTGCTGCTCTGCCTTCGGGCTGAAACAGGCGCTGCTCCGTCTGGTCCTTGCATCCCGTTTCTGCTAAGGACTGCCGGACCAGCAGGGCATGGGCGCCTGCCGTGACGAGGGAGGGCGAAGATGAACTATCCGTACAGTCCCTTCCGCGCGCCGAACTGACGGCAAGAGTCCCGAACCCGGCGTCCCGATGCTCAGGCTCGGGCGGCCGCCTCCCGACTTAGACCCGGTACCGCCGGGTCGCTCCTGACAATTGCCGAACCGGGACCGCGCAAGGCCGCGCGGAAAAACCTCATGACCGATACCGACGAAGACCTGTTCCCGCGCGCCGCGGTCCTGCGCAAGGTCCTGTCTTTCACGTTCCGCCATTGGCGGCGCGCGCCGGTGCTGGCCGCGGCCTGCGGCAGCGCGATGATGGTGGCGACCGTCACCGAGGTGTTCGTCCCGGTCTATGCCGGGCGGATGATCGACGCGGTCGGCGGGGGCGCCTCGGCCGAGGCATGGCGCGCTTTTGCCGCGATTACCGTGCTGGGGCTGGGCCTTGTGGTCTTTCGTTTCCTCGGCTGGTGGGCGATCACGCCGCTGACGCTGAACATGATGCGCGATGTGACGCAGGAGGCCTTCGCCCGCGTGCAGCGCCTTTCCACCGATTGGCACGCCAATGCCTTTTCCGGCTCCACCGTGCGGCGCATTACCCGCGGAATGTGGGCGCTCGACACGCTGAACGACGTGCTGCTGCTCTCCCTCCTGCCTTCTCTGACGGTCCTGGCGGCTACCGTGATCCTGCTGGCCCTGCACTGGCCGGTGCTCGGGCTGGTCATGGCGATCGGCGCTTTCGCCTATATCGCGCTGACCGTGGGGCTGGCGATGCGGGTGCTGGCGCCGATCGCGCGGCTTTCCAACCAGTGGGACACGCGGATAGGCGGCATCCTGGCCGACGCAATCGGCACCAACGCCGTGGTCAAGGCGTTCGGCGGCGAGGAACGCGAGGAGGAATTGCTCGGCCGCACGGTTGCCAAGTGGCGGCAGCGGACGCGGCGGACCTGGATGGCCTTCACCTGGGCGGGCAGCGGGCAGACCAGCCTGCTCTGGCTGGTGCGCGCGGCCGTGACGGCTGCCGCGCTGTGGCTGTGGATGCGGGGCGAGGCCAGCCCGGGCGACGTCGCTTACGTCATCACGAGCTACCTCGTGCTCAACGGCTATCTGCGCGACATCGGGCAGCACGTTCACATGCTGCAGCGCTCGGTGAACGAGATGGAGGAACTGGTCCAGCTTCACGACGAACCGCTGGGTGTGGCCGACCGCGCGGATGCCGGTCCGATCCGCATCGCCGATGGCGCGATCCGCTTCGACACCGTGACTTTCCACTATGCCGGGCAGGACAAGCCGCTGTTCCGGGACCTGGACGTGACGATCCCCGCTGGGCAACGCGTGGGGCTGGTGGGACCCTCCGGTTCGGGCAAGACCAGCTTCGTCAAGCTGATCCAGCGGCTCTACGACGTCGCGCAGGGCCGCGTGACGATCGACGGGCAGGACGTCGCCCATGCCACCCAGAACTCGCTGCGACGGCAAGTGGCCATCGTTCCGCAGGAGCCGGTCCTGTTCCACCGCACCCTGGCCGAGAACATCGGTTATGGCCGCCCGGACGCGACGATCGCGGATATCGAACAGGCTGCGCGCCTCGCCAATGCGCATGAATTCATCATGCGGCTTCCCAAAGGCTACCGCACGCTAGTGGGCGAGCGCGGCGTGAAGCTTTCGGGCGGTGAGCGCCAGCGTATCGCGATAGCCCGCGCCTTCCTGGCCGATGCGCCGATCCTGATCCTGGACGAGGCGACCTCCAGCCTCGATTCCGAATCCGAGGCGGCCATTCAGGATGCCATGGAGCGGCTGATGGTCGGCCGCACGGCCATCGTCATCGCGCACCGCCTGTCCACGGTACGCGCGCTGGACCGCATCCTGGTCTTCCATCGCGGAGAAATCGTCGAGGACGGCACGCACGATGCGCTGCTCAAGTCGCAGCAAGGGCAATATCGCCGGTTGTTCGAAAGGCAGGCCGGAACGGCGGAGGCGGAAATTCACTGATCCGCAGGCGGATGTCCGTCCGCTTCGCCCGGCCGGATCCGGCCGCTTCGGCGCGCCATGAAGGCTCATCGGCGAGCGAAGATCGCGGCCCGTCGCAAAACTGAAATGCCAGGCGACTAGAGGCCGCGCAGGGCGTGCGGTCGTGCGCCGTTTCAGCGACGTGACATGCAGGTGCCATCCATCAGGTCCGCCCCGCGCCGGGCAGCGACACATTCGGTTACGGCGAACCCGGGCTTCGGGCGTGAGGCGCGGTTGCTGGGCTATGCCAGCGGCAATTTCGGCAAGAATCTGGTCTTCGCCGGGGCCGACGTCACATTCCTTTACCTGCTGACCGACCTTTTCGGGCTGCCGGGCTCGGTCGCGGGCCTGCTCATGCTGGTTGCGCTGGCGGGCGACCTTGTTTTCGACCTGCTGGCAGCGCTGCTGGTCATTCGCCTGCGCCGCGCGGGCAAGGGCTACCGCTGGCTCATTCTGGCAGGCGCGATACCGGGAGGCACGGGTTTCGCGCTGCTCTATGCGCTGCCGGCGCTGGGTGCGGAGCGGGTATGGATGGTCGCGGCGGCGCTCCTGCTGTTTCGCGGTGCCTATGCCGTGATCGATGTGCCGCACAATGCGCTGATGGCGCGCATGACGGTGGACAGCCGCGCGCGCGGCAGGGTGTCGGGATATCGCCTGTTCTTCAGCACGACCTCCTCCCTGACGGTCGCCTCGCTGCTGATGCCGACCGTCCAGCAGGCGGTGGCGACGCGCACGCTGGATCTTCTGGCCCTGACCGGCTGCCTGGCGGGCCTGCTGTTCGCCATGACCATCGCCTTTTCGGCCTGCGCCTCGGGGAACGACACAAGCGCCGAAGGCGGCCGCGACGCGGGGGAGCATGACCAGGGGCGCCAGAGCGACGGCGACGGGATCGCCGTGCCTCTGCGGGAAGGGATGGTCGCCGGCATGGGCGTGCTCGCGCTCATCACCGGCTTTGCCGTGCCGACGTTCGAGCGGATGCTGCTTTACATGGGCACATACGTCTTTCACCGGCCGGAGATGGTCAGCACGCTCCTGATCTCCGTGACGCTGGGACAGTTCCTGGGCGTACTGCTCTGGACCCCGCTGACCGGCCGCTACGACAAGAGCCGGTTGCTGGGGACGGGGCATCTGCTTTGCGCCGCGAGCCTGGCTTGCTTCGGTCTCTGCATGGCCTGGCCGCCCGCACTACTGGCTTGCGGCGTGCTGATCGGCATCGCCTTCACATGCGTCTTCATGCTGCCCTGGGGGCTGCTGGCCGATACGGTGGACTTCGTGGCCTGGAAGCGGGGGCGCCGCTACGAGACCGGGCTCTTCGCCTTCTATCTGGTGATCGTGAAGGCAGGCGGCGCGGCCGCGAACGGGGCCATCGGATGGTGTCTCGGCAGCCTTGGCTACACGCCGGGGGCGGAGCAATCGGCACTGGTGCGCGCCGGTATCCTGACGCTGGGCCTGGGCGTGCCCATTGCCGGAAGCCTGGCCGCGGTTCTGCTGCTCCGCCGCTTCGATATCGGTCATGCCCGCCACGCCCGCCTGCTGTCCGCCCTGTCGGCCGGGCGGACCGGCGCGAGAGAGCCTGGACAGCAGAGGGGATGCCCGGTCGTTCCGGTCAGGCGCCCACTTGCGCCGGTGCCGAGCCGGTTTCCGGGTCGTAGGCCGGGTTGGCCGGATCGAGCGGCGAAGGCTTGAGCGGGGCGGGCTTCATCGCGCTTTCGGCCCAGGCACGGCAGATCATGTCGCGCAGCATCGCCGCGCCCTTGGCCGTGCGTGCGTAGACGAGTTCGCGCACGTCCTTGTCCTTGAAGTTCGCGAAGCGGTCGCGCTTTTCCAGGACATAGACCTGTTCCATGTGACTGGCCGCCTCGTCGAGATAGGCGAGGACGGCGTCGAACATGTCGCCCTCCCGGTGGCCGGCGGTGCCGATGCGCGGGGCGATGTCCCCGGTGGTCAGGGCCATGCCGTCCACGAACTCGCTTTCGAACCGACCGTGGATCGTGCGGTCGCGCGTATAGCCCTTGGGATTGTCACCCCGCCAGCCGTCGCTGTTGACCGAATCGTGGAGCGGTTGCGCGCCGTCGCCGATATAGTGGCCGAGGCGGATCACCTGGAAGGCGCAGTGCTGTTCGGCAAAGGCGGTCGCCTTGCCCTCGGCGCGCAAGGCACGGATCTGGCGCATGCAGGCGATCAGGCGTTCATAGGATTCCATCGCGGCATAGGGAAGCGTCCCGGTCCAGCGGACATTGGTGCGCTGGGCGGTCAGCGGATCCTTGTCCTTGATCGCCTCGTAATGCTTGTAGAGGGCGATCACGAAAGCATAGCGCGACCGCGGGATCGGCTTGAGGAAAGCGAACTGTTCCTTGAACCAGCCGTGGTTCGGATCCTCCTCGATCTTGGAGAACGGCTCGCTATCCCCGCGCCAGCCGTCCGGAAGGGAGGCGGAGCCGGCGATATAGTCCACCTGCTTGCGCAGGAAGACGGGGCCATCGTCCGGGATCGCCTCGATGGCCGCGCGGTCGATCACGGCATGGGCGGTCCCACCCCAGGCGAGTGCCACATTCGGGTGAAGCGCAGCGGGGAAAACGGCGGCGGCTAGCGCGGCGAGAACGAAGGGGCGCATGTCGGGCTCCGGTCGAGAAAGCGGGGGTCGAGAAGGCGGGGATCGAGAAGGCGGAGAATCAGGGATCGAGCGGGTCGCGGGGATCGATCCGGGCGGACTGCGGCGAAGGGCGGAATTCCAGCTCGGTCGGCGAGACGCGTCGTCCGACCTGGCCGGGCTGGTAGCCCAGTTCGGCAAGATTGCGCTGGACGAAAGCGGGGCTTTCGATCGAGGCGCTCTGGCCGGGGTTGCAGACGATCACCGTATCCTTGTCGAGCGGCGCGCCCATGGCCATCAGCAGGCGCGTGGCATTGCGCAAGTTGGTGGTGGTGTGGCGGGCGTAAGGCTCGATGACGATGGCCTCGGCCGGCACGCCGTAGCGCTCGATCAGCGCCTTGCGCATCTGCTCCGCCTCCACGAAGCGCGTGGCGCGGGGATGGGCGCGGCCGCCGGTGACGATGATGAACGGCACGTCGCCGGCCGCGAAACGGCTGGCGGCAAGGCGCAAGTGGTACTTCCCGAAGGGGCTGACCGCCATGTCGTCCACTTCCGGACCCACCCCGGTGACGATCATTGCGCTGTAGCGGTAGCGTTTCCAGTCGAGACTTTTGGCACGCTTCATGGCCGGGGCGTTGAGGCCGCTCATGAGCGGTTCGAAGCCGATGGCGTCCGTCCGGTCGCTGCCGTCGAGCAGGGCGAGCGCGAACTCGATGCTGGGGTCCAGCGCCTGAACCGAAGATGCGCGCGGGGTCTGGGCCAGCCATGCAGCGGCCTGGAGCCGGGCGCGGGCTTCCTGCGGGTCGATCGTGCCCGCACCGTCGATCTGCGGATAGGCGGGCACCTGGCCGAGACCGAACGTTCGCACGATGGCGTTGACGCCGGCGATCTCGCGCGCGGCCTGGGCCGCGGTGCCGTCATCCGCTCTGCCGAGGTTGGCCGGCTGGACCGCCGCGCCGGAGAGCGCGGCGCTTTCGGCCGGTGTCCAGATCATGGCCTGGGCCAGGCAGCCGAGGTCTGCCGCGCAGGCTTCGCGGCGTTCCTGGCGGGCGCGCAGCATTGCGGCGACCTCGGGCCTGGCCATGAGCGCGGCCATGGCCGAAGTGTCCTGGCCGAGAGCGCCGAGCAGGGGGAACAGCCGGTTGGACAGGGCTTCTGCCTGGACGTCGCGAACCGCCCCGGCCGAAGCCGGGACGGAAGCGAGCGAGAGCATGGCGGCAGCGACGAGCGGCGCCGCCATCCGGTACGCTTTTACGCGCATTACCAGGACTTGCTCACGACCAGGCGGAAGTTGCGGCCGAAGATCGGGCGGCCGTAGATCGCTTCCGCGCTGCCCTGGCCGGCCAGCGAGTCGGTGCGGGTATTGCCTTCGGTCAGGCCATGGGCGTTGAACAGGTTGTCGCCCACCACCTGAAGCTGCCAGGTACCGTGCGAGACCGTGAAGCCCGCGCCGATCGTGCCATAGGCCGGCAGCGCGGTGTTGTTGTAGAGGTCCACGAAGCGCTTGCCCATGTAGGTGTAGCGTCCATAGACCGAGATGTCGGTGTCGTCGGTAGAGAAGTTGAAGCTCGGACGGATGTTGCCGTAGACCTTCGGCTGGCGGACGATCTGGTTGCCTTCGGCCTGCTCCGGATCGGCGCCGGTGGCGCTTTGGAAGTTCTTGTACTTCGGATCGCTGACCGTGAGAGCGCCGTTCAGCGTGAACCACGGGGTGACCGACCAGGCGCCGTCGAATTCGATACCCTTGACTTGCGCTTCGCCGATGAAGGGTACGTTCACGTCATTGCGGCCCGTGGTCGGATCGAACGCGAGGAACGAGGCGTTGAGCGGGTCGAAGTTGGTGTAGAACCCGGTCACGTAAAGGTACGAACGGCCCGAGGCGAACTTTAGGCCGGCTTCGAACTGGTCGGCCACGGTGGTGATGATCGTCGGGTTGATGCTCATCACGGTCTGGACGTTCGGCGGCGTCTCCAGGTGCGAGGCGCGGCCGTAGACGCCGATGTGGCTGGTGAAGTCGTAGTTGGCGCCGACCGTCCAGTTGGTGACGTTGGGCTTCAGCTTCTGGTTCAGGATCACGCCGGTGAAGGCGCGGGTCGTGTCGTCGGCCAGGGTGGTCGCATCGCCCAGGTTGACCTGGGTGGTGAGTGCGGCCCAGCCCTTGTAGCTGTAGCGTTCGTGGCGGATGCCGGCATCGATGCGCAGGCCCGGCACGATTTCCCAGGTGTCGTTGGCATAGACCGCGAACATCTTGGCGTCGGAATCGCCCTGGTTGAGCGTGGCGGCGTAGTTGAGCACGCCGTTGTCGGTAACGCGGCCCACCACGGCGCCGGCAGCGTTGTAGCCGACGAGGTCCAGGGTGCGCGGTTCGCCCGCCACTTCGATCAGGTAGTTCTGATAAAGCGTGCGGCTGTCTTCGCCATAGAGGCTGCCGTAAAGGCCCAGCTTGATGTCATGGCTGCCGATGCCCGTCTCGAACTGCTTGGCGACCGAGAGATTGGCCTGGCCCGAGTAGAACTTCGAGTGGATGTCGCGGTACTGGCCCTGCATGACCAGGCCCGAGGCCGCATAGGGATCGTAGACGGTGCTGGTTCCGGCCAGCACATAGCCGAAGCGCGTGGCGCCGAAGGCAGCGCCGCCGGAGCGGTTGAGATAAGTGTTGGCGAAAGCATTGGCGTCGACCGGGTTGGTGGTCGAGTAGAACGCGGTGAAGTCGTTCTTGCCCTGGGTATAGCCCGCCGCGGCCGTGACCAGCCAGCCGTCGAAATCGCCTTCGTAGTGAACGCCGAAGTTCAGCATCTGCATGTGGCGACCATCCGACAGGTCGCTGTTGCGGCTCTGCACGACACCGTTGCCGTCGCGGTACTTCAGGTTGACGTGGCGGAACGCCGGCGAGTTCATCGTGCCGTCGAAATAGTCGATGTACTGGTTCAGCGATTCGCCGGTCAGCGGGTTGTTGGTCGGGATCGGCAGGTAGAAGACGTTGTGATCGTTGACGTAGTTGACGTTCAGCTTGATGAAGCCGTTGTCCATTTCATGCTTGATGTTGGCGCGGATCTGGCCGCCCTTGTCGTTGGGGAAGCCGTTGTCGCGGTAGCCGTCGTGATAGCGCATGAAGCCGCCGATCGCGTAGTAGGTCTTCTCGCCCAGCGGGCCGGCCTGATAGGCGTCGAGGCGGTAGAGGCCGGTATCGCCCAGCGTCACTTGCGCCTTGCCGCGCGCCACGTCGCTGCCGGTCACGGTGATGGCGTTGATGATCGCGCCCGAGTAGCTGGCGTAGACGGGGGCCGGGCCGCCGCGGACCACTTCGACGCGGTCGGTCATGAGGTCCTGCTTCAGGATCGCGTCGCCGCGGAAGAACACGCCGTCGTTCTCGTGGAACAGCGGCAGGCCGTCCTGCTGGAAGCTGACGAAGCCGCCGTCGTTGGGCAAGCCGCGGATGCGATAGATGTTCTGCACTTCGCCGCCGGTGATCTCGGTCTGGAAGCCGGGCAGCTGGCCGATCAGGTCCGCGAAGTTCACGGGCGCGATCTTCTGGATGTCTTCCTGCGACACGGTGTTGATCGCGTAGGACACGTCGAAGCGGCGCTGGGCGCGGGTCGAGCCGGTGACGATGATGTCGTCGGACGAGGAGGACTGGTCGTCGGCCTGAGCCGGAGCGGTGGACGCGGCAGCCGTCTGAGCGGCGGCCGGAGCAATGAATACGGTGCAGACGGCGGCCAGCGCCGTGCCGGAAGCGAGAATGCTCTTGAGCATTGGAAGGACCCTCATTTCGTTGATGCCGCCTTTCGAGAGGCGACGCGCAAAGCCCCTTGACGGCTGAAGATGACGCTTTTAATTATTATTCGTGAAATAATTAATTATGACAGTTTCGCGGCAGCGCCCGGAACCTGGAGCCGATCGCCATGCATTTGCCTGCCCTGGAAAAGGATCAGCGAAGGATCGTCCAGGAATTGCGCAAGGCCGGGGCCTTGTCTCGCTCCGCCCTGGCCAGCCGGCTGGAGATAAGCCCGGCGGCGCTTACCAAACTGTCGCGGACGCTCCTGTCTATGGGCGTGGTCGAGGAACTGGACGACCCCGCCCATGCCGCGCGCGGACGTCCTGCCGTGCCGCTGAAACTCGCCTCGGGGGGCGGCTATGCCGTGGGCGCCACGGCGCACAAGGGCATGCTGGACATCGCGCTGGTCGATTTTGCGGGCGGCACCATCGCTACGCATCACGAAACGATCGAGCCGATCGATCCCCGCCAGTTCGCCCGCAAGGTGCGCGAAGTGACGCATGATCTCGTCAGCCGTCACAATCTGCTGGGCCGCCGCATGCTGGGCATGGGCGTGGCCGTTCCCGGCCCGGCGCTCTCGACTACCGGAGACAAGTGGAGCGTCGTCGATGCCTTGCCCGGCTGGCGCGGTTCACCGCTGCGCCAGATCCTGTCGAGCGAGCTGGGCTGGCCGCTCTGGCTGGAGAACGATGCCAATGCCGCGGCGCTGGCGGAATTCTACCTTGGCGGGCTGCTCCGGGACTTTTCGACAGTCGTCGTCCTGCTGCTCGGTTATGGCATAGGCGCCGGGGTCATCGTGGACGGGCGGCTGGTGCGGGGGCAATACGGCGTGGCGGGCGAAGTGGGATGCCTCTTCCCGATGGATCGCCCCCGGCCGAGCCCTCTCGATCTGCTTGCCTGCCTGCGGGCGGATGGCTGCGCGATCACGTCGGTGTCCGAGATCGACCCCGCCGCGCCGGAACAGCGCAGCACCATCGAGAGCTGGATGGACCGGGCTGCGGCCCAGCTCGAAGTGGTGTGCAATACCGCCTTCGCCTGGATCGATCCGGGAGCGATCGTGCTCGCCGGACCTTTACCCTCCGTCATCCTGAATGGCCTGCAGGACCGTCTCAGGCAGGCGCCGCTGGTGCAGACCGTGGAAAGTCGCCGGCCGCCGGTGCGCGTCTCCGGCGTGGGCGGATCGCCGATCACGCTGGGAGCGGCGTTGTTGCCGATCCATGCCTTCGCGGCGCAGGAATGAAGGCAGGCTTCGGGCCGGCAGAGCAACTCCCGGAAATCTCGTGAATTTGCCTGTGCTCTTTGTGCCTTCGCGCAAGGCCAAGGAGCCGCGCATGGCTTCGGTCTGGTCGCTTGCGGCAATGTGTCCTGTCTCTCGGCGAAGTAACGCAAGGAATTGCGGGGCGATCGATTGACCCCCGCCGCGCTCCTCCTCACGGCTTGGAGACGGGACCGAAAGCTCGGCCCAAAATCGAAAAGCGTATCGGGGAAGGCTCTGGCCTGACCGGCGACGGTGGCGGGGCTCACCCCCGGATCGGCGGCGTCCCTGCGCGATGGAGGAGGGTGTGCCATGCCTGTTATGCGATCATCGACGAAGCGACCGGCCTTGCGACGAAGCGCGGGCGCGCTGGCCATGGCAGCGGCCTGTGCCGCGCCCGCCGCCCTGGCCCAGGCTGCGGCACCGACGGGAACGCAAGCCTCCCCCGATCCCGTGACCGCCCCGCAAGATTCATCGCACGGCCTGCAGGAAATCATCGTCACGGCCCAGCGCCGCGCTGAAAATCTTCAGGACGTGCCAATCGCGATCACCGCCGTGACATCGGCGGCGCTCGGCTCCGCGGGAATCGCGGAAACGAATGCCCTGACCCAGGCGATACCGGCGGTGCAATTCTCGCGCTCGGGCGCGAGCGGCCTGTTCTTCGTGCGCGGCGTGGGCACGACCAATGCCTCCATCGGCGACGAGGGCTCGAACGCCTTCTACGTCGACGGCGTCTACATGCCGGACCTTTCCAGCACGGTCATGCAGTTCAACAACATAGACCGGGTGGAAGTGCTGAAGGGGCCGCAAGGTACGCTCTTCGGGCGCAATGCCTTCGGCGGGCTGATCCACGTCATCACCAAGGAGCCCGGCGATCGCTTGGAAGCGACGGCGCAGGCCGGTTATGCGAACTACGACACCATCCAGGGCCAGGCCTACGTCGGCGGCCCGGTTTCGGAAAACATCAGCGCGGACCTGGCGCTTACCGGCTACGACCAGCGGGACGGCTGGGGGCGCAACGTCACGCTGGACCGGGACATCAAGAAGATGTGGTACTGGGGCGCCCGCTCCAAGATCGTGATGCGGGCGAGCGATGCCGTCAAATTCGTGCTGGGCGGCGATTACTACCGGACGAACGACAATACGGCGATCGGCTGGAGCGTGGATGAGGACTACCTCGTCGTCGGCGGCATCCGGTCAATCGGCAGCATGGATACCGCGTCGAACAGCTATTCGCTGACCAAGCTGGAGAATTGGGGACTGAGCCTGACGGCCGACGCCGATCTCGGCTTTGCCAGGCTGACGAGCATCAGTTCCCTGCGGGACAGCACCAATCGTTCGGACTTCGATGTCGATGCCACCCAGGTCCCCTACCTGCATATCGGCTTCACATCGGGCTCGCGCGCATACCAGCAGGAGCTGCGCCTGGCATCGAACGAGACCGATCCGCTCAGCTGGCAGATCGGCGTGTTCTATCTCCATTCCAAAGTCTACAACCGCTCCCAGCTTGCGGGACTGGCGCTGGGCGGGATCAACACCGGCCAATATATCGACGCGACCCTCGACACCGATTCCTACGCTGCATTCGGCGAAGTGACATATGCGCTGACGCCGACCACCAAGCTGACGGGCGGTGTCCGCTATACCAAGGACGAGCGCCAACTGGGCGGCGGCTATGCCGCGCTGGTGAACGGTGTGGCGGGCACGCTCATCCCGGTCGACGACGAGATCAGCTACGGCAAGTTCACCTGGCGCGCTGCCCTGCGGCAGGAACTGACGGAGGACGTCAGCGTCTATCTCTCCTACAACCGCGGGTTCAAGGCCGGGACGTACTCGCTGCAGAACCCGCAGCTTCCGCCAGTGCTTCCGCAATATATCAACGCTTACGAGGCCGGCGTGAAGTCGGAGCTGTTCGGCCGCGCGCTGCGGCTCAACGCGGCGATCTTCCACTACGACATCTCGGACTATCAGGTCCGCTCCGCCGCGGTGGGCACGCTGGGCACGGCAGCGCTGCTCAATGCCGCGTCGGTGAAAGTCGATGGGCTGGATGTCGATTTCGAGGCGGCGCCTGTCCAGGGCATCCGCATTTTCGGCGGCTTCACCTGGCTCAATTCCCGCTTCCACTACTTCGGCCCTACCGAGACACTGGCGGGCGCGCCGTTCATCTATCCCAATCCCGCGATCTGCAATGCGCCGGGCACCAGCGTTCCGGGGACGGTCACCGGGCCCCAGGTGGGTGGTTTCCGCACCTGTTTCGGAGACGCGTCCGGCTTCCAGACGCCCACCGCGCCGGACTTTTCGGCCAGCCTGGGCATGAGCGCGACATTGCCGATCGACGAAATCCAGGAACTGCGGGTCTCGGTCATGGGCAGCTACAACAGCGGCTTCCCCTTCGAGACGGACGGCGTGCTGCGGCAGGATGAATACATGCTGCTCAACGGTTCGGTGGAGTACCGGCCAAGCGAGCATTGGGGGCTGGAGTTCTGGATGAAGAACCTGTCCGACACGAAGTATTTCCAGCAGAAGATTTCCACCGGGCTGGGCGCCACCACCGCGCGGGCGGCACCGCGCACATATGGCGCCACGCTGCGTTTCACTTACTGACGGGCTTTCGCAGGGGGAGGGCCGCGCCGGCTACGCTGCCGCGCGGCCCTTTCGCTCTTGCCCCTTCCGAAGCGAGGCTCCGCATGTCCAGCCTCCGGGAAGGGCGAGGAGGATGCCTGGCCGGCCTGGCCGGTTGACAGCGGAGCCGCCGGGCCGCAGTGCTCTGCCATACGCGCTTCGGGCGCCGTACCGGCATGGAGCTAGGCTTGCCCATCGATCTAGAGGCGCTATTCTCACTTTCACCCAATCCCTACATCGTCCTCGACCGCGATCTCAAGATCGCGTGGATGAACGAGGCTTACCTGAAGGCCACGATGCGCCGCCGGGAAGAACTGATGGGGCAGGGCGTGTTCCAGGCTTTCCCCAGCGAACCGGGCAGCGATAGCTACGAGATGATGCAGGCCTCCTTCGCGCGCGTCCTGGCGACCGGCGAGAAGGACGAGCTGGCCCTCATCCGCTACGACATTCGCGGCGATGACGGCACGATGGAGCGCCGCTACTGGAGCGCGACCCACACCCCTCTGGCAGGGCCGGACGGCGAAGTGGCCTTCATCCTGCAGCACACCGTGGACGTGACCGAACTGCACGGCCTGCGCAAGCTGCGGGACGAGATGCACGTCATGGACCAGGCGCGCGCGGTGCAGGCGCGGAACCGCGATCTCGCCGCCGAAAGCCAGCGGATCAGGACGATGTTCGACCAGGCGCCGGGCTTCGTGGCGATCGTCGAAGGGCCCAGCCACGTCTTCACCATCGCCAACAATGCCTACCGCCGCCTAATCGCCCAGCGCGACATCGTGGGCAAGACGGTGGCCGAGTCCCTGCCCGAAGTGGTGGACCAGGGCTTCGTCGATCTGCTGGACGAGGTCTATCGCACCGGGGAGCCCTATATCGGCCGCGATGTGCGTGTTGCGCTGGCCAGCGAGGAAACCGGCCAGCTTGAGGATCGCTACCTGGACTTCATCTACCAGCCGATCTTCGACGAGGAAGGCAAGGTCGGCCAGATCTTCGTGCAGGGCCAGGATGTCAGCGAGGAAGTGGCCGCGCTGGAGCGGCAGCAATTGCTGATCGACGAACTGAACCACCGCGTGAAGAACACCCTGGCGATCGTCCAGAGCCTGGCCACCCAGTCGTTCCGAGACATCGAAACGGCCGGCGACGCGCGCCAGATCTTCGATGCGCGCCTGCGGGCCCTGGCCCTGGCGCATGACCTCCTGACCGAGCGAAGCTGGCAGCCTGCCGAACTGGCCGCGACCGCGCGCGCAACGGTGACGGCGGCAGTCGGAGGCGCGATCGAGCGCGTCACGATCTCCGGGCCAAAAGTGCTGCTGGCACCGCACACTTCGGTGTCCATGGCCCTGACCCTGCACGAACTGGCGACCAATGCCGTGAAATATGGCGCGCTCTCGGACGGGGAGGGGCGCATCGCCCTGGCCTGGCATCTCGAAGCGGAGGGGGACCTGGAGCGGCTCGTCATCGAATGGACCGAGCGGGACGGGCCGCCGGTCGGTCCGCCGCTGCGCCGGGGATTCGGCACGCGGCTGGTCGAACGCAGCTTCGTGGCGGACAAGGGGCTTTCGGTGCTCGATTTCGCCCCCGGCGGGCTCCATTGCCGGATATCGCTGGTCCTGCCGAAGACCGACGAGGCCGAGGAAAGCTGAGCCGCGTCGGCGGCGCCGCTTGAGGCAACGCCGTCGACTGCGCTCAAGCGGCCGGGATCAGACCATCGTTTCCGGCCGCACCAGGCGGTCGAATGTGGCGCCGTCTACCAGGCCGAGTTCCAGCGCGGCTTCGCGCAGGGTCTGCCCTTCGGCATGGGCATGCTTGGCGATCTTGGCGGCATTGTCATAGCCTATTTCGGGCGCCAGCGCGGTCACCAGCATCAGCGAGCGCTCCAGCAATTCGGAGATCCGCGTGCGGTTCGGCTCGATACCGTCCACGCAGCGTTCCGCGAAGCTGGTCATGCCCGTGGCGAGCAGTTCGATGGAGCGGATCACCGCCGCGCCGATCATCGGCTTGAACACGTTCAGCTCGAAAGCGCCCTGAAGGCCGCCCACGGTGACGGCCTGGTGGTTGCCGATCACCTGGGCGGAGACCATCGTCAACATCTCGCACTGGGTGGGATTGACCTTGCCCGGCATGATCGAACTGCCGGGCTCGTTCGCCGGGAGATCGAGTTCGCCCAGGCCGGATCGCGGGCCGGAACCGAGCAGGCGGATGTCGTTGGCGATCTTCGTCAGCGCGACGGCCAGGGTCGACAAGGTGCCGGAAAGCTGGACCAGGGCGTCGTTGCTGGCGAGCGCCTCGAACGTGTTCGGTGCCTTGACGAAGGCCTTGCCGGTCTGCTCGGCCAGATTGGCGGCGATATCCTCGCCGAAGTTTTCCGGCGCGTTGAGTCCGGTGCCGACGGCGGTGCCGCCCTGCGCCAGACGCAGCACGCCCTTTTCGGCGTCGCGGATCCGCTGGTAGGCATCGCGCAGCTGTTGGACATAGCCGGAGAACTCCTGGCCCAGTGTCAGCGGCGTGGCATCCTGCAAATGGGTGCGGCCGATCTTGACGATGTCCGCCCAGGCCTTGGCCTTGGCGTCGAGCGACGCGGTCAGCCGGTCCAGTGCCGGCACCAGCTCCTCCTCGATCGACACGACCGCCGCGACATGCAGCGCGGTGGGAAAGCTGTCGTTGGAGGACTGGCCGCGGTTGACGTGATCGTTCGGATGGACCGGGCTCTTGCCGCCGCGCTGGCCGGAAAGGATTTCGTTGGCGCGCCCGGCAATCACTTCGTTGACGTTCATGTTGCTCTGGGTGCCGCTGCCGGTCTGCCAGATCACGAGGGGGAATTGCGCGTCCAGCTTGCCCGCAACGATTTCACCGGCGGCCGTCTCGATGGCGTCTGCCAGCTTGGCGTCGAGGCCGTGCGCACGGTTGGCACGGGCGGCGGCCAGTTTCACCCGGGCGAGGGCGCGCATGATCGGCAAAGGCATGCGTTCGGAGGCGGCGAAGGGAAAGTTCTCGATGCTGCGCTGGGTCTGGGCGCCCCAATAAGCCTCTGCAGGAACTTCGATTTCACCGATGCTGTCGGACTCGCGACGAATATCCATGGCCGTAACCGTCTCCTCGTTGCCGGACCGCGCTATCTGGCCCGTGTTGAACCTAGGATCTCCCCCCGAGGGGTTCAATGGCGGCGAATCAATGCACCGCTGGGAGACCATGGCCTTTGTTTGAGGAAAAGCATATGCGAAGCATTAGCAATTACCGTTTCGGGTTCGGCGGTTTCCGCATGAGCCGGTCCTTGTCCTGACGGGCAGGGCGAGGTGTGCATATTGCGCCGGCGGTGTAATACCGTATACGATCTTGGTTTCCATCCCTTACCGAGGTCCTATCCCATGTCGCTTGCTGCTCGTCGTGCCCGTATCTGCGGATTGATGTTGGCGGGCTGCGCGGCGCTTGTTTCCGGGACGGTGATTGCGGCGCCGACGCGGGCAGACCTGGAACGGTCGCTGGCGTTGCGGGAAAGCTGGCAGTATCTCACCCGCGACGTGTCCTGGCCTGCGCACTGGACGCCGGACGGAACGGCCTTTTCCTATCGCAAGACCGTGGAAGGCGGCTTCGCCTTCGAGACTGTCGAAGCCGTTTCGCAGAAGCGCAGCGCCGCGTTCGACCAGCAGCGCCTGGCCGCGAGCCTGACCGAAGCGCTGGGCCATGCGGTCGCGCCGCTGCGGCTCCCTTTCGCCGAGTTCGATTATGCAGGCGATCGGCAGACCATACAGTTCTGGCTCGACGAAGAGGGCTGGCGCTGCAAGCTGACTGACTACACCTGCCAGAAGCAGGAAGACCCGCGCCGTCCGCGGGGTTTCGGCGTGGTGCGCGATCTCTCGGTACCGGCGGACAATCATCCGCGCCTTTCGCCGGACGGCAAGTGGGAAGCCTTTGTCCAGGATGACAATCTGGTGGTTCGCGCTGCGGGGACATTGGAGGTCGTTCGCCTCAGCAGCGATGGTTCGTCCGGTAACTTCTATGATCCTGAGACGATTGCCTGGTCGCCCGACAGTCGGCACCTGATCGCTTATCGCGTGCGTCCCGGTTTCGCGCGCCATGTCCTGCGCGTGGAGGCGGCACCGAAGGACAAGGCGCAGCCGGGCCTCCAGACGCAGCTCTATCCCAAGCCCGGCGATGCCATCGACCAGGAGCAGCCGGTGCTTTTCGACATTGCTGAAAAGCGGCAGACCGTGGTCGACCTGGCATTGTTCCCCAATGCCTACGAGCTTTCCGGGGTGCGCTGGCGCGCCGACGGCAAGAGCGCCGAATTCGACTATGTCCGCCGCGGCTTCGGGCAGGCACGGATCATCGCGGTCGACGCTGCCAGCGGCGCGGCCCATGCCGCCGTCACCGAGGATGCGAAGACGTTCGTCTATGCCGACCGCCGTTTCTCGCACGACGTGAAGGGGCTGGGCGCCGAGATCGTCTGGGCTTCGGAGCGCGATGGCTGGAACCACCTCTACCTGATCGACGGCCGCACCGGCAAAGTGAAGAACCGCATCACCACCGGCCAGTGGGTGGTGCGCGACGTGGTGAAGGTGGACGACGAAAAGCGGCAGATCTGGTTCGCCGCCAGCGGCATGACCGCCGGTGAGGACCCCTATTTCCGCCACTATTATCGCATCGATTTCGACGGCCGGAACCTCACCCCGCTCACGCCCGAGCGCGCCGACCACACCGTCAGCTTCTCTCCCGACATGCAGTTCTACGTCGATACCTATTCGCGGGTGGACCTGCCCAATGTCAGCGTGCTTCACCGCACGAGCGACGGCGCGCCGATCATGGAAGTGGCCAAGGGCGATATCAGCCGCCTCGCCGCCGCCGGCTTCCACGCGCCCGAAGTGTTCACCGCCAAGGGCCGTGACGGCAAGACCGACATCTGGGGGCTCGTCGTCCGGCCGCGCGATTACGATCCGGCGAAGAAATATCCGGTGATCGAGAACATCTACGCCGGTCCGCACGACAGCTTCGTGCCCAAGAGCTTCTGGCCCTTCGGCTACCATTCCGGCGGCGACAAGGTGATCGGCATGCAGGCGCTGGCCGACCTGGGCTTCATCGTCGTGCAGATCGACGGCATGGGCACCGCCAACCGGTCCAAGGCTTTCCAGGACGTGGCATGGAAGAACCTCCAGGATTCGGGCTTTCCCGACCGCATCCTCTGGCACAACGCTCTCGCGGCGAAAGACCCGGCCTACGACATCGGCCGCGTCGGCATCTACGGCGCTTCGGCGGGCGGGCAGAGCACGCTCAACGCGCTGCTGTTCCATGGCGATTTCTACAAGGCCGGCGTCGCCATGGCGGGCTGTTACGACAACCGCATGGACAAGATCAGCTGGAACGAACAGTGGCTCGGATGGCCGGTGGACAAGAGCTATGCCGATGCCTCTGGCGTCGACAATGCCGCTCGGCTCCAGGGCAAGCTGTTCATGATCGTGGGTGAGCAGGACAGCAATGTCGATCCCGCCTCGACCATGCAGGTCGCCGATGCCCTCATCAAGGCGGACAAGGACTTCGACCTGCTGGTGGTGCCGGGCGGCGAGCACAGCGTCGGGCGGTCGACCGGCCCGATCGACTATGTGACGCGCCGCCTGTCCGAGTTCTTCATCCGCAGCCTGCAGTGAGGTGGCTCTGGCTGGCTTCGTTCCGCTCGGAATGATGGACCCGGACTGGACGCCGCCTCAGGCTCGGCGCGGTACCTCAGCGGAGCGGCGATAGGGCGGCCACCACGCCGCCCTATCGCGCCGCTTCGCCGGCCCGATCAGTCGGCGTCCTTGGCAGGCGTGTCGTCGGCCGAGACGAAGCCGTCGTGGTTCGTGTCGTGGCGCAGGAACATGCCCCAGCCGGTGGCGGCGAATTCCGCTGGGGAGATGCTGCCGCTCTTGTCGCTGTCGAGCACGCCGAAGCGCACTTCGGCCTGACGGAGCTGGCGGGTACGCTCTTCGGCGCGGTCCTTTTCGGGGCGCTGCGCCAGTTCGCGCTCCAGGCGTTCCCGGTAGTCGCCGACATATTCGTCATGCGAGAGCACGCCGTCGCGGTTGCGGTCCATCCGGGCGAATTCGGCGTCGCGGCCGCGCTGGAACTCTTCCTTGCTGACCTTGCCGTCACCGTTGAGATCCTGCTCCTTGATGAAGGTGGCGAGATCGTGGGAGGCAGCATGGGCCGCCGTGCTGCCAGCGAGGGTCGCGGCGATCAGGGAGGCCGCGCAGATGGCCGTCTTCATGGTATTCATCCTCAGTTGGTAACCGAATAAGTCAGGGCGTAAGTGTAGCTTCGCGCGGGCTGCGCGCCCATCACCCCGACGCGGTGGCGCGTCATCGCAAAGTAGAGACCAGGCTCCGGCGCGGTGATGGTGAAGCGTCCGCGGGCGTCGCTGGTGATGATCGGCAGCCTTCGGTTCTCGACCTGCCCGGCGCGGGCTTCTTCCACTTCGACATCGGCATTGGCGAGCGGCTTGCCGTCGAACAACAGCTCGAATTCGGCGGGCTGTCCCGCGCGAATGAGCGAGGGGTGGGTCAGCGCGCGATATTCGATGCCCTTGCCGGAAGGCGCGAGCGCGGCATCGCCGGGCTTGCCGCGCGTCACATAGGCTTCGGCCTTGGTCACGCTCTGCATGTCGACCGGGACGACGCCGGCAGGAAGCGGCCGGTTCGGCGCCACGAATTCCCATGTGCCGTCGATCAGCGCGGCCTTGGCGACGCGGCCCTGCCGCTCTCCGCTGGTCAGGCGGTAAGTGCCGTCAGCGGGCAGCGGGGCTTCCAGGATCACGAGATCGCGCAGGGCCACGGGTTTCAGCGGCACGGCCTTTCCGTCCGGTCCTACCAGGTGAAAGTCATCGGACTGCATGGCGATGGTCGGCACGAAGACGTGCTCGCTGAAAGAGGCTTCCACGGTGACGTGATCCTCCTTGTCGAGCGCGAAGCCGTTGGGCAGCAGGTATGGTGAATGGGCAAGGGCCGGCGAAGCCACGAGGGTGGCGGCGGCGAGACTGCCGAGGACAGGGGCGATCGTGCTGAAGCGGTGAGAGAAGGGCATCCGGTCTTTCTCGATGATAGGCATGGCGAACTCTTGGCCATATAATCTAATGCGAATCAATAGCGATAATTGTATCCGGAGAGCAATATCGCCTTGCGGTTGCGGCATCCTCGGCACCGGCAGGCAACTCCCGGCCCGGCCATCTGCAAAGAAGTTTGACCGCAAGGATCGGATCGCTATCGCCGGGCGATGAGCTTAGGCGCTGCCCGATGATCGAAAGCACGTACTTTTCCGAGGACGCCGCCGCCTGGGCGAATGCCGAGGCCCAGCTCGACGGCGAAGGATGGGCTTTGCTGCCTGGCCTCCTGGATCCAGCCGAATGTGCGCCGATCGCGGCGCTTTACGATGTTTCCGGCCCGTTTCGCAGCCACATTCACATGGCGCGGCATGGCTTCGGGCTGGGGGAATATCGCTATTTCGCTTATCCCTTGCCGGATCCGGTGCAAGCCTTGCGCAAGGCGCTCTACGCCCGCCTGGCGCCGCTTGCGAACCGCTGGAACGAGCGCATGGGCCTGACCACCTGCTTCCCGCCGGACCACGAGAGCTTCATCGCCCGCTGCCATGAGGCTGGCCAGCGCCGTCCCACGCCGCTGCTGCTGCAATACGGGCCGGGCGACTATAATTGCCTCCACCAAGACCTTTACGGCGAACATGTCTTCCCGCTGCAGGTAGCGGTCCTGCTGTCCGCGCCCGGCCGGGATTTCACCGGCGGAGAATTCGTCCTGACCGAGCAGCGACCGCGCATGCAGTCGCGGCCGATCGTGGTGCCGCTGGCACAGGGCGATGCGGTGGTCTTCGCCGTCAACAATCGGCCGCAGCGCGGATCGCGCGGGGACTACCGCGTGACCATGCGGCACGGCGTTTCCAAGCTGCATTCCGGCAAGCGGCATACTCTGGGGATCATCTTCCACGATGCAGCCTGACCTGTTCGCCGAAAGCCGCGAAGCTATCCCGCTCGGCCCCGGCGCCGTGCTGCTGGGCGGTTTCGGACTGGCCGAGGCTTCCCTGCTGCTTGCCGAGATTCCCCGCCTCGCCGCTATTTCACCGTTCCGGCACATGACGACCCGCAGCGGCGGGCGTCTGTCGGTCGCGATGTTCAATTGCGGCGAGACCGGGTGGGTCAGCGATCGCAAGGGCTACCGCTATCAGCCGCTCGATCCGGAAACGAGGTTGAACTGGCCGCCCTTGCCGCAGGCCTTCCTGTCGCTGGCCGGGCGTGCCGCAGCGAGGGCCGGATATGATGGCTTCCTGCCCGATGCCTGTCTCGTCAACCGGTACGATGCGGAGACGCGCCTCTCGCTGCACCAGGACATGGACGAGCGCGACCGGGAGGCGCCGATCGTTTCGGTGTCGCTGGGGCTTTCGGCCAGCTTCCTCTGGGGCGGCCTCGCGCGCGGTGACAAAGTCCGGCGGCACCGCGTGCACCATGGTGACGTGGTGGTCTGGGGCGGGCCCTCGCGACTGGTTTTCCACGGACTGGACAGCGTGGAGCGCGGGCACCATCCTGAGACAGGACCCTGGCGCTACAACCTCACATTCCGGAAAGCCCGATGCCGAGAGACCTCGTGACCGAAACGATCCACCGCTGCCGCTGGGCCGAGGGCGATGACCGCATGCGGGCCTATCATGACGAAGAGTGGGGCGTGCCCATCCGTGATTCCCGTGCGCTTTGGGAAAAACTGGTGCTGGACACGTTTCAGGCGGGGCTGTCGTGGCGAACGATCCTTCACAAGCGCGATGCCTTCCGTGCCGCTTTCGAGGGCTTCGATCCCCTTCGCATCGCCGCCTATGGGCCTGCCGAGATCGAGCGGCTGATGGGCGATGCCGGTATCGTCCGCTCGCGCGCCAAGATCGAGGCCACTATCCGCAACGCCCGCGGTTTTCTGGACATGCAGGAGCGGGGCGAGGATTTTTCGGCTTTCGTCTGGTCCTTCGTGGACGGCGATCCTGCCATGGGTGACGGGACCGGCAGCGCGGCGCGGTCGGCTGCGGGCGATGCGCTGTCGGCGGCGCTCAAGAAACGGGGCTTTGGCTTCGTCGGCCCGGTGGTCGTCCATGCCTGGCTGCAGGCGGTGGGCGTGGTCAACGACCACGAGACGACGTGCTTTCGCAGGGACGCTGTGGCCGGCGCGCAGATTTCTTGACTTTGCCCGGATCGGGGCTTATCGGGCCAGGTTCACCGATCCACCAGATTTTATACGGAGTGCCCATGGCGCGCGTTACCGTCGAAGATTGCGTCGACAAGATTCCCAACCGCTTCGATCTGGTCCTTCTTGCCGCGCAGCGCGCGCGCGAGATTTCGGGCGGTGCGGAACTCACCCTCGAGCGCGATCGTGACAAGAATCCGGTCGTCGCCCTGCGCGAAATCGCCGAGGAAACCGTCACCCCTTCGATCCTCAAGGAAACGCTGGTCACCTCGATGCAGCGCGTCCTGCCGGATGACGATGACGAGATGGACGAAATCGGCTCGCTCAGCCAGTCGGCCGAAGCCCTGCGCATCACGGCCTCGGCTCCGACCCGTAACACTTCGCTGGGCGGCGACTACGACGGCTGATTTTCCGGGCTGACCGGGAAACCGGATTCAGCCCTTTCAGTCGATCCCGCGGCATTTTCGGCCCGCGCTTCCTTCCGGTTCTCCCATGCAGTGCAGACTGCGAGAGACCGGATGAAAGCGCGGGCCGTGCCCGTTTGGCCGGGTGGCCATTCGTCCCGTTCAAATGCCCTGGGCCATAATACCAAGGTTCGCGGTTGACGGATGGGCCGTGACGGGCAACGATCTCCGCGTGGCTGGAAAGAAGAACAAGTTGCCCCGGATCGCCGGCGGATCGGCGCGGGCGCGGATGCTGTCGGCAGTCGCGCGTGAGGACGAGGATGAGGGGCCACGTCCGGAAAACAGCGCGACGATCGCCATCTACAGCGTGAAAGGCGGCGTCGGTAAAACGACGTTCGCTGCCAACCTGGCCTGGTGTTCGGCGCAGGACGGGCATTCGACCTTGCTCTGGGACCTCGATGCAGCGGGCGGTTCCGGGTTTCTCTATGGCCTCGAACCTAAGGGTTCGGGACTGGCCGAGGATGTTTTCTCGCGCGATCGATCGCCCACGCGCCTGATCCAGCGCACAGCCTGGGACGGGATCGACGTTCTTCCTGCAGACGAAAGCATTCGCGCGCTCGACGCCCAGCTGGTGCGCATCGGCAAACGTCGGCGCCTGGCCAAGCTCACGGAGGAACTGGCCGGAAACTACGCCCGGATCGTGCTCGATTGCCCTCCGGTGATGAACGAGCTGTCCGCGCAAGTGGTCCGCGCGGCCGATCTGGTGATCGTGCCGCTGCCGCCATCGCCGCTTTCGGCACGCGCCTTCGATCTGGTCGTGCGCGAGATTGCGGGCAATACCCGGCGTCATCCGCCGATCCTGCCCGTGCTGTCCATGCTGGATCTGCGGCGCGCCCTTCACAAGCAGGCGCGCGACGCCAACCCCAATTGGCCGACCGTGCCTTATGCCAGCGCGGTGGAACAATGCGCGGTGCACCGCCAGCCCGTCGGCGCGCATGCCCCGCAAAGCCCCGCGGCGCAGCAGTTCGCCCGGCTGTGGAATGCCATCGAAGCCAAACTCGCCGAGCGGCGGGCCTGACGCGGGCTTCTCTGGAACGACTGTTCAGGGCGGCGACAACGCGGTAGGTTCATCGGCGTTTCAGGGGGAAACGCATGAACGGGATCTCGGAAAGTCTCGCGGAAATCGGCCAGGGCACTTTGACTGCCTCTGCCGTGGACCCGGCGCAAGCGAGCCAGAGCCATACGCATGAGACGGCCTGCCTCAATTGCGGCACGCCTCTGATCGGTACGCATTGCCACGCTTGCGGCCAGGCGGCCCATGTCCATCGCAGTCTGGGCGCTTTCTTCCACGACCTGCTGCACGGCGTGTTTCATTTCGAGGGGAGGATCTGGCGGACGCTGCCGATGCTCGCCTGGCGGCCGGGGCGGCTGACCCGCGAATATATCGACGGACGGCGCGCCAGCTATGTCTCGCCGATCGCGCTGTTCCTGTTCAGCGTGTTCCTGATGTTCGCGGTTTTCCACGCGCTCGAAGGCAGTGAGGGCGGCGAAACGCCGGCCGTTCGCAGCGGCGATCTCGACAAGGCGATCACCGGCACCGAGGCCGAACTCGGCGTCTTGAAGGCACAGCGGCAGAAACTGAAGGACAGCCGCGCCGATACAGGCGACTTGGACCGCCGTATCGACGGCAGGGAGCAGGCGCTGGAGGCGATGAAGGACACCCGCTCCGCCATTGCCGAGAATATTCCCGATACGCGGCGGTTCAGCGATTTCCACCAGATCGACAAGGCCATCAGGAAGTTCAAGAAGAACCCCGAACTCGCCGCCTACAAGCTGCAGACTTACGCCTACAAGTACAGCTGGGCATTGATCCCGATTTCTGTGCCGTTCCTGTGGTTGCTGTTCCCGTTCAGTCGGCGGTTTCACCTATACGACCATACGGTTTTCGTCACTTACTCGCTCTGTTTCATGACGATGCTGGTGATTCTCGGCATGGTGATGGACTGGCTCGGCGCCAATGCACTGCTGGCCGTGCTGTTCTTTCTGCCGCCGATCCACATGTTCAGGCAGTTGCGCGGGGCTTACGGCCTGGGCCGCTTCGGCGCATTGTGGCGGACGGTGCTGCTCGTCTGGTTCTCCTCGACGGCGCTGATCATCTTCTTCGTGATGATCATGGCACAGATCAGCCTCTGATCGGTCAGGATGGGCTTTCGGTGAGCGCTCTGGCCCGGCGGGTCTGCTTGAGCGTCAAGGCGACCATGATCCGGGTCGAGCGGATCGCGAGATCCAGCAAGCGACCGCGCGGCTCTTCGCAGGGGAGGGCGGCGGCGCGGGTGGCCGGTCCTTCCAGCAGAGCCACCATCAGCCGTTCGTCCGGGGAGAGGCTATGCGACCTGCCCACCCGGAACGGGCGGCCGAGCGCGCCTTCGAACAGGAGGCAGAAACTGTCGATCACCGGCGCCAGCACGACGCAGTCCAGTGTATCCAGGCACGAGGCGAGGGACGGCTGTGTGGGGCGATCCTGTCGTCGAGCGTGCCGCCAGCACCGCGCCGCATCGACCAGCACGCTCGGTGGCAGCATGGCCGAGAGGTGAGCAGGTGCGAGCGGAGCAGGTGCAGGCCGGATTGGTGAAGGCCGGATTGGTGAAGGAAAGTGCAAGGTCATCGTCAGGCACTCCAGATCGCCAAATCAATGCTATTGCAAATCATTCGCAAATACCAGCCTTAACTTTCCCTTCCCGATGCCGTTCGCTTCAGGCCTCGATCCGGCGAGGCGAAGGCGGCGGATCGGGCCGCCTTCGCCCTGTCGTTCAGAACCGGGTGTTGCCGCCCGAGCGCTGCTGGCCTCCAGGAGGTCCCGTGAAGAAGAGCTTGCGGAACGTGATCTGGAAAGCCCGGCCTACCGGGTCGAGGTAGTAGGGCGAATAGGCCAGCGGCGTATTGCCGTTGCCGTCCCGCACTTTCTGGCGCGCATCGAACAGGTTGGCGACGGAGAACGTCACCCGCGCCCCGCGCAGGAAGGGTATCTTGTCCACCAGCTTGGGCTGCTGGCCCAGGTCTGCAAAGAGGCGCAAGTCGAACTTGGCGAAATCCTCGAAGCGGAGTTGGGTGGTGGGATAGCCGTCCACGCCGTCGACCGTGGTGCCGCTCTGCCAGCTGCCGGTGAGGCGCAGGCCCAGCCCGCTCTGGGAATAGCCGCTCTGAAGTTCCAGCTTGTGGCGCGGGGTGCCGCCGCTGCTGGCGCCGATCGTGCCGCCGTCGAGCAGGTCGATCTCGGGTTGCCCTTCGCGCAGCACGACGCGGTCCGAGAAGACCCAGGTGTGATAGAGCGAGAACGTCAAGCGTCCGCCGCGTCCGCCGCCACCGCCGAACCCGCCGCCGCCGAAACCACCGCGACCGCCGAAACCACCGCCGCCTGGGCCGCGTCCTTCGCCGCCACTCCGGCCTTCGCCGCCTCCCGCCTCGGTTCCGCCGTTGTTGCCGGGAGCGCTCGCCGCTGCATCGGGCGAGGCGCCGCCCGGCGCGTCACGCCCGGCTGCGGCGGTGTCGCCCTCGCCGGGCGGCGGCGGGGCATCGTTGTCACCCCCGCGGCGACCGGGAAAGCCGTTCGGGAAGCGCTTGCGCATGCTTTCGCGCATGGCATCGATCTGCGATTGCGGCGTCTTGAGCGACTTGGTGAAGGTGATGCCCATGCGCAGCTGGGACTTGTCCTCGCTGGCGATGTTGATCGGTCGCAGGTCCACGGCGACCAGTTCGCCGTCGGCATCGCGGGCGAAGCGTTCGGGGAAGGCGGCGACAACGGCCGGGGTCGCGCCGGGCAGGGCGGTCACCTGATTGCGCTGCCAGGTGCGGTTATAGTCGAGGTTGAGCGTGATGTTGGGATCGTTCAGCCGGAACGTCCCGCCCAATCTGAAATTGCGCATGCCCGCCGCCTTCAGGTCGGGATTGCCGCCGGTCACTGCCGTCACCCGCACGGATTCGCCGCGCGTATAGTCGAAGATGTCGACATTGGCCGTGGTGATAACGGCGCCGCCGAGCTGTGCGGCCGTGGGGGCGTTCTGGTCGTCGCGGTAGCTGGCGATCAGGCTGAACTGGCTCGTGGGGTTCCATGTCAGGCCGCCGCCGAACGTGCGCAAGGTCCCGAAATCGCCGATCTGGCGCACGGCGGCATTGGCGTTGAGCGAGATCCGGCCCGCACCCGGGAACAGCGGCACGGCGCGGCTGCTGAGCGGAATGTCGATGTTGATGGAGGCCTCGCCCTGGTCGCGGCCGACGCTGGTGGGCTGGGAGATGCCGAGGCGGGTCACCGTGCCGTCCGAACGGTCGAGATTGCCGCCCAGCTTCATCGTCGTGTTCACGGCGCCCGCGGGCAGTTGCAGGGGCGAGGTGGTGGCGACGAGGTTGAGTTCGGCGCTGTCGGTGGAATTGCGCGTCTGGTTCACCGGCAGGAAGTCGAGGAATTCCCCCGCAACCGGCAGGGAGGGATCGGCCAGCGGATCGCCCGCGGCTACGGCAGCAGCATAGTCGGCCAGGTTCAGCGGGCGCTGCTGGATCGAGCGGGTGTCGCTGTGGTCGTAGTTGCCGATGACGCTCCACTGCCATTTCTGGGTGGTGCCGTTCAGCGTCAGCCCGAGGTGGCCGGTCTGGGTGCTGTTGCTGTTGCGCAAGGGCGAAAGCCCGTCGACGGTCGGCAGGAAGGTCTCGTCCGCGGTGCCGCTGGCATAAGGGCTGCCGCCGGGGATGGTGACGTTGGGCACCGCGCTGCCGCGCAAAGCCTGGGTGTCGGTGGTGGTGGCCTCGCCGTTGAGCGTGGCGATCCAGACATGGGATAGCGGCTTGGCCCAGGTTCCGGTGAGCGTCAGCGCTTCCGATTCCGGGCGAAGCGTGCGGTTGTTGCCGTCGCCGCCACTCGTGGCCAGGCCGCGCTGGGCCTCGGTGATCGGATTGGCGTGCGAATAGTTGGCGTCGATATTGACGCGTTCGCCGCGGCGGATCGCCAGGAAATCGCCCTTGGTATTGACGCCCAGCCCGTCCCCCTGGGTGCCCAGCTTGCCGCCGCCTTCGACGGCGAAGGCGCGGAAACGCTGGCGCAGGATGATGTTGACGACCTTCTGATTGGCCGAATAGCCGTACTTGAGGGCCACTTCCTCGGGCAGGATCTCGACGCGCTGGATCGCCTCGGTCGGGATCGTTCCAACTTCGCGGAAGCTGGCGATGCGACGACCTTCCAGCAGCACGACCGGCGCACCGCCGCCTGCGCTCTCGGTTTGCGGCGCCAGTTCTTCGAGCAGCTCGGTGACACTGGAAACACCCAGGGCGCGCACGTCGCCGGCATTGAAGGTCACTTCGGGCGCGATATCGCCGATCACCGAGCCGCGCGGCTTTTGCCCTGCGACGACGATCTCGAATTCTTCGCCGCTTTCTTCGGGGGCGGCGTGGACCGGAGCGCTCGTTGCAGGGGTGCTCGCTACAGGGGCGCTCGTCGTGGGAGCATTCGCCGCAGGTCTATTCGTCGCAGGTGTTTGTTGGGCCGGTGTGGACGCCGAATTCGCGGCAGTGCCGGAAGTCGATTGCGCATGAGCAGAGACGACAGGCCATGCCACCAGGGCGGCCGACGCCAGCAGACCGAAACGGAGTCGCACCACTTTCGTAATTCCCTCATCTTGTTTTGTTGCTGCCATGACAAAGTTCGCGCCCTTTGGGGCGTCTCAATTTGTATTAATTGGTGACAGCGCCGCACCACTTGCCGCCTCGCCTAACCGAGCGGCGGAGGTGGCATGCCTTTGCGGAGATTTACGGGAGATGAGTGGGTGCAGGAAAGCGCGGTATCACGCGCCGGAAAGGGTAATGACTCGCTCCCGCGTGATATCGGCAAGCCTGGGGCAGCCGAGCCCTGCCATGGTCACTTCCAGCTCGGTGCGCAGCAGGTGGATCGCATGGGCGACCCCCGGCATTCCGGCGACTGCCAGGGCGTGCATCTGCGGCCTGCCGATCAGCACGGAGCGGGCGCCGAGCGCCAGAGCCTTGACCATGTCCGTGCCCGACCGGAATCCGCCATCCACCAACAGCGGTATGCAGCCGTCCACCGCGGCCGCCACATCCTCGATCATGTCGAGCGCAGTCGGCAGCCCGTCGAGCACCCGGCCGCCGTGGTTCGAGACAATCAGCCCGTCCGCGCCGAGGTCCACGGCGCGGCGGGCGTCTTCGCCCAGGACCATGCCCTTGACCAGGATCGGCAGGCGCGTCGCTTCGCGAAGCCAGGCCAGGTCCTCCCAGCGCGGCGCGGCATCGGCCAGCGGCGTGCCGAGCAGGATGCGCCCGCCCGGGGTGGCGGTATGGCGGGGCATAGGCATGCCGGCGAGGTTCGCCGCGGAGACCCCCGGCGGCAGGGTCATGCCGGAAAGCTTGATCGCCGCATCTATGGTGAGCACGATCGCTTCGTAACCGGCGGTTTCCGCGCGCCGGACCAGATCGAGGCTGTGGCGGCGGTCCGGCTGAAGGTAGAGCTGGAACCACAAGGGCGCTCCGTCCTTGCCGAGTTCCCCGGCGAAGGAACGGCCCGCTTCGGCAATTTCCTCCAGCGTGAAGCTGGCAAGCGTGCTGACGATCATGCCGGTGTCGAGCGCCGTGGCGGCGCGGACGATCGCCAGTTCGCCGTCGGGATGGGCCAGGCGCTGATAGGCCAGCGGGGCCAGCATCAGCGGGGCTGCGTGACGGCGTCCGAACAGGTCGAGCGCAGTCTCGCCGCCGCGCAGGTCCGCCATGGCGCGGGGGAGCAAACCCCGGCGGGCGAAGGCGGTGCGGTTGAGGCGCAGCGTCTGCCCTTCGCCCGAGCCTTCCTCCAGATGGTGCCAGGCCTCGACCGTGAAGTGATCGGCCGCGCGGCGGGCATAGTCGGCAAGGCTGCGCAAGTCCGCCGGGATCTGCGTCAACGGCGGCAAGGGCCCCTCGCTCACGTCGAGGACCATTGGCGCAGGAGGTTGTGGTAGACCTGCGTGAGCGTATCGACCGAGGCGTGTTCCGGATGATCGGCGGCGACGCCCTGGATCGCGCCGTCGAGTTCGAGCAGCAGCCGGCGGCGTTCGGGCGAGGCGACGAAGCTCTGGGTCCAGAAGAACGAAACGAGACGCGTGCCGCGCGTCACCGGGGCGACGCGGTGCAAGCTGCTGCCGGGATAGACGACCAGGTGCCCGGCCGGCAGCTTGACGCTGTGGGTGCCGAACATGTCCTCTATCACCAGCTCGCCGCCGTCATAGGTCTCGGGGTCGCTGAGGAACAGGGTGCCGGAGATGTCGCTGCGCAAGTGCTCGCCGGTGCCGGGGATCGGGAAGATCGCGTTGTCGACGTGGTTGCCGTAATGCCCGCGCCCGTCGTAGCGGCTGAAGCGGGGCTGGAGCACCCGCTGCGGCAGGGCGGCGGCGATGAACAGCGGCGTCTGCATGAGCCGCGCCAGCACGCGGTCGGCCAGCTGCTTTGCCAGGGGGTGGCCGAGCGGAAGCTGCTCGTTTTCCTTGACCTGCGCCGCGCGGTGACCGGCGGTGGCGCGGCCGTCCGCCCAATCGGCGCCTTCGAGTGCTGTGCGAATTTCGCGCACTTCCTGGGGCGAGAAAAGCTCTGGAATTTCGATGACCATGCGGCTTCTCTTGCCGAATTCCCGGGCGCTGGCAATCGCTGCGAATGAATTGCAGGAACCCGGCGGACGCCCGAGGGCGCCCGCCGGGCCGTTGGGACCTGTTACATCTTCGCGGTGAGGGTCAGTACTGCAGAGCGGGCATCGCCGGGCGTGGCCCAGCCTACACCGTTGCCGCGGATGCGGGTGTAGTAGAGCTTGTCGCCGATGTTCTTGACGTTGAGCTGCGCCGAGAAGTTGGGCGAGAAGTCATAGGCCAGGTAGGCCTGGTGGATCAGGAAGTCGTCGGACTTGACGGCACCTGCGGTCGGCGTTGCCACGGCGAGGACGAAGCCGTCCTGGTACGTGAGGCCGTAGCCCACGGTGAGGCCGAAGGGCAGGCGGTAAGTGGTGAAGAGGCTGCCCGAGTTCTTGGGCGTCTGCGGCAGGTACTGCCCGCTGCCCGGGTTCGAATTAGTAGGGCTGTTGGTGCAGGTTCCGGTTCCGGGGTTCGCGAGGCACGCATCGGAGACGGACTGCAGCAGCTTCGACTTGAGATAGGTATAGTTCGCCGTGATCGTCCAGGCCGGGGTAATCGTGCCCGAGGCGCCGAGCGCAATGCCGTCCACGCGCGACTTGCCATCGAGCTGCTGGTCGGGAACGGTCGGATCGCCGGAGATGACGGCGTATTTGTCGCGCTCGTTGCGGAAGGCCGAGGCGGTCAGCAGCAGGCCGCCGTCGAACAGCTCGCCCTTGACGCCGATCTCATAGTTTTTCGCCGATTCCGGATTGACGTTGCAGGTCGAGGAGGTCGCCCCGTTCTCGCCGGAATTCGTGCAGGCACCGTTGACCGAGTTCTTGGAAGGGGTGCGGGAATTGCCGTAGGCCGCGTAGATGCTGACGTCTTCGACCGGCTTGTAGTTCAGGCCCACGCGGTAGGAGAACAGCGTATCGGCGTTGCGGGTCCTGATGCCTGGCGTCACCTGGCCCTGGGTTACGGTCGCCGTGGTGGAGGGCGCTATCGCATCGGTGCGGGTGGTGCCCACATTGCGCTCCACGCGGGCACCCGCGCTGAGTTCGAACTTGCCCAGCTTCATCGTGTCGAACAGGTAGCCTGCGACGTTGGTCTGCTCCCCCACGGTGTGGCCGGTCCGGATGAAATTGACCGGGCCGGTGTAGACATTGCTGCCATACGTGAAGTTCGCAGAGGCCGGGCCGGCGATGACCTCGTTAGGATTGTCGATATTCATGAGCGGCAGGCGGGTGAAGGCGGCCGTGCCATCGGCATTGCGCAGGACATTGCCATTGTAGAGGTCGTACTTCTCCCAGGTCGCCGCGCCGCCGATGTCGATGGTGTGCTCGATCGCGCCGGTGTTGAACACCGCCTTGAGGTCGATCTGGTCGAACATCAGCTGGTTGCGGGTATCGCGCGTCGTGCCGCGCGGCCCGGTGGGATAGTAGTAGCCCGCCGGAACCGGTGTCGAGATCCCGGTGACCGTGCAGGCCGCGCCGGTCGGGGTCACGCCGCTGGCCAGGCACCAGGTGCCCTGCGGCGGATCGACTTGCGTCAGCTGGCGCGAATCCTGCCAGCGGGCAAGGTTGCGGACGGAGACGGTGTCGCTCACCTCATGCTCGAAGATCGCGGTGAGCTGGTCGACGTTGATGCGCTGCTTGTCGACATTGCGGAAGCCGAAATAGTCGCTGCGATGAACGCCCGGCAGACCTGATCCCGCGTAGTAGGGCACACCGTACTGGGGAATGTTCCGGTCTTCCTGGTGGTTGTATTGCAGCGTGAGGCTGGTCGGGCTGTCGATGCCGATCGTGACCGAGGGCGCCACGCCCCAGCGCTTGTAGTCCTCGACATCCCGGCCTGGCACGTCGTTGCGGTGCCACATGGCGTTGAGGCGGAAAGCCACGAGGTCGTTGACGCGCTTGTTGAGATCGACGGTGGCGCGATAGTAGTTGTCAGTGCCGATCCCGGCCGTCGCCAGGTACGCATCGTCAGGCTTCGGCCGTTTGGTGACGATGTTGATGTTGCCGCCCGTCGAACCGGCGCCGGAAATCACCGAATTGGCGCCGTTCGTCACCTCGATCTGTTCGAGATTGTAGGAATCGGTGCGGGTGATCTGGGCGCTGTCGCGCACGCCGTCGACCGTAATGTCGTTGCTGGCGCTGTATCCGCGGAAGGTGATGTTGTCGCCGGGGCCGGTGCCGCCTTCGCCGGCGCCGAAGGTGATGCCGGGAACCGTCGAAAGGACGTCGCGCAAGGTGAGCAGGTTCTGCTGCTCGATCACTTCACCCGAAAGCACGGTGATCGTCTGCGGCGTGTCGAGGACGGGGCGCGTGCGCTTCGGCGATTCCAGCACGCGACCGGGCTTCTCGTCGATTGCGGTATCGCTGACGGTCACGCCGCCCAGCACGCGCTGTCCATCAGCCTGCTGGGCCTGCGCGGCGGGGGCAAGAGCCGGGGCGATACACGAAAGCGCGAGGAAAGTGCGGCGCGCAGCCGCCGACGAAGGCTTGAAAGACATAATTCCCCTCATGACCGGATAATTCCGTTGCTGCGTCCGATAATGAGAGTCATTCGCATTCGCAATATGCTTTGTTACATTTGTATCGCTTTTGTTGCAAACGCGCCCCGGCGTTGGCTGACGCTTCAGGAAAGGGCGGCTTCGTTGTCGTCGACGATGAGTTCTTGAAGCGCCGGGCTGAGCCATTCCTCGATCCCATCGGCACTGCGGGTCAACGCACGGACCGCAAGGTTCTGCCGCAAGGCCAGAGCGCGCATGGCCTCCGCAGGCTCGACGCAGAGCGCGGTCGCCCAGGCATCGGCGAGCATGGCGGAGCGATGGACGACGCTGACCGCCATGGCCGTCTCGACCGGAATTCCGGTGCGCGGATCTATCGTATGACGCCCGCGAACGTAGTCGCCCGATGTGGCGACGGCGAGTTGGTGCAGGGCGATGCGCAAAGGCGCGACCCCGGCTGCGGGCGTCTCCAGGTCGACCCACCAGGGATCGCCGTCCGGCCGCAGCCCGGCGCCCACCAGTTCGCCGCCGATCTCGACGAGGAAATGGCTGCAACCCCGTCGCCGCAGGAGCGCGGCCAGCGCGTCGACGGCATAGCCCTTGGCAATGCCCGAGAGATCCAGGCGCAGGCCGCCCGGTTGCCGGAGCCGCTGCCGATCGTGGTCGAAGTCCAGGCGGCGATAGCCCGAGAGCTGGCGCGCACGGGACAAGGCCTCGGCAGAGGGCGGTCCGGCGACCCCCGCTGGCCCATGGCCCCAGAGATCGACGAGGCACCCGATGGCCGGATCGAAAGCGCCCGCGCAGACTTCGGCGACCGCCAAGGCCGCCGTCATCACGGCAGCGAAGTCCTGCGGCAGCGCGGTCCAGGTTCCGGCGGCAGAGCGATTGAAGCCGCCGAGCACGGAGTCCGCCCGCCAGTGGCTCATCTGCGCGAGAATGTCTTCAAGCCGGGCAGCGATGGCGGCGTCCAGTCCGGCCCGGTCGAAGCCGGCGGGAGCGGCGAGGCGCAGGCGCCAGTTCGTCCCCATCGTCTCTCCGGCGAGATCGACGACGGGAGCGTCCTGAAGCCAATCGGCCAGGCAGGCGGCGTCGATCTCGAGCGGAACGGCCAGGCGCGGGATCGTCCCCGCGCCTGATGCGATCGGCCTGGAAGTGTCGTTGCCGATCAGGGCGCGACGACTTCCACGGTGGCCGTGTAGCTCATCCGGCGCTCGCTCGCGCGCTTCTCGCTGGGCTTGGCGTCTGCGGCGCTGGCGTTGATCCAGTACATCCCGGCAACCGGCCACTTGACGTGCAGCACGCCGTCGGCGCCCGTCGTCAGTTCCTGCGCCTGCTCGGCCTCGCGGTACTTCTTGCTGCCCGGCACGACCGTGACTTTCACCCCGGCGGCGGGCTTGCCGTCTACCAGGAAGCGGAACTGGCCTTCCTCGTTGGAGACCAGTTCGTCGGGGTGCGTGATCGGCTCGATCTCGAGGCCCTTGGCGGCTGCCGTGAACACGGTCTTGGTGGGGGCGTCGGCAGTGACGTAGATGTAGTTGGCGGCAAGCGTCTCGACGAGCTTCACGTCGGTGGCATTGGCGGGGATGTCGGCGACATTCTCGATCCGCCGGGCAGGAGCGGCGCCCTGAGCGCCGGGGCCACCGGCGCCGGGCGCACCCATCGGCCTGCCGCGGCCGCCGAGGCGCCACTCCTCGCCATTCACTTTGAAGGTGCCCATCACGCCGGAGCGCTGAGTGCCGATCTTCCACGTTCCGGGCTTGTCGATCTTGACGTCGAAGGTCGAACGGTAACGCCCCGTGGCGGGGTTCTCGAGCTTGCCCACACTGCCGTCCGGTGCCCAGACGGTGACCTGGTCGGGGCTCATCGGGAAGTGATCGGGGTAGAACAGGTCGTTGGAGACGGCGGCGTCCACGGTCACGTATTCATCGGTTCCCGCTACCGTGGTCGTAGACGGCAGAAGCCACTGGCGATGGGCCGAGGCAGGCGAAGCGAGAACCGCAGCGACGGCGGCGGAGGCGATCAGGATATGGTTTCTACGCATTGAAAATCCTTGAAGATCGTATTCCATTATACTGGAAAATAGGGAAAATTGCGCTGATCAACGTACCGTGACGGCACCCAGCTCGCTGCTGCCGGAGGCCGAGCCGCCCTTCTTCACGGGAACCGAAATCGGCACCGAAACGAGTTCGCGTCCGCCTGTCTCGCGCGCAGCTTCTACCTTGAGGACATAATCGCCGGGCGCGAGGTTGGCGGGGAGAGGGACCTGATAGGTGCCCGGTGCGCGGGTGGCGCCGCTAAGGCCATCGGCGGGGAGCTGCATCGAGCGGCCGCCCTTGCGCCACCAGGTGCGCAAGTCGGCCAGCCACTTGGTGCCGGACTCGCGACCGGCCTTCTTGACGTCGTACCAGACGAAGACCGTTCGCGCGGCGCCTCCGGCGGCCGGTTCCAGCCAGCCGACCACGTAAGGCCGGTGGTATTCCGCGACATTGACGCGCGGGATGGTGATGCTGACCGTGGCGGCAGCGGCCGGGGCGGTCATCGTGCCGGCGACGAGCGCCGGGGCCATCAGGGAAAGCGCGGGCATTACCTTCGATGTCGTCATCGGTGCCTTCTTGTCTCAGTGGATGAATATCAGGGCGATCGCGAGCGGGATCAGCAGGCTCAGCCCCACCAGCGGCCAGGTCGAGGGCCGATGCCTGGCGTGAAGCTGGAGCAGGAACAGGCCCGTCACCGTGAAGATCACGCAGGCCGCCGCGAAGAGATCGATGAACCAGAACCACACGGAGCCGGTGTTGCGGCCCTTGTGCAGGTCATTCAGATAGGAAATCGCGCCGCGCCGCGTCACCTCGGCGGAAATGGCGCCGTTCGAACGGTCGATGCTGACCCAGGCATCGCGGCCCGGGCCGGGCATGGCGACATAGACCTCGTCTTCGGCCGACCAGTCCGCCGCGAAGCCCGAGGGATCGAGTGGAACGGCTGCCGCCACGGCTTTCGCCACCTCGGGGGGAAGTGCCCCGTTCCCGTCGCCCGGGGGCGGCAGGCGGCGCAGGAGTGAAGGGGCGATCTTGCCCTGGCTTTGCACGACTTGCGGTTCGGCGCCGATCGAGGCGGCGTGGTTGAGCGTGATTCCGGTGATCGCGAAAAGGAACATTCCGGCCAGCGAGACGGCCGCGCTTACCCAATGCCACGTATGCAGCTGCTTGAGCCAGAAGGCGCGCGCCTTCTTGTTTTTCTTCTTGCTCGAAGCGCTCTGCTGGGCAGGCATCGTCGAGCGACCGGAAGATGCGTGTGATGCGGGCGAAGATGCTCTGCCTAGCCCGTCGGAGGACTCCGAGTCCACCTTGTCCAGCACTTCGAGAGTTTCGCCCTGGCCGCCCAACTCGCTCGTTTCCCTCATGAAGAGGGGGCATGCGCGGCGATGCGAATATCGAATCCCGGCCCCCTCATGGCCGAGCCATTACTGCAAGTGCGAATGCCTCGCAATAACAAAGACTGCTGTGATGATAAGGATCGCTGCTGCGACCCTGGACCAAGGTGACATGCCGACCCACGCAGGGAGGGCTTGCTCCCGCGCGGGTCGGCATGTCAATTTTAGAAAGTCAGTTAGAAAACAACCTGAAATAACTGATTTGAATTCATTGTTTCAAAGTCAGCATCACGGCGCCGCGGGGTGGAACCGTGTAGCTGGAGGGTAGCCTGGACGATTTCGCGCCGGTCCAAAGATCCTCGACCTGAGAAACGGTAGCAAGAGCGGCATCGGCCGGGGTAAGGGCCAGCGAAGCGGCGGTATCGCCGCGGTTGAACAGGGCCAGGGCGACCTGACCATTGGCCAGCGGCTTGGCCCATACTTCCATGGAGCCCACTTTGCGCACGGCCTTGCCCTGTACGCCCTTGGCATCCTGGTCCACTGCGATGACGCGGCGATTGGTAAGCATCGCCAGCGTGGCGGCATCGGTTTCGCGCAAGTCATGGCCCATCATCAGCGGCGCGGCGGACATGGCCCAGAGCGTCATGTGGGTGCGATATTCGTCCGCCGACATCCCGCCATTGCCGACCTCCAGCATGTCCGGATCGTTCCAGCCATGCGGACCGGCCCATTCGGGCTTGCCGTTCTTGTCGAACCCGATCTTCGCCATCGTCGGATAGTCGTCGGTAATGTCGCCCGTCGTGCGCCACAGCTGTCCGCCAACATCGCGGCCCCAGCTGCCCACGTCGAAGCGGCCATATTCGCAGAGCGAGAAAATGAACTCGCGGCCCGTGGCCTGGAGCGCCGCGCCCATCTCATAGTAGCTGCGCTTCACGGTGTCCGCGTCGTCATAGAACCATTCGCCGGAGCACAAGTCGTACTTCAGGTAATCGAAGCCCCAGTCGGCGAACGTCCGGGCGTCGGTCTTGACGTGGCCGTAGCTGCCTTCGAAGCCTGCGCATGTGCGGGGCCCTTGCGAAGAGTAGATGCCGATCTTCAGGCCCTTGGAATGGACGTAGTCGGTCAGGGCCTTCATGTCCGGGAACTTGGCGTTGGGCTGGAGCACGCCATTGGCGTCACGCTTGCCTTGCCAGCCGTCATCGATGTTGACGTAGAGGTAACCGGCATCGCGAAGGCCCGATGAAACCATGGCATCGGCCATGGCGCGCACGGTCTTGTCGTCGATATGTTCGGCGAACTTGTTCCAACTGCTCCAGCCCATCGGCGGGGTGGCGGCGAGCGGGCTGGGGATCGGGGCGCCGAGCGGTGGCAGTGCCGCGAACTGGAAGGCGCGGGTTTTTGCCTCGGCAGCCTTGCCGCGACGGCCCTTGCTGTCGACGTCGGTTTCCCAGATCCGCCCCTTGAGGTGTGCCTGGCCGTCCTCCAGTGCGACGCTCCAGGGGCGGGTGAGGTGTTCCTTGTCGTTGAGGTTTCGGGCCTCGAACTTCAGCTCGCCGTTCTCGACGCGCGGGTTGATCATCTCGACCGGGCCGTACCACTTGGTGGTGACTTTGCCCTCGATCCTGCCGCCCCGGGAGGTGACTTCCATCATCGTCACGCCGGGTGTGGGCGGGGTATCCTCGAACACCCAGACTCCGTCATAGGTGGTCTTTGCCAGGGCTGGCGAGGCAAGGGAAAGGCTGGTGCCGAGAAGGGCAGCGGCCATGAAAAGGGCGCGTTTCATCGCGATCTCCTGGAGACTTGCAGGGAACTGTTGAGAAGGATTCGAGGTTCGCCGCGTCAGACGGTCGCGGCGGCTTCCCGGCCTGCCTCGCTGCGGCGACGGCCGTAGAGGAAGTAGACCAGCAGGCCGATCACGTTCCAGGCGCCGAAGCGGACGAGCGTGCTTTCGGGCAGGCTGAACAGCAGGTAGGCGCAGCCCAGGATCGTCAGGGTGCCGATAAGATAGGGCTGCGGGCAGCGGAACAGGCGGGTCAGTTCAGGCGAACGACGCCGCAGGATCATCAGGCAGGCACCGACCGAGATGAAGGCGATCAGCGTGCCGGCATTGGCCAGCTCCGCGATCTCGTCGAGCCGGAAGATGCCGGCGACGATGGCGATCGAAATGCCGGTCATCAGCGTGATGCGGGTCGGCGCACCGGTGCGCGGGCTGATCTTCGCGAGGCTGCGGGGCAGCAGGCCGTCGCGGGCCATGACGAAGAACACGCGGCTCTGGCCATACATCATGACGAGGATCACCGAGGGCAGGGCGAGCACGGCGGCCAGCGCGATCAGGTGCGCGGCGACGGGCTGGCCGAGCTGGCGCAGGACGAGAGCCAGCGGCTCGGGCGAATTGGCGAGCTGCTGGAAGGGCAGGGCGCCGATGGCAGTGATGGCGACGGCCATGTAGATGAAGGTGCAGACCACCATCGAGCCGACGATGCCGATGGTCAGGTCGCGCCCGGGGTTCTTCGCTTCCTCGGCCGAAGTGGCGACCGCGTCGAAGCCGTAGAAGGCGAAGAAGACGATGGCGGCGGCGGCCATCACCCCGCGCTTCTGGCCTTCCACTTCGGTGCTGCCGAAGCCGTAGGGCATGAAGGGCTCCAGATTGCCGCCATGGAAGGCCGGCAGGGCCATGACGACGAAGATCGTCAGCGCCACGAGCTTGATGATGACCAGGACGATGTTGAGCGTCGCGCTTTCCCGCGTGCCGGCAATCAGCATGCCCATCACCGCCAGGGCCACCAGCACCGCAGGCATGTTGACGATGCCGCCGCCATGCGGGCCGACCAGCAGCGCGTGCGGCAGGTGAATGCCTGCCGACTCTATCCAGCCGACCAGGTAGCCGGACCAGCCGACCGCCACCGTGGAGCAGGCCAGCGAATATTCGAGGATGAGGCTCCAGCCCACGATCCAGGCGATCGTCTCACCCATGGCAGCATAGGAAAACGTATAGGCGCTGCCGGCGGCGGGGATCATCGTCGCCATTTCGGCATAGGCCAGCGCCGCGCAGGCGCAGACGGCCCCGGCGATCGCGAAGGCCAGGATCACGGCCGGGCCGGCACGCTCGGCGCCGACGCCGGTGAGGGTGTAGATCCCGGTGCCGACGATCGCGCCGACGCCGAGTGCAATCAGGTGAGGCCAGCTCAGGGTCTTGGCCAGGGAATGCCCGGATTCGCGTTGTGAGAGTTTTTCTATCGATTTACGCGGTCCGAGCATGGATCCCCCTGGTTATGGTCTCAGCCTGTCTGGCTGGCGGTAAAATGAGCGCGCAAGTCGTCGAGCGTGCTGGCGATGTGCTGGGTGAGCAGTGTCTTCACCTGCTCCGCATCCGCGGCGAGCCAGGCGTCGAGCAGGTCACGGTGTTCCATATGCGCGCGGTCGCCGCGCCCGGCCGGTTCGAGGTGGGCGATGACATAGCGCTCCGCGAGCACTTCGAGGCGTTCGACGAGCTGCGTGGTCAGCAGGCGCTTGCCGGGGCGCACCAGCGAGACATGATATTCGCGGTTGCGGACGGCGACGTCGCTGAGATTGTCCTTGGCGGCCGCGTCGAGCACTTCGAAAGCCTTGACCGCGGCCTTGCGGTCCTCGTCGTCGGCCTGGGTGCAGGCATAGGCGGCGGCGGCCGGTTCGGTCGCGAGGCGCAGCAGGTAGATCTCCTCCGCCTGGTCGCTGGACATCGGGCGCACGAACCAGCCGCGATTGGCTTGGCTGGTCAGCAATCCCTCGTGTTCGAGCCGGGCCAGAGCCTCGCGCAGCGGTATCTTGCTGACGCCGAGTTCGGCGGCCAGGGCATCCTGCCGGACCGGCTCCATGACGGGGAGCTTTCCTTCGACGATCCTTTCGCGGATCACGTCGAAAATGCGTTCGGCAAGGGTGCGGACGACGATTGTCACCAGTGAATCTCCATACAGGTCTCGACGGCGCGAAACGCCGTCGATCTAACGTATACGGTAGATGATCGCCAATGGTGCTGCAATCGGACCTTTTCTGCCGAGCCATTGCCTTTTGTTAATCCCGACCGGACACCGCCCCGGCGAACCGGGGGGCGGAGATTTCGGTGGATCGAGACGTTCATGGCGCGGTGCAAAGCCTTGTGCGAACGGGCGGTGATTGATATATGGTATACGATATAGTCTGACTTATGCAACGGAGTTTTTGTGGCGTCGATTGGAATTGTCGGTGGCGGGGTGGTCGGGCTTTGCGCGGGCATCGAATTGCTCGATGCCGGGCGCCAGGTTGCGATCGTCGATGACGACGCCGCCGGCGCCTCGGCCTCCTGGGGCAATGCCGGGCATATCGCGGTGGAGCAGGTGGAGCCGCTGGCCTCCATGAGCATGGTGCGCAGTCTTCCGCAGCGGCTGTTCCTGCGCGGCGGCCCCTTGGCCTTTCCTCCGTCGGCTCTGGCGCAGTGGGTGCCTTTCGGCTTGCGATTGCTCTCGGCTGCTCGTCCCGCCAACTTCCGCAAGGGCTGTGAGGCTCTGGCACCGCTGCTGGCCGGATCGATGCCGGCCTGGGTCGCGACCGCCGAGCGCATCGGTGCACCCGATCTGCTGCGGCAGGACGGGCACTTCGTCGTCTGGCAAGACGCGCGCGCCGCACGCGAGGGCCATGCTTCGTGGCAAACGTCCGAGACCGGCTCGGCCGAGGTCCACGCCGCCACGGAGGCCGAACTGGCGCTGCTGTCCGGCTTGACCGATCGACCGGCGGCCGGCGCGATCCGCTTTTCGGGAAGCGGCCAGATCGCCGATCTCGAAGAGTTGCGGCAGGCCCTGCGCAAGGCCTTCACCGATCGCGGCGGTATCCTCGTAGCGCAGCGCGGCGAACTGCGCCTTGCCGGCCAAAGGGTGGAAATCGGCGGGGTCGATGCCGATCAGGTGCTGGTCTGCGCGGGCGTGCGCTCACGCGAACTGATGGAATACCTTGGCCACAAGGTGCCGATGATCGCCGAGCGCGGCTATCATGTCCGCGCCGATGCCAGCCGCTGGCCCGCGGATTTGCCGCCCGTGGTCTTCGAGGAGCGCTCGATGATCGTCACGCGCTATCGCGGCGCGGTTCAGGCCGCGAGCTTCGTGGAACTGGGCAAGGTCGACGCCCCGGCCGATCCGCGCAAATGGGAGCGCCTGGAGCGCCACGTTTCGGAACTGGGCCTGCCGATCGAGGGACCGTTCCGTCGCTGGATGGGCTGCCGCCCCACTTTGCCGGACTATCTTCCCGCCATCGGCCGCTCGACGAAGGCATCCAATCTCTTCTATGCCTTCGGCCATCAGCACCTGGGGCTTACACTGGCGCCGATCACGGCGCGGCTGGTCACGGCGATGGTCGCAGGCGGGCAGCCGGAACTGCCGCTCGCGCCCTTCGACATCCAGCGTTTCGCATAAAGGAAGAATGACATGATTGGCGGATCGACCGCAGACATCGAACTGGCCGGCCTCACGGCCTGGGCCGACCGCGCCCCGGCCATCGCCGTGCCGGAGCGCGAGGCGCGGATGGAGCGCGCCCGCGAACTGACCGACCGACTGGGCGCCGATGCTCTGCTCGTCAATGCAGGCGCCTCGCTTCGCTACTTCTCGGGGCTGCCCTGGGGGCAGACCGAACGCTTGGTGGCCATGATCGTGGCGCCCGGCCGCCAGCCGATCATGATCTGTCCGCATTTCGAGATCGGTACTTTGGAGGCGGATCTGGCGATCCCCGTGGACATCCGCTCCTGGCAGGAAGACGAGGATCCGGTCGCGCTGGTGGTCGGCGTCCTGGCCGAACTGGGCGCGAAGACGGTGGCGATCGATCCCGAGCTGCCGTTCCATTTCGCCGAGCGCATCCGCCAGGGCAGCCCGGCCCGGCCGGTCGACGCCATGCCGGTGATCAAGCAGTGCCGCATGGTCAAGTCGGCCGCGGAACTGGCGCTGATGCAGCAGGCGAAGAACATGACGCTGCTGGTCCATCAGGCTGCAGCCCGCATCCTGCGCCCCGGTATCCGGCAGAGCGAAGTGGTCCACTTCATCGATGCGGCGCACCGCAAGCTGGGCGCCAGCGGCTCCAGCTTCTGCATCGTCCAGTTCGGTGAAGCGACGGCCTATCCGCACGGGCTTCCGGGCGACCGCGAGCTTCAGGAAGGCCAGCTCGTGCTGGTCGATACCGGCTGCACCATCCAGGGCTATCATTCCGACATCACCCGCACTTACGCGTTCGGCGCGGTTTCCGACGAAATCCGCCGCATCTGGGATATCGAAAAGGAAGCGCAGCAGGCCGCCTTCGACGCCGTGCGTCCCGGCGAGCCTTGCGAGTCGGTCGATCATGCCGCCCGCTTGGTGCTCGAAAAGGCGGGACTTGGCCCCGATTACGCCCTGCCGGGCCTGCCGCACCGCACCGGCCACGGCATCGGGCTCTCGATCCACGAGCCGGCCTACCTCGTGCGCGGCGACAAGACGCCGCTGGAGCCCGGCATGTGCTTCTCGAACGAGCCGATGATCGTCGTTCCGCAGAAGTTCGGCGTGCGCCTGGAAGACCACATGTACGTCACCGAAACGGGCGCGCAGTGGTTCACCCGGCCGCAGGTCTCGATCGACCGTCCTTTCGCGGCGTGAGGATGGTGGCTGCGGTCACAGCGGCCAGCAATACATGATGAGGGGCGTCCCCAGCAGGAGCACGAGCACCGAAAGGGGCGCCCCCAGCCTGGCATAGTCGCCGAAGCGATAGCCGCCCGGCCCCATTACCAGCGTATTGCACTGGTGGCCGATCGGCGTGAGGAAATCGCATCCCGCGCCGATCGCCGTGGCCATCAGGAAAGCGTCGGGCCGGTAGCCGAGGTCCTTGGCGAAGACGGCCGCGATGGGCGCCACGACCAGGACCGTCGCGGCATTGTTGAGGAAGGGCGTCACCGCCATAGAGGCGGCGAGCACCATCGCCACGGCGCCCCAGGGCGGCATATCCCGCGCCAGGTGTGAGAGTTCGGTGGCCAGAATGTTCGAGGCTCCGGTGGTCTGCAGCGTCTCGCTGACCGGGATCAGCGCCCCCAGCATGATGAGGATCGGCCATTCGACGGCCTCGTAGGCATCGTTCACGGGCAGTGCCCCGGTGATGATCACGGCGCCCGCTGCGGCGAAGAACGCCACGGCCACCGGCACCAGCCCCAGCGCCGTGGTGAGCATCGCCGTGGCCAGGATGACAAGGGCCAGCCAACTGCTGCGATTCATGCCGAGCCGAATCTGCCTCTGCGCCAGCGGCAGGACGCCGAGCTGGCGCAGGCGGCCGGGCATCTCGCTGAGCACGCCCTGTAGCACGATGACGTCGCCGGCCTGGATCACGACATTGCCCGGCTTGTTGCGCAGGATCTGCCCGCGCCGAGAAATGGCCACGAGGCGCAGGCCCATCCTCTCCTTGAGCATCAGCCGTCCCGCGGTGCTGCCCACGAAGGCGGATTCCGCCATGATCACGCCTTCGATCACGCCGATCTCGTCTCGGGCGCCGGCATGTTCGTCGTCGTCCTCGTGGTCGTCGAGCGTGAGCTGCGAGCGGGCGATGGCGCGTTCCAGGGCGTCCGGATCGCCCGAAAGGATCAGTACGTCGCCTTCGACTATGTGCATGGCCGGATGAACGTCGCCGCGTAGACCCGAACGCAGCACGGCAGTGACTTCGATTTCGTTGTCGTGACTGGCAGTGAAGTCCTCGATGGTCTCGCCGATGGCCTTCGATTCCTCCGAGACGGTCGCCTCGGTGGTGTAGTCGGAAATGTTCAGCGCTTCGCCCATGGTCGCGGCGGCGCGGCGGTCGGCCGGGACGAGGCGGTAGCCGAAGCGCAGGAACAGCAGGCCCATCACCAGCATGCCCAGGCCGGTGGGAAGATAGTCGAACATGCGGAAGGGTTCGCCGGTCATTTCCTCGCGCACCCGGCTGACAATGATGTTCGGCGAAGTGCCGATCATCGTCGTCAGGCCGCCCAGCAGCGAGGCGAAGGCCATCGGCATCAGGAAGCGCGAAGGGTTGGTCTTGCTGCGCCGCGCGAGTTGGGACGCGGCAGGCATCATCATCGCCAGCGCGCCGATGTTCTTGATGAGGCCCGACGCCACGCCGACGGCCGAAGTCAGCACGAACAGCTGCGAGCCCGGCTTGTGTACCCATTGGCTGACGAGCGTGACCGCACGCTCCACCAGCCCGGTCCGCTGCACGGCCGCCGAGAGCACCAGCGCCGAGGCGATGATGATGACGATATCGTCCGCGAAGCCGGTAAACGCCTTTTCCGGTGGCACCAGCCCCAGCGCAAGGGCTGCCATCAGGGCTATGATCGCCGTGACGTCGTAGCGGAAACGACCCCAGATGAAGAGAATCATCATGCCGCATAGGGTGGCGACGGAAAGCCACTGGTTCAGGGTCATTCTATCTCGCTTTGGTTCGGCCGGTCGTCCGGTACAGACGCTAAATGCTCGAAAGCGCAGCCGGTGCCGCATGACGGAACGGCCTTGATGATATGGCGCAAAGAGGATGAGGGCCCAGGACAGATCCGAAGCCGGAACGCGGCAGTCCATCGTCATCGGCGGAGGCTGACAATTAGCCGAACCTGGTTAATCCGGTAACCTTGTTGAAGGCGCAAATGTGCCATAGGTCGCGGCGCAATGGTTTGCGACTCGCCCTTTTTGCGCTTTTTTATGCGTACCTTGACCCTCCTTTGCGCCGTGGCGGCCATGGGATGGACAAGCGCGGCTTCGGCCGAAGTGCTTCGTATCGGCCATCCCCTGTGCCATGCCGTGAGCCCTGCCGTGCCGGGCAGCGATGCCATTCCCGAAAATTTCGCCTGCAACGGTCAGCCCGAGGGGTACCAGAAGGGCACGCTCTGGCTTCATGCGCTCCTTCCGCCGGGGGCGGACGAGCGCGACGATCTTTCGCTGATCATTCACAGCTCCCGGTTCGACCGACTGGTCGTCTACTTCTCCTATGCCGATGGCGCGATCGAGCGACAGGATGTGCGCAGCGGCGATTTCGGCACGCACTGGCGCGCCGGCGGTCAGCTCGCCTTTCGCGCGCCGCACCGCGACGTGCCGCTGGTCGGCGTGACCATGCGTTTCGACAAAGTGGCGAGCGCCGGCCTGCTGCGGATGCGCCTGGTCGCACGCGGTGAAGAGAGCACGCAGACTACCGGCCTTGCCACGTCGATCGGTGCCGCGCTGGTTCTGCTCCTGGCGGGGGCGATCTACAATGCCTCGCTGGCGGTGGCGGTGCGGCGGCAGTTCTCGGCATGGCAGGCGGGCTGGGCGGCCTGCATGATTCTTTGGGGCGGCTGCTGGTCGCAGCTCCACCTGTTCTTCTTTCCGCGCATGGCCGGCGCGCTTTCCTCACAGATCTGCACGGGCCTGTCTTGCCTGGCGATCTGTCTGGCGACGCTGAGCGCCGTCACCGCGCTTGACAGCCAGAGCGTCAACCGCTGGTTGCGCCGCGCCGCACTCTGGCTGACGGGCGGGGTTGCCGCGCTGGGCCTGCCGCTCTCGCTCATGCGCTCCGGGCCGATCGAGACACTCGGAAGCCTGCTGGGGGTGCTGATCCTGGCCAACCTGCTCGCGGTGGCCTGCTGCATCGGCCAGGCCTGGAGGCGCGGAAGCGCCGAGGCGCGCAGCTTTGCAGGCGCCTGGTCGGTGCCGATGCTGGTGCTCGCCTCCACCGAATTCGTCGACACGGACAGGATGTTCTGGGGCGGGGGATCGCAGATCCTCGTGCTTTTCGCCGCAGCCTGGCAGACGCTCTGGCTCTCGATCGCGGCATCGCGCTCCCATGCCCGCCTGCGGATCGAGCGCGACATGGCGCGCCGCGCGGAAGCACAGGCCCAGGAACTGGCGCGCCGGGATGCGCTGACGGGCCTGCCCAACCGGCGCGGCTTCATCGAACGGGTCGGCACCGTTCTGGAAACCTCGCAGGAGCAGGGGCAGGTCGTAGGTTTGCTGCTGATCGACGTGGACTGGTTCAAGTCGATCAACGACGTCTACGGCCATGAGGCGGGAGACGTGGTGCTCGCAGCAATCGCGCGGCGCATCGCGCCTTACGAAAGCCCCAGTTGCACGGTCGCCCGCCTTGGCGGCGAGGAATTCGCGGTCATGGTCGCCGGGCTAGAGGGTTTCGCGCTGCTACGCTTCGCCGAGACGCTGCGGCAGGAGATCTCCGCTTGCGAGCACGGCGATCTCATCGGCCAGCGCAAGGTCACGGTCAGCATCGGCATCGCGGAAGCCTCGACGGGCGGCGATTTCCGCTCGCTCTATCGCTTGGCGGACGAGGCGCTCTACGAAGCGAAGCGACAGGGCCGGGATCAGGTCGCCATTCGCCTGCTGGACGAACCTGAGCCGGCGACAGACGATCTCGGCCAGGTCGCGCTCGGCAGTTGAGTCGGCGCCGCGCAGCAGATGCTGTTCAAACCGGATCCATCGCCGCTTGCATGCCTTCGACGGGTCGGTAAATAACCCACGGATATTACCGGGGGGTGATTCAAGTAATGCGATCGATGATCATGGCCTGTCTGCTGGCCCTGTTCCTGTTTCCGGGCACGGCGCGCGCGGAATGGCTGGAAGCATCCAGCGACCATTTCGTCATTTATGCCGAGGACAACGAGCGCGACTTGCGCAAGTTTTCCGACCAGCTCGAACGCTACCACGCCGCGATGGCGCTGCTGTTCCACGTCAAGGCGCCGCCGCCCAGCCCATCGAACCGGGTCACGGTCTATGTCGTGGGCAGCGAGCAGGCGGTCAGGAAGATCTACGGCGCCAACAGCAAGTACATCGGCGGTTTCTATCTTCCGCGCGCCGGTGGATCGCTGGCGATCATACCCCGGGTCGATGCCGCGAAAAGCGCTACTGACGGGTCGATGACCACACTGCTTCACGAATATGCCCATCACTTCATGATCTCGGCCACGGCGATGCAGCGGCCGAAGTGGTTTACGGAGGGCGCGGCGGAGTTCTTTTCTTCCAGCAGCTTTTCGTCGGACGGCAGCATGATGGTGGGCCGCCCGGCGCTCCACCGTGCCGGGGAACTGTTCTACGCGCCCGACGTCAAGGTGGCCGATCTTCTGGATCCGACCGCTTACGACAAGCGCACTCATCGCAACTATGACGCATTCTACGGCAAGAGCTGGCTGCTCTATCATTACCTGACCTTCGACCCGTCCCGCCAAGGCCAGTTCTCGCGCTATCTTCAACTGCTCGATCAGGGGAAGGGGCAGCGCGAAGCAGCAGCAGAGGCCTTCGGGGATTTCGAAAAGCTTGAGAAGGATGTCGAGCGCTACCTCATGCGGCCGAAGATGAGCGCTCTGCCGATAGCAGGGGACAGGCTCATCGTCGGCCCGATCACCGTACGCAGGCTGACTGCGGGCGAAGCCGCCATCATGCCGGTGCGGATCCGGTCCAAGCGCGGCGTGGACGAGGACAGCGCCAAGAGCGTGGTCGCCGAGGCCCGGGCCATCGCCGCCCAATATCCGCGCGACGTCGCCGTGCTGGGTGAACTCGCCGAAGCCGAATATGACGCGGGGAACGACAAGGAAACGATTGCCGCGGCCGATGCGGCCCTGGCGGTCGATCCGTCGCAGACGAATGCCTACATCCAGAAAGGCTATGCGCTGTTCCGCGAGGCCCAGGACACGGATGGAGACAAGGCGCTTGCCTATCGCCGTGCCCGGGCGCCGTTCGTGGCGCTCAACAGGCTGGAGAACGATCATCCCCTGCCGCTGATCTATTATTATCGCAGCTTCGTGGAGCAGGGGGAGCAGCCCCCGAAATTGGCCATCGACGGGTTGATCCATGCCGTGGAACTGGCGCCCTTCGATTTCGGCCTGCGCATGAACCTGGGCTGGGCGCTGATCCGCTTGGGGCGCGTTGATGATGCCAAGATCATTCTGGCGCCGGTGGCCTTCAATCCGCACGGCGGCGGCATGGCCCAGCGCGCCACGGAAATGATCGCGCGGCTGGACAAGGACCCCAGCTGGAAGGGCCCCGAAAGCAGTGCCGGTCTCGATGACGATGGCGAAGACGGAGAAGGCGAGGATTCCGGCGGCGCATCGAAGCCCGGGGCAAGCACACCCAAGGGGGCGACAGCGCCCTCCGGATCGTGAGCCGCGCGCCTTCGATCTGAAGCAAGTCCTACCGGGAACTCCGCAAAAGCCGAAATGCCGGCCCCACGGATTCTCAAGGGCTTTCCAATAGATGCGTCCTCATGAACAAGGACCGCATCTCACTTCGCCGAGGAGCCGGCGCCGCTGCGGCAGCATTCGCGGCCGTGCTCGCTTCCTCGATTTCGACCAATGCCTTCGCGGCGACGGCCACGGCCCCCATGGCCGTGACGGCCACGGTGCAGTCTGCCTGCATCGTCGCCGTCACCCCGCTGGCCTTCGGGGCCTATGACCCCACATCGGGTTCGGCCAAGGACGGCACCAGCACGATCACGGTAACCTGCACCAGCGGCACGTCCTTCACGGTGGGGCTGAATGGCGGATCGACCAGCGGCGCCACGGTCACGACGCGCCAGATGGTCAATGGCGCCAGCCGCCTGAACTACGCCCTCTATAGCGACGTCAGCCATTCGACCAACTGGGGCAACACCCCTGGCGGCGACACGCCGACTGCCACCACGGCCACCGCGGTGCCGAGCATTCTCACCGTCTATGGCCGTGTCGGCGCCTCCCAGAACGTCCCGGCGGGGGCCTATACCGACAGCGTTACCGTCACGGTCAATTATTGACGATGAATCCCGCCCCGTCCCGGTACTGGCGTCTCTTGCGGCGGTTGCTGGCTGCGCTCGCCCTCGCGGCAGGACTGTTCGCGCCGGGCTCGTCCGCGGTTGCCAGCGCCTTGCGGGTAACGCCGATCCGGATCGAGTTGCAGCCGGACAAGCGGTTCTGCGCCCTGACCCTGGCCAACGACGGTGACCTTCCCGTCAGCGTGCAAGTGCGCGGCTTTCGCTGGTCTCGCGGCGAGCAGGGAGAAGACCTGCTCGAACCCGTGGCAGGGTTTCTGATCAATCCCACGATCGTCACCCTGGCGGGACAGGAAACCCGCCTGATCCGGTGCAGCCTGCCCGCGGCCGAAGGGCCGGCGGAGCAGACGTGGCGCTTGTTGTTCGACGAACTCGCCACGCCTGACACGCCCGTCGGGCCGGGTGAAATTCGCACCCTTCTTCGCATCAGCGTGCCGATTTTCCGGGCGCCGCGCGGGGCCGAACCCGCGCTGGACTGGACTGTCCGGCACGATCCCGGTGGCGGGATTGTGGCCGTGATCGTCAATCGCGGACAGCGTCACGTCAGGGCGCTGTCCATCTCCATGACGGCGACTTCGGGCGAGACAGTCCGTCTCGACCGCGGCGGCTACATCCTCGCGGGCGGCCGCCTCGCCTTTCCACTACCACCTTCGTTCCCCGTCTCGATTGCGGAACTCCGGCTGCAGACGGATGAAGGAAACCTCATTCCGACCCGGCTCGCCGAAGCGACCGGCACGGGCCAGTGAGGACCAGCCGGCATGCGGCTGCCTTCGCGGCTATGGCCGGGGCTGGCGGTCTCGGCCCTCGCGCTTGGCGTCGCGGTTCCCGCGGTTCGCGCCCAGGAGAGTACCGGCCCCTTGCCGGTCGACGTCGTGCTGAACGGGCGTGACATGCAGCGGCCAGCGCTGGCCGTGTTGCAAGCCGGACGCGTGCTCGTGCGGATCGAGGATTTACGGGATCTCGGCATCGTAACGGTCTTCGACGCTGATCTCCTGATCGAGGGTGAGCGCTATCTCGATGTCGATGGGGAAGCCGGACTGTCGGCAAGGCTGGATCCGCAGGGCACCGCGCTGCTTCTCGACGTCGATCCTCGCCATTTGCCGCGCAGGCATGTTGCCGCGAAGGAACGAGGCGTGCCGGTGGCCGCGGCGGTTCCCGTGGCGTTCATCGACTACGACCTCAACTTCTCCGACCAACGAGGCCATACCCAGGCATCCGCCGTTCTCGATGCCGGTGTTTCCGGCGCCTGGGGAGTGATCGGCAGCAGCGCACTGATCGACAGCCAGCGTACGGGCGTGGTCCGCCTCGACACGGCTTTCGTCCGGGATTTCCCCGAGCGAAACTTGCGCCTCACCGTGGGCGATACATACACCCGCGCTTCGCCCTGGAGCCAGCCCGTCCGCTTCGGCGGCATCCGGTTCGGCACGGACTTCTCGCTGGACCCTTCGCTGATCACTTATCCGGTTCCGTCGCTGGCGGGCAGTGCGCTGTTGCCCTCGACCGTCGAACTGGCATCGCGCTCGTCCCGCCAGTCCCTGTCCGTCGAGCCGGGCCGCTTCGCCTTCGATTATCGGCCGCGCTTCACCGGGGCGGGCGAGGTGACCATGATCGTGCGCGATCTCACCGGAACCGAGCGCACCGTTACCCGCAGCTTCTATTCGAGCACCGCGCTCCTCCGTCCCGACATATCCGAGTTCTCGCTGGAGGCCGGCGCCCTCCGACAGGACTACGGCTGGAGCAGCCTTTCCTACGGTGCGCCCTTCGTGGCGGCGTCTTACCGGCGCGGGCTGTCAACGGTGGTGACGCTGGAAGGGCGCGCCGAAGCCGATGCTGCCACGCGCATGGCCGGGGCGGGCCTGACCTGGGCGATTCAGCCTCTCGGCGAACTGCGTGTGGATGCGGCGGGATCGCAAGGCGAGGCAGGGTGGGGTGGGCTCTATCAGGTGCAGTTTCAAAGGCTTGCACCGGGTTACTCGGTAACAGCGAGCTACCGCGGGGCGGGGGCCGGTTTTCGCCAGGTAGGCGATCTGCGCCGGGGTCGAGCGGCGACACGCGAACTGGCCATATCCGGCAGCATCGTGATGGGCCGGTTCGGAGGGATCAACGCAAGCTATCTGCGTAGTGAAGAAGGGAAAGACCGGCGCTCGATCGCCTCGGCCGGCTATTCGGTCAATCTCGGGCGCGCGTTCCTCTCCATCGGCGCGCAGCGTTTCGATCGCGGCGATGGCACCGACATGTCCGTTTTCGGCAGCCTTACCTTGCCGCTCGGGGGACGCCGACATGCCGGGTTCTTCGCCGACAACGACCGCATGGCCGCCATGTTCGAGAAAGTCGCTCCGGCAGGGACAGGGCTGGGCTATCGGGCGGCTGTCGGGCGCGAAACGGGAAGGGGGGCATGGTTCGAGGGCGCGGCGACCCTGCGTTCGTCGGCCGGACAGTTGGACATGGCGGCGACGCGGCGCAGCGGCGCCGTCATGACGCGCGTGGAAGCGCGCGGCGCGCTGGTGGCGACCGGCGGCCTGCTGATGGCGACGCCCAGTGTCGACGATGGACTGGCGATCGTCGAAGTGCCGGGAGGCGAGCGCATTCCGGTCTTCCTGGAGAACCAGCCGGTGGCCGCAAGAGCGGGCGGCGGCCGGCCGGCGATCGTCACCGGTCTCCAGCCTTATGTCGCCAACCGGATCTCGGTCGACCCGGAAGCCTTGCCGATCACCGGCGAACTGGGCGGGGTGGAACAAGTGGTGGCGCCGGGGTGGCGTCAGGCTGCCCGCGTCGTGTTCGGTGCCCGCGAGGTTCATCCCGCGCGGCTGCGGCTCGTGGACGAGAACGGCTCGACCCTGCCACCGGGCTTGGTAGTGAGCTTGGGATCGGGGGAGGAGCCGACCGTTACGGGCTATGACGGCGAAGTGTTCCTGAACGATTTCGAGCCTGGCGCCCCGCTGGTTGTGCAGCGCAGCGGCGTGACCGCCTGCCGTGCAGTGCTTCCCGCAGCGATGGTGCAGGATCCCCTGGCAAGGGCGACGCAGGTCATCTGCCGATCGCATTCGAAGGAGTCGCAAAAATGACGCGCAAGTTTATGATGATAATCGCATTTTGCGCCGTCATTGCACCTGCAGGCTCGGCTTGGGCCTTGTGCGTGCTCTGCTCGTGTTCGGCGTCGACACCGGGGCTTGCTTTCGGTCCTTACGATCCGACATCGAACAGTCCGCGCGATTCCAACGCGACGGTCTCGATCAACTGCACAGGCGTGGCGGCCTTGCTGGGGACGATCGATATTGCGCTGAGCCCCGGAGGATCGAACAGCATTCCGAACCGCAGGCTGATCCAGGGCGCGGACAGGCTGACCTACAACATCTATTCGGATTCCAACTATACCACACTCTGGGGTGACGGTTCAGGTGGCACCACCGGCGTGAGCCTCCCGTTCAATGGGCTGCTGACGTATGCCGCCACCGTCACGGCTTACGGGCGCATCCCCGCGCATCAGTATGTGCGCGCGGGGGCCTATACCGATACCGTGACGATCACGGTCACTTATTGAGCAGGCGCCGGCCGATCACGGCGTCAAGGTGACCATCACCACATCGTGGGGGGCGACCGTGGCAGAATAGCTGCCCTTCATCGCGCCCAGCTCCCTGTGGGCCCAGAGATCCCGCAGCTTGAGCGACTGGTCGGCCGGATAGTCCAGCTGCGCCCAGTTCACCGTCAGCTTTACAGGCGCCTCGCCGCGATTGAACAGCAGTGCGGCGCGCTTGCCGTCGGCCAGCGTGCGGATCCAGACTTCACCGTTCCCGTCCTTGGCGATGCGGCGGCCCTGGCGGCCCAGCTTGTCCTGATCGACGGCGATGACATCCCTGTTAAGCAGGATTGCCTTCGTCTCCGGGGTCATGTTTGCCACGTCGTTGCCGGCGATCAGCGGCGAGGCCATCATGGCCCAGAGCGAGAAGTGGCTGCGGTATTCGGTGGTGGTCATGCCGCCGTTGCCGACTTCCAGCATGTCCGGATCGTTCCAGTGCCCCGGCGCGGCATAGGGCCAGAGCGGCTCGTTGAGATCGACGATATCGAGCATGCCCAGCGCATAGCCGTGCTTGCCGGACCACTTGTCGGTAATGTCGCCGGTGGTGCGCCACATGTTGCCGATCTTCGAGGCCCAGAGCCACGGCTTGTTCGTGCCCCATTCGCAGAGCGAGAGCAGCACGTCACGCCCGGTGGAGCGCAGCGCGTCGGACATCAGCGCATAGGCTTCCTCGGCATTGCGGCTGCCGGTACTGCACCAGTCGTACTTCAGGTAGTCCACGCCCCACGACGCGTAAGTGATCGCGTCCTGATATTCGTGGCCCTGGCTGCCGGGGCGGCCGCCGCAGGTCTTGGTGCCGGCATCCGAATAGATGCCGAACTTCAGCCCCTTGGAGTGCACGTAGTCGGCCGTGGCCTTGATGCCCGAGGGGAAGGCCTTGGCATTGGCGGTGATGAAGCCCTTGGCATCCCGCTCGCCATGCCAGCAGTCGTCGATCACGAGGTAGTTGTAGCCCGCGTCCTTCATGCCGGTGGCGACGATCGCGTCCGCCGTATCGCGGATCGTCTTTTCCGAGATATTGCAGGCGAACTTGTTCCAGCTATTCCAGCCCATCGGCGGCGTCTGCACCAGGCCATTGGCCACGCGCGCCGGGTCCTGCGAGGGCGGAAGCCGGTTCTGATCGACTTCCTCCGCCAGAGCGGGGCAGGTGAGCGCCACGGGGGCAAGGCTCAGGGCGAGCGCGGCGAACTTCGCAAAACGCGACATGATAGGCGTTCTCTCTTTTCGGCTTAATTGGGGCAGATCGCGCCGGTGGGATCGGCATCGAGCTTGACGGTGGAGATGGCGATCGTCTGTCCCGCATTGCCTTGCAGGACGAAGGGGCGCGCGATCTTCGTCATGTCCGCACCGGCCTTGGCGAAGCACGAGAGCGATACTTTAACGCTGGCCCATTGGCCCGGCGCGGCGGTGAAGACCTTTCCGCCATCAACGAAAGTCTCGCCCACGCCCAGCTTCGGCGCCGCCGTGCCCCTGGCGTCGATACGATAATCGATGCGCAGGCTGAGCATCGCGTTGCTCTGGCGATTGAGATCGACCGTGGGCCCTTCGATACGCACTTCGCCGGGGCCGGAGAAAGTGAACTGGCGCGCACCTTCCTGCGTGCCGCCGCCGTCGACGTTCTTCACCGCGACCGCACCGCCGGTGGCGAGCTTCCACGGGGCGAGCACCTTGCCCGGCAGGTAGTAGACCGAAACGTTGGACAGCGAGGCATCGAGCCCGGCCACTTCGCTCAGCTGCGGGACCGTTGTCTTGTCCTTGTAGGTGAGGCCATAGCCGTAAGCGAACTGCGGGTCGTAGCCCGGCTGGCCCAGGTTGTTGGCGAACTGGCCCGCGTTCTTCGGCCAGGAATAGCTGAGTTTTCCGCGGAAATCCTTGTTCGGCGTGCCGTCCTTCCTGGCCACCAGCACGTCGGCAAGGCCTTCGCCTTCCGAGCCCGGTAGGAAGGCGGCGACGAATGCGTCGGACTGGTTGATCTCCGGATTTACCCAGAGCGCGCGGCCGGAGATGAAGACCGAGACGACCGGGATGCCCGCCGCCTTCAGCGCCTTCAACTGCGCCAGCGTCTGCTTGTCGCCCGGCTGGAATTCCAGCGTGGAGATATCGCCGACCATTTCGGCATAAGGCGTCTCGCCGAAGACGACGACGGCAACGTCGGGCTTCGGCCCGGTAACCTTGCCATCGGCGCTCAGCGTGGCGGTGCCGCCCGCCGCCTCGATCGCGGTCTTGAGGCCGCCCCAGATCGAAGTGGCGCCGGGGAAGTCGGCATTGGTGTTGCCGGTGCCCTGCCAAGACATCGTCCAGCCGCCCGTCTGCATGCCGATATCGTCGGCATGGGTGCCGGTGACGAGCACTTTCTGGCCCGGCTTGATCGGCAGCAGCGCGCCGTTGTTCTTCAGCAGCACCAGCGATTCCGCTGCAGCCTGACGTGCCACCGCGCGGTGTTCGGGCTTGCCGAGTTCGGTGCGCTGCTCATAGGGACGCGCGGGATCGAACAGGCCCAGCTTGAACTTCACGCGCAGGATGCGGCGCACCGCATCATCCACGCGCGCCATCGGGATCGTGCCGTCCTGAACCTGCTTCAGCGTATTGTTGAACAGGTCCTTCCAGTCGTTCGGCACCATCGCCATGTCGAGGCCGGCGTTGAACGTCTGCGGGCAATTGCCGTTGGTGCAGCCGGGGATCTGGCCGTGTGCGTTCCAGTCACCCACGGTGAAGCCGTCGAAGCCGAGGCGGCCTTTCAGCACATCGGTCAGCAGTGTCTTGTTGCCATGGTTCTTGACGCCGTTCCAAGAGGAGAAGCTGGCCATCACCGTCATCGCCCCGGCATCGATGCCGCTGACGTAGCCGGGTACGTGAAGCTCGATCAGGTCCTTTTCGGGGATCTGCGCGTCGCCCTGGTCGATGCCGCCATGGGTGCCGCCGTCGGCCAGGAAGTGCTTGATCGATGCGGCGACATTGCCGTTCTGGATGCGGCTCTTGCCCGGCGCCCCCTGAAGCCCGCGCACCATCGCGGCGGAATATTCGAGGGTGATTTCGGGCCGCTCGGAATAGCCTTCATAGCCGCGGCCCCAGCGGTCGTCCTGCGGCACGGTGACGGTAGGCCCGAAGGCCCAGTCGAAGCCGGAGGCGGCGCTTTCGGCGGCGGTGACCTGCCCGATCTTCTCCATCAGCGCGGGGTCACGCATAGCGCCCAGGCCGACGTTGTGCGGGAAGATCGTGGCGCCGAAGACGTTGGAATTGCCGTGGACCGAATCCATGCCGAAGATCACCGGGATCGGCACATGGCCGGGGCGCTTTTCGATCGAGATCTGGCGGAAGGCTTCGGCCGTCGCGATCCAGTCGCTGGCGGGGCCACGATCGTTGCCCGAAAGCGGCGGATCGTTGCCGCCGCCCAGGATCGAGCCGACCGGATATTCGCGCAGTTCTTCCGGCTTCATCGAGGCGATGCTGGGCTGGATCATCTGCCCGACTTTCTCGCGCACCGACATCTCGGCCATCATCCGGGTGATCTTCGCTTCGGTTTCCGGATCGACGAGGCCGGTGCTCCTGGCCTTGGGCCAGAGTTCGGGATGCGCAGTGGCGGCAGGCGATGCCTCCTGCGCGAGCGCGCTGGCGATCGGCAGGCTCGCAGCGCCAAGGGCAAGAAACACGGCAAGAGTACGAGGCATCGAGTGGTCCTAGATTATGGAGACGGGCGCTGGTTGTGCGGATCGTGCAATGTCCGTCTGCATGGCGCAATGTTCGGCGATGAATTCGTCGTGCGGAATGCCGAGCGCCGTGGCCCGGCCGATGGCTTCGCGCATCTTGGCGAAAGACGCGCCGAGTTCCTCGGCGCTGAGCTGGTCTGCCAGAGGATCATGGCGTGGGGGCAGGATGTCCAGCCCGGCGTACATCGACAGCCAGCTCGGCGGCTGGAAGGAGTCCCATTCGTAGCGCGGCAGCTTCCCGCCGCCTGCGAAGGCGCGCACGCGGCTGGCCAGGGTCTCGGGCAGTTCCAGCGCGCGGCATGCGTCCCACATCGGTTCGCCATGCCGGCGATTGCCCCAATAGTGCAGCAGCAGAAAATCGCGGATACGCGCATATTCGAGACTGGTGATGCGGTTGAACTCGTCCGCCAGCGAGGGTTCGAAATCCCGGTCCGGGAAGTGGGCCAGCAGCCGCTCGACCCCGCTCTGGATCAGGGTGATCGAGGTGGATTCCAGAGGTTCGAGGAACCCCGCCGCCAGACCGATCGCCACGCAGTTCTTTTCCCATACGCGGGTGCGATGGCCGGTGCGGAACCGCAGCATGTTGGGTTCGGCCAGTTGCTCGCCTTCAAGGCGCGAGAGCAAGGTGGCGGTGGCCTCGTCGTCGGAAATGTGGCGGCTCGAATAGACGTAGCCATTGCCGACGCGGTGCTGGAGCGGAATGCGCCATTGCCATCCGGCGGACAGGGCCGTGCTGCGGGTATAGGGCGTCAGTGCGTCGCCATGGGTGCAGGGCACGGCCACGGCGCGGTCGCAGGGAAGCAGGTGGGTCCAGTCGTCGTAAGGAACTTCGAGTGCCTGGCCCAGCAGCAGGCTGCGGAAGCCCGAGCAGTCTATGAACAGGTCCGCTTCCAGAGTGTCACCACCGGTGAGGGTGACGGAAGCGATGCGTCCGTCGTCGCCGCCGCGATGGACGCCGGCAATGGTGCCTTCGACATGGGCGACACCCAGTTCCTCGCGGGCGCGCTGCGAGAGAAAGCGGGCGAAAAGCCCGGCGTCGAAATGGATGGCCCAGTCGAACACGCCCAGATCGTTGGCGGGTTGCTCGGGCGGCAGGACCACGAGATTGCGCATGGCCGCCTCGGTCGCCAGGCAATAAGCCGAGAGCGGCGTGTCGTCACCGGCCATGCGCCGTTTGAGCCAGAACTGGTGGAACGGCACCGAGAAGGCATCGACGCCGTAGCGGCCGAAGGGATGGAAGAAGTTCGTGCCTGGCCGGGACCAGTCGCGGAACTCGATGCCGAGCTTCACCGTGCCCTGGGTCGCGCGCATCACGTCGAATTCGCTGACGCCGATGGCGCGGAAATAATCGCGGATCGCCGGGACCGTGGCCTCGCCCACGCCCACGGTGCGGATATCGGGAGATTCCACCAAGGTGATCTGCACGGGGAGGCGCCGCAGCCGGGTCGCCAGGAGATTGGCCGTCATCCATCCGGCGGTGCCGCCGCCGACGATCAGGATGGAACGGATCGCATTGTCTGTCATCGCAGGAAACTCCCCGGGCTGGGTCTACCCTGTCGGGCCGAGCCGGAAAAGGATCCCCCCCGCCCGGAGGAGGTGGGCGGGGGAGAAAGGGAGGAGCCTAGAACTTGACGCGCGCGCCCATGGTGAAGCGGCGTTCGAAGATATTGTTGTAGGCCTTCTGGTCCTTCCAGGTGAGATAGTACTTCTCGTACTCGCCCGTCAGGTTGGAACCCTGGCCGTAGATCGTGATGTTCGGCGTGATGTCGTAGCTGACCGAGGCATCGACGTAGTTGGTGGGCGCCTGGTACAGTTCGAGGCCGGTGATGCCGCCGAAGTTGGACTGGACCGCACGCTCCGAACGGTAGTTCCAGGCCACGCGCGCCTGGAAATGCGAGTCCTGGTAGAACAGCGCAGCGTTGGTCTGGATCTTCGAGTTGTCCTGGAACGGGATCTTCTTGCCGGCCAGGTCCTTGTCGCCGGTGTTCGAGGGCGAGAAGGTGAAGTTCGTGTCGATGCCGAAGTTCGACAGGAACCCTGGGACGAAGCCGAGATCGGTGAACGAGATCTTGGCGCCGGCCTCGATACCCTTCAGCGAGCCGCCGGATCCCTGGACCGGGGTGCTGATGGAGACCGTGCGGCCGCGAACGACGCCATCGTTGTCCGGCAGGTCGGTACGGTTCTCGTTGCCGGCCTGGATGAAGCTGTCGACGTCGATGTAGAAGGCGCCGACGCTCAGCAGGCTTCCCCGGCCGAGATAGTATTCGAGGGAGCCTTCCACATTGGTGGCACGCCAGGGATCGAGGTTGGGATTGCCCGTCTGGCTACCGCCGGTCACGCGGAAGATCGGCGTTCCGGGTACGCTGGTGTCGATGGCGTAAGTGGGGTTCAGGCCGCCGCCCCACTGGTTGAGGTCCAGCAGGGTCATCGTCTTCGAGAAGGCGAAGCGGAACTTCAGGTTCTGCGCGAAGTCGAAGGCGACGTTGAAGGCCGGAAGGATGTCGGTGAAGCTGCGCTTGGTGTCGACCGAGCCTCCCAGCTCGTTGGCCAGACCGTAGGGCTGCGGCCCGCCGGTGACGTACTGGGTGATGTCGAGCCGGGTGTTGATGACCTTGACGCCGCCGTTACCCGAGAAAGGCACGCCGAAGAAATCGCCGTGGAAGTCGGTCTGGACGTAGCCCGAGATCTGCTTGACGCCGACGTTGAAGGAAGCGCCGGGGTTCATGACTTCGACGTTTCCGGGGTAGAACTCGTTCTGGAAGGCCAGCGCGTTGTCCATCGCCTTCGGGTCGAGCACATACATGTTCGGCACGCCGGCCACGCCCGGGTTGAACAGCTTGACGCGGCCGCCCAGGGTCGGGTCGTTGGCAAGGCGCGTCAGGCCCGCCGTGTAGAAGCCGGAAGCGTCGCCCGCGCTGCAGGAGCTGTCGCTCATCGGCACGTCGAAGGCCTTCCACTTGACGAGGCAGCCGTTGGGATCGCTGGCCTGCCCGGCATAGAGCGGTGCCGCACGGTCGAATTCGTAGTCGTTCACCGAACGCTCGGAATAACGGCCGCCGAAGCTGACCGTCAGTTCGGGCGATGCTTCATAGGAGCCATCGGCGCGCACGACCTTGAGGTCGCCGTTGCGGCGATAGTTGCCTTCGGAAGACATCGTCTTCAGCGCATAGTTGCTGATGTCGCCCAGTTCGCTCAGGAGCTGCGAGGGCAGGGTGAAGACCGGCTTGTTGCCGGTGAAGTCCACCACGGCCGGAAGCGAGTTCAGGCCGGCGATGGTATTGACCGTGTAGCCGTTCGGGTTGAACACCCGGTCGCCGCCCGGATAGTGGCCGATGCCGCCCGGCTGCCACTGCTGGCCGTCCGACATGCTGAACTGCAAGTAGCTCTGGTCGTAATACTGGTGAGCCTTGCCATAGATGCCGCGCAGGCTGCCCTTGAAGGGGCCGCCGTTGTCGAACTTCAGTTCCAGGTTGTAGTTCTGCGACTGCGACTTGTAGCGGTCGGTCTGGGCGTAGGAATCGAAGTTGCCGAGGTCGTAGTTGTAGACCTGCGTGGTGTTGAGATTGTAGGTCCGGCCGTCCTTGCCCACCACGGTCGTTCCCGTGTCGCGCGACTGGCCGGGAACGAATTCCGCCGCCTGCCAGTTGACGTCCTGCATCTGGAAGCCGGCCGTGCGGTCATGCTCGGTCTGCTTGGTGAAGAAGGCGTCGCCCGTCAGGGTCAGGGCGTCGTTGATCATCCATTGCGCCGAGCCGTTGATGCCCAGTCGCTGGCGCTGGTTGATCTTGTTCCAGCCGGTGAAGCCCTGGGGAACGATGAAGGCGTCGTTGGAATTACCGTTGCCGTTGACGTCCACGCCGCCGGCCACCACCGTGCCGCGCGGGCGGTTTGCGGGTGAGAAGCCGTTTGTGGAGGTGGCGTCCTGCGTGCCTTCGTCATGCAGAGTGGCACCGTAGCCTTCCTGGATGCCGTTGTGGGAATTGGACAGGCGCACGTCGGAATAGGCGGCCGAAACCATCACCCCGAAGCGGTCGTTGTGCCAGGACAGCAAGCCGTTGAAGTTCGGATCGAATTTGTGCTTGGTCTTGTCCCCGTAGGCGCCCTCCGCAGCAAGAGCGACCGTCACGCCCTCCTTCAGGTCGAAGGGGCGCCGCGTGCGCAAGTTGACCGTGCCGGTGATGCCGGCATTGAGCGAATCGGCCGTGGCGGACTTGATGACATCGGCGCCGGCGAAGAGCTGCGAGGGGATGTCGTTGAAGTTCGGCTGGATCGTGGTGATCGACTGCGCGCCGAGGTAGGCTTCGCCGTTGAGCAGCGTGGTCACCTGCGGCAACCCGCGGATGTTGATGGTCGAACCTTCGCCCGCGCTGCGCAGGATCTGCACGCCCGGAATGCGCTGGAGAGAGTCGGAAATGGTGACGTCGGGCAGCTTGCCGATGTCTTCGGCGGAAATGGAATCGACCACCGAGGTCGCATTGCGCTTGATGTTGACGGCGCGTTCCTGCGAGGCGCGAATACCGGTGACGACGATGTCGCTTCCCGTGGGCTCGCTGCCCGGTTGGGCGGTGGCGGGGCTACCGGCCTGTTCCGCCACGGCCAGCCTGGTGGCCGATCCAGTGACGACGGGCGCGCCCTGCTGCGCGGCGTCCTGAGCCAAGGCGCCATGCGCCGAACCCAGGGCGACCATCGACGTCGCGGCCATCAGGACACTGCGACGCACGAAACTGTGCTGATTCATTCCCCTCATTTCCTCTCCTCTCACGCGCTATGCGTGCCTCGCTGGTTCGGAGAGGGGCGTCGACCCAGCGGTCATGAGCGCCGCTTTCCTCTCCTGGTACGAGCATTCTTTGTGACTCGTGTTGCGGTACACATCCGCTCAAAGCAAAAAGCGGTCAACTTAAATTTTTTCTTTTTTGTTAGTTAGGGGACCGATCCGGTTGTAGTCCTTGGCACCATGAAAAGAGAGGATCGCACTGTAACCGCTCCCGATTCGGGAGAAACCCGCGGCAAGCGACTGGCCGTTTCGCTTTCCGGTACCAATTTGGCCCGGGCCAGCGACTACAATCAGCGCATCGTGCTCCAGGCCATTCGCCTGAGCGGAGAGACTACGCGTATCGCCCTGGCGAAGCAGACCGGGCTGACGGCGCCCACGATCGCCAACATCACCTCGCGCCTCGGGGAGATGGAACTGATCGCGCATATCGGCCGCAAGCATGGCGGCCGGGGGCAGCCGGCGCTGCGACTTGCCATCAACCCCGACGGCGCCTTCGCCATCGGCCTCAATGTCGATCGCGACCATATCACTCTGGTGGCGCTCGACCTCGCCGGAGAAGTCCGCAGCCGCGTGACTCGAGAAGTCCGTTTCGCCATGCCGTCCGACGTGGTGGACATCATCTCGGCCGAGCTGGAAGGCGTGCTGACCGCGGGCAAGATCGACCGTGAACGCATATTGGGCGTTGGCGTCGCGCGCCCTGACGACCTGGGCGGGATCGTCCTGCCGCACAAGCCCGAGGGTTACGAAAGCTGGTCGCAAGTCGACTTTTCCGCGCTTTTGAAGGAGGTTCTGCCCTGGCCGATCCACGTCGACAACGACGCGGCGGCAGCCGCACTGGGCGAGGCGCAAGGGGTGGGCGGACAGGAGCGGCCGAGCTTCTTCTATTTGCTCATCAGCGCCGGTCTGGGCGGCGGTCCGGTGGTCGACGGCAGCTACTATCGCGGTGCGCGCTCGCGCAGCGGAGAGATCGGGCTCATGCCGGATGCCGGCGGCGCGGAGCCCGGGGCGGTGGTGCAGGATACTGTCTCGTTGTCCGCCATCGAGGAGCGTCTTCTGCGCGAAGGTCGTCCGCTGAAATCGCTTGATGACCTCCTCGCGCTCGATCCGGTCATGGCGACCACGGTGGATCAATGGATCGCCGATGCCACCCGCGCGCTGACCGGCCCGTTGGTGGCGGTGTCCTGCCTGCTCGATCCCGATGCGGTGGTGATTGGTGGGCGCCTTCCGGTGCCGCTGATCGAGCGGCTCAGCGCCCGGATCGACGCGGCCCTGGCGCAGGTTCCCATGCCCAACCGGGTGCCGGTCCATCCCGGGCAGATGCCTGCAGAGGCCCCTGCGATCGGCGCGGCGATCCTGCCCTTCCTCGATCAACTGCTTCCTTCGGATGCCATTCTGATGCAGGCGGGTCGATCCGAAGAGTTATAAAAAAGAAATTGTCTTATTCATCCGCCATGCCATCATGCCGCGACATCGAAGCGGTGTGGGGCATGACCGGGTGAACCGGCGCGCCAGCTCCATCTCCGTCCCATGACATGATCCAATGCCGGAGAGGAATATGCCGAAGATCCCACCCATGCAGCGGGCTGCTGCGTGACCATGCGGATTGGAATCGATTACGGTGGGACGAAAATCGAGGCTGCCGCTCTCTCGGAGGACGGTGAGGTCCTGCACCGCCGCCGCATACCGACACCCGACAAGTACGATCTGGCGCTGACGACGCTGCGCGATCTGGTGGCGGCTGTGGAGGCGGAAGTTGGCCGCCGGGGAACTGTCGGGATCGGCACCCCGGGGTCTCTCACGCCGGGTACGGGACTGATCCGCAATGCCAATTCGGCGTGCCTGAACGGTCAGCCTTTCCAGCGCGATCTCGAAGCCGCGCTCGGCCGGGAGGTCCGGCTTGCCAACGATGCCAATTGTTTCGCCCTGTCCGAAGCCATCGACGGCGCGGCAGCGGGGAAAGCCTCCGTTTTCGGGCTGATCGTCGGCACGGGTTGCGGCGCGGGCTATGTGCTGGACGGCAAGGTGGTTGGCGGTGCGCATGGGCTGGCCGGCGAAGTCGGGCACATGCCGTTGCCGGACCCCGGCCCGGATGAACTGCCGGCGCCCGCCTGCTGGTGCGGGCTGCGCGGATGCCTTGAGAACTGGGTCTCGGGAACGGGCTTCCAGCGCGCATTCAAGGCCGCGACGGGGCGCGATCTCGATCCTCCCGCAAGCGTTGCGGCCGCGCGGGATGGCGATGCAGCGGCGCAGGAAGCACTGCGGCGCTACCGAGACAGACTGGCGCGCGGGCTGTCAGTGGTGGCCAACCTCATGGATCCGGACGTGATCGTGCTGGGCGGCGGAATGTCGAATGTCGGCCAGATCTACGAAGGATTGGCCGAAGCCGTTCAGGCCCGAACGTTCTCGGGCGCGTGGGCCGGAGCGGTGGTTCCGGCGCGCTGGGGCGACAGCTCAGGCGTGCGCGGCGCGGCGCTGCTCTGGGATCCGGAGGAAGTACCGGCGCCTTCGTGACGTGTCAGGGCGCCGTGCGAAGGGCGCAGACTTCGGCCGAGAGCTTCTCAACGACCCTGGCTCCGGCGGCGGTGAATTCCATTGAGCGGGCCTCGTTTGAGAAGCGCGGCCATGCGGGCAAGGCGCCGCCGTTGGGATCGCCGCTGCGGGCAAAGTTCACCCAATAGGCGGCCAGCGGCGCGAGGGCCTGATCGGAAGCGCCTTCATCGCCGAGCACGTAGCGGATTTCGGAGCCATGGGTCACGGGCTTGGCGTCCGGCCCATCGAGGTCGAACTGGTAGTGCCACGTTGCGCCGCCCGATCGCCCGCGCTCCGCGGCAACATGGAGCGAAGGGCAACGGAAGGTAAGGTCGTTGGCCAGCCGCAAGTTGAGGTCGGCCGGAGGTGCCTTGCCCTGGACAAGCCCGTAGGCCTCCTTGGCCCTGCCGGCATTGGCGCCGAAACCCCGTGCGATGGCACGCTCCGGTGCGCCGTAGAGCCCGAGTTCGTAGAGGTTGTTGCCGATCAGCAGGGGAATTTTTCGCCCAACGCCGCGCGACAGGGCGGCCGCGGGCGTCTCGGTCAGGACCGTGCCGTCCGTCACGGCCTGCAGCCAGATGAAGCTCTTGTCGTCCAGGCCGGGAACGTCGGCGGTGTCGCTGGCCCGGAGCAGGGCCTCGGCGGGAAGCGCGCGAAGCTGCCGGGCACTGGCGTGAGGCGGCGCTCCGGCCGCGCGCACGATGGTTTCGCCCAGCGCCTCGTTCTGCGCCAGGCTTCGCGGCGGCAGACCGAAACCCGGCGTGCCGCTTTCGGCGATGGCCTTGCTGAAAAACCCCTTCGCGCCGGGTGAGAGCATCTGCAGCCCGACATCCTGAGCGCCTGCCGATTCCCCGAAGATCGTGACATTGGCCGGGTCCCCGCCGAAGCGGGCGATATTCGCGCGGACCCAGCGCAGGGCGGCCTGCTGGTCCATGAGGCCATAATTGCCCGAATGTGCGCCCAAGGCGGCATGCGAGAGGAAGCCGAACGCCGAAAGGCGGTATTGCAGGCTCACCAGCACAACACCGCGGCGCACGATGGGAGAGGCCAACGTTCCCGCGCCGCTACCGGCGCGGTTGCCACCGCCATGGATCCACACCATGACCGGCAGCGGCGCCTTCGGTTTCAGGGAAGGCGTGGCGACGTCCAGGTAGAGGCAGTCTTCCGACTGGTTTGCGGCCGCCCCGTGGTTCCACCCATAGTCCACCTGCATGCAGGCCGGAGCCGCGCGCACCGCTTCTCGCACGCCTTGCCACGGCGTGACGGGTTGGGGCGGCTGCCAGCGGAAGTCGCCGATCGGCGGAGCGGCGAAGGGAACACCGCGGAACAGGCTGCGACCGTCCGGCGTCGCTTCGCCCTGGATCGTCCCGACATCGGTTTCGACGACCGGGGCGGGGGTGCTCGCAGCCGCAGCCGCGAGCAGCATTGCGGCGATCACGGTATGCGGGCGGCGGCTAGCGGCCGCGGGGCGGGTAGCGCGAGCGCCTGGGTGAAGGCGGCCTCGGCCACCTTGTTCATCACTTCGTAGCCGGCCGGGGTCGGGTGGACGTGATCCGACGTCAGCCCTTCGCGTGCGCCGAGACCGGTGCCTTTCATGGCCGTCCAGTAATCCGCATAGACCGATCCGGTTTTGGCAGCATAAGTCCTGAGCCAGGCGTTGATCCGCTGGATACGCGGACCCGTATCCAGGCCGGGGCGCCAGGGGAACAGATCGGCGGGCGGGATGGAAGCCAGGATCACGCGGATGCCGTGAGCCTGCGCCATTTCCACCATGGAGCGGAAGTTGGCCTGGATCTGCTCGTCGGTCATCGGTCCGGTATTTCCGGCGATGTCGTTGGTTCCGGCCATGATCTGGACGACTTGCGGATTGAGGTCGATCACGTCCTGCCGGAAACGCAGCAGCATCTGGGAGGTGGTCTGGCCGCCGATGCCGCGCCCTATCCTGCCGGGCGTGAAGAAGGCGCGATCGAGATCGTACCAGCCCTGCGTGATGGAATCGCCCATCAGGACGATACGGGGCTTGACGGTGCCCACGACATCGGTGGCATTCGCCTCGCGGTAGCGCGCGCTCCAGGCCCAGTCCGTACGCAAACGCAGGTCCGCGGCCTGCGCGGCGGTCTGGACCGGCAGGGTCGAAACGGCCGGGGCCTGGGCCAGGGCGGGGGGCGCGATGGCAAGGGCGGCGACGGCAGCGGAAAAAGCGGGCAGGGTCTTCAGTCGCAAGGTCATTTTCCTGTGGCGATGGTCCGGGGTGCGACGTTCCAACCGCGGAGCTTGACGGAAGGTGAACTTCCGGCTGCATCCCTGGGGGCCGTGATCGTCACGTTACGCGTCTCGCCTGGCAGGAGCGAGATGTAATTGTCTGAAAAATAGGCCGGCAGGACCTGTTTGCCGGCAGCGTCGAACAAGGTCAGCTTGGTCTGGATTGCAGCCGTCTTGCCCGGATTGCTCAAGGTGACCTCGATTTTCGCTTCGTCGCCAGCTTGCGCGGCCCGCGCTTGCGCCGTGAGCGGGACGGGGGCCATGGTGCTGAGGGCCTGAAGCGCCTCGTCGCTGGTGGCCTGCCAGTAGAAGTTGTCGGAAAGGCGTGTTCCCGTTGTGTCGAGCGCTTCGAGGCGGATCAGGACCGGCCCGGATGCCGTCAAGGGCGCCAGGTCGAGCGTGAAGGCATCGCCGACTTTGCCGCCGACGAGGTCGAGCTTCTTTTCCTGCGCCGCGAGCTGCCGGCCATCGAGCGCCTGGACCACCGCGCGCACCGTAACGCCGCTCAGTGCCGTCATCCGGTTGTTTACCAGGATCACCTTGTGATCCGGCAGGTTCATCTGGACGTGGACCGGCTCTGAGGCCTTCTTCATCCCGTAGAATGCGCCATGGGTGTCATAGTCGGAAGACAGGATCTGCCAGGCCGAACTTGGCCATGCGGGCTGCGTCATCCAGAGCATGCGTCCCGAATTCTCGGTCCAGAGCCCGGCATTCATGCCCTCGAAGATCGCACGGTAGCTTTCGTACTCCAGCATTTGCGCCTTGCGCTCGAAGTCCGGCAGGCTGGTGGCCTTGCCGAATTCACGGTCCATGGCATCGGTGAAGCTCTTCACCGCGCCGTTCCCGGTCTGATGCCAGTCGTGATAGGCCCAGGTATCGCTGATCGGCCAGCGCTCGCTCGCCGGGATGGCGCGTTCCCAGGATTCCAGCGTCGGGAAGGAAGGCGTGCCAACTTCGACCGCGAAACCCTTGGAATATTCGGTGAAATACTTTTCGGGTGCGCGCCAGTTATAGGGCCCGGAATCGTGCAGGTTGATGCGATTGGAAGAGGCCATGTAGAGCCGGGTGCCGTCTTCCTTGCGCAGCATGGCATCCAGGCCCTCGTTGAGGATCGGCTGCGGCACGCCTTCGTTGCGGCCGAACCACAGGATGATCGAAGGGTGGTTGCGGAAACGCTGGACCACGTCCGTGGCATTGCCGAGGAACAGCTCGGCGTCCTCGGCCTCGATATTGTAGTCCTGCGTCGATTCCCAGAAGTCGCTCATGACCATCAGGCCGTATTCGTCCGCCAGGTCGAAGAAGCTGGCCTGGGTGTTCTGGCCCACCCAGTTGCGGATGACGTTGACGTGGGCGTCCTTGTGGAGCTTGAAGAACGGCTCCAGCCGCTGGCGGTCCACCCGCTTCATGAAATCGTCCATGCCGATCGAGCCGCCGCGCGCGGCGACCCGCACGCCGTTGACGCGCAGGACGAGGAAGGGCGAGAGCGCTTCGTCGCCCTGGATCGGCGTGACGGCTGGGGACTTGTCGGCGCCGGGAGCGAAGGAATAGGCCCAGCCGCCGCGCACCTGCCGGATCGCCTCGTGTCGCTCGTCGACGATCTGCTGGCCAAGCGCGCGGGCCTTTTCGAAGTCTATGACGACCCGGTCGAGGTTGCCGGTGTCGTCCACCAGCGACATCTCGTACGTTACCTGCCGCATGCCGAAACGCAGATCCTTCGCGTCGGACCTGGCGCCGTCCACCGAAGCGGTCAGATGCAGCGTGTGCAGCGCCGGGTCGCCGTAGCCGTTCGGCCACCACAGCTTCGGATTGCGTACCGCAAGGGCCGCGTCGCTGTCTGGCGAGAAGCGCACCGCCGCGGACTGATGCGCGGGAATGGTGATCGACCGCTCGACCGCCACGTCATCGAAAGCGGCGCGCACGGTTGCCGTGCGGGACTGGTCGGACAGGTTCTCGACAGGTACCGTGATCTCGACATTCGCCACGGAATTGTCGGCGCGGGGCAGGGTGGTGACGACTTGCGGATCGCCGATCTGGACGTCGCCCGAGGCGAGCAGCTGCACGTCCTGCCAGAGACCTGTCTGTCGGTCGCGAATGGTGGGGATCCAGTCCCAGCCTTCGGAAGCGCCGAAAGTCGGGCCGTCCAGCATCATGGCGCCGCCGTTCTCGCCCACGCCGGACGTCAGCGATTCCTCATGGGCGTGGCCCGGATGGGGCGGCGGCGAAACGCGGATCGCCACGGCATTGCGGCCGGGTTTCAGGTAGGCCGAAACATCGAAGCGGCCGCGCACGAAAGCGCCTCGGGTCGTGCCGACCTCGACACCGTTTACCCATACCTGCGAACTGAAGTTCACGCCATTCAGCAACAGTTCCAGATGCTTGCCCGATGTTTCTGAGGGCAGTTCGAACTCGGTGCGGTACCAGTAGTCCTGCCGCGCCAACTTCTCGGGAATGACGAGGTTGTTCAGGCCATGGGCCGGGTCGGGATAGACGCCGCGATCCACCAGCGTGGTCAGCACCGTGCCGGGAACGGTTGCGGCGTACCACTTGCCGTTGGTGAAGCCGGGGCGCGAGATCGTGCTGCCGTCACCGGACACGGCCGGCGCTTCGGCGAGCGTCCATTTCTGCAGCGTCCACGCGGCATCGCCCTGGGCGACGAGCGCGGACGTTGGCGCGACGGGCTTCGCGATGGGCTTGTCCGGGGCTGCCGCGCTACGCGGGAGTGTGGCCGGGGGCTGGGGCGTCAATTGCCCTTGCATTTGCTTGACTTGAAGCGGCCAGCGGGCACTCGTTTCGGTGAACTGGACCAGAGCCGGATCGCGGCCCTCTACAGCAGCATTGCGCAAGTCGGCCGGGGACATCGCTCCGGCATCGATACGGAGCTCGACGAGGCGCGCGGCAATACCGCCAGAGGGCTGGGTCGATGGCGCCACCAGCAGCTTGCCGGGTGCTCCCGCAAGCGGCTGCGTCAGCGTCGCGGCCAGGCGTCCGTCCACGAAGAGGCGCTGGCTGCCGCCTGCCGAGACGATGGCGTAGTGGTGCCAGGCGTCCGCTTTGCTCAAGCCGCCGCCTCGCGCGGTCTGCCCGCCGGCGGAAAGAACGGGCCGACCCGCCGCGATGGAGAGCGAAAGCTGCGCCGCCGTCTCGTCTCCCAATGCGACCAGAGTGCCTTCGCTGCCGGCCTCAAGGGCGGCGCGGAAAGAGAGCGTCCAATCGCCCTCGGGCAGGGAGAGGTCGCTGGACCATGTCGGCGCCGCGGGAATAAGCCGAAGATCGAAGGGGCCGGCCACTTGCGCCCCTGCCGAAGCGGACACCGCCAGCCAGGAAACCGCGCATGCCATGCCCAGAACTGCTTGCGCAGAACGCTTCGTCCGTTTCATCATCCCCTGCCCCTCTATGCCGCTTCGGCCTTGTTTGACCAAGAAACACGGCTTCCGGGAAAAAGACAAATGTTTTTACATATTGCGGGACGGCTTTTTAACGGGAAGACTGTTCGCCGCTATTTCTGCTCTGTCGTTGACGTGGCAAGCCGCCTCGGCAATGTGCGGCGCGAAAGACGGGCTTCACTTCGATGGAATTTGGGCACTCGATGAGAATCGTCATCATCGACGACAGCGGATTGCGCGCGACGGTTCTCGAAGAGGGCCTGCGCGAGGCCGGGTATGACGATATCCATATCGTCCCGCCGCGCGGCGCCTTCGTGGCCCGCCTCGAACGGATGGCGCCCGACGTGGTGCTCATGGACCTTGGCAGTCCCAGCCGCGACACTCTGGAGGAAATGCTCAGCGTCAGCCGTGCGCTCGCGCGGCCCATCGCGATGTTCGTGGACCAGTCCGACGAAGCGATGATCGGTGCGGCCATCGATGCGGGCGTCTCGGCCTATGTCGTCGACGGGTTGCGCAAGGAGCGGGTGAAGCCGGTGCTTGAGCTGGCGGTGCGGCGCTTCAATGCTTTCGCCCGGATCCAGGCCGAATTGGACGAGGCGCGCAATGCGCTTTCGGACCGCAAGGTGATCGATCGCGCCAAGTCCATCCTGATGGCGCAGCGCAACCTGTCGGAACAGGACGCCTATACGCTCCTGCGGTCGAGCGCGATGAACCAGGGGAAGAAGATCGTGGACGTGGCGCAGGCCCTGATTACCGCCAGCGACCTTCTGGGAGGGGGACTATGACGACGAACTTGCGCATTGCCTTCCTGCCGCTCACCGACGTGGCGGTGCTCGCCGTGGCGCAGGAGCGGGGCTTTGCCGAGGAAGAGGGGCTTTCGCTCGACCTCGTTCGCACGACAAGCTGGGCGACCCTGCGCGATCGTCTGGTCTATGGCCAGGTGCAGGCCGCGCACATGCTGGCGCCGCTGGCCGTGGCGGTGACGCTGGGCCTCAGCCAGCAACCCGCCGCGCTGGCCGCCCCTTACAAGCTGAACGTGAACGGCAACATGCTGGTCATGGCCAAGGACTTCGCGGCCGCGCTGGACCCGGACCTCGCCGGACGTCTGGCCGATCCGCTGGGCACGGCGCACGATTTTGCCGCTGCGATCGGCCTCTGGCGGCGCAAGCCGGTGATCGGCGTGGTCCATCGTTTTTCGAGCCATGCCTTGATGCTGCGCTACTGGCTGGCCAGCGCCGGTGTCGATCCCGACCGCGATGTCGTCTTGCGGGTGCTGCCGCCGTCGCTGACGGTCGAGGCGCTCCACGCCGGGGAGATCGACGGCTTCATCGCAGGCGAACCTTGGGGCAGCGCGGCGGTAGAGGCCGGGCTTGCCGAAACCGTGGCCGTGGGCGAGCGGATCTGGCGGCGCGGCGTGGAGAAAGTGCTCGCCTTCCGCCAGAATTGGATGGAGGAGAACCCCGAGACCGTCGATCGGCTCCTGCGGGCGCTGGTCCGCGCGGCAGCCTGGTGCGACGAGCCGGACAATCACAGCGCGCTGGCGGATCTGCTCGCCGCGCCGCGCTATGTGGATCAGCCTGCGGACCTGATCCGCCGCGCTCTGGCCGGTGAAATGGTGAACCGGGCAGGCGAACCGGCGATCCCCAATCCCGACTTCATGCTGTTCTCGCGCGAGGCTACGCCGTTTCCCTGGCGCAGCCAGGCGCTCTGGATCTATTCGCAACTGGTGCGCTGGGGCATGGTCGAGCACTCGGCCGACAGCGCCGCGCGCGCCGGAGCGGTGTTCCGCCCCGATGTTTTCCGCCGTGCCCTGGCCGGAAGCGATGTGCCCATGCCGGGCGCGAGCATGAAACTGGAAGGCGCCGTCCATTCGCCGCTGGCCGTGGGATCGCGCAAGGGCGACCTGACATTGGGGCCGGACAGGTTCTTCGACGGGCGCGTATTCGATCCCGAGCGTATCGACGATTACCTTGCGGGTTTTGTGCAACTGCGTTGATCGCCTTGCCGAAGGCAGTGGAAAGTGGCGGATTCGCTGCCTGGGCAACGCTGGTCAGGCATCCTTTGACCAGGCGCCGAATTTTGTGCCTTGCAACATGACGCGAATCGCATGATGATGAGGGCCTCACGCGAAGACGCGTGACTACCGGATGCGCTGCTCCAAGGGCGGGGCGCCATCCTCACCGATATTCGCAGCAAAGCCGCTGACCGGGCTCACCCAAGGGTGACGTCCGGCCTGCGGCTTTTTTCGTGCCCGCTCTATGGGGAACCGACGATGGCAACCGCTTACTGGAAACGTGACGCAGAGGGCCGGCAGGCCGACGACGCATCGGCCGATCTCGGCGGCGCATCGGAGGCCGGGACCAGCTTCTGGAAGGCCGGTCACGCGCCGACCTTGATCGCAGCCTTCCTCTATTTCGACCTTGCCTTCATGGTCTGGGTCTTGCTCGGCCCGCTGGCGCCGGAAATCGCCAGGACGCTGGGGCTGACTTCGGCCGAAAAGGGACTGATGGTCGCCACGCCGACGCTTGCCGGCGCCTTGCTCCGGGTGGTCAACGGGCTGCTGGTCGACCGTATCGGACCCAAGCGTTCAGGCGCGATCAGCCAGCTTATCGTCATTGCCGGTCTGTTCTTCGCCTGGTTCATGGGCGTGAACAGCTTCGCGGGAACCCTGGCGCTCGGCGTGATCCTGGGCTTTGCAGGGGCGAGCTTCGCGATCGCGCTTCCGCTGGCGAGCCGCTGGTATCCGGCCGAGCACCAGGGCAAGGCGATGGGACTTGCCGGCATGGGCAATTCGGGCACCGTGCTCGCTTCGCTTTTCGCGCCGATGCTTGCCAAGATGTTTGGCTGGAATGCCGTGCTGGGCCTTGCCTGCATCCCGCTGTCACTGGTCTTCGTCGTCTACATGCTCATGGCAAAGGATTCGCCTAACCAGCCGGCGCCGCGAAAGCTGGTCGACTATTTCGAACCGCTCAAGCAGGCCGACGCCTGGTGGCTCATGGCCTTCTATGCCGTGACTTTCGGGGGTTTCGTGGGTCTTGCCGCCTCGCTGCCGATCTATTTCACCGACCAGTTCGGCCTTACGCCGATCGTGGCGGGTTACTGCACGGCTGCCTGCGTCTTTGCAGGTTCGCTCGTGAGGCCGATGGGCGGCGCGCTGGCCGACCGCATCGGCGGGGTGAAGGCGCTGATGGCGGTATACTTCGTTGCCGCACTGGCTCTGGCGGGCGTAGCCAACGCCGTGAGCCTGCCGGGCGCACTGGGCATGTTCGTGTTGGCCATGCTGGCGCTGGGCACGGGCAATGGCGCGGTCTTCCAGCTGGTCCCGCAGCGTTTCCAGGCCGAGATCGGCGTGATGACCGGGCTTGTCGGCATGGCGGGCGGTATCGGAGGGTTCTATCTCGCCAGCTCGCTCGGCCTTGCCAAGCAGATGACCGGCAGCTTCGCGCCCGGCTTCCTGATCTTCGCAGGACTGGCCGTGATGGCACTGGCGAGCGTGGCCGCGGTCAAGGGCCGCTGGAGAGCGCGCTGGAACACCGCGGCACGCATCTGATCGGAGAGGAGGCGGCGGCCGGGCAAGGCCGCCGCCCCGTTCGTCTCGAAGGGGGGGCGTCAACTTCATGCGATATCTCATCGGAACGGCGGCCGCATTGGCCGCCGCGGGGCCGGCTTGCGCCCAGGAAATGACGCTGAAGCCCGTGGCCGAAGCCCGGGCGCGCTACGAACATGTCGATCAGGACGGGCTTTCCCAGGCAGCGGACGCCCTGACCTTGCGGGTGCGAGGCGGCGTAACTGCCGCCAGCGGCGCGATCAGCGCGACCGTCATCGGCCAGGGCACGCTGGCTGCGGTGGATCACTACTACGACGGTTTGAACGGCGCGGCGACGCGGCCGCTGGTCGCGGATCCGCAGAACGTGGCGCTCTATGTCGCGCAGCTGCAATATCGCACGAAGGCGTTGAGCTTCACGGCGGGACGTCAGAAGATCACGCTCGATGACGAGCGCTTCGTCGGCAATGTCGGTTTTCGCGACAATGCGCAGACTTTCGATGCGGTGCGCGCCGAGATCACCCCTATCAGGGGGCTGAAGCTGGATATCTCCTACGCCTGGAGCGTGCGCACGATCTGGGGCATCGACGGCGCGGGCGCACGTCAGCAGGCAGTCGGAGGCGACAACGTCCTCGGCAATCTCTCCTACGTCACGCCGCTCGGCACCTTGACCGGCTTTGCCTATCTCGTCGATCAGGACGAGGCGGCCGTGCAGGCATTCCGGCAGTCCAGCCAGACCTACGGAGCACGGCTCGCGGGAAGCCATGCGTTCGGCCCGGCGGTGAAGCTGGCCTATCAGGCCAGTTACGCCCGGCAGTCCGACTATGACCGGAACCCCAACGATTACGCGGCGGACTATTGGCTTGCGGACGGGCTGCTCGATGTGAAGGGCTGGAAGCTCAATGCCGGTTACGAGGTACTGGGCGCCAGCAAGGGCCTGCCTTTCACCAGTTTCCAGACGCCGCTCGGCACCAACTTCAAGTTCCAGGGGTGGGCGGACAAGTTCCTGACGACTCCGGCGAACGGCTTGCGGGATCTCTATTTCGGCGGTGGCTATGGCTGGAAACAGGCGGGGCCGCTCTCCGGCCTGTCGGTTCAGGCGACCTGGCACCGTTTCGACAGCGATCGACTGGGCCAGCATTACGGCAACGAGATTGATCTTCTCGCATCTGCGAAGGTGCGCAAGACGGCTGTTTCCTTGCGCTATGCCCATTACGAGGCGCGGGAAATGGCGACAGACACGGATAAGTACTGGATTCAGCTCGATTGGGCCTATTGACGTCAGGCGCGACGGAATCGCTTGAGCACCATGCCGTTTAGCCGTATGGTGCAGTGCAAAGGACGACGCTGTCCTTCCAAACCATAGCCGATGCGATCCACTGACGGGCCGCAGAAGCGCGAATGATGGCAAGGCCGCCATCCAGACTTTCGGTTTTCGAACCGAGGGTCCGGATGGCGGCCTTTTTCTTTTTCTCCCTCAGTTTTCTGGAGTCACGGGGATGGAATTTCAGGACGGGATCGAGCGTTCGACGGACTATGAGACCGCGCTTATCGTGCCTTCGGCCGATGTGCGCGAACATCTGGTGGTGGTCGGAAACGGCATGGCCGGGTGCCGCGCGGTGGAGGAACTGCTGGCGCGCGACGCGGGGCGCTACCGCGTCACCATCTTCGGCGCCGAGCCGCATGTGAACTACAACCGCATCATGCTCTCGCCGGTGCTGGCGGGCGAGAAGACCTTCGACCAGATCGTCATCAACACGCGCGAATGGTATGACGAGAACGGCATCGAACTGGTCACGTCCGATCCCGTCGTCACCATCGACCGTCCGGGGCGGACCGTCACCGCGCAGTCGGGCCGCAAGGTTCGCTACGACCGGCTGCTGATCGCCACCGGCTCCGATCCGTTCATCATCCCGGTTCCCGGCAAGGACCTGCCCGGCGTCATCTCCTTCCGCGACATGAAAGACGTGGACACCATGCTCGAGGCCGCGGCGGACGGCGGCGACGCGGTGGTGATCGGCGGGGGGCTGCTCGGCCTTGAGGCCGCGCACGGCCTGACCCTGCGGGGCATGAAAGTCACCGTGATCCACCTCATGCCCACGCTGATGGAGCGGCAGCTCGACGAAGCGGCGGGCTGGTTGCTCAAGAGCGCGCTCGAAGCGCGCGGGCAGACCATCCTGACCGGCGCGGACACTGCCGAGATCATGGGCGAGGGCAAAGTCGAAGGCGTGCGTCTGAAGGACGGGCGCGAGATCCCGGCCAGCCTCGTCGTCATGGCGGTGGGCATCCGTCCCTCCACGTCGCTGGCGCGCGAGGCGGGTCTCGACGTGGGCAGGGGGATCAAGGTCGATGACCACATGGTCACCAGCGACCCGCACGTCCTGGCCGTGGGCGAATGCGTGGAGCATGACGGCAACGTCTACGGCCTCGTCGCGCCGCTCTGGGACATGTGCCGCAGCCTGGCCGACGGCCTGACCGACCGGCACAGCGGCTATCGCGGCTCGGTCACGTCCACCAAGCTGAAGGTCGCCGGGCTCGACGTGTTCTCGGCGGGCGACTTCTCGGGCGGCGAGGGCTGCGAGGACATCGTGCTGCGCGACGCCTCGCGCGGGGTCTACAAGCGCGTGGTCGTGCAGGACGGCAAGGTCGTCGGCGCGGTGCTCTACGGCGATACGGCGGATGGAAACTGGTACTTCGATCTGCTCAGGAAGGGCGAGGACGTCTCGGAAATCCGCGACCTCCTCATTCTTGGCCAGGCCTTCGCTTCGGGCGGCAGCGCCGACCCGCTGGCGGCGGTCGCGGCGCTGCCTGACGATGCCGAGATCTGCGGCTGCAACGGCGTTTCCAAGGGGCAGGTCGTGGCCTCGATCGCGGCGGGCGCATGCAGTCTCGATGCGGTGCGCGGCACCTGCAAGGCCTCGGCCAGCTGCGGTTCCTGCACCGGCCTTGTCGAAAGCCTGCTGGCTCTGACCCTGGGCGAAGAGGTCAAGTCGGGGCCGAAGACGATGTGCAAGTGCACCAGCTTCACTCATGACGACGTGCGGCGCGAGATCGTGGCGCAGCACATGAAGTCGATCCCCGAAGTGATGCACAAGCTCCACTGGTCGACGCCCGACGGCTGCTCTTCCTGCCGTCCGGCGCTCAACTACTACCTGCTCTGCGCGCTGCCCGGCGAATATGTGGACGACCAGCAGAGCCGCTTCGTCAACGAGCGCATGCACGCCAATATCCAGAAGGACGGCACCTATTCGGTGGTCCCGCGCATGTGGGGCGGCCTTACCAACCCGCGCGAACTGCGCGCGATTGCCGACGTGGTGGAGAAGTACGACGCGCCGATGGTGAAAGTGACCGGCGGCCAGCGGCTCGACATCTTCGGCATCAAGAAGGAAGACTTGCCCGCCGTCTGGGCCGATCTCAACGCGGCCGGAATGGTCTCGGGCCATGCCTATGGCAAGTCGCTGCGCACGGTGAAGACCTGCGTAGGCTCCGAATGGTGCCGCTTCGGCACGCAGGACTCTACTGGGCTGGGCGTGAAGACCGAGCGGATGACCTGGGGATCGTGGATGCCGCACAAGTTCAAGATTGCGGTCTCGGGCTGCCCGCGCAATTGCGCAGAGGCGACGATCAAGGACTTCGGCGTGGTCTGCGTGGACTCGGGCTACGAACTCCATGTCGGCGGCAACGGCGGCATTCACGTGCGCGCCACCGACTTCCTCTGCAAGGTCGCGACCGAGCAGGAGGCGCTCGATTACTGCGCCGCCTTCACCCAGCTCTACCGAGAGGAAGCGCGTTATCTTGAGCGCACCGCGCCGTGGATCGAGCGCGTCGGCGTGGAATACATCAGGCAGCGGATCGTCGAGGACGACACCGGCCGCGAAGAACTGCGCGCCCGCTTCCTCTACTCGCAGAGCTTCAGCCAGGAAGACCCTTGGGCCGAACGCGCGGCGGGTCACAAGGCCGAACTGCATCAGCACCTTGAACCTTTGGCACCCCAGGAACTGGCGGCAGCGGAGTAACGCATATGAACGACTGGATCGACATCGGCACCCTGTCCGACATTCCCCTGCGCGGGGCGCGCACCGTGCAGATCGCGGGCGAGAAGGAAATCGCGGTTTTCCGCACCGGCGACGACAAGGTCTTCGCGCTCGTCAACGAATGCCCGCACAAGAAGGGGCCGCTCAGCCAGGGCATCGTCCATGGCCACTCGGTAGCCTGCCCGCTCCACAACTGGAACATCGCACTCGCCAGCGGGGAGGCCCAGGGCGAGGACAAGGGCTGCACGCCGACGATTGCCGTGCGCCTTGAAGGTGAGCGCATCCTGATCGCGCACCCGGAAAGCTTGCGGGTGGCGGCCTGATGGCGGGCGATCCCATGGGGGGCAATCCCGTTAGGGCCCATCTGATCGAGAGGGGCGAGGTCTGGCTCGTCGGGGCCGGGCCGGGGGATCCGGACCTGCTCACGCGCAAGGCCCAGAAGCTGATCGAGGCGGCGGACGTGGTCTTCGTCGACGCCCTCGTCGGGCCCGGCGTGCTGGACCTGATCCCGGCCGGAACCGAGCGGGTGAGCGTGGGCAAGCGATCGGGCCGGCACAGCAAGGCGCAAGGCTCGATCAACGATCTGCTGCTGGAGGCGGCGCAGGCCGGCAAGCGCGTGTTGCGGCTGAAGGGCGGAGATCCCTCGATATTCGGGCGCTCGGCCGAGGAGATGGATCACCTCGTGGCAGCGGGCATTCCGGTGCGCATCTGTCCCGGCATCACCACCGCCAGCGCGGCGGCGGCGAGCGGGCTGGCCTCGCTCACCTTGCGCGGCGTGGCGCGCGGGCTGACGCTGGTGACGGCGCACCTCAAGGCGGGCGAGCCCCTGAAACTCGATTGGGAAACGCTGGCCCGGCCGGGCGGCACCCTGGGCGTCTACATGGGCCGCGCGGCGGCGGGTGAGATCAGCCGCTCGCTGATCGCCGCAGGGCGCCATCCGGATACGCCGGTGATGATCGCGGTCAATGTCTCGCTGCCAAACGAACGCATGATCCGCGGCAAGCTCTCGGCGCTGGCCTTCCTTGTCGCCGCGATCAGCGATGACGATCCGACTCTGCTGCTCATCGGCGAGGCCGTGGCGGCGCGCGATGTGCCTTTGCAGGTGGTAAGGGAAAGGATCGGCGCGATGCAGTGACCGCGCCGACCCTTTTCATGCTCAGTCCAGATAGGCCGCGCGCAGCTTGGCGATCTGCGGCTTGTCGAGACCCATTTCGTCCTTGAGGTAGCCCATGGCGCCGCCCCGATGGGCGTCGAGCGCCTTGAACGCCGCTTCGAAATAGGCCCGGTCGGCTTTCATGAAGGCGGCTTGCACGGCCGGTGGCAGCGACAGGAAGGCCTGCCCCGTGGCAGCGCTGGCGCCGGTCTTGGCCTTGGCAAGCGCGGCAGGAAGATATTGGTTGGTGAGCAGGTAGTCCTGGATCACCGTTTCGCGCGGCACGCCGAGCGCGGTAAGCAGGAGAGCGGACGATACGCCGGTGCGGTCCTTGCCTGCCGAGCAGTTGAACGCCAGCGGGGCATTGCCCGCCAGGAGCTGCGCGAACATCCGCTTGAACTGCGGTGCGAAAGTCTTGAGCATCGCCGGGTAAGTTTTGGTCATGACAGCCGTGGCCGCTTCCGGTGTGATCTTGCTCATGTCCTTGGGCATCAGGCCGACCGCCATGCCGTCGTAGTCGTCGGCGAAGATAGTGGGGCCAGTGCCGTCGGCCCAGGGCATCGGCTCGGCCTTGCGCTCGCCCCGGTCGCGGTAGTCGCAGATGGTTCGGATGCCCAGCTTGTTCAGATAGCCCAGATCCTGCGCCGTCAGGTCCACCATCGAACCCGAGCGGAACAGCAGGCCCCACTTCACGGTGTGGCCATCGGCGGTGCGATAGCCGCCGAGGTCGCGGAAGTTGCGGCCGCCTTCCAGCGGCAGGAGCCGCTGGTGCGCCGTTTCAGCGGCAGGAGCGTGCGCTGCGACTTTCGCCGCTGCATGGAGTGCCGGCTGAGCGAACAGGCCGAGCGCGATCAGGGCGCCGGCGGGGAAACGCCAGTTCATATTCTTTTCCAATGTCCTGAGCTTAGTACTTGACGGTCGCGGAGACGCCGACGGTGCGCGGATCGTTGAAGATCCCGTAGTAGCCGAGCGAGGAACCGCCATTGGCCTTCACGAACGTATAGGCCTCGTTGAACAGGTTGCGCGCCCAGACCGAGAGTTCCAGGTTCGGTCCGCTCGCCATGCGGATGTCGGCAAGGGCGACGCGGCCGTTGACGATGAAGGACGATCCGGTCTTGGTGGGATCGCTGGCCATCGAGTACTGACCGGTGGCGTAGTTGCCGTCGAGGTGGAAGCGCAGCATGGCGTCGGCCACCGGCAGTTCGTAGTCGATCGCGGCGCTGGCGGCATGGCTCGGCGTGTAGACGGCATAGACTCGGGTCAGTGCGTCACCGTTGAAGGGGTTCGGCGCCGGCGGCAGGTGGACGTCGGTATAGGCATAGGAGCCGGTGAGCGTCAGGCCCTGGAACGGCGTGATCGTGAGGTCGGCCTCGATGCCCTTGATCCGGCCATTGCCGCTGGCGTTGGTGGTTTCCAGCGTCGTGCGGGTGGTGTTCAGGACCGGCGCGATGAAGTCGATCTGCATGTCCTTGTAGGCGGACGTGTAGGCCGCGACGTTGAAGCGGGCATGATTGTCGAAGAACTCGGTCTTCGCGCCGATCTCGAACGTGGAGACCGATTCCGGATCGAACTTGCGATAAGTGAGCGAACGGCTGTTCGCGCCGCCTGCCTTGTAGCCGGTGCTCCACTTGCCGTAGACGTGCACGTCCTGGGTCACGTCGAAGGCGAGGTTCACCATCGGGTCGAAGCGATCCCAGGAGCCGTCCAGCGTGTAGTTCGTGGCGACGCCGTTCACTTCGTCGAGAGCACCGGTCTTCTTGTCATGCGTGAAGCGTCCGCCGGCCGTGAGGTGGACGCGGTCGTCCAGCATGGCCGGCGTATACGTCGCCTGGCCGAAGACGCCGATGCTCTCCGTGACTGCGTGGCTGGCGCGATCGGGGAAGGGGATCGAGGACGTCGGCGTGGGGAGGATGGTGTAGCTGGTGCCGTCCGCGTTCCACTTGTTGGTGTAAGGCGTCCAGGCGTTATCGCTCACCTTCTCGTGATAGTAGAAACCGCCGACCACGAAGTTCAGCTGCTCCATGGTGCCGATAAGCTGCACTTCCTGGCTATACTGCTTCTGCCAGACGTCGGCGAGGCTGAAGCGGGCGAAATTGGTGTTGTTGCTATAGCCCGGGATGAAGACGCCGAGGTTGCTGGAACCGTTGTCGTTCTGGGTCTGGGTGAGCTGGCGATAGGAACTGATCGACTTGATTTCGAGTTCGGGTGAAACCGTCCAGTCGAGCGTGAGCAAGTGGCCATGCGTCTTGCCGAGCGCCCAGGGCTGCGGCACGCCGATATTGGCGGTCTTGGCGCGGTCAGACTGCATCTGGAGCAGGGGGCCGGTGGTGCGGGTCAGCAGCTGCAGATAGTAAGGCGTGGTTTCGTCGCGCGAGATGTCGAAGGAATAGAGCGCGTTGAAGCTGCTGGAGGGCTCCCACAGCACGGCGGCGTGCAGGCCCTTCTTGTTGTAGGCGTTGAAATCGTGCTCGCCGGCCAGCGGATTGTCGACCGTGCCGCCGCGAGTGGTGATGAGGCCGTCCAGCTTGACGGAGATGTTGGCGAAGCTCGGCAGGTCGAGGTGCAGGCCGGCCTCGCGCGAATCGTAGCTGCCGACGCCGACCGTGGCGCGCACACCGAATTCGCCGCTGGGCTTCTTGGTGACGATGCTGATGGCGCCGCCTTCGGTGTTGCGGCCGAAGAGCGTGCCTTGCGGGCCCTTGAGAACCTCGATGCGCTCGACATCGTAGAGTGCCGAGCCAAGGCCCTGTGCACGGCCCATGAACACGCCGTCGATGTAGACGCCGACACCCTGGTCGCGGGCAGGCTGGTTGGCGTCACCCAAGGTGCCGACGCCGCGCATACCCACGGTGAGGGCCGAACTGCGCGAGAACATCGGCGCGATGCGCAGCGAGGGAATGGAACCGTCTGCCAGGGATTCGAGCGAAACGACGTGGCGGTTCTGGAGATCCTCGGCGCCCAGCACCGCGATCGAGATCGGCGTGGTCTGAAGGCTCGTCTCACGCTTCTGGGCCGAGACGATGATGTCGGTGAGGCCGGAACCGGCTTCGGCGCTTTCGGCAGCCGCATCGGCTGCGGCATCGGCGACTTCGGCGGCGTGAGCGGAACCGGCCGCGAGCAGCGCGCCGAGCGCGCTGCCGGCCAGGGCTATGGAACGGAAGGTGGAAGAGCGGCGGACGGACATGAAACGACCCTCATGGTGATGACGAGGCGTCGGCTAGAACGTCTGTATGTCAACTGTGTTACGCTTGTTGGGAATCGTGACAGGCGCTGGAACGGTTCGCTTGTCTGCGCATTCAGGCTTATGGCAAAGTCATCGAGTCCACGCCCGCGCCTGGCGTAGATCCTGGAACAAGGCTGTCGGCAAGACGTGATAGATCATGAAATTCAAGAGTTTTCGTCGCAAGAGAAGCTGATCCGGGCTGCCTTGGACGTCTGGGCGAATCAGGGCCATTCCGCGATGTCCGCGCGCACTTTGTCACGCGCGACTGGCCTGCCGACCTCCAGCATCTATCATCACTTCGGTTCGATGGAACAGTTGTTGCAATCGGCTCAGGCCTATGCGCGCGATGCTGCGCAGACATGGTGCGCCGATCGGCTGGACGATCTTGCGGGTTGGCCGGAAGGCCTCGGAGCGCAATCGATTGCCCGGGCGCTTGCGGTGCTGGTGGACGATTGGACGAGCGAGCGGAGAGAACTGGCCTTCGCGGCAAACCAGTGCCATCTGCTTGCCCAGCGCGATGAAGCCTATCTCGTCGCCATCAATTCGTGGCGTGACCTCTGGGCGGATTTCTGGCGCGAGGTCTGCGGGCGCGCAGGGCTCGGCCAATATGCCGCGTTGACGGCACATGTCTTTGAAGCGACGGTGCAGTTCCATCTCATTCGCTGGAACCGCACCATCGACCGCGCGGCGCTCGATGAATTCTGCACCGGCTGGGGGGAATGGCTGTCGGGCAAACTTGCCGAGGAAGGCCCGTGGCGCCGACACGCGCGTGAGATCGCCCTGGCCTCAGCGCCCGAAGTGCCGGCGCAGAACGGCGTTGCGGCCCGGATTTCGGACGCAGCGGCCGATATCGTCGAGGAAGGCGGCGTAAGCGCGCTGACTCACCGCGCGGTGGCGGCGCGCGCCGAAGTGACGCTGGGGGTGGCCTCCTACAATTTCCGCACGAGCGCGGATCTGGTGCGGGCGGCCTTCAACACGATCTATCGCCGGCTTACCGAAGTCTCGCGCGAGGGGCCGGTGGAGCAAGTGGAACGGAGCGAATGGACCGCGGCCTGGCGGGATTTCTCCTCGCAGCCGCGCCGGCTCGCCGCGATGGAGGAACTGATGCTGGCGGTTGCCCGCGATCCGGAGCTTCGCGATTTCGCACCGCAGCTTCGCTACTTGCGCGGCCGGAGCAGCGGGCTGCAGCTTCAGGCGCAGCTGGAGCCGGGTGCCCGGATTTCTCCGCTGGATGCCGCGCTCTATTCCAGCATGATTTCCGGGCAGCGGCGCGCGCTGATCGGCAGGCCGGAGGCGGAAATGCACGACAGTCTGGACCAGGCCGCGCGGATCGTCGCCGGGTTGCGCCGGGACGGATAGAGGCAAAGGTCGACGCCCGGGCGGCATGGCCGCGCCGGGCGTCTTTCCGAAGGCTCAGGTCAGGTCGAGATCAGAAGCTCGCGCCGACCGAGAACAGCACGGTCGAGCCGGCGATCTGCGAACCGTTCTTGGTCGAAGAGAAATTCGGCTGCAGATAGGCGCTCTGCGACTTCGAGATATCGGTGTCGACATAGGCGACACCCAGCGTGACCGGGCCGAGCGCGAGGTCGGCGCCGAGCATCCAGTCGAGATATTCGCCGGTGGGGGCTACGCTGGTGCCGTTCGGGCCAAGGCCCGAGTTGCCGTTCGAATAACCGAAGTGCCCCTTCACGGTGAGCGGGGTGTCCGGAATGGCGGTGTTGCCGTCCACCCAGAGGTAGATGTTGTCGGTCTTGGCACCGAAGTTGCCGATGCCGTCCGCATAGTCGGCGCCGCTGGCGTAGACTTTGCCGAGGGCCTGCTGCTTGGGGGCGTAGGCCACGCCGACGAGGAGGTTGGCCGGGCCGACGGCACCCGACAGCTTGACATAAGGCTCGGCAAAGTCGGTATCGTCCGCGCCGCCCGGATACATGTACCAGGTGAGGCCGACGTCCAGCTTCACGCCGCTGGTGATCTCGGTGGCGTAACCGGCCACGAGGTCGAGTTCCATGTTGGAGCCGCCGAAGGTGCCCCAGCCCGACAGGTTCGAGGCCCAGGTGCCGACGTAGATGCCGCTTTCATGCGATACGGTGAGGCCGCCCTGAACGGCCATTTCCTTGTCGCTCTGCGAAACGCCGCGGAAGCGATAGTCGGACACGAGCCCGACAGTGCCGGAAACGGTGATTTCGCTGGGAACCTCTTCTTGCGCCATGGCCGGTGCGGCGAAAGCAAGGCCGGAGGCAGCAAGGCCAAGCAGGCCTGCGGCAAGACGGATTTTCATATGGAACGCCCTCATGATTGTTGTCGCGTTCCATCCTGCGGCCTGCAGCCGAACTCTACTTACATGGCGAGTTCGTTTCATGCAGACAGGACCACCGATACGTCCAATCATTGTCCTTAGCGTGTCGCATCGGTGACAAAGTGTTTCTCGAACGAAGCGGCGCCATTTGCGCAAAAAGAAACCAGACGGTCCGCGGGGAACCGTCCGGCAAGGAGAGGGACGCGGACGTGAGGAGGTCCGCGTCTTACGAGATGTGAAACGTCGTCATGCCGCGACAGGCAGCGGCCGCAGGATCAGCTCGGGGCCGGTCACGCGGTCCGCATGGCCGCTCTGGCGGCGGCGGTTGAGCCATTCGCTGATGGTCTCGGCAGTGGTGTGGTCCATGACCTTCAGCTGGCCGAGGTCAAGGTGGACCGGGCGGCCATGCGGCAGCTTTTCCAGGACCTTGTTGAGGCGGGTGAGGCCGAGGAACGTCGCGCCGCCGCCGAGGGCGAGGCGGGTCGATTCGCCGGTATCGTGCTCTTCCACGTTCAGGCGCAGGTTCTTGAAGTGCGGAGCCAGCTCCAGCACGGTCAGAGCCAGGCCGACGAGGACGCCGGTGAGCAGGTCGGTAGTGACGACCAGCACGAAAGTCACGGCCCAGATCACGGCGGGGAAGGCGCCATAGGCATGGAACAGGTGACGGACGTGGCTGAGGCTTACCAGGCGGAAGCCGGTCACGACCAGGACGCCGCCAAGAGCCGCCATCGGCACTTCGCGCAGCAGCCAGGGCAGCAGCGCGATGAACGCGAGGATCCAGGCGCCGTGGAAGATCGTCGAAAGACGGGTCCGGGCACCGGCCTGGACGTTGGCAGAGCTGCGAACAATCACGCCGGTCATCGGCAGGGCGCCGAAGACGCCGCAGAGCAGGTTGCCGATGCCCTGTGCGCGCAGTTCCTTGTCGTACTTGGTGCGTACGCCGTCATGCATGCGGTCCACCGCAGCGGCCGAAAGCAGCGTCTCGGCACTGGCGATGAAGGCGATGGCAAGCGCCGCCACGATCAGGGCCGGATTGGCGAGCGGGGCGAACCAGCCGGTGCTGGTCGGCAGGGCGAAGGCCGCGCCGATCGATTCCGGCACGGCGATGCGTGCCACGTCGAGACCCATGGTCCAGGCCACGGCCGTTGCCGCCACGACGCCGAGAAGCGCGCCGGGGACGAGGCCCATGTTCTTCGGACGAACCTTTTCCCAGCCGATCATGACGATCATCGTCAGGACGCCGAGCATGACGGCCATTTCGGTGGAGGCCATGTTGGTGGGGTCCAGGCCGAGGACGCGGGCGGGCATCATCGCCATGTTCTGGAGCCCGCTCGACATCGGCTTCTCGTCGAAGAGGATGTGGAACTGGCCGATCACGATCAGCGCGCCGATGCCGGCGAGCATGCCGTGGACGACGGCCGGGCTGATGGCGCGGAACAGGCCGCCGAGGCGCAGCGCACCGGCCACGAGCTGGAACACGCCGGCCAGAAGCAGGACCGGGCCAAGGGCTTCGAGGCCGTGCTCGCGCACGAATTCGAAGACAATGACGGCAAGGCCGGCTGCCGGGCCGCTCACCTGCAGCGGCGAGCCTGCCAGCAGGCCGACGACCAGGCCGCCGATGATGCCGGTGACCAGGCCCTTTTCAGGCGGCACGCCGGAGGCGATGGCGATGCCCATGCAGAGCGGCATCGCCACCAGGAAGACCACGATCGAAGCCGTGAAGTCTCTGGCGAGGTGGGCGAAGGGCCCACTGCGGGTTTCCTCCGCAGAGGTGGCGGTTGCGGTCGTCATTCTGCTGCCTCTGCGAATTCGGTGGCGATGCGGGTCTTGGCCCGAAGCGCGACCGGAAGCGGTGCATTCTCGCGAAGCGGTTCGAACTGGCCGGTCTCGCCGTCGAGGCCGAGGACCTGGCCGGCGTGGATGTCCACGAACCAGCCGTGAAGCGTCACGTCGCCGCGGGCGATCGCGGCCGCGACCGACGGATGCGTGCGCAAGTGGGCAATCTGGGCAATGATGTTTTCGAGGCTGATGGCACGAATGCGCTCATTGCCGTCCAGTTCGCCGTGGCAGGTGCTGACGATGTGCTCGGCAGCCGCGCCGTGCTTGAGCCAGGCGGCCACGTTCGGCATGGCTTCGAGGCCGGTCGGGTCGCTGAGCGCCTTCATCGCGCCGCAGCCCGAATGGCCGCAGACGATGATGTCGCTGACGCCGAGGGCGGCCACGGCGTATTCCACGGTGGACGTGACGCCGCCGTTGAGCGTGGCGTAAGGCGGCACCATGTTGCCGGCGTTACGGCAGACAAACAGGTCTCCCGGCTGCGCCTGCATGATCTGTTCCGGCACGATACGCGAATCGGCGCAGGAGATCATGAGGGCCTTGGGTTCCTGGCCTTCGTTGGCGAGCTTGCCGAACAGTTCGCTGCTGGCGGGGAAGATGGTCTTCTCGAAATGGAAGACGCGTCCGATCAGTTCATTCACTCTCGTCACCTTTCCTTGATTTTAGGTGCTCCGCGCTCTCCGGAGGGGTGGGGGAACGGGGCGCGGAGCTTGATCGAGAAAAGTACGGATCGCTGTTTTCGGCTGTCGTGCGCCTTTGTCAGGAAATGTTGCTGCGCTGCAGCGTAAAGGAACGGCTTTCCGCCGGAATCCCCCGGTCTTCGGTGGTTTTACCGAAGACCGGATGGTGTTTCTGGCTATTGCGGAACGATAACAGGAGCTTGGCTGGGTAATTCTGAGGCGCGCCGAAGGCAGGCCGCGTCAATGGGCCACGATGGGAAGGCGAATCGTGGCGCGCAGTCCGCCTTCGGGGCGGTTCCTGAGATCGAGCGTGCCGCCCTCCAGCCTGACCGCCTTGCGCACGATCGGCAGGCCCAGGCCCATGCCGGCAGTGTCGCGGGCGCGCGCGGTGTCCAGCCGGACGAAAGGCTGCAGCGCGTCAGTGATGCGCTCTTCCGGGATGCCCGGGCCGTCGTCGTCCACGGTGATCTCGGCGGCTCCGCCGTCGCGCCGCAGACCGACGCGGACGTTGCCGCCATAGTGAAGTGCGTTCTCGATCAGATTGGACAGGGCGCGGCGGATGGAGACAGGGCGGGCCATGATTTCCAGGCTCGGAAGGCCGGAATAGGTCGCATCGGCGCCGCGATCCGCGGCGGTGTCGACCAGGGTTTCGGCCATGATCGCCAGGTCGATGCGCTCGGCCGGGATCTGGGTGCCGCCGGTATCGACATAGGCCTGGATCGAATCGAGCAGCATTCGCATCTCGTCGATGTCATGGTTGATGCCATCGCGCACCACGGGGTCCACGTCGCCGTCGTCCAGCCGCAGGCGCATGCGGGCGAGCGGCGTCTTGAGATCGTGGCCGATGGCCAGCATCGTGTGCGTACGATCGAGCAGCGACTGGTGGATGCGCTCCTGCATCTCGTTCATCGCGCGGATCAGTTCCCGCATTTCGTCGGGGCCGCGCTCCGGCACGAGGCGGGGCGGGCCGGCACCGAAGTTGCGGGTGGCGCGGATCAGGGAGCGCAGCGGGTGCAGCGCGGCGCGCAGCAGCAGCCAGGCGAGCGAAATGAGCAGGAGCGTCGGCAGGACCAGGCTGGCGAAACGGCCGATGCTGAGTTTCCAGGCGGAGCGGGCATGGGTGCGGAAATCGAGCACGGCGCCGTCGGCCAGCCGCAGCGAGCCGCCGATATTGCCGTCTCTCGGGATCGATTCCAGATGCAGTTCGAGATCGCTGTGGGCCAGTTCCGGCGCCATCTCGATCACTTGCGCGCGCAAGTTTGCAAGGCCCAGCGAGCCGCGATAGCGCTTGCCCTGCTCGTTCAGTCTCAGCGAAAACTGCGCCGTGCTGAGCGCGGAAGTCACGATCTGGCGATCGTCGGTCTTCGCATGGTCGATGGCGCGGCTTGCCAGCACCAGGTTTTCGGCGATGCGCTGGGCGTCGTCCCGGCGCAGCTCGAACGTATTGGCGCGTTCGAACAGCACCGTGTTGCAGATCACGTCGATGACGAAGACCAGCAGCAGGACGGCGATCAGTCGCTCGGGCAGGCCGAAGCGCCGGAACAGACGAAACCGGCGCAAGGACATCAGGCGCGCGTGACCTCGGCCTTGAACATGTAGCCGACGCCGCGAACCGTGACGATGGGCGATTCCCCGCCCTCGGCCTGAAGCTTGCGGCGCAGGCGGCTGACGAGCACGTCCACGCTGCGATCCGAGCTGTCGCCCAGGCGCGAGCGCGAAAGTTCGATCAGGCGTTCGCGGCCCAGAACACGCTGCGGATAGGCGAGAAAGGTGGCGAGCAGGTCGAACTCGGCGCCGGTCAGGTCGACCATGGCCCCGGTTGGCGAGCGCAGTTCGCGGCGGGCCATGGAAAGGTTCCAGCCTTCGAAGCGTATCGATTCCGGCGTGCGTCCGTCGGCAACGGTCTCGCTGCCGGTGAAATCTGCCGTGGCTGGATTGTTGCCGCCGCGGCGCAGCACCGCGCTGACGCGGGCAGCGAGTTCGCGGGTGCTGAAGGGCTTGGCGAGGTAGTCGTCCGCGCCCAGTTCCAGTCCGAGCACGCGATCTTCCTCGCTGCCGCGGGCGCTGATGAAGATCACCGGGATGTCGCATTCGCGGCGCAGACGGCGGAACAGGTCGAAGCCGCTGGTGCCGGGAAGCATGATGTCGAGCACGACCAGGCTCACCGGCCCTTCGCGCAGGGTCACCCACATTTCCGCGCCGGTTGCGGCGGTGAGTACGTTGAAGCCGGTCTGGCGCAGGGCCCGCGCGGTCAGCGTGCGCAGAGGACCATCGTCCTCCACCAACAGGATCGTCGGAGTGGGCATCGGGCCTTCGTCGAGATGGCGATAGATGGGGGCTGTTGTGTTGCTCATCGTCTCTTCATGCACAGGTGTAGTTTTTCACGCGCCGCTTTGCAAACGACGCCCGCGATTTGCCGGCAATGCGGCAAGGCCCGGCGGCGGCAGGATGTCCTTCAACCGCCGGGCTGCGAGGGGTTATCGGGTGCGAGGGGCTTCCGCTCTGGCCAGTGCCGGCGCGGCCGTCTTCGCTTCGGCCTGGGCATTGTGGTGACGGCAGGCGCGACTCTTCGAGGGGTCGGGATGGCAGACGGCGCGGGGCTTGGCCTTGTTCGTGGAAGGCTTCGCCGGTGCGGCGACCGCGGTGTGGCCCTTGAGGTGCGCAACCGTGTTGTTGGCAAGCGCGGCGCCAGGCAGGGCAAGGGCGCAAGTGGCGGCAATGGCGATGAGGGTGGATTTCATGTCGTTCGGGTCTCCAAGCTGTTGGAGCCGAATCTGGTCATGCCAGGTGTCTTGCTTTGTGCGCGATTGTTACGAAAGGTTTCTGGCGGGAAATAGTTCGAAACTATCGAGCAAGGTTCCCGCAATGGCGGTCCGCGCGATCAGGTTCCGCGTGTAAGGCACTGCGCGCGAACTGTACGCGCAAACTCGGCGCAGTTCCAGAGGGCCTGGTCCGCAGCGCCGGGGCGGCGGACGAAAGTGAAGGAAATGGCGTCCACCGAACCGCCGGGCAGGGGGAGGGCCTGGGCGCGGCGGGCCGGGTCGGTCCAACCGATGAAACGGCATTCTTCCAGCCCTTCGCAGCGCCGTTCGGCCAGTTCCGGGAAAGTGCCGGGCGCATCGGCGGGCAAAGTGACGAGGAACAGGCCGGGGTCCGGTGCCGCCCATGTGGCTTCGGGCAACGAGGGTTCGGGCGCTATGACGTCCGATACGGCCGGGGCCTTGCCAGCGGGCAGTTGGCCGAGATGGGCGGCGGAAAGCTGCGCCAGTTGCGCGATGCGGGGTTCGCCTCCAGCGTAGTGGCGGATGAAGGCGGCGGCCTTGCCGGCGGCTCCCGGCCAACCGAAGAACAAGTGGCTTTTGACGACGGCCAGCTTCTCCATGGTCCGGTCCCACGACGGGCTGACCCAGTCGGTATGGTAATGCGTGGCCTTGCCTACCCCGATCTCGACCCGGCCCAGCAGCATTTCGCCCGCCGTCTCGCGCGCTCTTCGCCAGTCGGCAGCCGAAGGGCGGCGGCGCGTGAGCGATCCGTCGCAGGTGAACGTGAACTGGCAGCCCGTCGCCCGCTCCGCCCCCGCAAAGACGACGCCGCAAACGGTGGCCGGAAAGGCCGCATGGCGCACGCGGTTGAGCACCACTTGCGCCACGGCGCGCTGGTCCGCAGGCTCCCGCCCCGCTTCGTAGTAGTCGGCGGCGGCAAGGCAGTCGATCGCTCTGGCCCGGTCCTCTGCACCTGTATCGAGATGAAAGGGCCGCGCCGGCGCCAGGAACCCTGTTGCAAGCGGTGCGGCGGCATTGATCGCGCGGGCCAGCGCGGCGGCCTTTGGCGCGCCGGAGGGCGGGGGCAGCGTCTCCGGAGCGACAGCGCGCGCCAAAGGCAGGCTGCGTCCGGAACCGTGACTTGCCGGGGCCAGCATGACCGCCGCGCCGAGCAGCAGGGCACCCGGCCGCATCACGAGACGCGGCCGGACGTCATGCGTTCTGGTTGGCGGCAGCGGGGTGGGCCGAATCCACCAGCCTCACCGCCTCCTCCACCGGGGCGCGGCACGATCCGCTGAACGTCCGCGTCGCTCGAAGCAGGGCGCTGGACATGACCAGCACCTCTTCCGGCAGGGGATGGCTGATGAAATGGACCGGGCTGGCGGTCAGCCCGTAAGCGCCGCTGTTATGGACGGCCAACAGGTCGCCCTCTTCCAGCCGGGGCAGTTCGATGTTGCCGGCAAGGCGGTCTATCGAGGTGCAGAGGGGGCCGACCACATCCACCGGCTCGACCGCATCCTCATTGCTCCGCCCGATCCGGTGCATCAGGTAGTTTCGCCGCACGACCATGCCGAAATGGCCCGAAGCGGGCAGGTGATTGTTCATCCCGCCGTCGCAAATGGCGATGCGCCTTCCGCGCGAGAGCTTGGTAGAGACCACGCGGGTAACGAAAAAGCCCGCCTCCGAGACGAGATAGCGGCCGAGTTCCAGCACCATTCTGGTGCGGGCAAATCGCGGATTTTCGCGCAGCACGGCCAGTTCGTGAAGGAGCGGCTCGGCTACTGCGGAAAGATCCAGAGGCGTGTCTCCTTCGTGATAGGGCACGCCCAGCCCGGAGCCCATGACCAGCATCTCGGGAATGACCGCATGAGCCGCGCAGAGCTGGCTGAATATCGCGATCAGGTGCCGGTATGTTTCCGCAATGGCATCGGCTTTCAGGCACTGCGTTCCGGCATAGATGTGGAAGCCCGCAAGGTGCAGGCCCGGCAGGGTCTGGACTTCCTCCACGGCGGCGGCCGCATCCTCGATGTCTATGCCGAAGGGCGTGGGGCGGCCGGCCATCTGGTCTCCGAAGCCCTTGGGAAGGCTGTCGGGCGAGATCCGCAGCAGCACCGGTTGCACACGCGCCGCCTGCCGTGCGATCCGGTCGGCAAGCCGTGCTTCCCGCAGGGATTCGATCACGAGGTGGCCAACGCCGGCGCGGATTGCGTCGCGGATCTCGGTCTCGCGCTTGCCCGGCCCCGTGAAGCTCAGAAGCGCGGGGTTCCACCCCGCCTCCTGCGCAAGATGCAGTTCTCCGATCGAAGAGATGTCGAGCAGATCGATCCCCCCGGAGAGCCAGGCCAGCAGCGTCGGGTTGGGATTGGCCTTGACCGCGTAGCTCAGTTCCAGCCTGTCTCCGAAATGGGCGCGCAGAAGGGCGATGCGCTGTTCGATCCGCTCGCTGAAATAGACGAAGCACGGCGTGCCGAAGCGTTCGGCCGCCTGCTCCAGAAGCCCGTCTTCGCCGTCTGGCGTCATGCCGCCAGCTTCCTCGCGAAATCGAGAATGCGAGCGGCGGTATCGAAGTTCTCCAGCGTCACGTCCTCGGCGCGGATCTCGGTGCCGGTCTCGCGCTCCACGAACATGATCAGATTGAGCATGGCCACGGAATCGAGTGTGCCGCAGGAGAACAGCGGGGTTTCGGCATCGACTTCGCCATGGAGCGCTGCGAACTCCTCGATGCTGCGGATCAGGCTGTCTTCGGTCAGGGCCATGACGGGGAGGTCCTCTTGAACGGGATGCTCAGCGAGCGGGATGAAGGCTGGAAGTGTCGCTGCAGCCGCGAATGACGTCGGGACGGGAGAGCTTGCCGCTGGCCGTGCGCGGCATGGGTTCCGGCCAGACGTGGATGCGCTGCGGCACCATGTAGGCGGGCATCGCCGCCCGGCAGTGCGCCAGCAGCGCCTCGCGGCTCGCCTCGCCCAACAACGTCACCGCGACCTGTACCGACTGGCCGAGCATGTCGTCCTGGACCCCGAAGGCGACGACATCGGCGGCAAGGCCGCTGCGATAGACCAGGTCTTCCACTTCGTCGGGACTGACGCGGTAGCCGCTGGTCTTGATCAGCGCATCGTTGCGGGAGACGAACCACAAGTCGCCGTCCTCGTCGATGCGCACGATGTCTCCGCTATAGACCACCGGCTCGTCGCCGATCCGGTCGCGCAGTTCGGGGCAGGGGCGGATCTTCTCGGCCGTCGCTTCGGGGCGGTTCCAATAGCCCTGGCTGACCAGCGGGCCGCGGTGGACGAGTTCGCCTTGCTCGCCGGGACGCGCGATGCCCTCGCCATGGCGGATGACGAAGACTTCGGCGCCGGGGATCGCCTGTCCGATCGAACCCATCTTGGCGGCGAAGCGATCAGGAGCAAGGTAAGTCGAACGGAACGCCTCCGTCAGGCCATACATCAGGAAAATCCGTGCCTTGGCGAAGATACCTGGCATACGTTCCAGAGTGCTCAGCGGGATCTTTCCGCCCGAGTTGGTGATGAAGCGCAGGCTCGGCAGCGGCGTGGGCGCGTTGGCCAGCAGGCGCACGATCTGGATCCACAGCGGCGGCACGGCCGCCAGGCCGGTGACTTCGTGGCGAAGGATGGCACGCACGATCTCGCTCGCCATGGCCACGCCTTGATGCACCACGCTGCCACCCACCAGCATCATCGTCGTCAGCTGGTTGAAGCCGTAGTCGAAGCTGTAGGGCAGCACGCTGAGCAGCCGATCGCTTTCGGCAAGTTCCAGATATTCGGCGACCGAACGCGCACCTGCCAGGACATTGGCGTGGCTGAGCATGACGCCCTTGGGTTTGCCGGTGGAGCCGGACGTGTAGATGATCGCCGCCAGGTCGTCGGCGCACCGGGGCAAGGCCTCGAACGGGAGCGCCGGCAGGTCGGAAAGGGAGGGAAGGCTCTCCAGCCCGCGCGCAGCCGACACCGGCAGGAGACGGACGGGGGCGATCCCCTGGGCAGCCAGGACCCGGGCCATGGCCGGCTCGACGATCAGGAGACAGGCTCCGCAGTCTTCTGCGACGAAACGGACCTGCTCGGCCGTCCAGGCCGTGCTGATGTCGACGAGCACGGCGCCTGCCCGCGTCACGCCGAGCAGGGCGGAGACCTCGGCGATACCTTTGCGCACCTGGACCAGCACGCGGTCCCCAGCGCCCACGCCGCGCGCCGCGAGATGGGCGCCGATCGCCCCGGCCAGGGTGTCGACTTCGCCGTACGTCGCCTGGCGGCCGGCATCGATGAGGAAGGTCTTGCCGGACCGCTGCGGCAGATTGGCCGCGAAAAGTTCGTGGAGCGTGTTCGCGCTCATCGCAGCGGCCCCAGTCGCGGATAGATGCGCGCGGGCGATCCGACGACGATGGAGTCCGAGGGCACGTCCGTGGTGACGGCGGTGTTGGCGGCGATCCGCACCCTGTCTCCCACGCGAATGGCGCCGAGCACGGTGGAATTGACGCCGATGAACACGTCGTCCCCGATCACCGGTGCGCCTTCGCGCATGTTGGAGCCGATGGTGACATTGTGCATCACGCCCAGCCGGTCGCCGATCACCGATTCCGGGTGGATCGAGAGCGAACCCTCGTTGTTGACGATGTGGAAGTCCCGCCCCAGCGTGGTGGCGGGCGGTATCCAGATCTTGGTGAGGTTCGCCACGAAGACGTGGGCAAAACCGTACGTCCTGGAGACCAGAACGCGGCCGAGTGGATTGCGCAGGCTGCGGCCCCAGCGGCCGTAGCGGTAAAGGCTCAACGCGATGAAGGCACCGCTCGTCAGCGTGCCGCCATGCCGCCGATAGTCCGCTTTCAACGTGGACCAGCCCCCCGGGGCCGCTGCAGCGGGCAGGCGCGGCACGGTGCCGTCAGACGAGGTCGAGCGTGCGCTCGATCTCGTCGATGTTCGCTGTGAAAGCATGGTTGGTTCCTTCCCCGACGACCAGCGCGTAGTCCTGCCCCTGCCGGTCGGTCAGGAGCTTGAGCGCCGCGACCGCGCGCAGCGGCGGTTGAATGACGAAGGCGCAGCCATCGGGCGGCATCATCGCCAGGCCGTGGACCAGATGGCTTCCCTCCACCCCCATGACGACTTTGGCGCCGCCGCAGGCCCGGACGATCTCTTCGAGACCGGCGTGGCTGGGATCGAGCACCTGAAAGCCGCGCCGTCTGGCAAGGGTTTCGGCAATTTCGCTCTCGTTCGTCAGGAACCGCGCATCGCCGCTGCGCCCGCGCAGCAGGAATACGCCGGGGTGCCGTTCGATCGGTCCGCGAATAAGCCGCTGCCGCATGGCCTCGGCCCGCAATCGCTTGTTCTCGTTGTGGGCCGCATCGTCGAACAGCACCAGTTCGCGGAAGAACGCCGATGGGCCCCTGACCGGCAGCATGTCCAGCGCGCGTTCGTAGTCGGGGACATGGCCGCTGGACCCATGGGTGGTGAAGGGAATGCCGGCGTTCTCTGCCAGGCGGTAGGTCAGGCAATCGTCGCTGAGCCAGTTTCCGAACCAGCGATTGCCGAGCCAGGATTCGAACAGGGCCATGCGTGTTTCCTCGCGCGGGGCGCGGGCGACAGGCAGGAACCGCGAACGCCGCTGCAAGTGCCGGAGCGTGCCCCCGGCATAGAGCACGCCGTCGTGAAGCAGCGCGTTCTTCAGCCGGTAACCGATGGTGGCGGACTGCTTGGCTTCGAAGTCGCCCTTGAACTGGCGCACCACCTCGCTGATCGAGGCGAACTCGCTGTCCGCAATGCGCTCGAACTGACCGGGCAGCACTTTCGCGCGCCTCACTTGCGTGCAGGAGCCCGGCGCCACCTGCCAGCGCTCGACGGCGGCCTGGGCGATGTCGGGGCGCGGTTGCCGCAGCAGTCTGGCGGCGAGCGCCATGGCCGGGCGCAGCGACAAGGCCTGCGGCGGCGCGGGGCGCGGGGCTTCCACGGTCAGGGGCCTGAAGAGGCCGGCGTTCATGACGGGGCCAATTCGCAAGAGCCCTGCTTGCGGGAAGGAGACAGCAGCAGGGGGCAGGATAGTGGCAAGGCATGTCTCCGCAAACTCTGCGCAAGTTCGCATGTCGTGCCCTTCCGGCGCATCCGGGCGATGGGGTTCCCACGCCCCACAGGTCAAATTCCATTGTGAAAACTCGCAATGCCGCGAGGCCTGGGGCTCGCCCATAGTCGAGGCATGACGGAGATTGCGGAACAGGCGGCCCCGAGGGCGTTCGCCTTTCGGGAGCGGGGAACCGGCGGCGCTGCGCCGAGCGCGGAGCGTGTCCCTGCGCGGGAGACGGCCGCGGACGATCACCTGAAAGTGGCCTATTTCACCAACGTCTACCCCAAGATCAGCCACAGCTTCATCAAGACCGAGATCGAGGCGCTGGAACGCCGCGGCTTCGTGGTCAGCCGCTTCACGGTTCGCCGGTCGGGCGAGCGCTTCGAGGATGTTTCGGATCGGCTCGAGGCCGCCTGCACCCATGCCCTGCTGGAGCATCGCGCCGCACTGGTGCTGGCGGCAATCTCTGCCTGCGTGGTCCGGCCGGGTGCCGCCATGGGTGCGCTCGCGCTGGCCTGGCGAACTGCGGGAGCCGGCGGGCGATGGAAGGCTCTTGCCTATTTCGCCGAGGCCGCCCTGCTGGCGCAGCGGCTGACGCGCCGGGGTATAAGCCATGTCCACGCGCATTTCGGCACCAACCCGGCGGCAGTGGCGCGCCTGGCGGCAAGACTGGCCCCGATCACGTACAGCTTCACCGTTCACGGCCCGGACGAGCTCGACGATCCTCGCGGGCTGGATTTACGAGGCAAGATTGCCGAGGCGGCTTTCGTGGCCGGTGTTTCCAGCTTCGGACGCGGGCAACTGATGCGCTGGGCCTCGCCGGGCGATTGGCAGCGCCTTCATGTCGTGCGCTGCGCTCCCTCTCCATCGTTCGTCCCGGCGTCCGAAACCGGGGCTTCTCCACTTGAGTTTCCGCCGGCGCCGCATTTGCTCTGCGTGGCGCGGCTCAGCGCGCAGAAGGGTTTGCCCTTGCTGATCGAGGCGATGGAACGGGTCGCGGCGCATCGCGCGGTCACGCTCGATGTGATCGGCGACGGCGAGGACCGCGCCGCGATAGAGCGCCAGATCGTGCGAGCCGGGCTGGAGCGCTGCGTCCGGCTGCTGGGCTGGGCCACGCCAGAGGCGATCCGCGCCGCCTTGCAGCAGGCTCGGGCGCTGGTGCTGCCGAGTTTTGCGGAAGGCCTTCCCGTCGTGCTGATGGAAGCGATGGCCAGCGGGCGTCCGGTCATTACCACCGCGATCGCGGGTATCCCCGAGTTGGTGGACGAGCGCGTGGGGTGGCTGGTTCCGTCCGGTTCCTCCGATGCCATGGCCGCGGCGATCGAGGCCGCGCTCGATGCATCGCCGCGAGAACTGGCGGCCATGGGCGAACGCGGGCGCCGGCGCGTGCTGGAACGGCATGATCCCGACCGCAGCGCTCATCAGCTTGCCGACCTGCTTGCGCCGCTCGTCCAGGCAAAGGCAGGTTTCAGTCGGGGGTCAGCCCAGATTCGACAGGATTGAGGACAGGATGTCTCCGCCCGTGCGCATGGCCAGGAACGTGGCGAAGCGCCGTGTCGACCCGCTTTCCTCGAACAGGCGGTCGTAAAGCGCGATCCAGCTGCGCAGGACGCGCGGCCAGTCGTAGCCTACGGTTTCGGCCTTGTGCCGGGCCTTGATGGAAAGTGTCTCGGCGAAGTCCGGATCGCGGGCGAGGCGGGTCATGGCGTTTGCCAGGCCCTTGACGATCGCTTCCTCGCTTTCGGGTGGGATCAGAATGCCGGTCTGGGCATCGAGCAGCATCTGCGGCCCGCCCCAGTCCACGCAGACCGCGGGGAGCCCCAGCATCATCGCTTCCTGGATGACCGTGCCGCTCGCTTCCGCCAGGGTTGGGAACAGGAAGCCGCGAAACTGGCGCAGATGCGCGAAAAGGGCCTCCCGGTCGGTGCTATAGGGTTTGAAGACGAGGCGCGAGGAGACGACCTGGCGCAAGGCGAGTTCGCGAAGCCTGCGGCTTTCGGGGCCGTCTCCGATCACTTCCAGTCTTGCCTGCGGCACCCTGGCCAGCGCACGGATCACCAGATCGCAGGCTTTGTAGCGTACCAGCCTGCCCAGGAACACGAAGTTCCAGTTCTGGCTCTGGTGCACGATGCGGCGATGGTCGCGCAGGCGCGGATCGACGCCGCTGTTGATGACCGTGACCATCCGGTCCCTGCGGCATCCCCCTAACTCCAGCGTGCGGGCCGTGCGTTCGCCGCCCGAGACGAACAGGCGTGCCTGCAGTTTGCCGCGAAACAGCACGCGGCTCGATAGCTGCACCGGCCGCGTCAGCATGGCGCCCAGCCGTTTGGTCCAGCTCTCTCGGAACATCAGGGTGGGAGGATGAAGGATACTGCCGTTGAGCGGGCCGATCACCACCGGCGCGCCGCGAATGGGGAAGCTGATGCCGCTGGGCGCGATCGGGGCGGTGAAGTGGACGATCCAGGGCTGCACCCTGTCCACCTCGCGCTGGACGGCGCGATGCAGCAGCCAGCTATCCACCAGCCCGAGCAGCCAGTGCAGCCGGTAGCGATCGAGGCCGCGCTGCAGCGGCCCGTCCTTCACATAGATCACACCGCTGTCGATGCCGTAGGCCGTCAGCTCCCCTCGCACGCGGGCATGCGTGACCTGGGTCACGTCGAAGCCCAGTTCGCGGTAGCCCAGGAAGACCGACAGGGCCTTGAGCGCTTCGCCGCCCATCCGCCGGGACAAGTTGGGAGAGGCAAGGACGATGCGGGGGCATTCGCATGGCGTGTCCGGCTGCGGCATCGTCATGAGTGCAGGCCCCGTGTTCACAGACTGGCGGGCGGGATCAGCTTGAGCAGCGGCGGCAGACGGCGGCGCCAGAGCGCTGCGCGCCGCTGCCGCTCCGGCAGACGGCGCACCATCCACTCGATGTCCGCGCGGGAAAGGCCGGTCCGCTCGCAAAGAAACGGGTGGCGCGGCGGGTCGGCGAAGTAGCTGTAGAACAGGGCGGCGCGATCGCGTGAGATGGCCGGCTTGCCGCGGTGGAAATAGCGAGCCGTGTCGCAGAAGACCACGGTGCCGCGCGGGCCTTCACAGCTCACCACATCGGCTTCATAGCCTGCGCCCAGGCGCTGCTCCAGTTCACGGTCGTCGGACAGGGCATAGGTGAAACCCTTAAGGTCGTCCTGCAGGGTATCGGGCCGCGAGATCTGCTGGAAGGGCCCGCCCGCGTCGTCGACGGCATGGAGATAGACGGCCACTTTCAACATGCGCCGGTCCTCCCAGTCGCGGTGCCACTTGCGGGTTGAGACGGCCCTGCCGTCGGCGACCGTGTAGTTGATGGCGACGCCGTCGTAGGCGGCCGGCAGGCCCAGGTAGGCTTCGGCAATGTCCAGCAGGCGGTCCTGGAGGCCCCATCGGAAGATCATGGCGCTCCGCACGATCTTTTCCGGCTGCACGATGATGAAGGAACGGCCCTCACGAGAGAGGGCACGGGCGGAATCCGCAAAGTTCTCCGCCAGCGCCGCGGCGCGCGACAACACGGCCTCTCCCCCCGGAATGCCGAGCGCGCCAAGCGTGGTGACGTGGATTCCCCGCGTGTCGAGGTCTTCGACGATCCCTGCGTCGGGCAGTGACAGCGGGGGCAGGGAGGCGCGGTGGCGCAGGACGGTGGTGTCGTAGCGATGGCCGAGCCAGTTGCGGACGTGGCGCTGGTTAAACAGCTTCAGCGTCGTGCGCGCGGGCAGGTCGCGCAGCCATTGACTGTCCTTGAGGCCGATCATGGCGCGTCTCCCCGGCGCATGGACGCCTGAACCCGAAAGCCATGTCGCGGCGACAAGGAACCGGCGCGGGCGATGGTCATGTCCGCTTCCGTCCGGTTGCGGGCGCCGTCCTGCCGGACATCTCGCGGTCCGTGCCGCGACCGGCGGGATAGCCGTATTCATTGCACCGCGCGGGCTGAGAAAGGGACATGTTGAGGATCGAACCGATGATCGGCGTGCCGCCCAGCGCGCCGGTCACTTCGCGCACGCCGCTCTTTCGGCTCCGGCCCTCCTGCGCGACCAGAAGCACGCCGTCGATGTTGCGGGCGATGTGGACGAGGTCGTCGCCAATCAGCGCCGGGGGCGTGTCGATGATGCAGATCGCCTCTTCCGCCTCGGCGGCGATGTGCCGCAAGGCATGGGCAAGGCGCGGGGAGGCCAGGAGTTGCTCGGCGCTCGGGTGAGCGCGGCGGACGCGGTGGACGGCCAGGTCGACCCCGTCGATGCGGGTCGCCGTGTCGCTCCAGGCAGCTTCTCCTGCCAGGTAGTCGTCGATCCCCGGCCCGGCGCCCGCCAGCCCGAGGCGCGCGCCGAGGGTGGGGCGGCGCAAGTCCAGTTCGACCAGTATGGTCGGCCGCACGCGGCTGAGTACGGCCGCGAGGTTCGTCGCGACATGGGTCTTGCCGTTCCCCGCCTCGATCGAGGTGATGGCGAAAGTGCGATGCCCGGTCGCCTCGACATGCGCCAGCAGCGTGGAGCGGATCATGAAGAAGGGATAGAGCTGCTCGCTCATCTGCCCGAAACCGCAGATGCGGTTCTCTGCAAGGTGCCGCGGATCGAGCAGTGCCGGGGCCTCGTCCGGAATGCCGGTCGTTCGCAACAGCGGCGGGATGCCGGGCTCGGCGTTCATCGGTTCGCCTCCGTGGAGAGGCCGGGCAGATAGGCGCGCAGCCTGGTGAGGGTCTCGTCCGCCAGACGCGAGAAGCGGCTCTCCTCGGTCACCAGCGGCACGACGCCGAAGGAGGGCACCTGCATGGTCCGCGCCAATGTGTCGGCGCCGTGGATGGTGCCGCTCAGCAGTTCGAAGCCCAGGATCATGCAAAGGCCCACTGCGGCCCCCCCGGCAATGCCCAGGGCCAGGAGTATCGCCGGTTTCAGCCCCAGCGGTTGCAGCGGCAGGCTGGGCTGGTCGACCACGGTAAAGCGCTCGCCCTTGTCTTCCGACTGGAGGTTGGCCGCGACTTGCGCCTCCAGCTGCTTTTCGCGCAGGGAATCGTACTGGCGCTTGATGTTGTCGTATTCGCGCTCGATCATGTTGAGTTCGTAGGCGGCCTGCGGGGCTTGCGCGGCGCGCTGGTCGAGGTCGGCCATGGTGTGCACCAGCTCGGCCCGCCGGCTGGCAAGCACGCCGATCCGTTGCCGCCCGGCGGCGATTTCGGTTTCGATGAGGTTGGTTCCGGCCGGGGGCAGGTGCGATTGCAGGGCCTTCTGCCGCTCCAGTTCGGCCCGCGCGGCCACGACGTCCGGGAAGACATCGGAATGGACCGCGAGCAGCTGCGCCAGGCGGTCCTCTGCCCGGCGCACACCGTCGGCGCCGCTGGGCGGGGCCTGTCGAAGCTCCTGCTGGCGGGCGGCGAGCAGGCCGTTCTGCTGGACCAGCCCCTGCGTTTCCGCATCCGTGCGCGAGACTTCGGCGCGCAGGGCCGAACTGGACTGCGCGCTGAGGGCCACGCTGCTGGGCAGGGCGCCGGCGTAATGTGCCTCCACGCTGCGCCGCTTGTCCTCAAGGTCTCGCAGCTGCCGCCGCAGTTCCTCCGAGCGGCTCTCCAGGAACGAGGCTGTTCCCGTCGCCTGTTCGGTGCGGAAGCGCTTGTCCTCGACCAGGAACATGCGCGTGAGCTGCTCGGTGACGTTGCGCGCCTTGAGCGCGTCGGGATATTTGAACGAGAGCGTGAAAGCGATCGTGCTGCCGCCGCCGCGTGCCTGGTCGGCACCGACCAGATCGACGCCGATGTCGCCGCGCATCACGTCCAGCAGGCCGGGGAAATCGATGCGAGTGCGCTTGTCGGGATAGAGGTCGTTGCCGCGGATGAGCCCGGCCAGGCTGTCGCGGCTGACGATCTGCTGCCGGATCTTCGCGATCCGCTCGTCCGCGATATCGGTCAGCGGCGAGGCGATGAGGCTGGTGGGGATCTGCGGGGAATCGATCAGCAGCGTCGCCGCCGACTGGTAGACCGGCTTGCGCAAGGCCACGGCAATGCCCGCGGCCAGAAGGCCCAGCACGATCGGCGCGATCATCCAGCGCCAGCGGCGGCGGAACATCGCCAGGATCTCGCGCGGGTAGATGCCGATGCTGTCGGGATCGACGCCAAGCGCCGAAAGGGCCTGGTCGCTGCTTCGTGCAGGTGCCGGGCCTCGTGAAGGCGAGGGTGAGGGTGAGGGCCGGTTCACGGCCGGGGTATCCGGTAGAGCAGCCCGGTGCGGAACGTCAGGGAGTTCAGCCTGATGTCGCTCAGTCCCGTCCTTTGCTGAAACTCCGCACCGCCATAGAGCAAAAACTGTCCGTCCAGCCGGTGCTCATAGCGGGAGGTGAGGCTGAGGACTTCGATGTCCGGCAGGTTGCCGCCCGGGCCGCCGCTTTGGGGAGAACGGCGATATTCCCCGCGCGCGATGAGCCGCCCTCGCTCGCTGCTGCGCCAGTCCAGGCTGGTCGCGGCGGAGACTTCGCGCTGGATGCCGCCGAAGCTGCTGACCACCGAGGCGACGGCGGCGGAAGCGCAGAAGCGGATATGTCCCGGCTCGTGGCAAAGGCTGCCGTTCCCCGAGAATTGTACCGGCCCGCTCTCGCGCCCGCTGCCCGGCGTGAGGCGCGAGAGCCGGGTTACGCCGATCTCGATCTCGGCATTCCAGGCACGGGGAAAGCGCCGGATCGCCTTGGCCTGGACGGCCCAGGCGTGCGGATCGCCGCCGCTGCTCGAGCGGCTCGACGTGATCTGTCCGCCCAGGCCGAGCGTGGTGGCGGCATCGATCCGGTTCTCCGCGCCGAAGTCGAGCGAAACGGCGTCGGTCGGCGTCAGCAGCAGGGAGCCGCGCGGATCGATGCGGCTCCAGCCCAGCCTGGCATTCAGTGCGGTGCGGGCGTCGGTATGGACGGTCACGCCTTGGGCCACCTCGTAGCGGTCCTGAAGGCTGACCGGGTCGATCGCGCTGTCGAGGCTGGAGGCCACGGCCTCCACCGGCAGGACACGCTCGAAGGAGAGCTCGGTGCGCAGCGACAGGTATTCGTTGCGGCGGTGGACCAGCGCCAGTTCGCCGCTGCCGGTCAGGAAATTTCCGTATTCGCGGGTATATTGGCGATAGGCCAGCGAACCGCCGGTCTCGATCCTGGTGCGGAAGTCGAGCGGCCATTCGGCGCTGGCCTTTCCGGCAATCTGCCCGCCCAGGGTGACGGCATCGTCACCGGGCAGCAGGAAGGGATTGCGGGCGGCGAACAGGCTCATGTCGACCTCGATACGGGGCTGGTTCTGCGCCGCAGACCGGGCCGGCAGCATTGCGGCGAGTGCGAGAGCGCCGATCGCGAGAGCAGGAAGCGGACCACGCTGCCGCGCCTTCACGGAATGACGAGAACGTCGCCGCTCGACAGGGTCGGCAGCGGCTTGGCGAGATTGCCGGGATCGAGGCTGCGACCGCCCTTCAGCAGGCGCTGGAGCTGCACGGGTTCCACAACCTGGCCTTGCGCCGTCTGCCGCAGGATCACGGCATGACGGACATCCGCGAACTCGGCGGTGCCCCCGGCCATGCTGAGGGCCTGAAGGACGTTCGGCGCGGTGCCGCTGGTGAAGCTGCCGGGCGTGCGGACTTTGCCCAGGACATAGAAGCGCATGCCCGTCGCCCCGCGCAGCGAAACGGTGACATCGGGCGGCGCCGTGCGATAGTTGAGGGAAATGCGCTCGCGCAGCTCCGCCGCGATGTCGGAGACATTGCGCCCGCTCGCCTTGATCGTACCGGCGAGAGGGAATGCGAAGGTTCCGTCGGGCTGGACCAGCACTTGCCGCTGCATCCGCTCCTCGCCCCACACGAAGACCTCGAGTTCGTCGCCCGCGTTCACGGTATAGCGGGTGGAGGCAGCGGACTGCGGCGCGGCTGCTGCTGCCGATACGGCCGCTGCCGTCACGGCTTCACCGGCCTCCTTGGCCGCAAGGTGACCGCACATGCTCCATGACAGGAGCGCCAGGCATCCGGCGAATGCGCGAAAGATGCGCGCGGCGCGGCGGCCTGACTTTCCGGAACGCATGGACGACGCGCGGGCAAAGGACACGATACCTCCCTGGACGCGGGCTCTCTCCCGCAGTCCGGTCAGGAGGGTATCGGTCGGGCCAAACGCCCGTAATCGTTCGATCGGGGGGCGGGCTTCACGGGTAGGAGAATTCGCCAGTGGCCTGATCGGCGCCTGCATCGACAGGACGGCGGAACCGGATCGGCAAATGCGGATGGCGGAAAGGGGGACCGGAATTTTCGCAGGCGGATGGACGGTCCCGGTAGCCACAAGAGATCGGCGACCGGCCCTGCGGCATATTCGTCCACGGGGAGAAACACCATGTACCTCGACAAGTTCCACAAGACTTCGGGAGAATTCGCGCCGGCTGACATGCGCGAGCTGGCTGCTCTGGTGGCGGCCACTTCTGCAACTCTGGCAGAGCCTCTTTCGGCACTTGAGCGGCCCGATCCCGGTCCCGTGGAATTTCTCGAACTGGCTTTCACGCGGATCGACATGGCAGGGGCGCTCGACGCCGTCGTTTCGCGCCCGCCGTCCTCACCGTTCGCTTATGTGGTGACGCCCAATGTCGACCATGTCGTGCGGCTGCAGCGCCGCCGCTCGGACCTCTGGCCCGCTTATCGCGGCGCCTGGATGACACTTTGCGACAGCAGGATCCTGGCGAAGATGGCCAGGGCCGTGGGGCAGGACCTTCCCGTCGTGACCGGCAGCGACCTCACCGCCGCCTTGTTCGACCACCACATCGATCGGAACGACAGGGTCGCGATCCTGGGCGGCAGCGAGGACATGGTGGCCCGGATCGCCGCCCGTTACGGGCTCTGCGATCTGCACCACTACAATCCGCCGATGGGCTTCATCCGTGATCCGCGCGAAGTGACGCGGGCCGTAAGGTTCCTGGCCAACACCAAGGCTCGGTATGTCTTCCTGGCGGTCGGATCGCCGCAGCAGGAGATCATTGCCCGGCGCCTCGCCCGGGCCGGTGCGGCTTGCGGTATCGGCTTCTGCGTGGGAGCGGGACTGGAGTTCCTCACCGGCGACCAGGAACGCGCGCCGCGCCTGATGCAGCAGATGTCTCTGGAGTGGCTCTATCGCCTGGGATCCGATCCGCAGCGCTTGTGGCGGCGCTACCTGATCGATGGGCCGCAGATATTCCGCATCCACCAGACCTGGCGGAGGATGACCCTTGGGCTCCAGAACGCGGCCGGGGGACTGACACCCTGAAACGGACCGCGATCGCGCTGTCGCTATGCGCGGTCGCGACAGCGGCCGTGGCGGTTTTCGGACCTCAGGCCGTGCGCCGCCATTCCCTCGTCGAGCAGGCACGCTCGGCGCAGGATGCGCTGCGGCCCAACATCGTTCCGGTAGCCGCACCTCCCACCGCCCTGGGCATCAATCTGTTCGGGCTTCAGACCTTCAATCGGCAGCAGGTCTTCTCCAACATGATCCTGCAAAGCGAGTGGTTCTCCTCGCGCGGGGATGGCTGGACGCCGATGCCCTCCCAGCAGCTCGATGCCGCGGGGTGGGTGCGCAGCCTGGAACCGGGGCAAACGGCGCCGCGTCCGCTGGTCCTGCCTGCTGCTCCGTTTCGGGCAATGGCGGTGCGGTGCACTTTTGCCGGCCGCGGCGGGCTGGAGGCTGGCGGTGTGGCACGCGTTCTCGGCGTTTCTGCCGGCGCGGTCGATCTGGAACTGCGGCCAACGGGAGCGGAAGGCGAGGGCGCCTGGGTCGAGCTGATCTCCACCGACCCGGCCGATCCCTTGCGCGAACTCGATTGCCGCAAGGCGGGCGTCCCGCGCAGCCAGCGGTTCGACCCGGAATTCCTCGCCTTCCTCTCCGGCTTCAAGGTCGTTCGCTTTCTCGACTGGCAGCGCACGAACGACAACGCGCCAGCCGCGTGGGCGACCCGCAGCCTTCCCGGCAGCGGGTCTCAGGTTGGCGTGGCGGGCGCCTCGGTCGAGGACATGGTCGACCTTGCCAATGCCGCCGGCGCGGACCCGTGGTTCCTCATGCCCTACGATGCCGACGCGGATTATCTGCGCGGCTTCGCGGTGCTCGTCCACGCCCGCCTCGATCCGGGGCGCAAAGTCTATGTCGAACTTGGCAACGAAGTGTGGAACGACATCTTCGATGCCTCGGGCCAGGCTGAGCGGGAGGGACTTGCCTTGGGGCTTGGCGGCGGCGATCCCATGCGGGCACGGATGGAGCGCTATTCCCAGCGCATGGTCGCGGCCATGCGCATCTGGACCGCGATCTATGCCGACCGGCCGCAGGCGCTGATCCGGGTATGCTCCACCCAGCATGCCAATCCCGAGCTTGCGCGCATGGTCCTGAACTATGGCCATGCGGACCGCTGGGTGGATGCTCTGGCAACCGCGCCTTATCTCTGGCTGGAACTTGACGGCTATCGCAAGCGGGATCTCGATCGCATTTTCACGCAGATGCCGGGTTCGATGGAGCGGACGCTGGCGATGGCGGCGGCCAATCGCGCCGTGGCGGCCCGGCATGGCCTGCGCTACATCGCCTATGAAGGCGGCCAGCATCTCGTCACCACCGATCTGGACCTCGCGCGCGCCGTGCAGCGCGATCCGCGCATGGGCGAGGTCTATCTGCGCTACCTCGAAGGCTGGCGCCGCCGTTTCGGCGATACCCTGGTACTCTACGCGGCGACCGCGCCGATCGGCGAATATGGCTCATGGGGCCTGCGCGAATATGCCGGCCAGCCTGCGGCCGAGACGCCGAAGCTCTCGGCCGTGCGCCGCTTTCAGGCGGAAGCGCCGTGAACCGCCACGCGGTTCAGTCGATGATGGGGACGGGCGGGCTCTTCGCCTTGCTGGCGGTCGCCTATTACAGCATCCATTCGGCGCTCTATGTCGCTTGTGCCAGCGGGGCGGGCGTCGCGCTGTTCCTGATTTGCCTGCGCCGCGTCCACCGCGAGGAAATGGCCATGCGCAGCCTGTTCTGCGTGATGGCGCTGCCGATGCTGGCCTGGTCGCTCCCGGCGGTGCGGCTGCTGCATCTGGCGATGTGTTTCTGGGTGCCGGTGGTGGCGGGGCGGCGCGAACGTATCGCTCCGCTCTATCTGTTCAGCATGCTGTTGCTGCCTCCGCTGGACGCCCCGGTGGAAATCGGCGGGTTGAAGCTGTTCGATTTCGGGGTGCAGGACGGGCTTGCCATTGGCGCGGCAGTGGCGATCTGGCTGAAGTTCCGGAAATCGGAAAGCGCGCCGCGGCGGCTGACCAGCGATGGATGGGTCGCCGCGTTCCTGCTCATGCTGGGCCTTGCCCTCTCGCGCGAGACCACGGCCACGAATTTCCTTAGAACGACGGTCAATCTCGTCCTCGACCTGGGCCTACCCTATTATATCCTCAGCCGCGGCGTGACGAGCACCGAGGGGCAACGCATGGCCCTGCGCTGGCTGGCCTGCGGGGGCGTGGCGCTGACGGCGGTGCTGGTCCTGGAAATCTGGCGCAGTTGGCCGATCTACAATGAGCTTTACGGCCAGTATAACGTGCCGATGATGCTTCTGGTGAAGGCCCGGGGCGGTTTGATGCGGGCCGGGGGACCGTTCGTGGAGCCGACCTCCATCGCGCTCGTCCTGGCCATGTGCTTCGCCGCCCTCAGCCTGCTGCGGGAGGATTTTCGATCTGCCCTGCGTCATTCCGGGCTGCTGGCGATCACGTTCCTTGGGGTATCGGCGCCGCAATCGCGGGGCGCCTGGATCGGCCTCGCGCTCGCATCGGTGGCCATGGCGATCTACCGGGGACGTTGGCGCTCGCTGCTGGCCTGTGCCGGTGGGATCGGCCTGGCGCTGGGCATCGTCTTGGTGACGGCCCAGCTTTCCCCCACTTTTGCCGAAGCGCTGGGGCTGTCCGACGGGGGCGCCAACGAGACTACGACCTATCGCCGCGATCTTTTCGAAAAGGGCAAGGAAGTGTTCTGGCAAAGCCCGATGTTCGGGCATTCGATGCCGCGGCTCAATGTGCTGCTGGCAGACTTGCGGCAGGGAGAGGGAATCATCGATTTCGTGAACACCTACCTCTGGATCGCGCTGATCGCCGGATCGGCAGGGCTGGCGATCTTCATCGGCAACTTCCTCGACCCTCTCGTTTCGCTGTGGAAGCGCCGCCGCGTTCTGCGGCGCACGCCGGGAGAGGCTCCCGCGGCCTTCGTGTTCGGGGTGCTGGTGATGCTGAGCGAGATGCTGTTCTTCACCTCCTTCGGCGGGCGTCCCGCTTTCCTGACGCTGGGGCTGTTCGGACTGTCTGCCACTATCCTGGCGAAACCGCAGGCCCGGCGTGCGCCGCTGCCATGGATGCCGGACAGCGCCCCGCTGCGCGCATGAACCGCGGATCGACTTTTTGCTGGACGGCACTTCTGGCGCGAAAACCCGGCAGCACCATGCGACTCTGCCGAGGGCGAGAAAAAGCCCATCGAAGTCAACGACGTTGATGGTGCGCTGCAAAAACATCGGCGAGCCACGCAACGAAGCGGCACCGTGATATTTCTACAACATTTCCGCCCGATCTTATTTCTGCAACGCAGCATCGAAAACAATGCGTTTGCGAGTGCACCCGCAAGTCCCTACTCCGCGCGACAAACAAGGTCTCAGGGTAATCAGGGTTTCATAAAAACATGACTCAGCGTCGATTCCGCCATCGTGCCGCCGTTTCGCTCATCGCTCTTGCTTGCGCCCTGCCGGCCGCTGCGCAGGCGCAGAGCATCGCCTCGCCTGCCAGCGAAGGCGCCAGCAGCACCGATATCGTGGTCACCGCGACCCGCCGCGAAGAACGCGCCGTCGACGTGCCGATCGCCGTATCGTCGCTGAGCGGAGACAAGCTCGCCGCGATCAATTCCAGCGGCCAGGATATCCGCTTCCTGTCCGGCCGCGTGCCCAGCCTCCTGGCGGAATCGTCGTTCGGCCGTACTTTCCCGCGCTTCTACATCCGCGGCCTGGGCAATACCGACTTCTCGTCGGACGCGGCCCAGCCGGTCTCGGTCGTATACGACAACATCGCGCTTGAAAGCCCGTTCCTGAAGGCTTTCCCGGCCTTCGACCTTGAGAACATCGAAGTGCTCAAGGGTCCGCAGGGTACCCTGTTCGGCCGCAACACCCCGGCCGGCGTGATCAAGCTGACCTCGGCCCGCCCGACCGACCATTACACCGGCCACGGCAGTGTTTCCTGGGGCACCTACAACACGATCAACAGCGAACTCGCGCTGAGCGGCCCGATCACCGAAACCCTGCGCTTCCGCGTTGCCGGCAACCTGCAGCACCGCGACGACTGGGTGAAGAACGACTACGCCGAGACGATCAACGAGCGCCGCTTCGACGGTTACGACGATCTCGCCGGCCGTGCGCTGCTGGAATACGACAACGGCCCGCTCAACGTCCTGGTGAACCTTCATGGCCGCCACTTGCGCGGTTCGGCCCGCGTGTTCCGCGGCAACACCATCAAGCCCGGCACCAACGACTTCGTGGACGGCTTCGACGTCGAGCATACCGCGCAGAACGGTTCCAACCCCCAGCGCCTCGACGGCTGGGGCACCAACGTCCAGGCCAGCTACGATTTCGACGGCCTGGGCACCCTGTTCTCGGTGACCGGCTGGGAAAAGGTGAAGGTCTTCTCGCGCGGTGACGTGGACGGCAGCTATCCCGCCGCCGTGCCCTTCTCGGTCGAGAGCGGCAGCAAGGCCAAGCCGCGCGAATTCACGCAGGAACTGCGCTTTGCCTCGGAAAAGTTCGGCGACGTCAGCTTCCAGGCCGGCGCCTACTACTTCAACCAGAACCTCGACACCGAGGCGCTGAGCTGGAGCACCACCAACGTCCAGACCAACGGCAACACCAGCCATCTCGACAACGAGACTTACGCGGTGTTCGGCTCGGTCGAATATACCCCGGTGGAATCGCTCATCCTGCGCGGCGGCCTGCGCTGGTCGCATGACCGCAAGTACGGCAACCTCAACGCCGCCGATGGCGTGCTGCTTTCCGAAGGCCGGGCCAAGGGCTCGAAGGTTTCCTGGGATGGCAGCGCCACTTACAAGCTGGACCCGGACCACTCGCTCTACGCCCGCGCCGCTTCGGGCTACCTTGGCGCTTCGCTGAAGAACGACGCCGTCTCGGGTGTCGCTTCGGAAGCCAAGCCGCAGACCACGACCTCGTTCGAAGTCGGCTTCAAGGGCGAAGAGCGCGGACTGGTCAGCTACTCGGCGGACGTGTTCTACATGAACACGCGCAATATCCAGCTCACCGCCGTGGGCGGCGCGTCCAACACGACCACGCTGATTAACGCGAAGAAGGCGATCGGCTGGGGCGTCGAGGGCGAAATGGCGATCACGCCGGTGGAGGGTCTCTCCCTGACCGCAGGTGGCAGCTACAACTTCACCAAGCTCAAGGACTCGGACCTGAGGGTCGAGCCCTGCTCGGGCGGCTGCACCGTGCTCGATCCGGTCGTCGCGGGCACCTCGCTCGTCTCGATCGACGGCAACCGCCTGCCGCAGGCGCCGCGCTGGATCGCCAACTGGACGGCCAGCTACACGGTGCCGATCAGCGAGAACCAGGAAGTCTTCGCTTACACCGACTGGGCCTACCGCAGCTCGGTCAACCTGTTCCTCTACGATTCGGTGGAATTCACCGGCAAGGCATCGCTGGAAGGCGGCCTGCGTGCAGGCTGGCGTGACAATGCCATGGGCATCGAAGTGGCCGCTTTCGCGCGCAACATCACCAACCAGATCCGCATCGTCGGCGCCATCGACTTCAACAACCTGACCAGCATGGTCAACGAGCCGCGCATCATCGGCGGCGAAGTGAAGTTCCACTTCTGATGTAACGGCCTCGCCGGTCCCGGTTCATGGAGCCGGCCGGCGAGGCTTTTCATCTGCGGTGCGGTTCACCGGCTGACCGCTTCGGCATGGACGACGTAGCGCCATGGGCCGCTCCGGATCGCGTCGAAGGGAAAACAGGTCACCAGATCCAGCCTTTCGCCGAGCGGCGCGTCGGCCACGGCGTAGCCGTCCCATCGCACCACTTCGGCACCGGTGACACGGTAGCGCCGTTCCAGGCCTTCGCGGGTCTGGGCGAAGATGAGATCGCCTTTCTTCATATCGCGCAGAAACCGGAAATGGGTGTCGCGATGGGCGGCGACCACGGCGGTTCCAGCCTGTCCCAGCGCCGCTCCACCCGGCAGCAGCGTCGGGCCGAAAGCCAGAGCCTGGCCCGATCCACTGTCCAGCACGATCCTTGAGATGCCAAGACCGGGAACCACCAGCCGGGCCGTGGGGGTCATGTCGGCCCAGGGCCAAGGCTTGCGCGGGGCGTGATCGACGCGACTGCGGTCGAAGGCGCGGTCCAGCAGGACCTGGGCCGCTGCGGCTTTGGCGGGGATATAGAGCCCGCATGCGATCTGCGCCAGGCCGGTCAGGCACAGCCCGAGCAGGAGGATGACCAGGAGGCCGCGTCCCCGCGCGACCTCCTTCAAACGGTTGGACCAGAGGGGCGCCGTTCGCAGGATTGCGACGTTCATGCCGCCCTCCGGCGCAGGAGCAGGGCGAAGCCGGTCATGCCCGCCAGCAGCAACGCCAGCCCCTTGCCGATCAGGCCGAGGAAGCCGGTCGAGGTCTGCGGCAGTTCCAGGGCCTGGGCCTGCATGGCGGCAAGACTGCCGGCTCCTTCCTGTCCGGGTGCTTCCTGCACGGCGTCCTGGCCGAAGAGGGCTTCGAAGTCCCAGCCGGCCGGCAGATTGATGGGCAATTCCTCGCGCGTCAGGCGGACGCCGGCAGGCCGCGCAGGCGTCTCGTCGACGGCGACCAGGCTGGTCTGGCGCGTGACGATCGCGTGCTCCATGCCGATCCGTTCGATCTCGGCATCGGCGCGGTCGTCCTCCAGCTTGCCGAGGGCGCGGTCGGCCTCGACATCGGTGATGCGGCGATGGGCCCAGAGCTTCTCGATGGCGGGGCTGGGCAAAGCAGCCGAGAGATCCACCCGCTGCACCCAGGACTTGCCGCCGATGTTGCCGGTGACGGTGAGGGTTCCGGAAAGCTTGTCGCTGCGGCCGACGAGCAACAGCGGCCGTCCGGCGTAGACGTCCGGCAGGCGCGAGGGGGTGAGATCCAGCGATCCGCCTTCGACCCGCACCGAGAGATCGCGCACCGCCGGATGGCTGAGCGCATCGAGTAGCGGCATCATCTTGGCAGCCACTTCGCTGGGCGCGCCGACATGGGTATAGACCCCGCCGCCGATGGTCGACATGCGCTCCATCAGGAAGTCGTTCGGTGCGGAGCCGATGCCGACCATGAAGACGTGGCTGCGGCCCCCGTCGTCCCCGATCGCGGCCATCATCTCGCGTTCGTTGGAAATCTCGCCGTCCGTGAGAAACACGATCTGGCGCAGCACCTCGGGACTGGTGCCGCCCCCGGTCCCGGCATCGTCCAGCGCGGCCTTGAGCGCGGGGAGCATCTCGGTGCCGCCCTGCGCCTGGAGCGATTCCGCGAAGCGGGTGGCGAGCGCGACCTGGTCCGAGGTGGCGGATACGCTGTGCTCGAACAGGCGCGTCATCGTGTCGTCGAAGCGGATCACGTTGAAGTGGTCTTGCGGGCGCAAGGTGCCGAGCGCGTGGATGAGGCTGGCCTTGGCCTCCTCCATGGAGTCGCCGCCCATCGAGCCGCTGTTGTCGATCACGAAGACCATCTCGCGCGGGGGGCGGGGAAGGCCGTCGAGATTGGCCGGCGGCGTGATTGCGGCCATGACGTAGTCGCCCTTGTCCGTATGCTGGGCGAACAGGCCGAGCGCGGGGTCGGCCGAAGCGGAGCGCCAGTCGAGCACGAAATCGCGGTTGGCGGGAACGGTGGTGTCGGCAAGGGTCACTGTGCGGTTGTCGGTGGCCCCGGCGACGTTGATCCGGTGATAGCGACTGATCAGGTTGGCAACCTCGAAGCCGGGCGCGAGATGGACCGAGATCGAGGTGGGATTGAGGCCGTCGCCCCGTCTGCCGCCCAGTCTGGCGCCAAGCGCGGGATCCAGAACCGGCGCGGCGGTCACGGCATGGGCGTCCTCGATAGCCGCGGCCGAGCGCAAGGTATGCGGCGGCGTATAGCGCGGCCCCACGACCAGTGGCAGGCGCAGCGAGAACGTACCGTTCGCCTGGCTGACCGGTGCCTGATATTCGATCGCGATCAGCACGGTCTCGCCGGGGGCGACATTGGCGACCATCGTGGTGAACATGTTGGGGCGCTGCTGCTCGACGAGACCGGCCTTGCGGCCGCTGGCCTTGGCGGCCTCATAAGTCTCGCGGGCTTTCGCGCGCGGTTCGATGTGGCCGACGATCACGCGTTGGCCGACCACCATCTTCAGCGAGTCCACCGCGCCGTCCTGAGGCAGTGGGTAGAGATAGCTGGCCTCCATCCACTTGTCAGAGGTGTTGCGGAAGGCCTGGGTTACGCGCACGCGGGCAACCTGTCCGGTCACGGTGACGTCCATGTCAGTGCCGAGGCGGACCGCCGGAAGGCTTTTCGCCGCGCCTTGTCCGCGCAGCATGAGCGTGCCGGCGGCGGGGCCGTCATCCGGAGCGGCATCGTCGACCGCGGTTTCGTCGGCGACGGCGGCCGTGGAATGGATCGCCACGGCAAGCGGCGCGCCGAGCGCCAGGACGATTGCCGGGACCAGGGCGCGGCGGATGGCCAGAATGCCGGGGCCGGAATGGCTGAGACCGAGAGGACGGGGGGCGGGGGACTGCGGCATGGCGGGGCTCCATCTGCTAGGGGAGCCCTTCGTCTATGCGCATGCCATGCCGCACAGCCACGAGCAGTTTCGGCCGGTTCCGGCACGAGATGTGCGGAAATGCGGAATGCATGTGTGGGAATGCGGAACGCGCACGAAATGATTGACGACATGTGCGGATTTGTGCGGAAAGAGACGCACGATGACAGTGACCGAAACAGAGCCCGCCGATTCCTCACCGCTTTCGGCCGAGGGCGCCGAAACCGCTCGCCTCGTGCGCGAGGAGATCGCCCGCCGTCGCATTTCGCGTCAGGCGCTGGCGGACATGGCGCGCATCAGCCTGTCCACCCTGGAAAAGGCGCTGGCAGGCAAGCGCTCCTTCACGCTGGCAACGCTGCTGCGCATCGAGGAGGCGCTGGGTGTCGACTTGCGCGCGGGCCGTCCTGCGCCTGCCGCGGCGCCGGTCCTGGGCGACGTGGCGCCGGAGTCCATGGGGGCCTATGCCCGCTCGGCCGTTGCCTGGCTCGAAGGTCGCTATCTGACGATCAGGCCGAGTTTCGGCACGCCGGGCGGCCTATTCGCCTATCTCACCACCGTGCGCTGGGTGCCGGAAAAGGCCTGCCTCGGCTTTGCGGAATCAGGCCGTTCGGATTCCCGGTTCGAGCAGGCCGGCCATGTCTCGATGCCGAACCTGTCCGGACACATCTATCTGGTGACGAACGAGCAGGGCCAGTACCGCCTGGCCATCCTGTCGCGGCCCACGATCGATGGTCAGCTCTTCGGGATACTGACAACGCTGGAAGTGGGCAGCGGGTCGCAGCTCGTACCCGCCGCCGCACCGCTCGCCTTGCGCAAGTTGCCGGAGGGAGAGGATCCGCCGCTGGGCCTCGTCACGGACGCGATGCCGCATTTCGCGGACTACCGCGCGATGCTGGGCCGCTCGACCGACGGGGACTTCGCGCGCCTCCATCTTCCCTGCTGATCTGGACGGCGCCGCTTAGCGCCAGAAGCGTTTTGCATCGACGAAAGTCTCGTAAGCCTCTGCGGCGGCTTCCAGAAGGTCCGCCTTCTTGTCGTGGCCCAGCAGGTGAGATGCCCCGGGCGCATCGGCGAGACCAAGGTTGTCGAGCAGTTCCGGGGCGCCGACAAGATCGTTGAGCAGACCCAGGCGATCCTGCAGTTCCTCCAGCGCGGAAACGAAGCGTTTGTGGCGGCGGCGCTCACGCTTCTCGGGGAAAAGCGCCACGAAGAAGTCCGTGGCATAGCGCAGCTTCTTGGCGGTCTTGCGCACTTCATGGCGCGCATGATCGTCCAGCTTCTCCAGCCGGCGCCCACCTTTCTTGACCTTGCGGCGGAAGCGTTCGAGGGCATTGGCGGCAAATTCGCGCGCCGTGGTTTCGCGTAAGGCGCGGCGATCCTCGTCGGTCAGCCAGTCTCCGGTAACGAGCCATTCCGACAGGTCCAGCATGAGCATGCGCGCGCGCCGGGAATCGAGCGCTGCGATGGCCCCCAGATAGGCATCGTCCCGCGCCGTCGTGATGCGGTCGAGAAGCGGCCCTTCGCTCGCCTGGTCCGCAAGCACGTCCAGGTCTCGCGCCTTGCCCAGTTCCCCGGCCAGCCAGCGCAGTTCGCCATTGAACCGGCGGCGCGTCTCGTCCGGGAACAGGGTCTTGAAGAGCGTCAGTGCGGAGCGCAGGCGGCGGATGGCGACGCGGGACTGGTGCAGGGCTGCGCCGTCGCGGTGATCCAGTACCAGTGGCTCGTTGAGCCGGAAATGGCGCAGGCAAGCCGCTGCAATCGCCTGGAATGCCTTGCCGGCGTCCATCTCGGTTTCCAGCCCGACACGGGGCGCCTTGGTTGCGGTGGGGGCCGGGCCGAGCAGCCGATAGCCGCGCTCGGCCTTGCTCGATACGCCGATGCGAACGGGAGCTATCGCATCGATCCGGCGCGCCAGGGCGAAGAGCGCGGCGGCGCTGCCTTCCTTCAGTTCCAGTTCGACTTCGCAGACCGGGGTTTCACGCTCGGCCGCAATGACATGGCCGCGATCGAGCGTGATCTCGATGCCGTCCCGGACCCAGAGGCGGCGCTCGTTGTCCACCGTGAACACCGGGGCGAGCGAGGCAATGCGGTCTCCCAACAGCGCCGGGATCGGCGTGGTATGGTCGATGATCGGCTCGTCATCCGGAACGGGACGCTCCCATTCGGGCCGGATGAACATGCCGGCCGAGGGGCCGTCGGCTTTGACCGTCTGCACCCGCTTCGAACCGTCGCGACGCACGCGCAGCGATAGCCCGGCCTTGGACAAGTCGTGATCGGGGGTGTCGAAATAGATGGCATGTTGCGGGATGAGGGCGGGCTCGCCCGCGAACAACCCCGAGGCTTCGAGCTGATCGGCGCTGTCCGGGGCCAATTCCAGCTTGAGCTCGGCTTCCTCGTTCGCGACCGCTGTCATGGCAGGCCCTCCGGTTGACAGGCCGCGGCCGGCGGCTCGGGAGACGGCGCGCTGTCGGAGAGGAGGATGTCCCGTCCGGCGACTGCCATCGTGATGGGGATAAACGCATGAGGGCACCGATCGTTCTCGAAGCGGGCGATGGTGCGGGGAATCGGAAGGGTCACAGCCGCCTTATGGCCTGTCGAAGTGACTGCCCGACGACACCGGCGGCACGGATGAGACGCCCTTGTAAAGATAAGGGCGCTTGACGGGATTGCTAATACGGATATCTAATATCCGTATTAGCAATCCCGAAGGATGAAGCGAATGTCCCAGCGTATCGATTATGCGAAGCAGGCTCCCGAACTCGTTCGCAAGATGATGGATCTCTCGGCAGCGGTGAAGAACGGCTCGATCGAGCAGAACACGTTGACGCTTGTCGACATCCGCGCATCGCAGTTGAACGGATGCGCGTTCTGCCTCGACATGCACGTCAAGGAAGCGAGAATTCACGGCGAGCGGGACCTGCGCGTCCATCACGTCGCGATCTGGCGGGAATCGCCGCTGTTCAATGCGCGCGAAAGGGCGGCTCTGGCCTGGACCGAGGCGGTGACCCGACTGGGTGAGGGCGGCGTCCCGGACGCGGTCTATGCCGAGGTTCGCGAGGCGTTTTCCGAGAAGGAGATCGTCGACCTGAACTTCGCGGTGATGACGATCAACGCCTGGAACCGACTGGCCATAGCGTTCCAGGCCGTGCCCGGTTCGGCGGACAAGCTCTATGGCCTCGAAAAGGCCAATCTGGCCTGAATTGCGCGGGCAGCCTTGCGCGAAGGGGCGGTTTTCGCCCCTTTCAGCCTGCCCGCTCCATCAGCCAGTCGAAGCTGCGCTTGAGCAGGTCGGCGGGCACGTCCTCCTGCAAAGTTTCCTGCAGGTCTGCCAGCGTCACGGCCGCCAGCGTCTGGCGCCAGGCCTCGTCCGCGCGCCACATGATGCGGGCGACGGCACAAGGCTTGTCGTCGCAGAGGCCTTTCGGACGGCAGGGGTTGTTCGCCCTGATCTCGTTGCACTGGAATGTCGACTTGCGGCCTTCCACCGCCTCCACCACTTCGAGGAAGGTGATGGCTTGTGCCGGCCTGGCGAGGCGGTAGCCGCCGCTTGGACCCAGCGTCGTATGCACAAGCCCGGCCTTGGACAGGCCCTGCAAGGCCTTGCCGAGATATTCCTTGGGCACGCCGTGAAATTCGGAAAGGCTGCGGGTCGAGAGATAACGGCCTTCGGGCAGACTGGCCATCACGGAGCAGCAATGGAGCGCCCATTCCACCTGGTTCTTGAGATTCATGCGCCGGCCGGGTCAATCATGGACATTCGATATCCTAGATTGACCCGGCCGATTGCGCAACGAAAAGGCGTCGCCTTTCAGGCAGAGGCGCTTCCGCGCCTGGTCAGTATTTCACGCCCAAGGTGAGACCGTAAGTGATCGGATCGGCCCAGATGCTGCCTACGCCGAGCGAGGCGTAGTTCACGGCGGCGCGGTAGCGATGGTTGGTGACGTTCTCGCTGAACAGAGCGACCGAGATCTTGTCCGAAGGATCGACCCATTCCGCGCGCACGCCGAGGAGCGCGTACTGGCTCTGCTTGAACTGCTCCGCGATGCCGAAATAGAAGGAGGACGTGTAGTAGAGGTTGCTGGACAGGTTCAGCCGGCCGCCCGCCAGGTCGATGCCGTAGGACACCGCCAGGTTGCCGGTCAGCGCAGGGGTACGCTGCATCTTGAAGCCGCTGGCATCCGTGGTGGTCTCGACCAGGGCACCGGGACCAAGGCCGCCAAGGCTTGGCGGCGTGCAGGCCACCGGCGAGGTACCGAAGACGGCCGCGGGGTCGCAGAATTGATAGAACGGTGCGTTGGGGAAGGTCTTGTAGCGGGCGTGAGTCCAGGCAAGCCCGCCGCTGACGGTAAGGTCGTTGGTGACGCGGGCGCTCGCCTGGCCTTCGATGCCGTAGATCTCCGAGCTGGCAGCATTGGTGATGCGGGCGGTTCCGGCTTGGAAGCTCGACACCTGCAGGTTCTTATAGTCGTAGTAAAATCCGGAAAGTTCGGCGGTGAAGCGGCCGTCGCCGTACTTGTAGCCCAGTTCGTAGGCATTGATCTTCTCGGGCTTGACCGGGCGGTAGGAATAGCCGCCGACGTTCAGCAGCCCTGCCTTGTAGCCTTGCGTGAAGGAAGCGTAGACGCTGGATTCCTCGTTGGGCTTGTAGCGCAGGACGAAGCGCGGGGTGACGCGGTTGTTCGTCAGCTTGGGCACGTCGAAACGGGTGTAGAGAGGGGTTGTCGCGAAGGATCCGAAGGGCACGGCGTTGCCGTTCTCATCCTCGTAGACCGAGGCGGTAAGCGCGCGCAGGAAGTAGGCCTGGTCGACCCAGTCGTGGCTGTAGCGCGCACCGGCCGTCACGAAGAACTGCGGGGTGACCTCGTAGGTGGCGTCCCCGAAGACGGCGATGGACTGAGATAGCGTCCCGGATTCGCCGTTACGCGCAAAAGGTGCGGTGCCCAGCTTGGCGTCGGTGGGCCAGGTGTCCCGGTTACGGAAGTAGTAGACGCCGGTGGTCCACTGGAGCGGCGATCCGGCCTTCGAACTCAGCAATACCTCCTGCGTGAAAGTCTTGCTGTTGGAACCGATGCGGATCGTGAAGATCGGCAGGGCCGTCGCGTCGAGGTCCTGCACGCTGGTGACGCGTTCGTCGCGGAACTGGGTGTAGGAAGTGAGGTTGGCAAACCCGAGATCGGCCTTGATCGTGCCCTGGATCACGTCGGTGTTGGTACGGGCGCCGATGCCGTCCGCAGGATTGAGCGCCACTTCGTTGGGTTTCGTGGCGTAGAGACCCGCAGGCGTGAACTGGTAGATCCACGGTGTGCCCTGTTTGTCCACGAAGGCATTGTGCATCAGCGATGAGGGATCGTCCGTCTGCGCATGGGTGTAGCGCAGCAGCACGCTGATATCCGGTGTCAGATCGGCTTTCAGGCCGGTGCGGATCGACCAGCGGTTGTATTTGCCGACCTGATCGTTGCCGTCGATGATGTTGCGCTGGAAGTTGTCGCTGCGCCGATAGAGGCCCTCCACATCGAAAGCGACGCCCTCGGTAATGCCCGAGGTTGCATAGGATTGGACTTCGACCGTATCGAACCGGCCGTAGGACACGCGGAATTCGCCCGCTGCGTCCTGGCTGGGCTCGGCCGTGGTGACCAGGATCGCGCCGCCGGTGGTATTGCGGCCGAACAGGGTACCCTGCGGCCCTTTCAGAACCTGGATGTTCTGGACCTTGAGTAGCTGGAAGTCCGTTGCGGCGGCGCTGGGCAGGAAGAAGCCATCGACATAAGTCGCCACGTTGGGGCCACCGCCGGACGTGGTGATCGCCGTTCCGACGCCGCGGATCGTGGGCTGGGTGTAGACGCCCGCCTTGTCGAAGCGCAGGGCCGGGACGACCTTGGACATGTCGGAAAGCTGCCGCACACCGGTTTCCTTCAGCGTTTCCTCGCTGAGCGTCGTCACCGTGATCGGCACATCCACGGACCGTTCGGCACGGCGTTGGGCCGTGACGATGATTTCGCCGTTCTGGCCCAGGGGGTTGGAACCAGCCGAACCCGGTGCGGCAGCGGGGGCGACTTCGCTTCCTGTTTGCGCGCTGGCCGATCCCGCGACCAGGGCCGATGCAAGCGCCCCCAGCGACGCCATTCGTTTCAGCTTCGAAATTCGCGGCATATGTGTCCTCCCGTTCCCCATCCGGCTTTCCTGCCGGTTGCCGCCATTTTCCACGATCCTGCGGGCAGGTGAAATCTCTCCTGGGCATCATATCGCGGTGGCGGTTCGGAAACGTTCCGGCGACGCACGGCGGGATTGCGAACGGGGCTGGCGGGAAAGTTCCGATCTCCACCGTAAATTGAAAAGGCGGATTGAAATTTCGCTGCGACATTGTGCAAGTAACGCTTCTGCGAATCATTAGCATTAGGATCTTGCATCAATGACTTCTCCCAAGCGGCGTGCGCTTTTGCGCGCGCTGAAACAGACTTCCGCCCTTGCCGCCGCGGCGATCCTCTGCGCCGGTGCACAGGCCCAGGCGGCCGACGGTGCCGCCACTTCCAGCGAAGACACGGTCAAGCTCGGTTCCGTCCGCGTCGAGGATACGGCGATCGGCAATCAGCAGCAGGGCGTCGACCGCAATGCCGCCGGCAAGCCGGCCGTCCTCACCACCACCACCACGGCCGAAACGCTTCGTGAGCGCATGGTCGACAATATCGCCGATTACGCCCGGCGCGTGGATGCGGGGGTGAACTTCAACACCAACAACCAGAGCATCAACATCCGCGGCCTCGACGCCAATCGCGTGCTGACGACGGTGGACGGGATCCGTCTGCCGTGGATGAGCGACGGGGCGCGGGGCGTGCAGGGCGGCGTCGCGGCCTTCGATTTCAACTCGCTGAGCGCGATCGATGTCGTGAAGAGCGGGGATTCCAGCTACTTCGGCCAAGGCGCACTCGGCGGGGTCTTTGCGGTCCGCACGCTCGATCCGGAGGACCTGCTGACGGATGGCAAGAAGCAGGGCGCGCTCGGCAAGGCGACGTATGACAGCGCCAGCGACAGCGTCTATCTCAACCAGGCTGCCGCCTTCCGTACCGGAGACACGCTGGTCCTGATCCAGGGCGGCTACCAGAACGGCCACGAGACCGAGAACCAGGGCAAGATTTATGGTACCGGCACGACGCGGACCGCCCGGAACCCTGCGGCCTATGACCAGGAAAACCTGCTGGTAAAGGTCCACCAGTACCTGGGCGGCGGCCACCGCATCGGCCTGACGGGTGAGACCTTCAAGCGCAGCTACGACGAGGACACGCTCACCAGCATCGGGTCGACCTATTCGTCCTATGGCACTCTGGAGCAGAACAAGCGCAAGCGCATTGCCGGTACCTACGATTATCAGGCCGAAGGCGAGGGCTTCGTTCAGGAGGCTCACCTCGTAGGCTATTGGCAGCGCCTGAACCTGCGCACGTATACGCAGGCCATGCGCAAGACCGCGCCGATAGGGCAGTACGACCGCGACAGCGATCTTCAGGACGAATCCTGGGGTGCGAACGGCTCCATCGTCGGGCGCGCGGCCACCGGCGCGGTGCAACATGCGATCAGCCTCGGCGGCGAAGTCTATGCGACCAGGACGACGCAGTATGCGTCCGGCGTCGATAACTGCACGGCGGCGATCTATTCGTGCTCGTTTCTCCATGTGAACCAGTCCGACATGCCCGATGTCGACGGCATCGATCTCGGCCTGTTCCTGCAGGACCGGATGACGTTTGGCGCCTTCCACCTGACGCCGGGCCTGCGTTTCGACTGGTATCGCCGCACACCCCAGGACACGCCGAGCTATACGGTGAATGCGGCCTATGAGGGCCTTCCCGAACGCTCCAGCGACTCCCGCTTTTCGCCCAAGATCATGGCCGAATACGATGTCGTGCCGGGGCTGACGGCCTATGCGCAATATGCCCAGGCCTTCCGCGCGCCTTCCGCCACGGAACTCTACCTGACCTATGGCGGCACCGGCAGCTACGTCAGCATCGGAAACCCGGACCTGAAGCCGGAAACGAGCAAGGGCTACGAACTGGGCCTGAAATTCGGCGATGCCAAGCGCGGCGCCAAAGTCAGCTTCTACGACAACTACTATCGCAACTTCATCGACACCATCACCACGACGGCCTCGGCCGCCGGGCTTAGCGGCAGCTATCCCTTCGGTGTGTTCAAGTACGTCAACCGCGCCCATGTCCGCATCTACGGCATCGAGGCCAGTGCCCAGTGGGCGCTGACGGAAAACTGGCGCGTCTGGGGTTCCATCGCCTATGCCCACGGCAAGGACACGGATGAGGACACTTACCTGAACTCGATCCCGCCACTGCGCGGCATCGCCGGGTTCGGCTATAGCCAGGAGCGCTTCGGGGCCGACCTTTCCGCCACCGTGGCTGCCAAGCGAAACAAGGTCGAAGACCCGACATCGGCCATCAACAAGACGCCGGGCTACGGCATCGTCGACTTTACGGCATGGGTTAAGCCGGGGCTGTTCGAGGGCCTGCGCCTTCAGGGCGGCGTATACAACATCCTCGACAAGACCTATTACAACGCGCTCGACATTTCGGACAGCGCCACGGTCTCGCAGAGCTATTACAGCCAGCCGGGACGGACCTACAAGGCCTCGATGATACTGGCGTTCTGACATGACATGCCGGGGCGCTGAGGCCGCGCCCCGGTTTTCATGTGGCAATCGAAGAAGGACTTCCCATGAATACGACACTTCAGACCCCGGCTGAAACCGGCCCCGAAATCGGAGCCGGTAGCGGATCCGAAGTCGGAAGGGCGAAGCGTCTCAAGGCGGCTACCATGCAGGCGCACGACCAGCTCGACAAGCGGATCATGGCGGGCGAGCCCTTCGCGGCATTGGCCAATTACGGTCGCTTCCTGGCCGTGCAACACGCCTTCCACCGCGACATCGACGCGCTCTACGACGATCCGGCAATCGCGGCCCTGGTGCCCGATCTCGCCGAGCGTCGGCGCTTTGCCCAGATCGGGCAGGATCTGGCGGACCTGTCGCTTGCGCCGGCAGAGCAGACCGAGGCACCGCGCTTCGCGGGCGGAGAGATCGACGTGCCGACGGCACTCGGCTGGCTCTATGTGGCCGAGGGATCCAACCTCGGCGCGGCCTTCCTGTTCAAGATGGCCCGCGCGCTGGGGCTCGACGAGAACCACGGCGCGCGCCATCTGGCCGGTCATCCCGATGGCCGAGCCCAGCACTGGCGCTCGTTCACCGGGGCGCTGGACGAGGTGGCGCTGGACGAGGCGGAAGAAATGCGGGTGATCGAGGGTGCCAATGCCGCGTTCCGCCGCGTTCATGGGCTGGTGGAACAGCAATACGGGTGATGGAGGAAGGGGGGCTCAGCGCTGCATCAGCAGTCTGCTGACGCTCCTGGAGACGAGCGGCAGCCGGGCCGCGGCCCTCAACCCGGCATGGCGCGCCGCGCGTGCCGCGGGATGCTCGGCCGTGTAGAGCCCGACGATCAGATTGGTCGCGGTATAGATCGGCCGGGTGGCCAGCCGGTGCGCGGCCTCGTAGCGGCGGAGCAGCATGCCGCCCCCGATGTCATCGCCTTGCAAGGCCGCCTGAGCGACCAGCTTGCCCAGAGAGCAGGCGCTTGCCAGGCCCAGATTGAAGCCGTGAGCGGTCACCGGGTGCATGCCGACGGCGGCATCGCCTATCAGCGCCGCGCGCCGGGCCGCGAAGTGATGGGCATACGTGGTGGCCAGGGGATAGACATGAGGGCTGCCGATGGCCTGCATCCGTCCCAGTCGGCTTTCGTAGCGGCGCGTCAGCTCGGCGCCCAGCGCCTCGGCATCGAGCGCGGCCAATTGCGCGATCTCGGCCGACGCCAGCGTCAGCACGGCGGAAGACCGGCGGCCGTTCAGTGGCAGCATCGCCATCGTCTGGCCATGGTCGAACCATTCCGTCGCGATACCCTGATGCTCGCCTTCATGCGTGACCCGGCAGACCAGCATGGAGCGGCCCAGACGGTTCACTTCCGCGCCGATGCCCAGCTGCTCGCGCACGAAGGAGAACCGGGAATCCGCGCCCACCAGCAGGCGTGCTTCGAGCCGGTTGCCATCTTTCAGGCTGACGGATACGCCTTGCGCGCCGTTGCCGATTGCGCCGTCGATGGACGCAACACTCCGGCCTGCCAGCACCTCGACCTCTGGCAAGTCCGCCACGACCCTGAACAGCGCCCGGCGGATGAGGTGGTTGGGGACGAGCTGCCCCAGCCTTTCCGCATCGCCGCTCCCGAAGGAGAGCGCGAAAGGAGAACCGCCGTTCAGCACACGGGCTTCGCGCAGCGGCGCGATCGCCTCCGCGTCGATGAGCGGCCAGGCGCCCAGTTCCTGCAAGGCGCGGATCGAACGATGGGTCAGGGCGATCTCGCGCCCGTCCATGGGCGGATCGGCCAGTACCGAGGCGGGCTGTCGCTCGATCACGGCGATGCGCAGTCCCGATCCCGCCAGCGCGGCGGCGAAAGCGAGGCCTGCGGGACCGGCACCCACCACCACAACGTCATGCGTCATCATCGCGCTTTCTCTTTTCCATTCCTCGCCGGGAGTGCCTGCACTATTGGAAGGCAGGGCACCATGATCGAGGTCAATTCGTCAGGCGTGCTCTTCCCGGCGCTCGGGCTGTCCGGTTTCGGCGTGACCGCTGATCTCGGACCCGGCGTCGGGCGCGAAGCGCAGGTTCCAGAACGAGGCCGTCAGCGAGATCGCCGTCACCACCCAGAAGGCGATGGAGAAATCGGCCAATGACGGCGCGGCGTGATCGTTGGCCATCATCGCGAGGTGCAGCGCAAGTGCGGCCACGCAGATGCCCAGCGAGAGCATGAGCTGCTGGAAGGTGGAGTAGAACGCGGTGGCGCGGCTCATCTGCGTCTTGTCGATGCCGTCATAGGCGATCGTATTGTAGGCGGTGAACTGGAACGACATGAAGAAACCGGACAGGCCCAGCACGCAGAACATCGCCCAGACCGGCCAGCTCGGATTGAACAGGCCGCAGATCGCATAGCCGGCCGTGGCGATCACGCCGTTCCACACCAGCGCGCGCCGGAAACCGAAGCGGCGCAGCACGCGCGGGGCGAAGCTTTTCATGGCCAGCGAGCCGATCGCCGTGGCCACCGTGATGGTGCCGCTGCGCGCTGCCGAGAAACCGAAACCGACCTGCATCATCAGGGGCAAGAGGAAGGGCTGCGCGCCCTGGGTGATGCGCGTGATCGAACCGGCGATCACCGACAGGCGAAACGTCTCGTCACGCAGCAGCGAAAGGTCCAGGATCGCGCTTTCCCGCTTGCGCACGTGGAGGACATAGAACGTCCCCGTCACGAGGCCCACAACGATGAGCGCGGCCGCCAGCGCGCCTTCGTTCGGACGACTGGCCATCTCGAAACCGAACAGCAGGCAGCCCAGCGAGAGCCCGCTCAGCAGGAAGCCCAGCGCGTCGAACGGCGCGGGCTGGTCCTCGCGGATGTTGGCGATGAAGCGGCCGACCAGCCAGAAGCCGAGCACCCCCATCGGCAGGTTGATGTAGAAGATCCAGCGCCAGTCGAGGTAAGTGACGATGAAGCCTCCCAGCGGAGGGCCGATGATCGGGCCGATCAGGGCCGGCACCAGCAGCCAGGACATCGCATTGACCATGTCCTGCTTCGCCACCGATCGCAGCAGGACGAGCCGGCCGACGGGGATCATCATGGCCCCGCCAACGCCTTGGAGAAACCGCGAGACGACCATCATCTCCAGCGTCCAGGACTGGCCGCAGGCAAGGCTGCCGAGAACGAAAAGCAGGATGGCGGCGCGGAACACCGTTCGCGATCCGAAGCGGTCCGCGATCACGCCCGAAGCCGGGATGAAGACCGCCAATGCCAGCAGGTAGGAGGTGAGCGCCACGCTCATTTCCTGCGGTCGCACCCCGAAGTCCCGCGCCATGGTCGGCAAAGCGGTTGCCAGAACGGTTGCGTCCACGAATTCCATGAACAGGGCAGAAGCGATGATGAGCGCCACCAGCCGATAGTTCGCGCCCGAAACCGCGGGGCCTTCGTCGCGTGTCTTGGCGAGCGAACCGGCGGCGGGGACGATACCGTCGCGCACTTCCGCATTGACCGAGGCCATGCCGCGACGGCGCGGCCTCAACATGGGGCCTGCGAGCTGGGGAGGGGAAGGGACATGGGCAACTTTCGAATTCGCGGACTTGTAAGATCCCCTCCGTCGAATTGGCCGTCCATCTGTCACGCGGGCGTGCCGACAGCAGGCATATAGGCATTCGGCCGCGAAATGAAACCCGCGGTTTGCCTTTCCAGCCTAGTCCGCCAGCTTGCCGAACGGCAGCAGCTTGCGGGCGAGCCGGGCGGCGGCCTTGCCGTCGTTGGCGCGAAGGGAGGGAAGAATGGCTGCCGCGGCGCGCTTCATCTGGGCGTCGAGCGGTGTCGGCGCGGAAGCGCCCGCCGCAGCCTCGGCCCAACGGCGGGCCTGCGCGACATCGGCGGGGTCCTTGCGGATGTGCATCATGGCGGCCAGGCCGAGGTAGAACGCCCTGTCTCCCCCCAGCGAAACGGCGCGGGAAAGCGCGGCCTCTCCGGCATCGGCCCTGGCACCGACCATGGTGCGGGCCATGAGCCCGCCAAGCTGGTCGATGGCGTCGAGATGCCAGCCGGCGATGACCATCTGTGCTTCGGGATCGCGGGGGTTCTGCGCGGCGAGGCGCTGGAAGATCTCCAGCGAGGTGCGTGCGTCGGTTCGGCTGCGCGTGAGCTTGGCGCGGTAGCCGATGGCGACGCCGCGCTGGAGCGTGGCTTCCCGGTCACCCGGGCGCGCGGCGAGTATCCGGTCCGAGGCGGCGATCGCCTGTCCTATGAGCGCAAGCGCCTTCTTCTTGTCAGGGGCCTGGAATGCCGCGGCGGTCAGGATCTCGCGCGGTGTATCCGCCAGCGCGGCCGGAGCGGCGGCGGTAGCGGCGATCATGGCGCCCACGGCAAACATCGTCGGTTGGTACACGCAGTCTCCTGAAAGAACCGGGCCTGAAAGGACCGGATCCGCAGGATGACCGAACATGCCGGACAAGACCAGAGCCTATCTCCGATCCTCAGGCAGCACGCCGGTCAGCGCAGTTGGTTTGTCGTACTTTCCGGGTCATCCGGCGATGCCACCCGGTTAGAAAATGCCTTTCAGAGCAGCCAGCCGATCGGAAGATGGCTCGCCACGCCGACCAGCAGGTGATCCAGCGAGCCCATGCCCGGCTCGTTCCGCTGGACGGTGCGTTCGCTCCCGGTGCCGCAGCTCCACGTCAGGGCGCCATCCGGCCCGAGCGTCACGGCATAGGCGGCATCGGGCACGATCGTTTCGAAGGCGTCCGCAACCTGTCCCGCGATGAGCGGGCTGTGGATGATGAAGCCCAGTTCGGTGTTGAGCTTCAGCGACCGCGGATCGAAGTTGAACGATCCGATGAAGACACGCTCGCGGTCGGCCGTGAAGGTCTTGGCGTGGATCGTCGAGGCACCCGAGCGCAAGGCCGCGAAGGATCCGCTGCCCGATGCCCGCAACCGGCTGCCGATGCCGAGCCGATTACCCTCGCGGCGCTGTTTCTTGGACGGTGCATCGCGGACCTGGGCCGCCGTTTCGAACAGGCGCACGCCCGCTTCCAGCAGCGCCTTGCGCCAGGGTGCGTAGCCCGCGTGCACGAGCGCCACGTCGGTCGCCGAATAGCCATTGGTGAGCACGGTCACCTGGACGCCGTCACGGGCGAGGGCACAGAGCTGCTCGGCACCCTGTTCGCCGGGGACGAAGTATCCCGAGACGATGGCCAGCTCGCGGTGCGGATCGCCGATCGCGCCGTCCAGCTTGCCTGCAAGCAGGCGCTCGTGATCGAGGTCCGCAAGGGTCTTGGCGGGATCGTCGCTGATCAGCTCGACCTCGGTCCATTCGAAATCAAGCTCGCCGGCAACGAATTCACGAACCAGCGGCAGGCTGCGCAGACGTTCGACATAGCGGCGCGCCGAAGGGTCGCGCTCGACGATGGAAGCGCGCGACCGCAGCTTGGCAAGCTGGCGTGCGCCGACGCGTGGCAGGATCTGCCGGGCGGGATAGGCGGACTGGCAGTCCCAATAGCGCTGGAAATCGGTTTCCACGTCGCGGGCGACCGGCCCGATGGCCAGTACGTCCATGTCCGCGAACAGCGCACCGTCGCCTGCGCCAAAATACTCGTCGCCGATATTGCGCCCGCCGACGATGGTGACCGCCCCGTCGACCGTGAAGCTCTTGTTGTGCATCCGGCGGTTCAGCCGGCCGAAGTCCACCGCGAAACCGATCGCCTTGGGGTAGCGGATGCGGAAGGGATTGAAGAGGCGCACTTCGATGTTGGGATGGTCGTTCAGTGCGGAGAGTACGCGGTCGAGCCCGGCGATGCCGTTGTCGTCCAGCAGAAGGCGCACCCTGACCCCGCGCTGGGCCGCCTCGAAAGCCGCTTCCAGCAGGAGGGTGCCGGTACGGTCGCCGTGCCAGATGTAATATTGCAGGTCGAGCGTGCGCTCTGCGGCGCGGGCGAGGAGCAGACGCGCGGCAAAGGCATCGACCCCGTCGGTCAAGAGATGGACGCCGGACTGTCCCGGATTGCGCGCGGCGCGCTCGCTGGCCGCGCGGGCCAGCGGCGGTTCGCCACGATGGCGGGCAGGGGGCTCGGAAGGTACGTCGCGCCGTGGCAGCCGGTTGGCGCGCATCAGGGCGAACCCTGCCGCCGCCACGCCCAGCGCGGTCGGCAATACCGTCTTCCACCGTTTCGCGCGGGACATCTTCACTCCTGGATCCTGAAACCCTGAGAGCCTTTCAGGCGCCGGGCAGCTGCGTTTCGATCAGGTTCACGCCGTTACGCTCGCAGGCGCTGCGCAAGTCGGGATCGGCAATACGGTCGCAGACGAAAAAGTCGATGGCTTCCATGCCGCAGACCCGCACCGGGGCGGAACGCCCGACTTTCGAGGAATCGGCCACGAGGATCACCTTGCGGGCGTTGCGGATGATCGTCTGCGAAACTTCGACCTCGTCGATGGCGAAGTCCAGCAGGCTGCCATCGGCGTCCAGTGCCGAAATGCCGATCAGGGCATAATCGACGCGGAAATTCTCGATGAAGCGCATGGCGAGCGCGCCTACCACGGCCCGGTCGCCGGTCCTGACCTTGCCGCCCACGCTGACCAGTTCGAGCGCGGGGTGGCTGGAGAGGGTGTCGATCACGTTGAGATTGTTGGAGATCACCATCAGGTTGCGATGGTGTGTGAAATTGGCCGCCACGGCTTCGGTGGTCGTGCCGATGTTGACGAAGAGCGAGGCCCCGTCCGGGATCAGCGCTGCAGCGGCAGCGCCGATCCGCGCCTTGGCATCGGAGGCGACATCCCGGCGCTTGTCATAGGCCAGATTGTCCACGCCGGAAGTGATGAGCGCGCCGCCGTGAACTCGCGAGAGCAGAGATTGCCCGGCCAGGACGTTCAGGTCCTTGCGGATGGTCTGCGGGGTCACGCTCAGGCGCTCCGCAAGATCGTCCACGCTCACGCTGCCGGCACCGCGCGCGATCTCCAGGATATGTGCGCGGCGCTGGGCCACGATGTCGCCGTTGCTCTCCGCCGTGCTCTCGATCATTTCTTGCGGTCTCGCCCCTGGATGGATCGAACCCTTAGCGCGGCCGGGCCGCATCGATCAATCGCGCGCGAGCCAGGTATCGATCGCTTCGGCGGCGCCCGGCGGCACATGAAGGCCCAGCTTGCTGCGGCGGAACAGGATATCCTCCGCGTCGCGCGCCCATTCCGCGTTCGTCAGATAGTCGATCTCCCGGGCATGGAGGCCGCCGCCGAAGTCCTGGCCCAGATCGGCAGGGGTGCGGGCATCGGCCAGGATCGTGCGGGCACGCGTGCCGTAAGCGCGGGCGAGGCGGCGGAGAAGCGCAGACGGCATCTGGGGATAAGTGCTCTCCAGTTCGCCAAGGAAGCCCTCGAAATCGCCTTTCGCAATGTCTCCGCCCGGCAGCACCGCGCCTGCGGTCCAGGGCTTGGCGGCCTCTGGGAAGAGTTCGGCGATGTGCTCCATCGCATGTTCGGCCAGTTTGCGGAACGTCGTGATCTTGCCGCCGAAGATCGACAGCATCGGGGCCTGTCCCGCATCGCCCTTCTCGAAGTCCAGCACGTAGTCGCGCGTCACGGCAGAGGCGTTGGCGGCGTGGTCGTCATAGAGCGGCCGGATTCCGGCATAACTCCAGACGATGTCCTGCGGGGTCACGCCCCGGTCGAAGTAGCGGTTGACGGTTTCGCACAAGTAATCGACCTCGCCCGGGCTGATCGAGGGCTTGCCGGGGGCTTCGGTCCAGGGCTCGTCGGTCGTGCCGATCAGCGTGAAATCCTGCTCGTAAGGGATTGCGAAGACGATCCGCCGATCGGGGTTCTGCAGCATGAAGGCATGGTCGCCCTCGTAAAGGCGCGGCACGACGATATGGCTGCCCTTGACCAGGCGCACGCCCCGGTCGTCCCTCGCCCGGCCGAGGTTGCGCAGGACCGCATCCACCCAGGGACCGGCCGCGTTGACGAGCATGCGCGCGCGGACCTGGCGCGGGCCGTGGGCATTCTCGACCGTGGCCAGCCACTCGCCGTCCTGCGTGACGGCGCCGGTCAGGCGCGTGCGGGTCTCGATCCGGGCCCCGCGCGCGGCGGCGTCCATCGCGTTGAGCACGACCAGGCGGCTGTCTTCCACCCAGCAGTCCGAATAGACGAAAGCCTTTCCTTTGCCTTTCGAATTTTGCGTTTTCAGCCCATTGCCCTGCGTGCCGCGATCGAGGTCGATCGTCTCGGTGCCGGGCAGGTTCTTGCGGCCGCCGAGGTGGTCGTAGAGGAACAGGCCCAGGCGGACCATCCAGGCCGGGCGCGGCGAAAGCGATTGCGGCAGCACGAAACGAAGCGGCCAGATGATGTGCGGCGCCATGCCCAGCAGGCGCTCGCGTTCGATCAGTGCTTCGCGCACGAGCCGGAACTCATAATATTCCAGATAGCGCAGTCCGCCGTGGATGAGCTTCGTGGAGGAAGAGGAGGTGTGGCTGGCGAGATCGTCCTGCTCCACCAGCAGCACCGAGAGGCCGCGCCCCGCGGCATCGCGCGCGATCCCCGCGCCGTTCACGCCGCCGCCCACGATCAGAAGGTCATAGACATCGTCCGGGGCGGGGGGCTGCATGGCGACTTCTCCCTGGGGCTTGGGCATTTCGGTTCTCTGGCAACTTCACGGGATGACTTTCGTTTTCTGAAAATAGAGTTCGAAATACGAAAATGCAAACGAAACTGTTGACGTTCGTTCGAAAGCGTGTGCAGATGCCCGAACCAAGCAGAGTTGCGAGAGGATCCATGGTGGCAGATGACCTGCGCGCGCTGCGCGGCGAACTGATTTCCGAAATGCTGGCAGTGATCATCATCATCACGATCGGCGATTCCGCCGCTGCCATGATCACGCTCTACGATCCCAGCCCTTACGCCCAGGCCTATTGGGGCGTCTGCATCGCCTGGGGCCTTGCCGTCACCATGGCGATCTATGTGACGGGCTCCGTCTCCGGCACTCACGCCAACCCGGCCGTCACTCTGGCGCTCATGCTGTTTCGCGGATTTCCGAAAAGGAAAGTGCTGCCCTACTGGGCCGCGCAAGTGCTGGGCGGGATGATCGGCGCGGCATTGGTGCTGCAACTCTATCATCCCGTGATCGACGCCTATAATGCCGCCCACGGCATGACCCGCGCCACCGGCGGCGCGGCGGGCGTGTTCTTTACGCATCCCGGTGAACACATCACGCCGATCCACGCGTTCTGGGATCAGGTCATCCTCACCGGCATGCTGCTCCTGGGCATTTTCGCCATTACCGATGAGTTCAACGACATGGCACCACGCGCCAATTCGGGCGCCTTGATGATCGGCCTGCTGGTCGCCATGATCGGCGCTTCGGGCGGTTACCTCGAAGCCTGGGCGATCAATCCGGCCCGCGATTTCGGCCCGCGCCTGTTTGCCTACTTCGCCGGTTGGGGCAGTTCGGCGCTGCCCAGCCCCGGCAATTACTGGTGGGTTCCGATCGCGGGGCCCCTTGTGGGCGGCGTGGCCGGAGCGGGCCTCTACCAGATCGCCATAAAGCCCTACCTGCCCTCGGGTCGCAAATCGAGGCAGGACGCCGCCGCATCTGACGCTTGACTGAAACGACAAGATACCCTCGGAGAGTCCCCGCTATGACCCAGCCCCGCCACGTTCTCGCCATCGACCAGGGCACCACTTCGACGCGCGCGATCGTCTTCGATGACGCCGCTCGCCCGGTCGCGACTTCCCAATGCGAGTTCGAGCAGCACTACCCCGACCTGGGCTGGGTCGAACACGATGCGGAGGACATCTGGCGCGACACCGTGAAAGTGGCGCGTGAGGCTATCGAACGTAGCGGCGTCGGTGCGGCGGCCATCGCCGGGATCGGCATCACCAACCAGCGGGAGACCGTGGTCGTCTGGGAGCGCGAAAGCGGCAAGCCGATCCATCGGGCGATCGTCTGGCAGGACCGGCGCACGGCCCGGCTCTGCGCCGAGCTCAAGGCCGACGGCGCCGAACCCGACGTGCGCGCCCGCACCGGCCTGCTGATCGATCCCTATTTCTCTGCGACCAAGCTCGCCTGGATTCTGGACAATGTCGACAATGGCCGTGCGCGCGCCGAACGCGGAGAGCTGGCCTTCGGTACGATCGACAGTTTTCTGCTCTGGCGCCTGACGGGCGGGAAAGTCCACGCCACCGACGTCACCAATGCCGGGCGGACATTGCTCTACAACATTCGCGAACAGCGCTGGGACGAGGAACTGTGCCGCCTGTTCAGAGTGCCTGTGCAGATGCTTCCGGAAGTGCATGATAATGCACATATCTTCGGGATGACCAGCAAGGACTTGTTCGGCGTGGAGATCCCGCTGGCCGGTGTCGCCGGGGACCAGCAGGCCGCGCTCTTCGGACAGGCCTGCTTCGAAGCCGGCATGGCCAAGTCGACCTACGGAACCGGTTGTTTCATGCTGCTCAACACCGGATCGGAAGCGGTGGCATCGGAGAATCGCCTGCTCACCACCCCGGCCTACCGCCTTGGCGGCAAGATGACTTATGCGCTGGAAGGCTCGATCTTCGTGGCTGGCGCTGCCGTGAAGTGGCTTCGCGACGGCATCGGCGTCATCACCCATGCCCGCGAAACCAACGATATGGCCACGCAGGTTCCGAGCAACCACGGCGTCTACATGGTGCCCGCCTTCGTCGGTCTCGGGGCGCCCCACTGGGACCCGGACGCGCGCGGCGCGATCTTCGGGCTGACGCTTGGCGCCACCCAGGCCCATCTCGCGCGCGCAGCGCTGGAGGCGGTGTCCTACCAGACCATGGACCTCGCCCGCGCCATGGTCTCGGACGGCGGCGAGGAGCTTGCAAAGCTGCGCGTGGATGGCGGCATGGCGGCGAACGACTGGCTCTGCCAGTTCCTGGCCGACATGCTCGACGCCCCGGTGGAACGGCCGGTCCATCTGGAAACGACCGCGCTGGGCGCCGCCTTCCATGCCGGTCTGGCGACGGGTGTCTGGCCTGACCTCGACGCATTGGCGGCAACCTGGACTCAGGGAAGCCTGTTCACCCCGCAGATGAGCTGCCAGACCCGCAAGGTGCTGATCGACGGTTGGCACGATGCCGTGCGGCGGACCTTGAGCAAGTAAACCGCGGGCAGCTGAGAGAGGGAGTTGCGCGAGCGGGGCGCGCCTGCGATAGGCGCGGCGCTCCGTTTTTTCGCGTTTGCAGCAAGGACCTCCCAGATGCCGGCCAGCACGGTCACTTCCCGTTCCGATGGTCCTCGCTCGGTCGGTATCGACTTCGGGACCACCAATTCGGTCATCGCGCTGGCAGACGATGCCGGAGGGGCCGAACTCGTGGAGTTCGCTGCACCGGGTGGTCCCGGCTCGGTGTTCCGTTCGGCGCTTTGCTTCTGGCAGGAAGAGGGCGTGCCCGGCGGGCTGGCGCATGAGGCCGGCCCCTGGGCGATCTCGGAATTCCTCGAATTCCCGCAAGGCTCGCGCTTCCTGCAATCCTTCAAGTCGGTAGCGGCCAACCCGGCTTTCGAACAGGCCACGCTTTTCGAGAAGCGCCTGCGTTTCGAAGAGTTGGGCCAGGTATTCCTCAAGCACCTTGTCGCCCATGCCGGGGATGCCCTGCGCGCCTTGCCCGAGCGCGTGGTGGTCGGCCGGCCGGTGCGCTACGTCGGCTCCCGGCCGGATGAGGCCCTGGCGCGGACACGCTACGATGCGATGTTCAAGCTGCTCGGGCGTCAGGTTCACTACGTCTACGAGCCGATCGGTGCGGCATTCAGCTTCGCATCGCGCCTGACGGAACCCGCGACCCTGCTGGTGGCCGACTTCGGCGGCGGTACCAGCGACTTCTCGATCGTGCGCGTGAACGCACCGGGCACGGTGCGGCGCTGCGAGCCGCTGGGCTCTGCCGGTATCGGCATCGCCGGCGACCGCTTCGACTACCGCATCATGGACCATCTGGTGCTGCCGCTGCTCGGCAAGGGCGGCACCTATCGTTCCTTCGACAAAGTGCTGGAAATCCCGCCCGGCCACTTCGCCGACTTCGGCGACTGGTCACGCCTGGCGATGATGCGTAACCGCCGCACGCTGGAGCAGTTGGCCAAGCTGAAGCACGGGGCGACCGATCCGGCCGCCATCGATCGCATGATCGCCGTGGTGGAGCACGAACTCGGCTTCGGGCTTTACGAGGCTGTCGGCCGCTTGAAACGAGCGCTATCAGGCGCGGACCACGGTGCTTTCCACTTCGAGAGCGAGGCACTGACCATCTCGGCCGATGTCAGCCGCCAGGAATTCGAAAGCTGGATCGCGCCGGATCTCCAGCGCATCGGCGAGACGGTCGATGGTGCTCTGGCTCAGGCCGGGCTGCGCGCCGATGAGATCGACCACGTTTTCCTGACCGGCGGCTCCTCGCTCATTCCCGCGGTGCGCGCTCTGTTCGAGCAGCGTTTCGGGGATGGCCGCATCGCCACTGGCAACGAATTGACCTCGATCGCGCATGGCCTTGCGCTCATCGGGCAGTCGCCGGATCTCGACGAATGGGTGGCCGCGGAATCCGCCTGAGCCGTTTGAAGCCCGGCGACGGGAAGGCCTAGATCGGCCACTGCTCCAGGCGGTGGGCGGAATCCCAGAACATCCATTCAAAGCGCGTAGCGTTGCGGAAGGCCGTTGCCATGGCCTTTCGGATCGCGGGCGAGGCATGTGCTGCGGCTTCATCCACCAGCCTGCACACGCGGTCGGTCGCCTCTCCGAACGAGGGCGCGGCATATGTGTCGATCCAGGCGGCATAGGGATTGGGAGAGGCCGCGCGCGGCTTGATCGCGCAGCCGACTTCCCAATAGACCCAGAAACAGGGCAGGATTCCGGCGATCAGTTCTTCGTAGCTGCGGGTCGCGGCCAGGCTTGCGAGGTAGCCGGTATAGCCCAGGCACGCGGGCGAAGCCTCGCTACCTGCCGCCGTTTCCGCCGTCACGCCGAACTGGGCGAAGAAGGCCTGGTGCAGCGCTTCCTCGACCTGAACGGCCACTTTGGCGCCATCCGAGAATTCCAGTCGACCTGCCGCCGTGGGCGCGCGGGCCGCGGCGATTGCCAGCACGCGGGCATATTCGGCAAGGTAGAGGCTATCCTGTACGACGTAGTGGCGGAAGCTCTCGGGCGCGAGCGTGCCCTCGGCCAGCTCGTCCAGGAACGGATGAGCCAGGATCGCACGGCGCAGGGGCGCCACATCGGCCCAGATCGTTTCGCAAAAGCTCATGGTGTCCCCAGGTTTCGGTGTCCGCGACTCATTGGCCCCGCCCGTCACTTTGCGGCGGGCGCTTCCTGATCGAAGATCCAGTTCAGGTAGGCCGCGATACGGACACCCGCGCGTTCGAGGCGGTCATCGATTTCGGCGCGGTGCTGATATGCATAGTCCCAGGAAATGGAGGGCTGCTTCGGATAGATCGTCTTGCGCAGGGCGATGCTCTCCGAGGTCCAGACTTGCGGGTCGCGGACGTTCCAGGCCACGACCTGCTCGGGCGTGATCTTGCGCGACAGCCAGTGCGCATATTCGGAGTAGGACAGCGAGCGCTGTTCGATCATCCCGGAATCCCACACCGAGTGCAGGTTGGTTTCCTTGCCGAACCACGTCACCTTGAAGTCATTGCCCCCGCGATCCGTGCCGCCGCCGACATGGAGAGGCTGGTGCAGATCGCCGATGATGTGGACGATGAAGCGCAGGGCCAGGCGCTTGTCCTCGATCGATGCCTTCGGATCGCGCAAGGTGGCGGTGAAGCGGGGCAGGGCAGTGAGCGCATCGCCTTCCGGCGGCGCGTCGGAAGCCTTGTAGGCATCGCCTTCGCGCACGGTGACATAGTGCCAGGGACTGGCCTTCTTCTGCCAGAAATCGGAAGGGTCGGACTTCATGTCGTCCGGCCAGGTCGCTGCTTCGGCCAGGTCTTCGTTGCCGAGCAGGAGGCGCACTTGAGCCCGGGCGACGCCGCTCAGGTTCTCGTCCGCGATGGCGCCGGTGATGCGGTGCCCAATCGCGCCCCAGGCCATGGCCGGCGCAGTGGGGGTGAGGGCGGCGCCGAGGGCAGCGAAGAGCGAGGCGGCAAGAGTCGGATAACGCATGGTGCACTCCATACAGCAACCGGAGCCTCTTGCCAGTTGCCGCAAGCAAATCAATCGCCTGCGGCTGCTATCTGCACCAGAGTGCCATTTTCACGAGACGAGGCTGCGGGCACCCCGAGGCGGGCAGCGGCAGAGCTTGGCCCGCGCGCCACAGGCCGAGCCGATTGTAGATGTTCGGCATTTCGGCATCTATGACCGCGAGAGGATTGCCATCCCCATAGGTCGTCGCACTGCGGAACCGCAGGACCTGCCGATAGGGGCCTTGCGGGGAGGGGCGATCGACGGTGATCCAGTAGGCATAGGGTGCATCGCCGGTAGGCTCGGCAGCGATCACGGCACCCTGCAGCGGTCCCGCCTCGACATAGCGCAGCTCCTGATTGTTGTTCCGGCCGGTTCTCCGCGCAAATACCAGGGCGAAATCGTCTTTCACCCGGTCATAGGCGTAGAGTTGCAGGCCGATGCGCTGGTCGTTGTTGCCGGCGTGGAAACTTGCGAACTGGACCAGCAGCAGCGGATGTCCGCTGCCCGGCCGGACCACGTCCGCACGTTGGAGATAGTGCGGGACGGAGAACGCGTCGTCTCCAGCAGGAAGCCGCAAGGCCGAAGAAGTCGCGGGATGGCAAGAACGCCCCCGATCCCGGGAGATACAGGCTGTGATGGGTCCGGGGGCCATTTCGCCGGAAGGGTCTTCCTCCTCGCTGCCCTGCCTTACGATCAATTGCCAGGGTGAGCGCGCTTCGAAAGGAGCAGCCAGGTCTACGGTCCGGATGACCTTTTCGGGGGCGGCATAAGCGGGTGCCGGCAGCAGGCCCGCCATACAGAGCCATGCCGTCAAACCAAGCCGGTTCATGTAAGTTCTCGTCCTCACTATCAACAACAAGTCACTGTTTTAAAACACGATCATCCTTCGCTATCCAACCGGATCGACCTCGTAAAGTTCGAGCGGAAGCCCGTCGGGGTCGGTAAAGAATGTAAAGCGCTTGTCCGTGTAAGGATCGATACGGATCGGTTCGCAGGCCACGCCCCTGACTTCTAGCCTGGTCACTTCGGCATCGAGGTCGGCTACGGCGAAGGAAAGATGGCGCAGCCCGCAGGCTTCCGGCCGCGACGGACGTGGGGGCGGCTTGGGGAAGGAGAACAGTTCGATCTGGGCGTTGCCCGCGTCGAGGTCGCATTTCCAGGAGGCCCGCTCCTCGCGAAAGATCTCGCGGATGATCGGCAGGCCCAGCGTCTCGTGATAGAACGCTCTGGAGCGTTGGTAGTCCGATCCGATGATGGCGATATGGTGGATGGCGCGCATGGCGGCCCCTTAGCATCGCGCCGAACCGCTGTCCTCCTGGCGACTTTCGGTGAGGGTCCGGCTTGCGACAAGCTGCCCGGCAGCTTCGGCGGATCCGTGCCCTTACTGGCCGGGGGCCAGGGTTAGGGTCTCCCTTGGTCGTAGGCTTCCAGCGCCGCGCGGTCTTCATTGGATACGAATTCGCAGGCCAGCAGCGTCTTGCCCGGCATCGCCGGACCCTCCCGCGCCACGATGGAGATCAGGCCCAGGTCTTTCATGCCCTGCTGTTCTTCAGGCAGAACCCGCGCAAAGCCAGTCGTGGAGGCGCCGAAAAGGTGGCTCTTCTCGGCCGACAGAGCGTACCGCTTGCCCAGTTCCGCCGCCACGGCGCCCTCCAGCAGCACGCCGACCGACATCCCGGCAAAAACGACATCCTGCGTCTTGAAGCCGTCCCGCTCAATCGGCGCAGGCAAATGATAGATCGCGGCGCCGAGCGAAGAAGTGTCGGGCTTGGCAAGCTTTTCCGCCGCTTCGTAAAGGTCGATGGCATTGCCGGTGGAATAGGGCGGTTCACAAAGGGCGGCGGCAAGGAAGTCCGGCGTCTGCGCCGCAGCGTGGGAAGGTGCGGCCAGCGCGGCAATGAGCAGGGCAAAACGATTCATCACCGGGAATTGCACCATGTTTTCAGCAATTTCAACGGTTTGATGTCACCTCGAAGAAAAGACCTGAGATCAGTTCTTCGGTGCCATCGGTTTCTGGGATCGCACTTCTCCCAGCAGCAGGCCGAGGTATTTCTCGGCTTCGGCCGACTGGCTCTTGGGGAAAGCGGCCGTCATCCGCCCGCTCCAATAGCCGTAGTTCACCGTGGTCAAGCTGAACAGCCAGGGCTGGTTGTCTCGATAACCGCTGAACGTGCCGCGATAGGCGTCCAGCTTGCGGTTGGTCGGGATCTTGGTGGGACCTTCCGAGACGATGGCGGGGGCAGCGAAGTGCGCCATCGCGGCCTGGCGCATGATCATGTAATGATCGCGCGCAGACATATCGTCGATATGGAGGATCGCCATGCGCACGGCAATCTTGTCGCTTCCGCTACCGATCTGCCGGTCATAGCCGATGGCGACATATTCTCCGCTTGGGTCGTAGGCCTTCTCGCTAAGCCGTTTGAAACCTTGGAATTCTGCCGGGAAACGCAGCCCACTGGCGGTGTGGACAAGCGTGGTGCCATCCGCCGCGAGGGTGAAGCCCTCGGGAACGTCCACGGAGGGGACAGCAGCCATGGGCGAAACGGCCGGGGAAGGCTGGGCGAGGGCCGGCGCAGCAATGCCGGCGGCCAGCAGCACGGCCAGCGCGCCAATAGAGGAACAGATGGTTGAAGGCATCGGCGTCAAATCCCCTGGTCACGGCGGCGCTGCGGTAAATGACGCCCTCCTCGCGCTCAAGTCTAGGGCCATTCACAAGTTGCAATCAACATTTGAATTGCGGGTGAATCTTTTGAATGTCGATAAACGTGCTTAACAAAATCCATGCGCGACTTCGAAGGCAGGACGGGTTCGCGCAGGCTTGAGGCTTGGCGGTAATCGGCTAGAGCTTGGCCACCTGCATGGAATTCGGGCAGGTGTTGGAGAGAGGCATGAGTGAAGGCATCCTGGTGATCGATAGCGGCGGCGTTCTCGAAATCCTGATCGATCGGCCCGAAAAGAAGAATGCCCTCACCGCGCCGATGTACCGCGCGATGACGGCCGCTCTGGCTTCCGCGTCGGCGCGGACGGACATTGGTGTGGTGCTGGTCGGCGGGCAGGGAGATGCCTTCTGCGCCGGGAACGACCTTGCCGATTTCATGTCCGGACCGGATGGCGCCGAGGCCGCGCTCGATTTCATCCGGGCAATCGCGGTGTTCGAAAAGCCACTGGTTGCGGCCGTGCAGGGGCTGGCCGTGGGTGTCGGCACGACGATGCTGTTTCACTGCGACCTCGTCTATGCCGCTCCCGATGCCGCCTTCGTCATGCCCTTCGTGAACCTGGGTATCGTGCCGGAAGCGGCATCCAGCCTGCTCGCGCCTGCCACCCTGGGCCATGCCAAGGCGGCGGCCATGCTGCTGCTGGGCGAACCGCTGGATGCGCAAGGTGCGGAGCGTGCGGGCCTGGTCACGGCGGTCGTGCCGGCAGACGCCTTGCTCGGCCATGCACGCGCCAAGGCGTCGGCACTCATGGCCAAGCCGCCGGAGGCCCTGCTGGCGACGCGCCGGTTGATGAAAGGCGATCCGGCGCTCATTTCGGCCCGGATCGAGGAAGAGGCGCGGATCTTCCGAGAGGCGCTGCAATCGCCCGAGGCGCGCGAGTCCTTCACCGCCTTCTTCGAAAAGCGTCCGCCCGTGTTCCGGCGCAGCTAGGCCCGGTCACCCGGGCTCGCGTCGGGGCTGCTCGGCGCCGGTGACGCGGCGCCAGTGCTCGTCTGCGCGGCGCTCGAACGTGCCGCTTTCGCGTGCCTCGCTGCGGTAGAGAGAGCCTTTGGGCATGGGCGAATAGACCTGATCCACCCAGCCGCGCGGATCGTCGTGAGGCCAGATATATCCGACGTGGCCGAGCTGGCTGGCGCCCTTGTAATGGGCATCGCGCAAGTGCAGCGGCACTTGCGCGGGCGGCTGCCCGGCCACGAATTGCAATGCGGCCGAGATGCCGCGTGATGCGGAAGCCGATTTCGGCGCGCGGGCGACGTGCAAGGCTGCATGGGCCAGGACGATCTGGGCCTCGGGATAGCCGATCTTCTCGACGGCGTGGAGCGCTGCCACGGCTGTCTGCAAAGCGGTGTTGTCGGCCAGGCCCACGTCTTCGGAGGCGTGGATCATGATCCGCCGCGCTATGTAGCGGGGATCCTCGCCGCCGTGGACCAGGCGCGCCAACCAGTACAGCGTGGCATCCGCATCCGAGCCCCGCATGGACTTCACGAAAGCCGAAACGACATCGTAGTGGGCATCACCCGACCGGTCGTGGTTTACCGTAGCGGCGGCGTAGGCCTCTTCCAGCATGGCATCGGTAACTTCGAACGCCGCGTCGCCATGCCCGAGTGCCAGACTTTCGAGGGTCGTCAGCGCACGGCGGGCATCACCGCCGGACCGCCCCGCGACCATGCGTACCTGCTCGGGCGTCATGGCGATGGCAGCGCCCTCGGCGTGGAGGTGCTCGATCCCCCGGCGCACCACCTTTTCCATGTCCTCTATGGAGAGCGGTTCCAGCTTGAGGATGGTCGAGCGGGAGACCAGCGCCGGCGTGAGGACATGATAAGGATTGCCGGTGGTCGCGCCGATGAAGTCGGCGATGCCGTCTTCGCAGATCGCCAGCAGGTCGTCGGTCTGGGTGGCGGTAAAGCGCTGCACTTCGTCCACGAAGATCAGCAGGGGATGGACGCGCGCTTCATCCGCCAGCTTGCGGATTTCCGCGACTCCGGCGCGCGTGGCATTGAGCGGGCGGAAGGTCTTGCCCAGCATGGCGCCCACGGCCCGCGCAATCGAGGTCTTGCCGATGCCGGGCGGCCCGTAAAGGATCACGCTGCCCAGCGCTCCCGCCTTCACGCGCCGCCGCAGGATCGAGCCTTCGCCCACCACATGGCCCTGGCCGATCACATCGTCCAGCGAGGCGGGGCGGAGCAGGGCGGCAAGCGGCATCCTGCCGGCCGGCCCGGAACCTGCGAAGAGATCAGACATCGGTCATTTGAAAGCGCAGGCGGACGATCAGACCGTCAGCAGCAGCGTGTCGTCGCTTCGCGGCGCCGCAGGCTCGAAATCGGGGAGCGGTTCGAACACCTCTTCGAGGAGTTCGGTCACTTCCAGGCCGGCGAGCTTGAACTGGCCGAGGCGGCGTTCTTCGGGCGAGCGCCATGCCTTGCTCAGGTTCAGCGCGCTGACGAAGAGGTCTCCGTGGCGCTCGAACATCAAATGCGGGGCGAGCTTGATGATGCCGCCGTTATAGCGGGCATTGACGGTGCGGCGAAACGAGATCGCTTCCATGAGAGAGAGACGGGTATCGATCATGCGCGTGTAGAAGCCAGTTCGGTATTCGGTAGATTTTGCATTGCAGCATTGTGAAGGCGACAACGGTTCGGCGCAAGAGCCTAGCGCATGAAGAGCCACAGTTGATGCGGTGCGGTTGCGATCAGGCGCTGCGCCGCTCCTCGGGGTCGGCGGGGAGCGGCAGGCCCGTCCGATTGCGGCCGCCCTGCTTGGCCCGGTAGAGCGCGTCGTCGGCCTGGGTCATGATCGTGCGGCTCTCCTCGCCCCGCACGATCAGCGCAATTCCCACGCTTACGGTCGCTTCCACGGCGTTGCCGAGGGGATCGCGGATCGTCGTTTCCTCGAACCGCATGCGGATCCGCTCGCAGACCAGATGGGCCTGGTCGACGCCGAGACCGGCCAGCAATACGGCAAATTCCTCACCGCCAAGGCGGGCCACGAGATCGCCCTCGCGAACCGCGCCGCGCAGGATCGAGACGAAGCGCACCAGCACATCGTCTCCGGTGGCATGGCCGTGGCGGTCGTTGATGCGCTTGAAGTGGTCGAGATCGAACAGTGCCAGGCATCCCGCCGGGGCTTCGTCGGCAGCGGGTTCCGCAAGGGACTGGCCGAGCACGGCGAGAAGCGCCTCGTCGAAGGCGCGGCGGTTGCAGGCGCCGGTCAGGTGGTCGGTCATGGCCTGAGCGGTGAGGCTTTCCACCAGCTGCCGCCGGCGCGTTATCTCGCGGATGATGCTGACGGTGCCCGAAGTCTGCCCGTCCTCGTCGAGGATGCCGCGGATATGGCTTTCCACCCAGACGATGTCGCCGTTCTTGCAGCAGACCCGATATTCGAGGATCGCCGTCTGGTCAGGGTCGGCCAGTGCGCGGCTGCGTGCTTCGAGGATGGTGGGCACGTCGTCCGGCAGGATGAGCTTGAACATCGAGCTTCCCACCAGTTCGGCAGGCGCATAGCCGGTGACCTGCCTGGCCGAAGGCGAGGCGTAGCGCACCGTACCGTCCGCGCTCACGCGCACGACGATGTCGCTCATGCGGTCGAGCACCGCGCGGTGCAGCGCCTCGGCGGCATGCAGGCGGTCCACCAGGCGGCGGCGCGAGCGCAGTTCGGCGGCCAGCGGCAGGATGATAAGCACGATGGAGGCGAAGTAGATCTGCAAGACCTGCAGCTTCATGGCCATCGGACCATGAAGCAGGGTCGTCGGCCCGCGTCCTGCCAGGGAGAACGACAGGCCGATGCTCACCAGGATGACGATGGAGGAAATCGCACCGAACCGCCCCAGTCGCAGAGTGGCCGCGACCATCGGCACGAAGGGAATGATGACCAGCGGTATCACGTTCTGACCGAAGGTGATCAGCGAGGCCGCCACCACCAGTCCGAGCAGTATGGCCGCTTCGCCCACCCGCTTGCTTCCGGCTGCGGCGATCCATTGGCGGGTTTCGCCGCGCAGGGACAGAAGCACCGGCGGTGCGAAAGTCACGAAGCCGAGAGCATGGCCGGCATACCAGTCGAGCCAGGCTTTCCAATAGGGGATGCCGCTTGCCGCATGGGCGCATAGGGCCGCGCCGAAAGCTGCTGCCGCCGGGACCAGCAGCCCTGCGACAAGCAGGAACATGCCGACTTCGGGCAGCGACTGGAACCTGCCGAAACGCGGATAAAGCCGGCGTACCAGCCAGGCGGCGGAGACCGCCTCGGCAATGCAGAGCAGGGAGAGCGGCACGGCCACCAGGCCGTGGAAGCCGAAAAGCATGGAGGCGCAGAACCCGACCGGCGCGCATGCCAGCGCGATGCCCGCCCAGCGCCAGCGCGGCGTGCTGCTCAGCCTTGCGAAAAGGATCGGCCCTGCAAGCCACACGATGGCGATGCCCGCGTCGAAACGCGTCAGCTGCAGGGCGATGGCCGCGCAGACGAAATAAGTCGTGGCTGTCAGAACGGCCTCGCGCAGCGGCAGGCGAAGTCGTCTGGGGAACGAACGGGGCATCGCGCATGGCTAGTGGAATATGGTTAGCATCCTGTAAATGGGTAACTTGCCTGACCGCGGGTTTCCGCCCGGCGCCATTTCGGCCTGGCGCGGCGTCTCATCCGGGCTCGGCTTCCGAGGGGAAGCGCGCTTCCGCCACGAAAGCCGCCACGGTTGCCGCCTGCTCGTCGTTTCGCGTTGCCAGGGCCAGCGCGACTTTGGGTGTGTTGCCTGTGAGGTCGTGATACGTCACGCCCCTGAACGAGGCGTCGCGCATGGATTCCGGCACAAGCGCCACACCCAGTTCGGCCGCGACGAGGGCCAGAACCGAAGCGACCTGCGGTGCCGACTGGCCCAGTATCGCTTCGAACCCGGCGCGGCGGCAGGCCTCCAGCGTGGCGTCGAACAAGGTGGGTCCGAGGGCGCGGGGCGTGAGGATGAAGGCGTCTTCGGCAAGCTGCTCCAGCCGGATCGGCTCGCCATGCGGCATTCGCGCCGAGGCGAGGGCGGCAATCAGCGGCTCGTCGGCCAGGTGGAAGAGGCGCAGCCCCTGCTTGTCCACGGCGTCGGGACGCAGGAAAGCTGCATCGAGCGAACCGTTCTTCAGACCTTCCACCAGGCCGATGGAATTGTGCTCGGCCAGGCTCAGTTCGACGTCGGGGAAGCGGCGGCGATAGATGCGGATTGCCTGAGGAACGCGGGGGTTGAACGCGGCCGAGCCGGTGAAACCCACCCGAATGCGGCCGGTTTCACCGGCGGCGGCGCGCTGGGCGGCAACGACGGCCTCTCCGACGAGACCGGGGATCTGGCGCACCCCGGCTTCGAAGGCCCGCCCGGCCTCGGTCAATTCCGCGCCTTGCGGGATACGGTGGAAAAGGGGTGTGCCCACTTCGCGTTCCAGATCTTTGATCTGATGGCTGAGCGGCGGCTGCCCGATCCCCAGGCGCTGGGCGGCGCGCGTAAAGTGGCGTTCCTCAGCCACGGCCAGAAAATACCGGATGTGCCTGAGTTCCATCTGCCGTCTTCGCCTCATACCTAAAACATATCGAGATCGCCATCATCATGAATTGGACAGATGGAGCGCACAAGCCCATTTCGGCCTCAGGAGATTTGAAATGGCTAGTTTGGCAACCGACACCGCAGAGTTCACGACCGAGGCGCATTCCGCGCCGGGGCAGACCGCATGGAACCGCGCCAGCGCCGACCATGTGCTGGCTCTGGAGCCCGTGGTGTTCCTGCCCGGCCTGCTCTGCGACCAGTCGCTTTGGCGCCGACAGGTCCATGCGCTAGCCGATGTCGCTGCGCCGATGATCGCCGATCTTACCCTCGACGACACGATCGGCGCCATGGCCGAGCGCACCCTGGCCGCCGCGCCGCGCCGTTTCTCACTGGCGGGTCTCTCGATGGGCGGCTACGTCGCGCTGGAGATCATGCGCCGGGCGCCCGAGCGCGTTTCGCGCCTGGCTCTCATCAATTCCAGCGCTCGCGGCGATACGCCCGAACGCAGCCGGCAGCGCAAGGCCGGCATCGAGTCCCTGCGCCGCGGCAAGTTCGTGGGCATCACGCACCGCCTGCTGGGTGATCTGGTCCATGCGGACAACACCGTCGGCCCGGTTGCCGACGAGATGCGCGGCATGGCCTCGCGCGTCGGCGGTGATGCCTTCATTCGCCAGCAGCATGCGATCATGACGCGTCCGGATTCGCTGGACAGCCTGGGAGCCATCCGCGTTCCGACCATGATCGTGGTAGGCGAGGGGGACCGCATCACCCCGCCCGATCACGCCCGTGAGATCCATTCGCGGATCGAAGGCTCCAGCTTCCACATGATCGGCGCCTGCGGCCATATGGCGGCGCTGGAACATCCCGAGCAGGTGAACTTCCTGCTGCGGAACTGGCTCCAGCGCCAGGCAGCCTGATCGGGGACAGCCCGTTTTGAGCCGATAGGACGCGAAAAGCTCTCGGGCATTTTCGCAAATGCCGCTAACGAACTCTCCATGGGGGGAGTTCGCCATGTCCGCACCTGATCTTTCGCTGCTGGCGAAGCGGCGGTTCGCGCCGATGTTCGTCGTCCAGTTTCTGGGCGCCTTCAACGACAACCTGCTGAAATTCGCCATGCTGTTCCTGGCGAATTTCGTGATCTTCGCCGGTGAGGCCGACAAGGCGGGAATGCTGGCGGCCATCGCCAGCGGGGTGTTCATCGCACCCTATTTCCTGTTCTCCGCCCTCGCCGGACAACTTGCCGACCGGATCGACAAGGCGCGACTTGTCCGCTGGATCAAGCTGGCCGAAATCGCGATCATGGCCGTGGGCCTGAGTGGGTTCTGGCTTCAGTCGATCCCCGTGCTGATGACGGCGCTGTTCCTGATGGGGCTTCATTCCACGCTCTTCGGACCGGTGAAGTATTCGATCCTGCCGCAGCATCTTGCCACGCACGAGATCATGGGCGGCACCGGCCTGATCGAGGCGGGAACATTCCTGGCGATCCTTGGCGGGCAGCTCCTGGCCGGCGTGATCCCGGCCCGGGAAGCGGGCCTGGCCGCCATGGGCATTGCATTTCTCGGCTACCTTGCCGCTCGCGCCATCCCGCCGGCGCCGCCGGTTCGCGGCGAGCATCCGGTCGACTGGAACCTCTGGCGCGGGACGATGGAAGTGCTGCGAACCGCGCGCAGCGGCCGGGCCGTCTGGCTCTCGGTCCTGGGCATAAGCTGGTTCTTCGCGGCAGGCGCCGTACTCGTGTCGGAATTCGCGCCGCTGGTGAGTGGTACCCTGGCGGCCCGGCAGGAAGTGGCGACGGTGTTCCTGGTGATCTTTTCGGTGACGATCGCGCTGGGCTCGCTGGCGGTCAACAAGCTGCTGGGCGGCGAAGTCTCGGCGCGATATGTGCCGATCTCGGCATTGGGGCTGGCGATCGGCCTGATCGACCTCTGGCTCTCCACCAGCGGTTTCATCCCCGCCGCGCAGGAGGCTTCGTTCCGTCAGTTCCTGGCAAACCCCGGCGCGGCGCGCATTCTGGCAGACCTGGTGCTGGTGGCCTTTTCGGGCGGCATGTTCATCGTGCCGCTCTACGCGATCCTGCAAATGTACAGCGCCGCAGAGGAACGCTCCCGCATCATTGCCGCCAACAACATCGTCAATGCCGCGGTGACGGTCGGGGTCGTGCTGGCGATGACGGGGCTGCTGGCAGCGGGGCTCGACGTGCCGGAATTGATCGGCGTGCTCGGTTTTGCCTCGCTGGCTGCCGCGCTGCTCGGCCTGCGCCTCGCGCGGGAGACGGCGGCAGGGTGATGAGGAGCGCTGCGGGGAGACATCCCCGAAGCGCTCCCCGTCGCAGTGTCAGACGAGTTCGCCCAGAGTGGCGGCGTCGAAGCCCTTGAGCTTGCCGGATTCGCCCTTGCCGATCTTGCTGACCCAGTCCGGATCGGCGATCAGCGCGCGGCCGACGGCGATCAGGTCGAACTCGTCGCGCTCCATGCGCTCGACCAGATCGTCCAGCGCCGTGGAGGTCGAGCTTTCGCCGCCGAAGGCAGCCAGGAATTCGCCGGAAAGGCCCACCGAGCCGACGCTGATCGTGGCCGCGCCCGTGAGCTTCTTTGCCCAGCCCGCGAAGTTCAGGCCTTTTTCGCCGTCGATTTCGGCGAATTCCGGCTCCCAGAAACGGCGCTGCGAGCAGTGGAGCACGTCCACCCCGGCATCGACCAGCGGCTGCAGCCAATCGGCCATGAGATCGGGCGTCGCTGCCAGACGGGCGAGATAGTCCTGCTGCTTCCACTGGCTGAGGCGCAGGATGATAGGGTAGTCGGACCCGACGGCCTCGCGCACGGCGGAGACGACCTCACCGGCAAAGCGCGATCGTTCGCGGATCGTGGCGCCGCCGTAGCGGTCCGCACGCTCGTTGGTGCCGGACCAGAAGAACTGGTCGATCAGGTAGCCGTGCGCGCCATGGATCTCGACCGTGTCGAAGCCGAGGCGCTTCGAAGCCGCTGCCGCGCGGGCGAAGGCGGAGACGGCATCGGCAATGTCTTCTTCGCTCATGGCCGAACCACGCGGCTGACCCGGCGCCAGCAACCCGGAAGGGCTCTCGACCGGCACGCCCGGATCCCAGCCATCCGGCCCCACCGTGGAGCCGGTGTGCCAGATCTGCGGGCCCATCTTGCCACCGGCGGCATGGACCGCGCCGATCACGCTTTTCCAACCCTCAAGCGCTTCTTCGCCGTGGAACAGCGGAATACCAGCCATGTTGCGAGAGGCGGGGCGGTCGATCACCGTGCCTTCCGAAAGGATCAGCCCCACGCCGCCTTCAGCGCGGCGCTGATAATAAGCCGCTTGCGGAGCACCGGGAATGCCCTCTGGCGCAAATCCGCGCGTCATCGGCGCCATGACGATCCGGTTCGGCAGGTCGAGCGAACGGATGCTGAAGGGGCGGAACAGGACTTCGGTATTGGATGCCGACATGCAGGCAGGTCTCCATTGAAACAGGAAGGCCCTTAGGTATAAACTGGAAACCTAGCGTCAATGAGGCACCTTTAATCGCCTAGGTATACTGGAGGATACCGCTTGCCCGAATGCCAGCATTTCGACATCGGCTGCCCGAGCCGGCAACTGTTCGACCAGATCGCGGACAAGTGGTCGATGATGGTGCTGACCGTGCTCGTTCCCGGGCCGATGCGTTTCAACGCCATCAAGCGGCACATGGAGGGCGTGACGCAGAAGGCGCTCACCCAGTGCCTGCGCAAACTGGAGCGCAACGGCCTGCTTTCCCGCCGGGTGATCCCGACTTCGCCGGTCGGCGTGGAGTACGAGATCACGGCCTTGGGCCAATCGCTCCATGCACCATTCAAGGCGCTCTACCGCTGGACTCTCGACAACCTCGACGAAGTGGAGGAATCGCGGCGCGCTTTCGACCTGCGGGCCGCATAGGGCAGGGCGGGGCTCAAAGCTTGTAGGGGTTTCCGGGAAGCAGGCGGGCAGTGAGCGGTTCGTCGAGGTCCGGCACGCTCATCTCCACGCGGTCGCCGCTGATGGAGATGCTGGCGCATTCGCTGTCCCGGTTTTCCGGGCCGCCCACATCCTTTGCGCGGCGCTCGGAAACGCAGAGCAGTCCTTCGGGGCTGATCGCCCAGCGCTGCTGCATCACCCTGTGACCCTGGCCATGCTCGCGCATGCGGGCGATGCCGCCGGGCTTGAGGAAAATGACGTGCTCGCCCGGAAGCTGGGAATCGTCTTCTTCCAGCGTGTTGCCTGCAAGCCGTTCCACGGCGGCGCGCCCGGTAAGTGCTGCGGGGTCCTCGCCATCGGTCAAGGCGGGCAGGCTCGCGGCGGCGAGGATTGCAAATCCCAGTGCAATGTCCGTCATGTCCGTGTTCCTGTCTGGTGATCCGAAAATCCCACCCACCCCGATTTGATATAGAAACAGAAGCGGTTGCGGAATGGGGATTGGATGAAAATGACCGTCTTCGGCAGCCCCGACACGGCCGTAACGCAAAAAAGGCGGCTCTCGCGAGCCGCCTTTTCCTCGTCCTCGTCCGGCCTTCCCGGTGGCTGGCCGTGATGCCGGCCGGACGAAGGCCTCAGATCAGAACTTCATGCCGACGCCGACCAGGCCGACATCCGCATCCGGCGTGTTGTCGCCGACGAGCAGGTGCTTGTATTCGACCTTGCCGTAGAACTTGTCGTTCAGGTCCTGCTGCAGGCCGCCGCCCACGCCGACGGCGCTGTTGCCGTACTTGGTGAACTTCGACTGCCAGGTCGAGGCGGCATAGAGCTTGGTCGAAGGCGTGACCTTCACACCGGCGCGGCCGCCGACGCCCCACGAGACGCGGGTGTTGTCGGTCAGCACCTTGTCGGCCGAACCTTCCACGCCCACGAAGAACTTTTCGCCGAGATCGTAGTCGTAACCGGCAGCGACGCCAGCCACTGCATCGCTGTCGCTACCGTCCCAGATCACGCCGGTGCGCGCTTCCACGCGGGCCTCGTTCGCGAAAGCGGGCGAGGCGGCAGCGACGGCGGCAACCGCGGCGAGCGAAACAAGTGCAATACGCATATTCAAACTCCAGTATCTTTCTTCCCCGGCCCTCTTCCGGGCAGCCACCGAGTGGAGGCCAGGGCCTTGCACCGAAGTGAACAAGTCATTCTGATGACAGTCAGAATTCCGGCCCGTCTGACCTTTGGGAGGCTGAAGGATCCAGGTTTCCTGCGGGCTTCGGCTTGTTATGCGTGGCCCAGGGGGTGCCGCGAACGGTCAAAAATGCTCTGTGGATAAGATCGGCAAAACCGCGGGATAGCCAGGGGATGGGGCGGTAAAACCCCCGTGCACGCGGCACATCTTCGCGAAGACCGGGCCGCCGCGCCGTCCATTGTATAAGGATGCTTCTGGAAGAAGAGGAAAAGATGCTGGTCCGGAAGGCATAGGCAAGCGCGAATCCTTTGCCTATGAGGGCCGCCATGGACGACAATCTCCGCCGCGCCGCCCTCGACTACCACCTCCATCCGCAGCCGGGTAAGCTCCGTATCGAGCCGACCAAGCGCATGGTAAACCAGCGCGACCTGGCGCTGGCCTATTCGCCGGGGGTCGCCGCACCCTGCGTCGAGATCGCTGCCGATCCCGACAAGGCGATGGACTATACCGCGCGCGGCAACCTGGTGGCCGTGATCTCCAACGGCACCGCAGTGCTCGGCCTGGGCGCAATCGGTGCGCTGGCCTCGAAGCCGGTGATGGAGGGCAAGGCCGTCCTCTTCAAGAAATTCGCCGACATCGACGTGTTCGACCTGGAAGTGGACACCACCGATCCGGACAAGTTCGTCGAAGCGGTGGCCCTGCTGGAACCGACCTTCGGCGGTATCAACCTCGAAGACATCAAGGCTCCCGAATGCTTCGCCATCGAGGCGCGGCTCAAGGAACGCATGAACATCCCGGTGTTCCATGACGACCAGCACGGCACGGCCATCGTCGTCGCCGCCGCGGTGCGCAATGCGCTGGTGCTTCAGGGCAAGACCCTGGCTGAAGCCAAGCTGGTCACCTCGGGCGCGGGCGCGGCAGCGCTGGCCTGCGTCGACCTGCTGGTTTCGATGGGCCTCCAGATCGAGAACGTGACGCTGACCGACAAGGACGGCGTCATCCACTCGGGCCGCGAGGGCATGTTGCCGAACATGGCGCGTTACGCGCGTGAGACCAATGCGCGGTCGCTGCCGGAAGTTCTGCCCGGCGCGAACCTCTTCCTCGGCCTTTCGGCGCCGGGCGTGCTCAAGCCGGAATGGCTGCCGCTGATGGCGCCGAACCCGCTGATCTTCGCGCTCGCCAATCCCGAGCCCGAAATCCGGCCCGAAATCGCCCGCGAAGTTCGCCCGGATGCGATCATCGCCACCGGCCGCTCGGACTATCCGAACCAGGTCAACAACGTCCTGTGCTTCCCCTACATCTTCCGCGGCGCGCTGGACGTGGGCGCGACGGCGATCAACGAAGAGATGAAGGCGGCTGCGGCAGAGGCTATCGCTGCACTCGCCCGCTTGCCCGCGCATGACAGCGTTGCCCAGGCCTACGGCGGTCGCAAGCTGGTGTTCGGCCCCGAATATATCATCCCGACGCCCTTCGATCCGCGCCTGATCGGCGAGATCGCGGTAGCTGTTGCCCGGGCGGCCATGGCCAGCGGCGTCGCCCGCAAGACCATCGACCTCGACGAATACAAGCGCAAGCTGACGCGCCAGAACACGCGTTCCGGACAGCTCATGCTTCCGGTGTTCCAGGCGGCGCGCGGCTCCGGCCGCCGCATCGTCTACGGCGAAGGCGAGGACGAGCGCGTGCTGCGCGCCATCCAGGACGTGCTCGACGAAGAAATCGCGCGTCCCACCATCGTCGCCCGCCGCCGCGTCCTGGAAGAAAAGCTGCCCGGCCTCGGCCTCGGCTTCCAGCTCGACCGCGACGTGGAAGTGATCGACCCGGAAACCGACCATGAGATCATGGGCGAACTCGTCGAGGCCTATCGCGCGGTGGCTTCGCGCAAGGGTGTACCGTCGGACGAGATCCCGCGCCATGTCTATCGCCGCCCGACACTGACCGCGGCGCTCCTGCTGCGCACCGGCCGGGTCGATGCGGCGCTGGTCGGCGGGCGCTCCGAATATTGGGGCCAGATCGAGCACGTCCTGCGCGTGATCGACCGCGAGCCGGGCAGCAGCCGCGTCTACGCGCTTTCGGGTCTGATCCTGGATGCCGGCGCGCTGTTCATCACCGACACGCACATGGTGCCGGATCCCACACCGGAGCAGATCGCCGAAATGGCGCAGCTCGGCGCCACCCAGCTCAAGCACTTCGGCCTGCGTCCTCGCATCGCGTTGCTCTCGCACTCCAATTTCGGCGCTTCGCATAGCCCGAGTGCGCGCAAGATGCGCGCCGCCCTGGACATCGTGAAGGCCGCAGCACCGGATCTGAAGATCGACGGTGAAATGCATGCCGATGCCGCGCTCAGCCAGGCCCTTCGCGATCGCCTTGTGCCGGATGCCCGGTTCGAGGGACCCGCGAACCTGCTGGTGATGCCAAACCTCGATGCGGCGAACATCACGCTGACGGCGCTCTCGGCTTCGTCCAGTTCGCCTACTGTCGGCCCGATGCTGATGGGCCTTTCCCAGCCCATCCACGTCCTGACGCCGGGCGTCACCGCGCGCGGCATCCTCAATCTCACGGCTATCGCAGCCGCTCAACTCGAGCAGGTCTGAACCTGATACCTGCGGATGCGGCGCTTGAAGGCGCTGTGTCCGCAGGAAACTGATTCCGATCGGGACCACTCGGCCGAAGTGCGCTGATATTCTGCACGATGATTGAAGAATCGGGTCTGAGGAGAGCCTCGATTCTTGCTCCTGCTGAGCCAGATGATTTGCGTAAGGCGCAACTAAGGGCGCTCAAGGCCTCAGCAAAGACTGCAACCTAAGTTGCATCTTTCACATCAGCCTTGGCTTTTCACCTTCGCATCCGACGCCAAACGCGATCGAAGATCGCGTGCGTCAGTTGACCCGATGACGGTGCTTGCCGCCGAACTTCTTTCCGCAGAACTGTTCGAGCTGGCGCATTTCCGTGGCGGCGGCCGTTGCCAGCGCACTGGCGCAGGGCAGGTGGCTCTCGGCATCGGCGATCCGCGCTTCGACCTTGTCGCGCAGCTCTTCGATATCGGCACGCGTCAGGACATTCTTTTCACGCAAATAGCAGATCAGGCTCTGCAACAGGATCATCGCCTTCTCGCCTGAGTCCACCTCGTTCTTCTCGATCATTATCGGCATCCTCCGAGCGACTTTTCTGAAGGGTCGCGTCTCGTTGGAGGATGATACGATTCGAACGGCCTGTCCAGTCATCATGACTGGTTTGCGCAATGATCGGTCTTGAAACCGACCATCTTGCGAAACAAACGCAATATCACTTGCCTGCCAGGAAGAATGTCCGTTCCTCAATCATTTAAGGCGGCCAACTCCTTGCGGAGCACCGAAACGATGTGATCCCGCACCGGCGCATGCTTCTTGTCGGGCGACAGTTCCATCATCGCCATCATCCCCCACGAGAGCAGGAAGATGAGATCCACGACCAGCGACCGGCGCTCTCGCGACACGCCGGGCAAGAGGGATTCAAGCGCTTCGTCCAGGCGCAGCCGCACGCGGTCGTCGGTTTTCTGGTTTATGGCGGCAATGATGGGGTTACGACCGACTTCTGCCAGGAGTTCTGCCATCAAGCGGCGGTCTTCCAGGGTCGGCTCGTCCAGGCAGAAGCGCTCGATCCAGGCGCGGATTGCCGCCGTATCGCGGGCTGCCACCGCAGCTTCCAGCTTGTCTTCCTCCAGCCAGGCGAGAAGGTTGATCTCGCAGATGGCAGCGATGATCGCCTCCTTGTTCTCGAAGTCCCGGTAGATCTGGCCGACCTTGATCCCGGAGGCGAGGGCGATCTGCGCCATGCCGGTGCGATGGAACCCTTGCTCCACAAAGAGCTTTCTGGCCGTGTCCAGAAGATGCTCGCGGCGGGCGACCGAACGCGCCGCTCGCGAGCGATCCATAATTGTGTCATCTTTCACTGCATCCTCCTCACCTTGCAATCGTTCTAGCGACCCAATACACATCGCGCGAATCAATGAGTGAACATTCACTCACGTTTTAACTCTCATTGCGGGCTTGCTCCATGAAAAAGATCACCCCGGCTCTTGCCTTGCTTCTGACCGCGTGCGGCGGCGGTGGAGAGCAGCCGGCTCCTGCCGGTCCCCCGGAGGTCGGAGTCGTGACTGTGAAGGAGGGCGCGGTGACGCTCAGCTCCGAGCTTCCGGGCCGTACCACGGCCTACGAATCCGCAGACGTCCGCCCGCAGGTCAACGGCCTGATCCTCCAGCGCCTGTTCCAGGAAGGCGACATGGTGCGCGCCGGTCAGCCGCTCTATCGCATCGATCCGGCGCCTTACGAGGCCCAGGCCGCCAGCGCGCGCGCCGCGCTCGTCCGTGCCCGTGCCAATATCGCCAACACTGCTGCGCTGGCCCGCCGCTACGGGGAACTGGTCAAGATCAACGCGATCTCGCGGCAGGAGGCGGAGAATGCATCCGCCAGTGCCGCGCAGGCGAGGGCGGACGTGGCCGCGCAGGAAGCGGCGCTGCGCAGCGCTCAGATCGATCTCGGCCGCACGACCATTCGCGCACCGATCTCGGGCCGCATCGGCCGCTCGACCTTCACGACCGGTGCGCTCGTCACCGCCTCGCAGGCCGACGCGCTGACCACCATCCAGCGCCTCGATCCCATCTTCGTCGACATCCAGCAGTCCAGCGCCGACGTGCTGCGCCTGCGCCAGCAGCTGCTCTCGGGCGACCTTTCGCAGAGCGGCGGCGCCGCCCGCGTGCGCCTGAAGCTGGAAGACGGCAGCGACTATTCCGAAGAGGGCACGCTGAAGTTCACTGACGTGACGGTCGATCCCTCGACCGGCAGCCAGGTGGTGCGTGTGCAGTTCGGTAATCCGCGCGGCCTGCTGCTGCCCGGCATGTATGTCCGGGCCGAGCTGGTCGAAGGCACCCGGAGCAACGGCATTCTGGTCCCGCAATCGGCAGTCAGCCGCGACGAGAAGGGCAATCCGACGACTCTCGTGGTCGGTGCCGGCAACAAGCTGGAGATGCGCAAGCTCACCGCGCCGCGGACCGTCGGCAGCAGCTGGCTGGTGACATCGGGCCTGAAGGCGGGCGACAAGGTGGTTCTCGACGGTGCGCAGATGCTGCGTCCCGGCGCCGCCGTGAAGCCGGTGGCCGCACAGGCCGCCAAGCCCGCAGGCGCGGCACCTGCCGCACAAGGCCAGGGTGGCGGTCAGCCGCAGGCCGGCCAAACTCAGGCCGGCCAAACTCAGGCCGGACAGGGTCAGTAACCGATCATGGCACGCTACTTTATCGACCGGCCCATCTTCGCATGGGTCATCGCCATCGTGCTGATGATGTTCGGCGCACTGGCCATCCGCAGCCTGCCGATCTCGCAGTTCCCGGAGATCGCGCCGCCCACCGTCACCATCAGCGCCACTTATCCCGGCGCCGACGCGGAAACGCTGGAACGCACGACCACCCAGATCATCGAGCAGCAGCTCAAGGGCATCGACCAGCTCCGCTACTTCTCGGCGCAGTCGTCCTCGGCCGGCAATGTCACCATCACCCTGACTTTCGAGCAGGGCACCGATCCCGACATCGCCCAGGTTCAGGTCCAGAACAAGCTGCAGGCAGCCACCGCACTGCTGCCGCAGGAAGTCCAGCGCCAGGGCGTCACCGTCGCCAAGTCGGCGGCGAGCTTCCTGCTGGTTGCGGCGATCTATTCGCAGGACGGCAGCCATAGCGCCAACGACCTGTCGGACTACATCGTCAGCCAGGTGCAGGATCCGGTCAGCCGCATCAATGGCGTTGGCGAACTGCAGATCTTCGGCACCCAGTATGCCATGCGCATATGGGTCGATCCGCTGAAGCTGCGCAGCTACAACCTGACCATCGCCGATGTCAGCACGGCCGTGCAGGCGCAGAACGCGCAGGTTTCCGCCGGCCAGATCGGTCAGCTTCCCGCTTCGAAGGAGCAGGAACTCAACGCCACCGTTTCCGTCCAGTCCCGCCTTCAGACGCCCGAGCAGTTCGGCAACATCCGTCTTCGCCAGGGCCAGAACGGCTCGGTCGTGCGCCTGCGCGATGTCGCCCGGGTGGAACTCGGCGCCGAAATCTACGGCTTCGACACGCAGTACAACGGCAAGCCCGCATCGGGCTTCGGCGTCAGGCTGGCATCGGGCGCCAATGCGCTCGACACCGTCGACCTGGTGAAGGCCGAAGTCGAACGCATCGCCAAGAACTTCCCGCAGGATGTGAAGGTCGTCTATCCTTACGACTCCACGCCGTTCGTTCGCCTCTCCGTCGAGCAGGTGGTCCACACCCTGTTCGAAGCCGTCGTGCTCGTCTTCCTCGTCATGTTCCTGTTCCTGCAGAACTGGCGCGCGACGATCATTCCCACGATCGCGGTTCCCGTGGTCCTGCTCGGCACCTTCGGGGTCATGCAGGCGCTGGGCTACTCCATCAACACGCTCACCCTGTTCGGCATGGTGCTGGCAATCGGCCTGCTGGTCGATGACGCCATCGTCGTGGTCGAGAACGTCGAACGATTGATCCAGACGGAGCACCTGACACCGAAGGAAGCGGCGCGAAAATCGATGGACGAGATCAGCGGCGCGCTGATCGGCATCGGCATGGTGCTTTCGGCGGTGTTCCTGCCGATGGCCTTCTTCGGCGGCTCCACCGGCGTCATCTACCGCCAGTTCTCGATCACGATCGTTTCGTCGATGGCGCTTTCGGTCATGGTCGCACTGATCCTGACCCCCGCGCTCTGCGCCACCATCCTCAAGCCGCACGATCCCACGAAGAACGAGGGCAACGGACTGCTCTCGCGCTTCTTCCGCTGGTTCAACGACAAGTTCGACCGCGGCACGGAGAAGTACGAGAAGGGCGTCCGCTCTTCGGCACGTAGCTGGAAGCGTTCCGGCCTCGTCTACCTGCTGATCGTGGTCGCCATGGGCCTGATCTTCTGGCGCCTGCCGAGCGGCTTCCTTCCCGAGGAAGACCAGGGCACGATGTTCGCGCTGGTCCAGGCGCCTCCGGGTGCCACGCTGCCGCGTACCCAGCGCGGTCTGGACGTGGTGCGCGACCACTTCCTCAAGGACGAGAAGGCCAACGTCGAATCCGTCTTCACCATCAGCGGCTTCTCGTTCAACGGCCAGGGCCAGAACGCGGGCATGGCCTTCGTGAAGCTGAAGGACTGGAAAGACCGCAGCGGTGCCGACAACCGTGCTCCGGCCATTGTCGGCCGCGCCATGGGCGCCTTCTCGAAGTACCGGGATGCCATGATCTTCGCGCTGGTTCCGCCGGCGGTGCAGGAACTCGGCAATGCGACCGGCTTCGACATGTGGCTGGTCGACCAGAACAACATCGGCCATGATAAGCTGATCGCGGCGCGCAACCAGCTTCTGGGCCTTGCCGCTCAGGACAAGCGCGTGGCGCAGGTTCGCCCGGTCAGCCTCGACGACGCCCCGCAGCTCGACGTCAACATCGATCAGGACAGGGCGGGTGCGCTCGGCCTCGACCTGAGCGCGGTGAACAGCGAAATCTCGACCGCGTGGGGCGGCGCCTATGTGAACGACTTCCTCGACCGCGGCCGTACCAAGCGCGTCTACCTCCAGGCGGACGAGCAGTATCGCTCCTCGCCCGAGGCGATCGAGAACTTCTACGTTCGCAGCAGCGACGGCCAGATGGCACCCTTCGGTTCCTTCTCCAACCTGTCGTGGAAGACGGCTCCGGTCATCCTCACCCGCTATAACGGCCGGCCCGCCGTGCAGCTGCAGGGTGCACCGGGCGAGGGCGTGAGCACCGGCGCCGCGATGGAAGCCATCGCCGAAATCCAGCAGAAGCTGCCCGCGGGCACTTCGCTGGAATGGACCGGACTGTCCTACGAGGAACGCCTGTCCGGCGGTCAGGCACCCTCGCTCTATGCGCTGTCGCTCTTCGTCGTCTTCCTCTGCCTCGCGGCGCTTTATGAAAGCTGGTCGGTTCCGATCGCCGTGCTTCTGGTGGTTCCGCTCGGCGTCATCGGTGCCGTTCTTGCCGCCAAACTTACCGGCCTCAACAACGACATCTACCTCCAGGTCGGCCTGATCACCACGATCGGCGTCTCCGCGAAGAACGCGATCCTCATCGTCGAATTCGCCGAGGAACGCGTGCAATCCGGCATGAATGCCTTCAGCGCAGCCATCGAGGCGGCAAGGCTTCGCCTTCGCCCGATCCTCATGACCTCGCTGGCCTTCGTGTTCGGCGTGCTGCCACTGGCGGTTTCGACGGGCGCAGGCGCGGGCGGTCAGAACGCCATCGGCCGTGCGGTCGTCGGCGGCATGCTTTCGGCCACGATCCTCGCAATCTTCCTGGTGCCGATGTTCTTCGTGGTCGTCAGCCGCCTGTTCAAGCACGGGCAGACCGACCGCCACGAGGAAACCGAGGCCCATGTCGAGACCGAAGCCGGTCCCCGCTCCTCCGACGGCACCGAGCCGCAGGGAATCTGAACATGAAAAAGTCCCTTATCGCCCTGATCGCCGGCACCACGATGCTGGCAGGGTGCAATCTGGCGCCGCGGTATGAGCGGCCCGTGGGTGCGGTTCCGGTGGCGCTGCCGCAAGGCGGTGTCTATCCGGTCGCCCCGACCGATGCCCTCGACGTGACCCGTATCGGGTGGCGAGATTTCTTCCTCGATGACCGGCTGCGGCAGGTCATCGAGACCGGGCTTGCCAACAACCGCGACTTGCGGATTGCGGCCGCCAACGTGCTCCAGGCCCGCGCGCAGTTGAAGGTCCAGCGTTCCTCGCTGTTCCCGACCGTGAATGCGGGCGGCACCGCGACGTATACCAACAATATCGCGGGCGCCGTCGGCGGCGGCACCGGCGCGGGTGTCGTCGGGGCCCAGGACGTGGAGATCTATTCGGCGACCGCCGGGATTTCCGCGTTCGAACTCGATCTCTTCGGCCGGATCCGCAACCTGAGCAAGGCCGCGCAGGAACAGTTCTTCGCCAGCGAGGAAGCGCAGCGGTCCACCCGCATCAGCCTGATCTCGGAAATCGCCACCGCCTGGCTGACCATGGCCTCGGACAACGAGCAGCTCCGCCTCTCGCGCGAGACGCTCAAGACTTTCGAGGAAACGCTTCGCCTGACTCGCGAGCAGTTCCGCATCGGTGTCGGGTCCGAACTCGAAGTGCGGCAGGCCGACACCAACTATCAGGGCGCGGTGAACGACATTGCCGCGCTGGAAGCCAGCGTGGCGCTCGACCAGAATGCGCTGAACCTTCTCGTCGGCACCACGGTGCCGCAGGAGCAGTTGCCGACGGGGCTCTCGTCGACCCCGGTGACGCGTGATGCGCTGCCGGCGGACGTCTCGTCCGATGTCCTGCTGCGCCGCCCGGATGTGCTTCGGGCCGAGCATCTGCTCATCGCGGAAAACGCCAATATCGGCGCGGCCCGCGCGGCGTTCTTCCCGACGATCTCGCTCACCGGTACCATCGGCACGATCAGCACGGCGCTTTCGGGCCTCTTCAAAAGCGGCACTTTCACTTATACCGCCTCTCCGGGAGCGACCCTGCCGCTGTTCGACGGTGGCCAGCGGGCGGGCAACCTGGCTTATGCCAAGGCTTCGCAAGTGGCGGCCGTCGCCACTTACGAAAAGTCCATCCAGACCGCGTTCCGCGAAGTGGCGGACGCCCTGGCGCAGCGCGGCAAGATCGGCGACCAGGTCCGCGCCCAGTCGAGCCGCGCCGAATCCGCCCAAGTTGCCGCGCGCCTTTCCGACGCGCGCTTCAAGGCCGGGGTGGACTCGTTCCTGACCTCGCTCGACGCCCAGCGCACCGCCTACGCGGCGGAACAGCAATTGGTCGGCACGCGCCTGACCCAGGCCAGCAACCTGGTGGAACTCTACCGTTCGCTGGGCGGCGGCCTCGCTGACGAACAGCAGGCGGCAGGACAACGATCGGGTGGAGCAGGGGCCTCCGCCACGCCGCAGAACTGAAACCCTACAGGGGTCCGGCCGGTCTCGATGGCCTCGAAACCGGCCGGACTGCGCTTGCGAGGTGAATTTCTCTCAACTTCCCTGCACGGCAGGGCTGGACATGGCGGCAGGCTCGACCAAGAACGGTCGGCATGAAATTCAGCCGTTCCGATCTCGCGGACTTCGCCTACTTCCTGGCGATTGCGCGTAACCGCAGTTTTCGCCGTGCCAGCCTGGAACTGGGCATCAGCGCCTCCGCGCTCAGCCATGCGCTTAAGGGCCTGGAGGATCGCCACGGCGTGCGTCTGCTCAACCGCACCAACCGCAGTGTAACCCTCACGGCCGCGGGCGAAGCCTTTCGCGATGCGATTTCCGAACATTTCGATGCCATCGACAATGCCGCCGAAGTCCTCAACCGTTTCAGGGACGCGCCGGCCGGGCGCATCCGTCTCAATGTGCCGGAAGATGCGGCCGAACTGCTGCTGGCACCGGTCCTGCCCACGTTCATCGACCGTTATCCCGACATCGAGATCGACCTTTCGATCGACAACCGCATGGTCGACGTCATCGAACAGGGTTTCGACGCAGGCATCCGCTATGGCGGCACGGTGCCCGAGGACATGATCGTCCAGAGGCTGTCCCCTACCATGCGCTGGGTCGTGGCAGGATCGCCGGCCTATTTCGAGCGTTTCGGCGTGCCGGAAGTGCCGCAGGACCTGGAACGTCACCGCTGCATGAGGATCAGGCTCGGCAACGATCGTATCTACAACTGGGAGTTCGAACGCGGCGAAGAGGCCTGCGTCATCGCCGCGCCCGGTCCGGTGACGATCGGCAATTCGCGGATCGGCATGCAGATGGCGCTCAGCGGCGCAGCGCTCGTCTATTCGGCGGAACCGTCGATCGCCGCCGAGGTGGCTGCCGGCCGGCTTCAGGTCGTTCTGGAGGAATGGGGCTCGATGGGCGAGGCCTTCCACATCTACTATTCCAGTCGGCGGCAGGTGCCTTCGGGACTTCGCCTGTTGATCGACCTGATCCGGGAGATACGCCCGATGGGGCTCTAGGCCGTCCCGGGGGCGATCAAGCTGAATTTCATTCATCGCTGCGTTCGACGCGCGCGGGGATGATATGCATTCGTTTGCGCACTAATTGGGAGCTGGTGGCGGACCGTCACCACATTCTCTCAGCATCAAGGATTCAGCAACGATGACGAAAGCTTTCGGAGCCGTCACCGAAAAGACGCCGCTCGTAGCGCTCGATATCGAGCGCCGCGCGCCTGGCGCGCACGACGTCGCAATCGACATCGCCTATTGCGGCGTTTGCCATTCCGACCTTCACCAGGCCCGCGGCGAGTGGGCAGGGACCCTCTATCCCTGCGTACCGGGCCACGAGATCGTCGGCACGGTCAGCGCCGTCGGCAGCGAAGTCTCTGCCTTTGCCGTCGGCGACACGGTCGGCGTCGGCTGCATGGTCGACAGCTGCCAGCATTGCTCGGCGTGCGACGAAGGCCTGGAGCAATATTGCGACAATGGCTTCGTCGGAACTTACAACGGCCAGACTGCGGATGCCCCGGGTCACACGCTCGGCGGTTACTCGCAGAACATCGTGGTCAGCGACAAGTTCGTCCTGAAGATCAACCACCCGGCTGAACAGCTCGCCGCCGTGGCGCCGCTGCTCTGCGCCGGCATCACCACCTGGTCGCCGCTGCGTCACTGGAATGCCGGACCGGGCAAGAAGGTCGGCATCGTCGGCATCGGCGGCCTTGGCCACATGGGCGTCAAGCTCGCCCATGCTCTCGGCGCGCACGTGGTTGCCTTCACGACTTCGGAAAGCAAGCGCGACGCGGCGCTGGAGCTGGGCGCCGATGAGGTCGTCGTCTCGCGCAATCCCGACGAGATGGCAGCCCATGCCAACAGCTTCGATCTGATCCTGAACACGGTCGCCGCCAGCCACGATCTCGATGCCTTCACGGCCTTGCTGAAGCGCGACGGCACGATGACCCTGGTCGGCGTGCCCGAGCATCCGCATCCGTCGCCGAACGTCGGCGCGCTGATCTTCCGCCGCCGCACCATCGCCGGTTCGCTGATCGGCGGTATCGCCGAGACGCAGGAGATGCTCGACTTCTGCGCAGAAAAGGGTGTGGTTTCCGATATCGAGATGATCGACATCAAGGATATCAACGAGGCCTACGACCGCATGCAGCGCAGCGACGTGAAGTATCGCTTCGTGATCGACAACGCGACGCTGGCGAACTGACGTTTGCCGATTGGCCCTGGAGCTTCGGCTTCAGGGCCATCCCGTAGCGCCCACATGGGAGCCACACGGGAGGGGCCATGAAAGCGCCGTGAAAACCGGGTGTTAGCCAGCCCCATAATTTAACATAATCTATATTATCGATCCTACATATGGACCTTCGACCTTGGCGCGTTTCGCCGCCCTGTCTCGGATCCGCGGGACAGCCCCTTCATGGTTGACCGGTCATGCGGTCCCATCGAACGAACGGCAGGATCGAGGCGTGATCGTCCGTCCAGGATCGAGCCGCCCGCTCGTCGAGCGGCGCCCAGGGCGTGTCGGCACTCATCCGGTCCAGAGCCTTCAACACGCCCCCATCCCGAGACAGCGCGATCCAGCGTGACGGTGTGTAGTGATCCGTGTCCGTGGGATGGTCCAGGCGCGACATCGCCGCCATTCCGCTGACGGCCGCATTGGTGCCCACCACGGGCGCCAGATTGATGTAGCGGTTGGAGATATGGAGCAGAAGCAGGCCGCGCGGCGTCAATGCCCGCGCATAGACCTGCAGCGCTTCCGTCGTAAGCAGATGGACCGGAATGGCATCGCTCGAAAAGGCATCGATCACCAGCACATCGAAAGCGCGGGCCGGCATATGCGACAGTTCCAGACGCGCATCGCCGAGGACGACCTTTGCCTGAGGTGTGCAGTCACGCAGGAACGTGAACCGGCCCTCGGTCGAGAAGCGCAGGATCACCGGGTCGATCTCGAAGAAAGTCCAGTGCTGCCCCGGCGCCGCGCGGCAGGCCAGCGAACCGGTGCCCAGCCCGACGACACCCACGCGGGCGCCCGGCCCTTCGAGGTGCGGTGCCGCGGCCAGCGCCAGGGCCACACCCGAAGTCGGGCCGTAATAGGTCAAGGCATCGCGCGCGCGGCCGGGCTCCAGCGATTGTTCGCCGTGGAGCGTCGTACCGTGCGCCAGCGTGCGCAAGGTGCCGTCGGCCGTGTCGCGCACGGTATAGATGCCGAAATAGCTGCGGGTACGCTCACCGCCCAGCGTCGCACGGATCGTCCAGATACCGCCCTGCGCGACCATCGCCAAGGCCAGGACAGCTACGAAAGCCCAGCGCCAGGCCATGACCATGACGCCGGTGCCCACCAGGAAAACCGTGAGCAGGACCGCCGCCAGGCCTTCTTCCGGGCGCAGGGCAAATTGATCGAGCTGCCAGCCCAGAAACGCCGCGAACGCCAGCAGGAGCACAAGCGCCACGCGGGCCATGCCCGGCTCGATCCCCTCGCCGCTACGCCAGCGCAGCAGCGGTTCGAGCGGCATGAGCATGGCCGCGGCCAGAACCAGCAGCGGATGCTCCCATGCCCAATCGAAAACGAGCGGTGCGACCAGGGCCGTGAACAGCCCCCCTAACGCTCCCCCCGCTGACATCACGAGATAGAAGCGGGTCAATTGCGCCGGTCCCGGCCGGAGGTCGTAGAGCCGCTTGTGGAGGGAAACGGCGATGCAGAACAGCATGAGACAGGCCCCGCCCGCGATCCACAGCGTGCCGGAACCATTGGACAACATGGCATAACTGCCCGCGAAAAGGACCACGACAGGCGCTATCCGGGAAATCGCCAGCGCCGGCCCGCGCCGATCAGCAAAGGCCACCACGAAACTCAGGAGGTAGAGACCAAGCGGAATGACCCAGAGCAGCGGCATGGCGAAGATGTCGGTGGTCAGATGCGTCGTCGTCGAGAGCATGAGGCCGGAGGGAACCGCCGCCAACGCCAGCCATCGCACCGTGGTCCGGCCGTCGATCCGGGGCGCGGGTTCCTGGGCCTCTTGCGCTTGAGAGAGCGGCGGCAGCCCTCTCCGGCTCGCCGCGGCGACCCCGACGAGCAGTACGAGCACGCCGAAGCCGAGCGACCAGGCAAGGCTCTGGCTGCGCAGCGTCAACATCGGCTCGGCCACGAGCGGATAGGCCAGCAGTCCGGCGAAGCTGCCGAGATTGGAGGCCGCGTAAAGCGCCCAGGGCGCTCCTGCCGCCGGGTCTGCAGCGAACCAGCGCTGCATCAGCGGGGCTTGCGCGGAGACGGCGAAGAACACCGGGCCGATGCTCAGGCCCAGGAGTACCGGCACCCAGAGGGCCTCGGGCAGACCCCTGGGCTGGGCGAGATCCACCAGTCCGACCGGCAAAGTCAGGCCTGCCAGGACCAGCACGCCGAGATGGACGAATGCCTGCTTCGGCAAGGACAACCTGCCGAGCAGATGGGCATAGGCGTAGCCTGCAAGCAGCAGGGCCTGGTAGACCAGCATCGCGCTGTTCCAGACGTTGGGTGCGCCGCCGAGACGGGGCAAGGCCATCCGCGCGACCATCGGCTGCACCAGAAACAGCAGGAAGCTGCCTGTCAGAATGGTTGCGACGAACAGTCCGCGCGCGGCACGGCTGCTACCCCGGCCCTTCGTTTCAGCTTTCACCTGTCGTCCTTGCTCTCGTCCAGGATGCGCGCTCTATCCCACGCCGGAGAAACGATAAAGGCGCAACGATAAATCCCTCGGGCCGCTGCTCGGGGAAACCCTCCCCTCTTCTGCGGGTTTGGACGGGAATGAGCGAAGGAGCGCAATATCCCGAGACACCCGACGGTCGCTACTTCGTGGTGCGCGGGCGGTTGTGGCGCAAGTCCGACCCCTCGCTGACAGAGGAGCACCGCAGCGCCCTGGTGAAGGAGCTGATGCGCGCGCGCCGCGCCGTGGGAACAGCCATGCGCTCCGGTGACGCCGCGGGGGAAGCCGCCGCGCGGCAGGACGTCGATCATGCTAAACGCGCCCTGGGCGAGCGAGGACCGGTATGGTGGAAGGACGGCGAGCCGGACCTCAATCGACATCTGGTCCCGAACACGCCTTATGCCGAATGGTTCGCAGGCTTGCCTGCGAAGTCATGACGGAAGCCGATCACAGATAACAGCTTTTCGCGATCCGTCCTGAAAGCCAGGCGCGCTAGTCTGGCGACATGACAAAGCTTGAACAAGACCTCGCCCTGCCCCTTCGCCAATGGGTCGGCCCCGTTCAACTCGGCCTCGGTGCCGCCATATCCTGCGCAGGAATTGCCCTTGCGCTGGGCCACCTTGCAGTGTCGCTGTAACGGAAGGCGCGCGCGGTCATTCCTGCGCCTGAGCGCGGGGCGCGATGGTGAGCTGTTGCACCACCGCACGGCGCGGCTGCGTCAACAGGTAGTGAACGCCCACGGCGATGTCCTCCGCGCGCAGCATGGTTTCCTCGGCGATCATCTCGCGCTGCTTTTCCGCCGGAATGTCGGGGTACTGGAAATCGGCGCCGGTCTTGCCGGGCTCGACCAGTGCCACTTTGATCCCCTGCGGTCCGAGTTCGCGGCGAAGCGCCTCCGAAAAGCCGGCGATACCGGCCTTCATCCCGGCATAAACGGTCGAGCCGGGGCCGAGCACATGGGCTGACATGGAGCCGATGAGGACGATGTCGCCCTGGTCCACCAGCGCTTCCTGCGCGGCCTTGGCACTCAGGATATAAGCCGTGAAGTCCACGGCCACGGCGTAGCGGATTTCGTCCGAGGTCATGTCGGAGAGGGCGCGGGCGGGCACGGCGGCATTCACCACCACGATGTCCGGCTGCCCCAGACTGGCGCGCGCCTCTGCGAAGAAGGTGTCCAGCTGTTCGGGGTCTGCAAGGTCCAGAGCAACGCCCTCGCCCTTCCCCACTTCCCGGATCCGCTCCAGAGCATCGGCAAGGTGTTCCGGCGAGCGACCGCATATGAACACGTCCACGCCCTCGCTGGCCAGTAGCACGGCGATGGCGCGGCCGATGCCGGTCGTTCCCCCGGTGATGATCGCCTTGCGACCCTTGAGGCTGGGCGTTTCGGTGTGAGCGTCGGCCTGGTTCTTCATGGAGCGGTGCGTCCTTGCTGGAATTGCGGGCTAAGCCGCTCAGCCAGGACAAGTCGCGAGCCCGCGTACTCGTTCCGCTTCAAGCGCGCAAATACGGGAAATAACGGTTCATCGCACTATTCAGGTCTCTTGCAGCAAGCCCAGACAATCGAAGAAACATAGATCAATAGAGCGGGAACGCGTGGAACATCTGCGAGCTTAACAGGGCAAATCCGACAAGGAAGACGCCATGACCGAATCCTTCACCGACGCCATTGCCCTCCTCAAGGCCGATCATCGCAAGGTCGAAACACTGTTCGATACCTTCACCGCGGCGAAGTCTTCGTCGCAAAAGAAGAAGATCGCGCATCAGGTCTGTGTCGAGCTGAAGATCCACACCCTGATCGAAGAGGAAATCTTCTATCCGGCATTCCGCGGCAAGATAGAGAATGACACGCTGGACGAGGCCTATGTCGAGCACGATGGCGCAAAAGTCCTGATCAACGATATCGAAGCGGCCTCTCCCGAGGACGATTTCTTCGAGGCAAAGGTCAAGGTGCTGTCCGAAGAGATCAAGCACCATGTTCATGAGGAAGAGATGCCCGCCGAAGGCATGTTCGCGCAATGCCGAAAGGCCGGTGTCGATCTTGTCGACTTGCGAGACCGCATGTTGGCCCGCAAGCAGGAACTGATGGCCCAGGCCAGGGCCGACGGCCTTCCCCCGGCACGGCCGACCGCTCTCAATCTGCTGGCGGCATGATGAGGGACCCCGACAAGCCCAGTCCGCGCCGCCTGCAACGCGCCGGAATCACCGTTGTGGTGATCCTGCTGGCCATGATCGTGCTGATCTTCGTCGGCCGCAACATCTGGCACGCGGAGCGCCTCGATCAGGAAGAACGTACCGGCGTTCAGGAACGCAAGGGCCTGAACTGAAACGCAAGATAATCGAAGCATTGGTTCACTGCCACCGAAGCCGAAACTGGAGAGGAAGCAGCGTGTTTTCCGAAGAAGATCGTTCGCTCTGGGAAGAGCGTTTCAGGGCATTCATCGAGTCCAGGGCGTTCCCCTGCGTTGGCGCGAAGTCGGCGCTCTCGCGCGGTACTCTGGCGATTGCCGTGTGCCATTCGATCGAGAGTTCGTGGGACGATCTCGTCATCTATGAAAAGCTGCTGGATTGGTCGGCAAGCTATCAGGAGGACCCGTCGCTGTTCCGCAGTCTGGCCGTGATCTTCGCGGATGACGGCCCCTTGAGCGAGGATCGGTTCGAACATGCCTTGTGGAACCGCGTCCAGTCCCTCACGGACAAGGATGCCTGGCTGGGCTTGCCTTACGATCGCCGCGTCAGCAGCGATCCGGACGACCCCCATTTCTCGCTGAGTTTCGGCGGCGAGGCGTTCTTCGTCGTCGGCATGCACCCGCAGGCCAGTCGCCCTGCCCGTCGTTTCGAGCGGCCGGTCATGGTATTCAATCTCCATGACCAGTTCGAGCAGCTTCGCGCGCAGGGAAGCTATGAAAAGATACGCGAAACCATCCTGGAGCGTGATGTGAAGATGGCCGGTTCGATCAATCCCATGCTCGCGCGCCACGGTGAGGTGAGCGAGGCGGCGCAATATAGCGGCCGCCTGGTCGGCCCGGAATGGCAGTGCCCTTTCCAGAACCCGCGCTCCGCACGGTGAGCGACATGAACCGCATCTTGCCCCGCAGCGGCGCGGCGTTTCCCTTGGCGCGTGGACAATTGCTCACGGTGGTCGACCCACTCGGTACGCAAGTGTCCGACCTGCTGGCTTTTTCCGCCAGTGATGTGCGCGAAGTGATCAGCAATGGCCGGACCTTCGATTATGAGGAAACCCTCAGGCTCACGCGCGGCAACCGGATCTGGTCCAACCGGTCCCGCGTCCTGCTCACGATCGAGGAAGACAGCGTGGGCTGCCATGATTTCCTGCTGACCCCGTGCAGCGTCGATACCTTCAGGCATTTCTATCCGGACAAACCGGAACACCGGGGCTGCTTCGGCAACCTTGCAGAAGCGCTGGCGCCCTACGGTGTCTCGCCGGACGATATTCCGGTGGCCTTCAATTGCTTCATGAACGTCCCGATAGGCAGCACCGGGGGCATTTCCGTTCTGCCGCCTCCCAGTCGTGCCGGTGACAGCGTGTCGTTCCGTGCCGAACAGGACCTTGTCATCGGCCTCACCGCCTGCTCGGCCTATGCGAGCAATGGCGGGACGTTCAAGCCGATCGACTATCGCATCGACGACTGATCGCGCTAGCTGGCGTCCAGAGCCTGGGCGAGATCGGCCACGATGTCGTCCGGGTGTTCGATGCCGATGGACAGGCGAATGGTCGATTCCATCACCCCGATCCGATCGCGGACTTCCACCGGAACTCCGGAATGCGTCGTCGTCGCCGGATGACTGGCCAGGGACTCGGTACCACCCAGGCTCACCGCCAGCTTGAATATCTCCAGCGCGTTGAGGAAGCGGAACGCGGCCGGCTGTCCGCCCGCGATGTCGAAGGCGAACGTGGAGCCCGCGCCGCTGCATTGCGCGGCGAAGACTTCGGCTTGCCGGCTTCCTTCGGGGTAGAAGGGCGGATAGGCCACGCCCACGATCTTGGGATGGGATCGCAGGAAGTTCGCCGCCGCCGCAGCGTTGGTATTGGCCCGCTCCATGCGCAGGCCCAGCGTTTCCAGCGACCGGCCGAGCATCCAGCAGCTATGCGGATCGAGCTGGGTGCCGATGGCACTGCGCAGCAACCGCACCTCGCGCATCAGCTTGGCCGACCCCAGGGCTGCACCCGCCACGAGGTCCGAGTGACCACCGACATATTTGGTCAGCGAATAGAGAGAAATATCCGCGCCGAGCCGCAGGGGATGCTGGAAGACGGGACCGAGCAGCGTATTGTCGCAAACCAGCAGCGGGCGGTGCCCCTGCTGCCGCTCGATATCCTCGCACAGCCGCCTCAGCAGCGCGATGTCGACAAGGCTGTTGGTGGGATTGGCCGGCGTTTCGATCAGCACCAGTGACACTCGGCCATTGGCGATGGCCTGCCTGGCGGCGGCGGCTGTGGCTTCTTCGTCCAGCCCGTCGCTGAAACCCATCGCCTTGATGCCGAGGTTGGCCAGTGTCTTGGCAAGAAGCGTTTCGGTGCCGCCGTAAAGGGGCTGGGAATGGAGTATGACATCGCCGGGCCGGGCGAACGTCAGGATCGTGGTCGTGATCGCGCCCATGCCCGAGGAGAACACCACCCCCGCTTCCGCCCCCTCGTAGACCGCCATGCGGTCCTCGACGATCTCGCTGTTGGGATGGTTGAAGCGCGAATAGACCAGGCCCCGCCCCTGTCCCGGCGGCGGTTCCTTGCGGCCCGCGACATAGTCGAAAAAGTCGCGGCCTTCTTCGGCGGTGGGAAATACGAACGTGGAGGTAAGGAATACCGGCGGTTTTACCGCTCCTTCGGAAAGGAGCGGGTCGTAGCCGTAATTGAGCATCAGGGTATCGGGATGAAGCCGATGGTTGCCGATGGACGTCTTGCTTTCGCGCGGTGCCGTCATGTCCCTCTCCTTTCCAATGCTCGCGGAGCATGGCTTTTTCCGAAGAGGTTAAACCGACAACTCTTCCGTGGGTTGCAGCGGGAGCCAGTGCTATCGGCGAACTTCGGAGGTTCGCGCCGAACCACTCGAATTCGGGCTGAAACCCATCTGGCTGAGCAGATCCATCAGCCGCTGTCCGTCTGCCCGAACGCGCTCTATCCAGTTCTCGTGGTCCATATGGCCGAGCGCGGAGCGCTGGAACTGCCCTGCGGCGCGCACCGAATCACCCAGAAGATGTACCTGAAGAACGGCCGCGTCGCTGCGCCCCTGCTTGCCGAGCGACTCGTCCTCTCGCGAAGCGGGCCTTGCGACATGGCTCCGCGGTCCTGCGTAGATATCCACTTTTCCTGGCTCCCAATGGTGCCGGCGGCCGGACAGCGGCGCGCCGAACTTGTCCTGTCCTGAAACGCGCCGGACGCGTTCGAGTTTCGGATGACACCCTTGTGAAGTGCGAAAAATGGCAGTTTTCCGCTTTTGCAGATCGCGTCGACGGACGATCGTTTGCAGCCGGTCGCAAGGCAGCCGCCATTCACCGCCAGATGCACGGCGATGGGAACACCAGGCTTGACGATGCATTCTCAAGTAAATAAGTTGACAAACAAGGCCGCGAGCCGGCCTCCGAGAAATACCGCCCCTCAAGGGGCAGATTGACAGCGATCGAGCCAACCGCGACGCTACGTCACAAACGGGATTGGCCAGTGTCAAAATCGAAAGGGAGTATGGTTTCATGCCTCACAGCGATTTCCACGTCGTCCGCAAGGGCCTCGACTGGGCGGTAAGCCTTCATGGCGTGTTCCTGGCCGCGTTCGAAAGCCAGAGAGCCGCACTCAACCGTGCCATCGATGCCGCGCATCAGGTGGGCATGAAGGGGCACAGCGCCAAGGTCCTCCTGATTGACGATCAGGCCGATCCGCGAACGCACTGGGTCTTCGGCCATCACCCCTATCCGCCCACCGCGTGATCTAAGGCGGAAAGAGGAAGCCAGGATGTTCAAAGCCCTTTTCATCGAGCACCCGCGAAAAGTAAACGAAAGCTATGGGGAGCACTGGCTGGTCGCCAATCGCTTCGGCCTGCGCATGGTGGTGGCCGGCCTTGGGACCATGCTGCACGGGTTCGTTCCCGGCCTGCTCACCCATGCCGGCAGCGACATGGTTCGCAAGCTTCATGGCGAGATGGCCCGCCGCCAACAGGGGCTGCCCGTGAAGAAGCAGGAACGCGTCGCCGCCAAAACATGGCAACCGGAATACGAAATCTAGGCACGTCGCCGATTTTTGCCGCTCAGGACGATGCCGGAGAACGATCCTGACCGCCGGGGCGGATGAAATCCTTGTAAAATAACGCCGACAACCCCTTCCGGCGCAACATCATCTTGAGCAGGCGGCGGTTCTCACGCTAGGTGGCTATCCATGAGCGACCTCGAGACAATGCCCGGACATCTGATCCGCCGCCTGCAGCAGATTTCCCTTGCGCGCTTTGCCTCGCGCATGGCGGAAGCCGGTCTCGATCTCACATCCGTGCAATATGCGGCGCTGCTCACGCTTCGCGACCATCCCGGACTGGACCAGCAGACCCTCGCCGGCATGATCGCCTACGACCGCGTGACCATTGGCGGCGTCATCGACAGGCTGGTGCAGAAGGGCCTCGTAGACCGGGAAGTCAGTCCTACCGACCGGCGGGCGCGGGTGCTCATGCTCAGCAGTGCCGGACTGGTGACGCTCGATATCGCGGAGCCCTGGGTCGACAAGGTTCAGGACGATCTCGTCGTCCACCTGTCGCGCGACGAGCGCGATGTCTTCTTGAGAGTGCTCCAGAAAGCCACGCAGGCGGGCAACGAGATGAGCCGTGCGCCGCTCCGTCTCGTGGCCAAAGTGCAGAGTTCCTGAACCAGGCAACTCTGCACTCCAACCAATTGAACGATCAGGACTTTGCCTTCTGCAGCACGCGCTCGGCCCAAAGTCCGAAAGCGAGGCCGATCGTCGCCCATAGCACCAGCTGCGTGCCGATGGAGGCCACCCGGAAGTTCCACAGAAGCACGGCCGGGAAGTCCGTGGGAACCTCGTTCACGGCAGGCAGCAGGAACTGCCCCAGCCCCACCAGGCCCAGATAGATCACAAGACCGAGCAGCGTGGCATCGAAACCGCGTCCCGGTCGTGCAAGGGCGCTCCTGATACGCGCTGCCACGACGGCCGCGCCGAGCGACAGCGCGATCATGCCGAAATAGGCGGCAGTGCGCAGGGCCACGGTTTCGTGCTTGCCCACGGCTGGCGGGGTCTGGGGATATTTGATCGCCGGTACCAGCACCACCAGCGCGAAAGTCAGCGCGGCCAGCATGAGTGCGAAGCTGCGCGGGCCAAGATTTCCCATGCGGCCGTAGCCGTAAGCGAAGACGAGCGAGAAGATCCCGCCCACCGCAGCGCCGTACAGCACGAGCGCGGTCACCAGTCCCGCACCTTTCTGCGTATCGCGGCTGACGAGTTCCTCTTCCTGCGGCTCAGCCGGCGTGCCGGTGTGGGGCATGGCCATCCCGGCATGGCCGGGCGGGGCATCATGCGCGGAGTGGCTTTCCTCGTAACCGATCGCCAGATCGATCTGCGGTTCGGCAAAGCCACGCGCAAAAAGCGTGGCAAGAAGCGCGCCCAGAATGCCGGCAAGCATCCCGCGCCAGAGCAAGTCCCTGGTCATGTGCAGCGCCTCAGTGGCAGGGGAAGCCGAGGAGGTGACGCCCGTCGTGGACGAACTCGTGGACGTACATGCCCTGGAACAGGGAGAAGGCGCCCTGCTCGGTGCTGACGAAATAGATGAAGATGACGGCCAGCAGCGTGCCGAGCACGGCCCAGGGCGCGATGTCTTCCAGGGGAATGGTGTTACCGCCCTGCACGGGAATGAAAGCGTCGTCGAAAACTGCGGTGGAAACAGCCATTGTCATGCTCCTTGGCGGGATTGCGCGTCCCCGGAAAACCTGTTGCCAAGAAGGAAGGTCTGGCTCTCGACGGGATGGTTCCCGTGCGATTACAGTGGCGCGACCGCGCCGGATTCTCACCGGCTTCTTCGATACTCGACGCCGCTTCCTTAGGACCGCGCGGGCCGCGGCGTCAACGACCCCACGGAATTTACCCTTGGCGACACCCCTCCTGCTGATCTGCATCGCCGCCACGGCGTCGAGCCGCGAAGGCCGGTTTCCCGAGCCGGCGGAACCGCTGGATGCGGCAGGGCGACGCGATGCCGCCTTGGCCAGGTTGCCCCAACGCTACCACGCCGCGCTGCAGGCCAGCCCCGCCCGCGCCGCTGCCGAGACCGCCTCGGCGATGGGGCTCACGGCCAGAACCGAACCGGCGCTTGCCGATATCGATCATGGCGAGTGGCAAGGCTTGTCCTTCGCGCAGATCGAGGCGAGCGATCCCGGACAGCTCGGCCGGTGGCTGGCCGAACCCGCGCAAGGCGCGCCTGCGGGTGAAACACTGGAGCAGGTTCGCACGCGGGTCGGTGCATGGATGGACCGCGTTGCCGGCGCCGACGCGCCGACCTGCGCCATCACGCACCCGATGACGATCCGCGCCGCCCTCTCCCATGCGCTGGATCTGCCGCTGCGCGCAGCGCTCGCCATCGATGTGGCGCCGCTCTCCTGCACCGTTCTTTCCTTCAACCGGAGTTGGCGATTGCAGTCTCTGGGTCTTGCGGTGCGGGGCGTCCCCGGCTAATCGCCTCCGGGTTCGGGATGCCTTCTGGCGGCCCGACGAAGATCGCGCCGGTGCCCCGCAAGGGGCTTAATACGGGAACGCGGTAAGGTCGGTTCGCCGTCCCGATCCGCGGCTGTCCCTGCAACTGTAAGCGGCGAGCGCGATGCACATTCGCGGCGGGGCAAGCCCCCCACCGCAGCCACTGGGCCGGACGCTAAGTCATGCGAGGCCTGGGAAGGCCGTGCATCGCGCGATGACCCGTGAGCCAGGAAACCTGCCGGCGTCGATGTCGCTCTTGCCCGGGTCCAGGGAATGGCCAAGGCACGGTAACTCTTCCGTCTGAGCGACGTGATGCATGCGGCCGGGGCCGCAGCGGCATATCGCGTCGGGCGCCCGTGCGCCGGTCCGTCGCGGCGTGCCGCCATCGTCGCGACCGCGACGGGACGCCCCGCCGTTTCAGGTCGCTGGCGCGCGGGAGACGAGATATGAGCAAAGTTCCCACCACCGTCATCACCGGCTTCCTCGGCGCCGGCAAGACCACGCTGATCCGCCATCTGCTCCAGAACGCCAAGGGCCGCCGCCTCGCGCTCATCATCAACGAGTTCGGCGACGTCGGCGTCGACAGCGAACTGGTGAAGGGCTGCAATGACGAGGCCTGCCCAGAAGACGACATCGTCGAGCTTGCCAACGGCTGCATCTGCTGCACCGTCGCCGACGATTTCCTGCCGACCATGCAGAAGCTGCTCGACCGCGAGAACAAGCCCGATCACATCATCATCGAAACCAGCGGCCTCGCCCTGCCCAAGCCGCTGGTGAAGGCGTTCCAGTGGCCGGATATCCGCACCCGCGCGACGGTTGACGGCGTGGTCGCGCTGATCGACGCCGATGCCGTGGCCGCTGGCCGCTTTGCCACCGACGAAGCCGCCCTCGCCGCCGCGCGCGCCGCCGATCCGATGCTGGACCACGAAAGCCCGCTGGAAGAACTGTTCGAGGAACAGCTCGGCTGCGCGGACATGGTCGTGCTCAACAAGACCGACCTCGTCGACGCCGAAGCCCTCGCCCATGTCGAGACGCTGGTCTTGGCCGAAACGCGCCCCGGCGTGAAGATCGTGCGCGCGGACCACGGTGCGGTCGATATCGCCGCGCTGCTGGGCATCACCGCCGCTGCCGAGGACGACCTCGATTCCCGCCCCTCGCACATCGACGGGCTGGACGCGGATCACGACCATGACGACTTCGACAGCTTTGTCGTATCCGGCGGCGATGTTGCCGATCTCGACGCCTTGCTCGCCCGCCTCAAGGACCTGATCGCGGAGCATGACGTGCTGCGCGTGAAGGGCATGGTCGCGGTCGGCGGCAAGCCGAGCCGCCTTGTCGTGCAGGCCGTCGGTCCGCGCATCCAACACTTCTACGACCGCGCCTGGCTGCCGCAGGAAGCGCGCCGCACCCAGCTTGTCGTCATCGGCCAGAAGGGACTGAACCGCGCGGCCATCGAGGCCGGGCTGGCAGACGTTCTCGGCGCCGTGGCAGCGTGAAGCATAGGCTCCCCTCCCCACTTCGTCATTGCGAACCCGCAAAGCGGGTGAAGCAATCCAGAGCCACGCAGAGCCGCCCTGGATTGCTTCGCTTCGCTCGCAATGACGAGGGAGAGTTCTGTCGCGGTGTCGGGGGGAACGCCTGATGCACCTGCTGTCCGCCACGCCGGGGACGATCTCCAACGGCGAGGAGGCGATCGACCTCGACCAGTCTCCCGGCGACATGGTGATCCTCACCGTGGCGGACAGTGAGCTGGCCTGCTTTGCAAGCGCGGCGGCGCAGTTGCCCTCCGATGCTCCCAGCGTCCGCCTCGCCAACCTTCTGCAACTGCGCCACCCCTATTCGATCGACCTCTATGTCGAGAAAGTGATCGCGCAGGCTAAATTTGTCTGCGTGATCCTGCTCGGCGGCAAGAGCTACTGGGGCTACGGCATCGACGAGATCGCCCGCGTCGCCCGCGAGAACGGCATTGCCTTCGCCGCGATAGCCGATGGGCGAGAGGCAGATCCGGCGCTCGACCGCGCGTCCACCCTGCCCGCCGAAATGCGTGAGAAATTGCGCGACTATCTGCGGCAGGGCGGCACCGCCAATGCGCTCTCCTTCCTGCGCACCGCCGCGCAGGCAATCGGCTTTGACGCGGGCGAGCCCGACGATCCCGTGCCGGTGGCCGATGCAGGGCTCTATCTTGCGGGAACCGAGCGGGCGGGCCTTGCGGACGTGCAGGCCGGATGGGTCGAAGGCCGGCCGCTGGCGCTGCTGGTGTTCTACCGCGCGCTGATGATCGCAGGCACGCTCGACGCGGTGGACGCCATGATCGCGGCGCTGCGGGAACGCGGCTTCAATGTCGCCGCCGTCCACGTCCGCGCCTTGCGTGAGCCTTTCGCGGTGGATTGGCTGGGCGGCCTGCTCGGCGAAGTGGCGCCCGATGTGATCGTCAACGCCACCAGTTTCGCATCTTCCTCGGCAGGCGACGACCGCAAGCCCGGCATTCTGGAAAAGGCGAACTGCCCGATCCTGCAAGTCGCCTTCGCGGGCGTGGAAGAAGCCGATTGGCAGGGCGCCGCGCGCGGTCTTGGCCCACGCGATCTGGCGATGAACGTGGCGCTGCCCGAAGTCGACGGCCGCATCTTTACCCGCGCCGTCGCTTTCAAGGCGGCCGAGCGCTTTGACGAAGTGACGCAGTGCGGCATCGTCGTCCCCCGCGTCGCGCCGGACCGCGTGGCCTTCGTTGCCGACCTCGCCGCCGGATGGGCCAGCCTGCGCCGCAGCGCCCCGGCCGAGCGCCGCTTGGCACTGGTGCTGGCGAACTATCCCAACCGTGACGGACGCATCGGCAACGGCGTCGGCCTCGACACCCCAGCCAGCACCGCCGCCATCATCGCCGCGCTGGCTGAGGCCGGTTACGACATCGGCGATGCCCCGCGCGACGGTGCCGCGTTGATGCGCGTCATGACCGGCGGCGTGACCAACGCGCTCTCCTCGCTGGACCGGCCGGGCGAAGTCTCCCTTCCCCTCGCAAGGTACAAAAGTGCCTTCGCCGCAGTCCCCGAAAGCGCGCGCAAGGCGATGCTGGAACGCTGGGGCGAACCCTCCGCCGATCCCTTCGTACGCGACGGCGCGTTCCGGCTGCCCGTTCATCGCTTCGGCAAACTCGCCATCGCGGTGCAGCCCGCGCGCGGCTACAATATCGATCCCAAGGCGAGCTACCACGACCCGGCCCTGCCGCCGCCGCACGCCTACCTCGCGTTCCACGTCTGGCTGGCGCACGACTTCGGCGCGCAGGCGCTGGTGCATGTCGGCAAGCACGGCAATCTGGAATGGCTGCCCGGCAAGGCGATCTCGCTTTCCAGCGATTGTTTCCCTGAGATCTGCGCCGGGCCGATGCCGCAGCTCTATCCCTTCATCGTCAACGATCCCGGCGAAGGCACGCAGGCCAAGCGCCGCATCAGCGCGGTGGTGATCGACCACCTGACCCCGCCGCTCACCCGCGCCGAAACGTATGGCCCGCTCAAGCAGCTGGAAGCGCTGGTGGACGAATACTACCTCGCCGCCGGCATGGACCCACGCCGCCTCGACCGGCTAAGGCGCGACATTCTCGACCTTGCGCGTAGTCATGGCCTCGACCGCGATGCCGGCGCCAGCGGCGATGATGACGATGCGCTTTCCGCCATCGACAACTACTTGTGCGAGCTGAAGGAATTGCAGATCCGCGATGGCCTGCACGTCTTCACGCAATCGCCCGAGGGCCGACTGCGGCGCGATCTGCTGGTGGCTCTGGCCCGCACGCCGCGCGGATACGATCATGCGGGGCAGGCCTCGCTGCTGCGGGCGATGGCGGCGGATCTGGGGCTGGACTTCGATCCGCTCGACTGCCGCATGGGCGATCGCTGGGACGGCGCGCGGCCCGAAGCGCTGGCGGCGGTTTCGAACGAACCCTGGCGCACGCATGGCGATACCGTCGAACGGCTCGAACTGCTGGCAGCCGAACTGGTCGATACGCCGAGCGGAAACCTCGGCAGCGAGACCGCCGCCGTCCTCCACGCCATCCAGACCGACCTCGCCCCCCGCATCGACCTCTGCGGCCCGCGTGAGGCCGAGGCGTTACTGGCCGGTCTCGATGGCCGCTTCGTCCTGCCCGGCCCCTCCGGCGCGCCCACGCGCGGACGGCCCGACGTGCTGCCGACCGGCCGAAACTTCTATTCGGTCGACACCCGCGCCGTGCCCACGGCGGTGGCTTGGGAACTCGGGCGCAAGTCCGCCGACCTGCTGGTGGAGGACTACCTTCAGCGCGAAGGCGAGTATCCTAAGGCCATCGCCCTCTCGGCCTGGGGCACCGCCAATATGCGCACCGGCGGCGACGACATCGCGCAGGCCCTCGCGCTGATGGGCGCCCGCCCGCGCTGGGACTGGACTTCGGGCCGGGTGGTCGGCTTCGAGATCATGACCGTCGCAGAACTCGGCCGCCCGCGCGTGGACGTGACCTTGCGCGTCTCCGGCTTCTTCCGCGATGCCTTCCCCGAGCAGATCGACCTGATCGACAGCGCCGCGCGCGCCGTGATGGCACTCGACGAGCCGCTGGGTGATAACCCCGCCGCAGAACGCCACCGCGCTGAAGCCGCCGCGCTTGTCGCGGGCGGCGAAGCGGAAACGCAGGCCGTCCGCCGTGCCGGTGCGCGTGTCTTCGGATCGAAGCCGGGCGCCTACGGGGCCGGGCTTCAGGCCATGATTGATGAAAAAATCTGGCACGAACGCGGCGATCTGGCGGACGTCTATCTCGACTGGGGCAGCTACGCCTATGGCAGCGGCGTCGAAGGCGATGCCGAGCGCGGGCTTTTCGCCGCCCGTCTCGCCTCCGTCGATGCCGTGGTTCAGAACCAGGATAACCGCGAGCATGACTTGCTCGACAGCGACGACTATTATCAGTTTGAGGGCGGGATCGCCGCCGCCGTCGAGCACCTGAAGGGCCGCGCGCCGCTCAGCTATCACAACGACCATAGCCGCCCCGAACGCCCGGTGATCCGCACCCTTGAGGACGAGATCGGCCGCATCGTGCGCGGGCGCGTCACCAATCCCAAGTGGATCGCGGGCGTGATGCGGCACGGGTACAAGGGCGCGTTCGAGATCGCCGCCTCGGTCGACTATCTCTTCGCCTTCGCCGCGACGACCCACGCCGTGAAGGACCACCACTTCGACGCCGTCCACGCGGCTTTTATCGAAGACGAGACGGTGCGCACCTTCATGGCCGAGGCCAACCCCGCCGCCTTGCGCGAAACCGCCGCGCGGCTGGCCGAAGCGCTGGAGCGCGGCCTTTGGAAACCCCGATCCAACAGTGCGGGCGTGATGCTCGCCGAACTCTCTGGAGCATGATCATGGTGCAGCGTACCGACGAACAGCACGCCGAGAAGATGAAGAAGAAGCAGGCCGCGCATGACAAGATCATGGCCGGCAAGACGGTCGAAAAGGGCCTTCTGGTCGTCCACACCGGCAAGGGCAAAGGCAAGACCACTGCTGCTCTCGGCATGGTGGTGCGCATGATCGGCCACGGCAAGAAAGTGGGCGTCGTCCAGTTCGTGAAGGGCGCGATGACCACCGGCGAGAAGGTGGTCTTCGATGCCTTTCCCGATCAGGTGGAATTCAAGCCGATGGGCGAAGGCTTCACCTGGAACACGCAGGACCGCGCCCGCGACATCGAACTCTCGCGCGAGGCGTGGGAGGAAGTGAAGCGCATGATCGCCGACCCTGCTTACGATATGGTTCTGGCGGACGAACTCAACATCGTGCTGCGCTACGACTATCTGCCGCTGGACGAAGTACTGGAAGTGCTGACTGCGCGCGGCGAGATGAAGCATGTGATCGTCACCGGCCGCAATGCGCCCGAGGGGCTGATGGAGGCGGCGGACCTCGTGACCGAGATGACGCTCGTGAAGCACCCGTTCCGCTCCGGTGTGAAGGCACAGGCAGGCATCGAGTTCTAGAAATGCCGCCCCGGTTCGGCCCCGATTTTCAGGATGAACTCTCCGCGCTGCTGGCCTGGCGGCGCGATGTGCGCCATTTCCGCCGGGATCCGCTGGACGAGAACATGGTGGCCGAACTGCTGGCAACCGCGCAACTCGCGCCTTCGGTGGGCAATTCGCAGCCCTGGCGTTTCGTCCGCGTCCGGTCGCCGGAATTGCGCGAGGCACTGGCCGCCCATGCGGATCGGGAAGTCGCCCGCGCCGGCGCGGCGATGGGCGAAGATCAACGCGCGGCCTATTCCGCGCTGAAGCTCCACGGGATCCGTGAAGCACCCGAGGTCGTGGCCGTGTTCTGCGACGAGGCGACGACGGCCGGGAGCGGCCTCGGCGCAGCGACAATGCCGGAAACACGCGGATTTTCAGTCGTGCTGGCGATCCATACGCTCTGGCTTGCGGCCCGCGCGCAGGACCTGGGACTGGGCTGGGTATCGGTGGTGGAAGGCGGCTACGTCACGGTCCTGCTGGACGTCCCCGAACAGTGGCGCCTGATCGCGCTGCTCTGTCTTGGCCATCCACGGGAGGCAGACCTGGTGCCCGAACTCGAACGGCGCGGCTGGCAAGCACGGCTCGGCTGGCGCGAAAATGTCAGCGAGCGCTGATCTGTTCCGCCAGCGCCTTGGCAGCCTTGACGTAGGCAGGGCCGCCGCAGACCGTCCAGGATTGGGGGATGGCGATACGCGGAATGTCCTGCAGGATCGGATGATTGATCATCTCGGTCCCTTGGTCGCTCACTCGCCGTGTGGCACTGTCGATCACAATGAAGTCTGGATGGGCTTCGGCCATTTCCTCCAGGCTCATCTGCGAGAGCGCCGGTTTGCCGAGCTTCCCGGCCAGATTGACGAGGCCGACGCGGTGCATCAGGTCATCCACGAGCGTGCCGGTGCCGGTCATGTAGCCTCGGCGCTGGTAATAGGCCGCAACCTTTCCATGCCCCCGAGTGCCCAGGCCGGCCAGCCCGGCATTCATCCGCGCGATCATGGCCTCGCCGCGCTCGGGATGGCCGACCGCGCGGGCGACCTCGCGGATCGATGCCAGGATCCCGGCATAGTCATGCGCGGACTTGAGATCGACCGAGGCGTAGTGCTGGCTGGCCAGCACGGCGATGGCCGAATTGCGCCTTGCGGGCATGCCGATGACGAGATCCGGGTCGGCCGCCATGACTTCTTCGGCGGAGCCGCCGAATACGGGCAGGCTCCGCGCCCTGTCTGCCACGTCGGACATGTCGGGATCGGAGGCATAGCGGGTCAGTCCGGCGATCTGGCCGCGATCCGCCAGCGCCACTATCAACTGATCCGCGCAAAGGTTGAGCGAGACGATGCGCTGCGGCCTGGGCTTCGCTGCCGCGATGGAACGGGGCGCGGCAGGCGGAACAGCGCCCTGCACGCCTGCGCCGGCCATTCCCGCCAGCAGCAGGCAGGGGACAAGCCGAAGATAGCGATGGATTTTTCCGATGCCCATGTCATGGGCTCCTTACCAACACGGACCCGGGACACAAGCGTGACGGGTAGCCGATCGCATGCGAGGTTATCGTGCAGAGCCCCAGTTCGTCGCCCCTCGCTTCACCGACCCTCGTTTCACCCCCGGCGCGCCATCCCGCGCTGATCCCCCTTCTGGCCGCGGCGCTGGTTCTCGTTGCCGTCGCATCGCTTTGTATCGGTCCGGTGGCCCTGGGGTGGAGCCGGACGATCGCGGCCTTCGGCGATCAGGGGGACCGCGTCGCCCAGGCGATCCTGTTCGAACTGCGGCTGCCGCGCATGGTGGTCGGCGTTCTGGTGGGCGCCATGCTCGGCCTCGCGGGCGCGGTCCTGCAAGGCTATTTGCGCAATCCGCTGGCCGAACCTTCCGTGCTGGGCGCCTCGAACGCATCTGCACTCGGCGCGGTGATCGCGCTCTACTTCGGCATTTCCGAATGGAGCCCGGTCATGCTCCCCCTGCTCGCCATCGTGACGGGTCTGGTGTCTATCACCCTGCTTTTCGCGCTGGCAGGACGTTCCGAAAGCCCGCTGAGCCTCATCCTTGCAGGGATTGCCGTCTCGACGCTGGCGGGCGCCGGGATCAGCCTGGCGCTGAACCTTTCGCCCAACCCCTTCGCGGCGATGGAGATCATGTCCTGGCTGCTCGGTTCGATCGAGAATCGGTCCATGCAGCACGTCTGGATCGCGCTGCCGTGTGTAGCGGTGGGTGCCGTTCTGCTGCTGGCCCATCCACGCGCGCTGGATGCCCTCTCGCTGGGCGAGGACGGCGCGCGTTCGCTCGGCGTCGATCTTCGCCGCACGCGCCGCCGGCTGATGCTGGGCGTCGCGATCGGCGTGGGCGGAGCCGTGGCCGTTTCGGGCTCGATCGGCTTCATCGGGCTGATCGTCCCGCACCTCATCCGCCCGATGACGGACCGCAGCCCTTCGGCGCTGCTCCTGCCATCCATGCTGGGCGGCGCGGTGCTGCTTTCCGCCGCCGACATCCTGGTCCGCCTCATTCCCACCGGCGCCGAACTCAAGCTGGGCGTGGTGACGGCATTCCTCGGCGTTCCTGTGTTCCTCTTCCATCTGCTTCGGGAGCGCCGCCTGTGGTGACCATCGCCATCGAGAACCTGGCCGCCCGCCTCGGCCGCCGCGAGGTCCTGCGGGGGATCTCCGCCACGCTGCGGCCCGGCGCGCTGGTGGGCGTTATCGGACCCAACGGGGCAGGCAAATCGACACTCGTGCGGGCCATGCTCGGGCTCGTACCGGCAGAGCGCGGCGGCGTGTCGCTGGATGGCGAGCCGTTGTCCCGACTTCAGCCGCGCGATCTGGCGCGGCAGGTCGCCTATCTGCCGCAAGGCCAGACACTGCACTGGCCGCTCACCGTGGAGCGCCTGGTCGCACTGGGGCGGTTGCCGCACCTCGGACCGATGTCGCGAATATCCGCGGCGGACAGCGCAGCGGTCCAGAAGGCCATGGCGCGAGCCGATGTCACGGCGCTCGCCGCACGCGTAGCCACGGAACTCTCGGGCGGCGAGCGCGCGCGCGCCATGCTGGCCCGGGCGCTGGCTGTCGGCGCCCCGGCGCTGGTGGTCGACGAGCCGCTGGCCTCGCTCGATCCCGGACATCAGATCGACGTCATGGACCTGCTGGCCCGCGAAGCCCATGACGGCAAGCTGGTAGTCGCCGTGCTGCACGACCTGACGATGGCCGCGCGCTATTGCGATCGCCTGCTGCTGGTCGACAACGGTGCGCTGGTCGCCGATGGATCGCCGCGCGAGGTCCTGACGGCCGAGCGGCTTCGCCAGGTCTACGGGGTGACCAGCCATGTCGACATGACCGGGCCACTGCCGTTCGTCGTGCCTCTGGAGCGCGCGCCGCAATAAAGCGCGAGGACGGAAAGGCGCGCTTTGCGCCTTCCCGTCCTCCGGATCAGGTGACCTGGAAACCGGCCCAGAACGGGTCGGCCTGGTCGATCCAGATCGTGTTGAAGCCGGTGGCAATGGCCGAACCCTCGATAGAGGGAATGATGGCCGGCTTGTCGCCCAGCATGACTTCCTGCTCCACCCGGCCGATGAAGCGGCTGCAGATGTAGCTCTCGTGCACGAAACGCTCGCCCACCTTCAGGCGGCCGGTGGCGTGCAGGTGCGCGATGCGTGCCGAGGTGCCGGTGCCGCAGGGGCTGCGGTCGATCGCCTTGTCGCCGTAGAACACGGCGTTGCGGCCATCGGCGCCGTCATGTTTGGGCTTGTCGGCCCAAAGGACGTGGCTGACGCCGCGGATCGTGGAATCGAGCGGGTGGACCGGCTCGTACTTCGCGCGAACGGCTTCGCGAATGCGGCCCGAAAGCTCGACGATGCGCGAGGCGCCCAGGTCGTCGAGGCCGGTGTAGTTGCCCTGCGGTTCGACGATCGCGTAGTAATTGCCGCCGTAGGACACGTCGATGGTGAGCGGGCCGATGCCCTCGACATCCACCGCGATGCCCCGCTCGGCAACATAGGCGGGCACATTGGTGATGCGCACCGAAGTGACCTTGGGACCATCGGTTTCGTAGGCGATCTCGATCACGCCTGCGGGAACTTCCACGCGCAGCTTGCCGGGCGTCGCGGGTTGGATCAGCCCGTGTTCGAGGCCGAAGGTCACCATGCCGATGGTGCCGTGGCCGCACATGGGCAGGCAGCCGCTGGTCTCGATGAACAGGATGCCGATGTCGTTGGCGGCATCGGTCGGCGGATAGAGGAAACCGCCCGACATCATGTCGTGCCCGCGCGGTTCGAAGCACAGGCCGGTGCGGATCCAGTCGAAGCGGGACAGGAAGTCCTGCCGCCGTTCGGACATGGAGGCGCCCTTCAACAGCGGAGCCCCGCCCGCCACAAGGCGAACGGGGTTACCGGCTGTGTGGCCGTCGATGCAGAAAAACGTGTGCCGCATCGACGCTCCCTTAGGCTGCTGCCGCGACCGAAAGGTCGGGGCGGGTTGCCGCGGCCTGTTCGACCATCGCGATCACTTCAGCGCGGCGTTCGCCCTGAAGGACGTAGCGCGGAGGCAGGACGCGCTCCGAACCACGGCCCATGACCTGTTCGGCCAGCTTGATCGACTGGACGAGGTCGTGGTCGGCATCGAGGTGGAGGAGCGGCATGAACCAGCGATAGATTTCCATGGCCTTGGCGTGATCGCCGCGCTCGAATGCCTTGACCAGCTCGACCGATTCCTTCGGGAAAGCGTTGGTGAGGCCCGAAACCCAGCCCTGGGCGCCGAGGTAGAGACCTTCCAGAGCGACATCGTCGAGACCTGCGAACAGGGTGTAGCGATCGCCGAAGGTGTTGCGGAAGTCGGTGAAGCGACGGGTGTCGGGAGCCGATTCCTTGACGGCGACGATGTTCTTCACATCGACCAGGGCGGTGAGGACGTCCTTGTCGATCACCGTGCGGTAGGCCGGCGGGTTGTTGTAAAGCATGATCGGCAGGGCGGTCTGGTCGGCCACGCCCTTGAAGTGGGCGACGAGTTCGTGCGGCTTCGTCACGTAGACCATCGGCGGCAGCAGCATGAGGCCATCGGCGCCGGCCTTTTCAGCGGCCTGGGCATAGCGAACGGCGCGGCGGGTATCGAATTCCGAAACGCCGGTGACGACCGGAACGCGGCCGTTCACGGCTTCCACGATGGCCGAAAGAACCTGGACCTTTTCGTCGTATTCCAGCGAGTTGTTTTCACCAACCGTGCCGAGCGCGATCACGCCGGTCACGCCGTCGTTGATGAGATCGTCGACGACGCGCTGCGTATCGGCGAGGTCGATCGACAGGTCCTCACGGAGCTGCGTGGTGACCGCCGGGAACACACCCTTCCAACCAATTGCCATGTAAATCTTCCTACTCTCTCTGAATTGAGATATCGTATACGATATTACGAAGTATGCGACAATTGCAAAATTCGCACACGATGGGAAAATTTGCTCATCTGCCGATTTCCCGGATTTGCGAACGGTCAGGCGCGGCGGCGACCCGCTCTACTCTGACAGATAAAATGCCTGGGGCGGGAGACTTTCGGTCCCCCGCCCCAGTTTCATGTCCGTCCTCAGGCTGCCTATCCGAATGTGAACGCGAAGGCCTGCACGCCGGGATCTTCGAATTCGATCTCGAACGTCCGGTCTCGCACCGGGCCCTTCTGGCGAACCAATTGATAGAGCCGTTCGCTCTGGACCACGCCTTGGCCTTCGGCATCGATATCGACGCCATGGTCCTTGCCGGGAGCCTGCCCATCGACCGTCACCCGAAAGCGAACCGGACGGCCGCCTTTTGCCGGGCCGAGCACGAGGTGCAAGTCCCGCGCATGAAAGCGGAAGGCGATCCGTCCTCGGGCCCGGTCCAGCGTGGCTTTCTCGGCACTCACCGTCCACGCGCCCGAGAGACCCCAATCGTTCAGCGTTCCCAACCGGGGTAACACATAGTCCTGGGACCGGTTAGGAACATAGCCGCCGGCAGAGACGAAGCGCTCGCCTCGGGAATGGCCGATGTAGGTTTCGGGCGAGCGGTTCGCGTTGCGGTCGGCCGGTGCGGCGATGCCGGTACCTTTCACAAGTACCATGTCGCTGTCGCTCTTGCCGGTGCCGTTCTCGGCGAGCAGTTGCCGGATCACGCGTTCCGATTGGGCATAATCGCCTTCGCCGAAGTGGTGGTAGCGAATGCGACCCCGGCCATCGATGAAGTAATGGGCCGGCCAATAGAGGTTCTGGAACGCGCGCCAGATGGCGCGGTCGTTGTCGAGCGCCACCGGATAAGTCACCCCAAGGTCCCGGACCGCCTTGCGCACGTTCGCGGGGTCTTTCTCGAAAGCGAATTCCGGTGCGTGAACGCCGATGACGACCAGACCCTGATCCTTGTACTTCTCCGCCCAGGCCCGGACATAGGGCAGTGAGCGAAGGCAGTTGATGCAACTGTAGGTCCAGAAATCGACCAGCACGACTTTTCCGCGCAGTTGTTCGGGCGTGAGCGGCGGGGAGTTCAGCCACTCCGTGGCGCCGGATAGCGAGGGGAACTGGCCCTCCACGCCGAGTTTCCCGTCGCTGCGCGGCTTGGCCGACTGGCCGGTACCCGCGCGGAAACGGTCGAGCAGCCCTTGTTCGACCGTCGATGTGCTCGAGAGCGAAAGGCGCGTCAGCAAGCCGGTATCGAGGCCAAGCGCGATCGCCGCCACGGCCACGAGAACCGCCAGCCCGAGCAGGCGCCGGATCCACTCGCCCGCGCCGATCGAGCGCTTCATGGCGGAGAAGACTTTGCCCCCGACGAGAAGCGCCAGCGCCAGCGAACTGGCCGCACCCAGGGCATAGGCCAGCAGCAGCAGGGTACTCTGCCCGCTGGCCCCCTGCAGCGCGGCGCCTGTAAGGATCAGGCCGAGGATCGGTCCGGCGCAGGGCGCCCAGAGCAAGCCGGTTGCCACCCCCAGCAGCAGCGAGGCCGCGAATGGAGAGGCGCCGCCCTGCCCCGCTCCCGCGACCGGCCCCGCGGCCGATTGCGAGAGCCGCGCCCCCAGAGCGACAAGCGGCCGCGTCGCGCGTTCGGCAATGGCGGGGAACAGCAGCAGCAGACCGAAGATCGCCAGGATCACCAGCGCCGCAGCGCGACCGTAGCTGTTGGCCTGGACGACCCAGCCTCCGCCGACCGACGCCAGCGTCGCCACGCCGGCGAAAGTGACGGCCAGCCCCAGCAGCAGCGGCAACCCGCTGCGCAGGAATGGCTGGTCGGCGCGGGCGAACACGAAGGGCAGGACCGGCAGGATACAGGGGCTGATGATCGTCAGCGCGCCGGCCAGGTAGGAGAGGAGAAACAGGATCATGGTCAATCTCCGCCATGGCCGAAAGAAGGGATCAGATCGCCCCTCAGCATGAACGCAAGCTGTCCAAACGGCAAAGCACGAATATTCCGTTCGGGGTGCATCCGTCCGGCTTCCTGGCGCGTACTATGAGGGCCAAGGCTGTGGAAAGCTCGACATGCAACCGATAATCGGCAAGCGCCTTTTGATCATCGCCGGCCTCGCGACCGTGCTGGGAGCATCGCTCCATGGGCACTGGGAACAGGCCGTGGCCGTGCCTGCCCAGGCAAGGCCTGCCGTGCCCGCCCCGCTCGTAGACACGCCCAACCCCGCGCGCAGCGAAACCGCCGTACTGGCCGGAGGCTGCTTCTGGGGCGTGCAGGGCGTGTTCCAGCATGTGAAGGGCGTGAGCAGCGCCGTGGCGGGCTACTCCGGCGGAGCCTCCGGGACCGCGCGCTATGACAGCGTGTCGGGCGGCAATACCGGCCATGCCGAAGCCGTGAAGATCACTTTCGATCCCCGGCAGGTCAGCTACGGCACCTTGCTCAGGATCTACTTCACGGTCGTGGCCGACCCCACGACGCGCGACTATCAGGGCCCGGACCACGGTACCCAGTATCGCACCGCCCTCTTCCCCCAGAGCCCGCGCCAGCGCGACATCGCCCAGCGCTACGTTGCGCAGCTTGGGCAGGCCGGTGTCTGGAAGCGCCCGATCGTCACCCGGATCGAACCGTTCAAGGGCTTTTACCCGGCCGAGAGCTACCATCAGGATTTTCTGACCCGCCATCCTGAATCGAGCTATATCCGCATCAACGACCAGCCCAAGGTCGACGCCCTGAGACAGGCGTTCCCACGTTCCTATCGGAACAATGCCGTGCTGGTCCGGCCATGACGAACCTTGGCATCAGGCAGGCTCGGCGCGCATTCCTGGCGAAGTGCGGCATGGCAGCGGTCGCCGCCGTGATCTGCGACTTTTCCGTTTTAACGCCGCGCGCCGATGCGGCGAACTGGAACCTTCCGGACGCGGAATGGCGGCGTCGGCTTTCGCCGCAGGCTTATGCCGTCCTGCGCCAGGCCTCCACCGAACGCGCCTATTCCAGTTCGCTCTTGAAAGAGCACCGGAAGGGGCAATTCGCTTGCGGAGGCTGCGCATTGCCGCTCTACGCGTCCAATACCAAGTTCGAGAGCGGCACGGGCTGGCCAAGTTTCTGGGACCACCTGCCCGGCGCGATCAATCTGCGCCGGGACGGCAGCCTTGGCATGGTTCGCACCGAAGTCCGCTGTGCCCGGTGCCTGGGCCATCTGGGCCACTTATTCGATGACGGCCCGCGTCCCACCGGCAAGCGCTATTGCATGAACGGCGCAGCCCTGACGTTCAAGCCGGCCTAGCGGCAAGACCGGCCTTGCGAAGACCGGTCTGGCGTTCAGATCCCCGCCGCGGAATTGTTGCCCCCGCCGCCGGTCCGGAACACGCGCGAGCGCGATACGAAGCGCCAGAGCGCGCGCGGATGGCGCAAGGCCAGCGACAGGAACTCCCCCCACTGCCCCGTCCGCCGTAGCTCCCCAAGGCGATGGGCATCGGCATAGAGCACTTGCCATTGCCGCCCTTGCCGCAGGGCCGCCATCGTGGAAGGCGGTGTGCTGGCGGCGTAGTCCGAGATCAGCCCGTCCATGATGTCGACGCGGGTCTGCGGCGTGAAACGGGTTCGGGTTCCCTGCGAGCGGGCACCGCTCACTTGCCCGAGCTGGGTGGTATAGACATAGTACGCCTGGCGATCGAGGATCCCGCGCGCGCCGGAAAGCAGGCACCGGGCGTAGAGATCGAAGTCCTCTGCAAAGCGCAGGCTTTCCGAATAGCGCAGGGCCTTGTCCATGATGAAGCTGCGCCGCATCATCGGCTTGAGGAACCCGAATTTCAGCGGAGAACCGGGCCGTTCGGCATCGATCAGTTCGGCAATCGTCACCGTCGAAATGCCCTCCTGCTCGAACGAGCATCCCGTTTCCCGGCGTTCCTGATCGTCGTAATAGATCAGCCCGTCGAAGACGAGGTCGGCGGCGCGCTCGTCTCCCAGGGCGGTCAGGCTGGCGAGGCGGGCGGGCTTGAAGGCATCGTCGGCATCCAGGATCGCCAGCCAGTCGCCCAGGCTTTCCCGGATCCCGATATTGCGCGCGACGCTGGGCCCGCCGTTCTTCACCGTCTGCAGGCAGCGCACACGCGGATCGCGGCGCGACCATTCCTGCAGCCGGGCGCGGGTGTCGTCGGTCGAGCAATCGTCGATGGCCAGGAGTTCCCAGTCCTGCAGCGTCTGGTCCAGCAGGCTGCCGATCGCGCGGTCGAGAAAGGTGGCCGCATTGTAGCAGGGCATGATGACGGAAACCTGGGGCATGAAACCTCCACTTAGGCAGGTGCGAAAGGGACGCGGGCTCGGCCGGGCCTAGCGGCGCAGGCTTCGCTTGATCTTCGCGATCGTCCGGTCTCCGAGAATGCCGAAAGCCACCGCCCGCATCAGTCGTTTCGCGGCACCGCCGCTGCTTTCGCCGCGCCGGACATAGCTGCGCCGCGCCGCCGTGGCGTTACCGGGCCAGACCATGCGCTGGCCTTCGATGCTCAGTACCGGCCGCTCACTGAGCTGGGCAATCTCCTGCGCCTGCTTGTCCTCGCTCTCCACGAACAGCCCGGCGCCGGTCTTGATGTAGACCGAGGCCTTGAAACTGGCATGGGCACGCTGGCGGCGCCGTTCCTCCGCGGATGGCAGATCGAGCATCCAGAGGTTTTCGTACTTTACCCCGTTGGCCGCGAGCCATTGCTCGGTCTCGGGACGGTATTTCTCCAGCCTGCTGGTCACGAGATGCTTGATCGGCACATTGGCCCGCAGGAGCGGCTTGGCCGTCAGCAGGAAATCGCGGTATTTCTCGCCATCGTCGTTCTGGGAGCTGTGCGGATCGTGGCAGAGGATACCGTCGATGTCGAAACAGGCATCGGCCAGTCTCTTGTGCCGCATAAGGTTCCACTCGAAGATGCGGGGCGAGGGTACGGCCTCGAAGATCAGATCGGCATCCTCATGGGCGGCGCGGGTGCCATATACGGCAAGGTAGGTTGCCGGAATTTGCGGGGCCGCGGCCTGCACCCGTTCGCGCACCGCGCGCATCGATTCGCCCGAGGCGATGCTGTCGTCCACGATCAGCACACGCCGCGGCCGGACTTTCTCGTCGATCGTCTCGCGCGCCGTTCGCCCGACGGTGGGCGTGCGCCCCTCAAGATAGCTTTCCAGGTCGAGCAATGGCTTGTGCAGCTGAACCGCCAGAAGATTGGCCGGCAACAATCCGCTGCGAGGGACGCCCACGATCAGGTCGACGTCTTCCGGAATGGCGTGGGCGTTGAAGAACACGGTCTCCGCCAGGTCTGCGAACGAGCGATATTCCATGTCGTCTTCCTCGAATTGGCGGTCAGGTCGGCGCATCGGGTTGGAGGTAGAAGGCCTGCACTTGCGCGCGCACCTCGTCGCTGAGCAGGCTCTCCGCGGTGGACCGCGCGGCCTGGCCGAGCGACTGCCGCAGCGCAGGATCACCCTTCAGCCGCATGAGCAGTTCGAAGGCCTCTTCCGTCGTGTCGAACAGCAGGCCGTTGCGGCCGTGCTCGATCACGGAGGATGCGCCCGAAGTGCGATCGGTCACCACCGGCAGGCCGCTGGCCATGGCCTCGATGATCACACGTCCCCAGGGTTCGGGCCACTCCGGAGCGGTCCGGTAGAAGAAACAGTCGAGGCCCTGCAGGAATACCGGCGCCTTCACGCTGCCGATCGCGCGCATGTGAACCTGGTCGGGGGCGAAGCCAGCGGCCTGCATTTCGGCGGTCGCGCCCAGAACGTCGATCTCGCAGCCCTGCTCCGCGAGGCGGGCGTAGAGGGCCATGTCTTCCGGGTGGTGCTTTTCGGGCGCATCGCGGCTCAAGCGGCCGATACGGAAGCTGTCCCGCCCTGTCCTGTCGGTAGGGGCGAAGGCATCGAGGTCCACCAGCGAAGGTTCCACGATGCCGCGATAGGGGACTTGCGCCGCCAGTTCCCTGGAGCAGAACACGATCTCGGGCTCGATCCCGCAGGTCTTGCGGATGAGGTCGACCCTGGCCGCAAGGCGTTCGGCATCGGGCGTGTTGTAGGTGAGGATCACCCGCCTGGGCCGGGCGAGCCGGATCCAGTGGCTGATGTTGAAATAGACCCCGACGAAAACCAGCGTGCCCCCGCGCGGAAAGGACAGGCGGCGCGTATCGATTTTCGCCAGGCTGATGCCCGAGAACGCCTCGGAAGGGGCTTCCCGGAAATGCCAGATCTTGACGTCGGCCGAAGGCTGGAGTTGCCGGTACAGGCTGACCGTCCGCCATTCGCTGCCCCCCGAAGGGTTGAGCATCGGGTTCACCAGATGGACTTGCGGCTTCCGGCTCATCGCAGCGCGATCCGCATGGGAACAGGCATGGTCATCTCCTCATCCCGCCTAGGCCCTGGCCGACAGTTTCTTGAGGCGTACCCCGAGCTGCGCCAGCGGATGGCCCAGCGGCGAGGACAGGCCCAGCAGGACCGCGAACTGCAGCGGATTGTACCAGGGCTTGAAGTGCTTCCAGCTGGCCCGCCGCACCCGCTGGCTCTTGGCGGTGCGCAGCGCGTATTGGAAGGTTTCGCGATTGGCCAGGCGAACCAGCAGGTTCCGCGTCGCTGGCGGCTCGCTCTGCTCCATGGTCATGATCGTCTCGATCATGCAGTGGCAGACATTGTCGTGAGACAGGGACGTCACCATGTTCTGGGAGTCCTTGAAGTAGATCGCCGTCGGCACCGGATTCACGCAGGTGCCGCCCTGCCGCGCGAGCCGCAGCCACAGGTCCTTGTCGCCCCCGCGCCGGCAGCGCTTGTCGGGGAAAAGCCCCGCCTCGATCAGCGCCGTCCGCCTGGCCGCAATGGCCGAGGTCCAGACCGGGCATTCCCCGCAATCCAGCCAGGCGCTTACGAAATCCGCAAAGGAGAGCACTCTCTCCCGCCCGCCCGAGCGCCGGTAGACGTCTGCGATCGTTCTGCCGCCGGGATGGATCTCGTCATAGCCGGTGCCGAACAGGACGGTGTCCTGCGGGGAACTGCGGATCATGCGGTCCAGCGTTTCGAGGTGGACGTCATCCCACTCGTCATCGGCGTCGAGGAAGGCGATGAAGTCGGATCGTGCCGTACGGATACCGAGATTGCGCGCCGCATAGCCTCCCGGGCCCGGCCGATCCCGGCTCAGGACCTGCACGCCGTCATAGCTGCGCGCGATCTGCGGGCCATCGTCCTTCGAGACGTCGTCCACCACGATGATCTCGGCCGGCTGCACCGTCTGACGCAGGACGGAATCGAGGGCGCGCGCAATATGCGGGCCCTTGTTATGCAATGGAATGACGACACAAATAGACGTCACGCGACCATCCCGTCCTTGTTGTGGAGCCTCTGTTAGGCTTGGCGTCGAAAGGCGATCAATGACCATAAATGGCTAGCCCGGCTCCCATCGGAGCAGCCCTACCCGGCCGGTGCCGGATGGGCGGCTGCATCCCTGCTCACCGCTACCGGCATGCGCAGGGGATTGCCGAAATCCCGCACGAGAGAGGCGATCTGAAGGTCGTTTTCCCGCTGGTTGTGATCGTAGAGACGCTCTTTCTGCGAAGACCACCAGGCCGTCTGGTCGAAGCGCCCGCCCACTTTCCTGTAGGCCGTACCAGCACGCCTGGCGCACCAGTAGAACCACAAATCGTCTGCAGAAGGGGCATAGCGCTCGAACAGGTCCTGCCGGATGGCATCGGGATGAAGTGCATGCGGCGGGTAGAGAATGCCGCCGATGCCAGTGGGCATCAGGTCTACGCTGGGGCGCCGTGCGCGGGCGTCCTGAACGTCCCATTCCCAATCGTGATAAGGCACCAGACCGCCGCCTTCCTGGGCAGCGAGGCGGTGCGCGCGGTGGCAGGTAATCACCGGATCGCCGCCGCGCTGCCCCTCGACCAGATCGGTGAGCCAGTCCGGCCGGTAGAACACGTCGTCGTCGGCCGTCGCGACATAGGCCGCTGGGAAGGCGGGCAGCGCGAAAATCAGTTTCTTGTAGCTGCGGGCATCGCTGACGATCCGCATCTCGATACCCTGGCGCAGCAATTCCCGCGTCTTGCCGGGAAGCGCTGCGTCATCGCCCTTGGCAATCCACAGGACGATCCGGTCAGGCGCCGTGTCCTGCCGCAGCAAGCTTCGCAAGGTAAGATGCAGGGTGGCGTAGCGCGCCGGATAGGAGGTGAGCGAGACGATCAATTCGCCCGGCAGGCCATGAGGTTTCGGCGCACCGGCAGGAAACGCCCTGGCAATCTGCCGATACTGCGCCTCGCTCCAGAGCCGGGTCGCCACCGGCCGTGGCAGCAGCCTGTTCACGATGCGCTTTGCTAGGCCGCTCAAGGGTCTTTTCCCGGATAATTGGCAATCCGTGGACGAACTTAGGCGAAGTCACCGAGACCCGCCATTATACTATAGAGATCGTCCAGCGCCCGCCTCCGAAGGCGCGCTCGCCCTTTGCGCCCGGCAAGCGGCAACAAGGGTTAGTGTGGATTCTGAAAGGATTAGAGCGGGGCGTGTCGGCGTAGATCCTTCAGCCCGCAGCGCTTCAGCCGTTCCCGTTCCGCCTGCGGGTTTCCCAGCCCTTGCGCGCGGCAGCGGAGCGCTGCTCCGGCGAACCGGACTTGTGCGCCTTGCCCCCGCGCGATGAAGAGGCATGGGTGTCGGGCTTGCCGCGACCGGAGCCCGACTTGTTGCCGCCGCCCGATTCCTTGTTCACGGTAGCCCAGGCGCGCCGTTCTGCTTCCTTGTGGCTGACCCCGCGATCTTCGTAGCCTTCCTCGATATGTTCGGCCTTGCGCTTCTGCTTGTCGGTGTAGCTGCTCTTGTCACCTTGCGGCATGACATTCTCCGGATGCTGGGGCGCCGTGCTGCGCCAGTCTCTGAGAACAACGGCGCCGCCCCTTATGCGTATCCCGAATTTGGCCGGTGACACGCAGTTCCCGGAGCAGCATCAGATGCGCGACGGGCGCACTCCCCTCTCGGAGAGCGCGCCCGCTTCGGTTCTACAGGCGTCAGGCGGCTTGTATGCCCGGAGTGCCGGCCATCACTGGCGCTTCGGCAGCATCCTCCACCCGGGCCGGCTCATCGCGCGAATAGTTCCCGACGAGCATCCCGGCGGCAAGCACACGGCCGCTGATCGCACTGACCACTTCCGACCGTCCGGGATTGTCATCCACGTCGATCACCTCGGAAAGCGCGAAGAGCTGGAAGACATAATCATGCAGCCCATGACCCGGTGGCGGGTCGGGCGGAAGCCAGCCCTCCAGGAAATAGCTGTTACGCCCCACGTCCCGGCCGTCGGGGCCTCCGATACCGTCGGCGACGATCTCCCCTTCCGCCAGGCGGCGTTCCGTGGGCGGGAGGTTCCAAACCAGCGCGTGGACCAGCGGACTGGCTGCCGGAGCGTCCGGATCCTCGACCAGCAGCACCAGGCTGACCGTTCCCTCCGGAACATCCCCCCAGACCAGCGGGGGAGAAACCCCTTCGCCATCGGCGGTGAAACGCAGGGGAAGCCGTGTACCGTTGGCGAAGGCCGGGCTGGACAGGTCGATGAACCCGGCGCCGCGCGTCACTTCCTCCTGGACGATGGCGAGCTTGGAATGGCCTGCCCGCACGTTGGTCATCAGCGCGCCGAGCCAGCGGGGAACATGTTCGAGCATATCATCTCCAGAGTTCGCGGGAAGCGCCATAGGGCGCTTCCCCTTAGTCAGTCGCTGTTATCGCCGGCCGTTATTCGGAGTCGCTTTCGTCGTCGTCATCGTAATCCTCGGCGGGCTCGTCGTCTTCGTCGGGATCCACGAAATCGAGCGGGTCAAGGCCGAGTTCCGCGGCCACTTCCAGCCGCGTCGCCACAACAACGACCTCGTCGCCATCGTCCAGTTCGATGATGGTCGTCTCGTCCTCGCGGCCTTCGGAAATGTTGACCACGTCGGCCGGATCGACCTCGATCTCGTCACCGTCGGGGGTTTCAAACTTCGCAATCGGCATGATGCACTCCTTGTCGAGAGAACCACCGAACTCGCCATTCGCTCGCTGGTTCCAGCAGGCTCAGGAAGCGAGTTCGGGCCAGTCCACTGCCAAGTGCCCACGGCGGGCATCGCGGCGGGAGAGCATCCACACGAGGAAGGCCCGCGCCTTTTCGCAGACCGGCTCGGGAATGAGGGTTTCCCCGGCGCAGAGCACGACGAGTTCCGATGGCGGGGTATCCGGAGATGCCTCGTCAAGCCGCGGTCGGAATTCCCTTGCTGTCATCACTGCTCTCCACACGCTTGCCAAGGCAACGCGCGGGGTCCGGCAGAGGTTTCCGCCTCCGGGAGGCCACCTTCAATAGCGCTCAGTAAACATCACGAAGGTATCGCCGATCCTCGCGCATCTGGGCCACATAGTCCTCGGCTGCGTCGGGCTTCATTCCGCCATGCGTGGCAACGATGCGACGAAGTGCGAGGTCGACGTCCTTGGCCATGCGCCCCGCATCGCCGCAGACGTAGAAGTTGGCGCCGCCCTCTATCCAGCGCCACAGCTCCGCACCGTCTTCCACCATGCGATCCTGCACGTAGATCTTCTCGGCCTGGTCGCGGGAGAACGCCAGGCTCAGCCGGTCGAGATGGCCCGAGCGGCGCCAGGCGTCGATCTCCTCCCGGTAGTAGAAATCGGTCGCTTCGTGCTGCTCTCCGAAGAACAGCCAGTTGCTGCCGGTCGCGCCGGTTGCCAGACGGTCATGCAGGAAACCCCGGAAAGGTGCGATCCCCGTGCCCGGGCCGACCATGATCGCGGCGCGCGAGGGGTCGGCAGGCGGCCGGAAGTGCGCCGAGGATTGCAGGAACAGCCCTGCCCCCAGCTCTTCCGCCCGGTCCGCCATGAACGCCGAGCAAACCCCGCCGCGCCGCCGCCCCTTGTTGGCGTAGCGCAGCACGGAAACGGTCAACTGCACTTCATCGGGCTGAGCATGAGGGCTGGAGGCAATGGAATAGAAACGCGGCTGGATCGGCCGCATGACTTTCATGAGATCGCTGAGCGTCAGGCGCGCGCCGGTCTCATGCAGCACGTCGGCGATCTGGTTTTCGCGAAGGAAGCGATCGTATTCGGGCTTCCTCTCGGGATCGAGCAGCGGCACGAAAGCCGCTTCGGGCAAGCGCTCGGCAACGAGTTCCAGAATGTTGCGCGTGGGCTTGGCGATGTCCCAATGCCGCAGGAGCGCTTCGTAGAGCGGCACGTCCCCCACATCCTTGACAGTTACGGAGCTATCGGGCGCAAGCTCCAGCAAATCCAGGATTTCCGTAGCCAGGGCCGGACAATTGACAGGCCACACGCCCAGCGCGTCCCCGGCTTTGTAGGCGAAGTCATGGCCCGTCAGGTCGAACCCGAACTGGCGTACTTCCTTCGCGGCGCCAAGGCCGCTCAGCACGGAGTTGCGCACCATGCGGGTGCGCAGGGGTGCTTTCCGGCCATAGGGAGCGCCGGGTCCGCTCTCTATGGGCGCTGCTGCAGGAACGGCGGGTGATGGTACAGGCGGGACATCCGCAAGCATGGCGCCGATGACCGTTTCCAGCCACTGGCCGGCCACTTCCTCGTAGTCCGGCTCGCAGTCCGCACGGGCAGCGATCCGCTGCGCGCCCAGTTCCTCCAGTTTCGCATCCAGCTTACGGCCAAACCCGCAAAACTGGTCGTAGCTCGAGTCCCCGAAGGCCAGCACCGAGTAACGCAGCGCGTCCAGCCCGGACGGCGCCCCGGCCTCCAGCGCCGACCAGAAGGTGCCGCCGTTGTCCGGCGCATCGCCGTCTCCGAACGTGCTGGCGATAATGAGCGCCCTTCCCGCCTCGGCCAGTTCGGCGGGTTTCACGCTGTCGAGCGAGGCCAGGCGCACCTGGCACGACCTGGCCTCCAGCTTCCGGGCGCATTGTTCCGCGAACCCTTCCGCCGTCCCGGTCTGCGAGGCCCAGAGCACCATGACGTGCGAGGCCGGCATCGCGCCCGCCGTGTCGGAAACGAGCCCCGGGGAACCGGCAATCTCGTCACCGGCCAGCGGCACCCGTGCGAACAGGCCCGCTAGCAGGCCATTGACGTAGTGCAGCTTGCCGCCTTCAAGCGGCGCTCCGGGGGGAAGAAGGGGCACGGCATGAGCCAGTTCGCTGGCGCGAAGACCGGTCATGAAGCCGCTCAGATAGCCTTCCTCTGCCGCCGTGAGAACGGGCGGAACCCCCGGTGACAGCCCCATGACCTGCGCGAAAGCATCGATGGCGGCCGCCTGCGACGGCAGAAGGCGCGGGGCGGCGGGAATGGCCGCGGAATAGGACTTCGTCATGTTTTCCGGTGCCGCAATCGAGGGAGCCTGCTCGACTGGCCCCGACAGCCAGGTGAGCGCCACGGCCGAGAACTTGAACTCCGGCTGCAACGAGATCGGGTCCACGGCGTCGTTGGTCACGGCATTGACGCAGAGATCCTCGCCGAAAACGTCGTTCCAGTGGAAGGGCGCGAAGCAGTTTCCGGGGCGGACCCGGTTCGTCACCACGGCGGGCAGCACGGCCCGTCCCCGGCGCGAAGCCAGTTCCACCATGTCCCCCTCGCCGATGCCGAGGGCGGCGGCATCTTCGGGGTGGATTTCCAGGAAGGGACCGGGATTGAGCTTGTTCAGCGTCGGCACTTTGCCGGTCTTGGTCAGGGTGTGCCACTGGTGCTGGAGACGGCCGGTGTTGAGCACCAATGGGAAATCGGCATCCGGCATCTCGGCCGGGTCCATGTGCGGGCGCGGCAGGAAGTGCGCCTTGCCGCTTTCGGTCGGAAAAGCGATGGCGGGACGGCTGCCGTCGGTCTCGATCCGGGCGGACTGGCTCACGCCGTCGTTGATGTAGCGTATTGGATTGCGATCGTTCCCTGCTTCGGGCGGACAAGGCCACTGCATCGGCGTTTCGCGCAGGAGGTCGTAACTTGCGCCGCGAATGTCATAGCCGGTCCGCGGGTTCCAGAAGGCCCGGATTTCCTCGAAGACATCGGCAGCCGAGCCATAAGTGAAGGCCCGGGCATAGCCCATTTCGCAAGCCACGCGGGCGATGATCTCCCAATCCGCCATCGCCTCTCCGGGAGGATCGACGGCTTTCTGCATCAGGGTGAGGTTGCGCTCCGAATTGATCATCACCCCCTCCGCCTCGGCCCAGAGCGCACCCGGCAGGATCAGGTCGGCATGGCGGTTGGTCTCGGTATCGACGAAGACATCCTGCGCGATCACGAGTTCGGCGGCTTCGAGCCCGGCAACCACCGTCTTGCGGTTCGACACGCTGGCGACAGGATTGGTACAGATGATCCAGCATGCCTTGATCCGGCCGGCGGCCATGTCCTCGAACATGGAAACCGTGCCTGCTCCAGCCTCAACCCGCAGCGTGCCGCGCGGAATGTCCCAGGCATCCTCCACGAAATGCCGGTCCGCCTCGCTGGGTGTGGCGCGCTGGCCCGGAAGACCGGGCCCCATGTAGCCCATCTCGCGACCGCCCATGGCGTTGGGCTGGCCGGTCAGCGAGAACGGCCCGGCGCCCGGGCGGCAAATCGCGCCGGTCGCCAGATGCAAATTGCAGATCGCATTGGTGTTCCAGGTGCCGTGAGTGCTCTGGTTGAGGCCCATGGTCCAGCAGGACATCCATGCTCCCGCTGTCCCGATCCACTGCGCGGCCTGGCGCAAGTCCGCTTCGGCAATCCCCGTCAGCGCTGAAACCGTCGCCGGGGGATAATCGGAGAGGAACCCCGCCATGGCGTCCCAGCCCTCGGTATGCGCGGCGATGAACGCCGGGTCGATGTGGCCCTGCTCGGCGATCAGATGGAGCAGCCCGTTCAGCAAGGCGAGATCGGTGCCCGGTCGCACCTGCAAGAACAGGTCGGCCTTGTCCGCCGTGGCATTCCGGCGCGGATCGACGACGATCAGCTTTGCCCCGGCTTTCACCCGGTCCATCATCCGCAGGAACAGGATCGGGTGACAGTCTGCCATGTTGGCCCCGATCACGAAGAACAGGTCCGCCTTGTCGAAGTCCTCATAGGATCCGGGAGGCCCGTCCGCGCCGATGGAAAGCTTGTAGCCGCTGGCCGCGCTCGCCATGCAGAGGCGCGAATTGCTTTCGATGTTGTTGGTGCCGATGAAGCCCTTGCAGAGCTTGTTGGCCAGATATTGCGCCTCCAGCGACATCTGGCCGGAAACGTAGAAAGAGACCGCATCCGGCCCGTCACGATCGATGATCGCGCGCAGGCCCTGCGCCGTTCGCGTGATCGCCTCTGCCATCGGGATCGCGCCCTGGTCGCGGCTGCCCTTGATGCGGGCATAGGCGGTTTCCGCCCTGCCGGGGGCGGTTACCGGGACATGGCAACTGCTGCCCTTGGTGCAGAGCCGGCCGAAATTGGTCGGATGGCTCTTGTCGCCCGACACCTTGACGATGCGCCCATCCGCCACGTCCATCACGATGCCGCAACCGACGCCGCAGTAGGGGCATGCGCTCTTGACCTTGCTGCTAGCCACGTCTTCCCCAAACGAAAAAACGCCACCGGCCGGAACCCTTTTCGGGGTTCGACCGATGGCGTCGTTGCCTTGTTAGCCAGCCCTTGCGGACTGCTGGAGAGAACCCCGCGCCTTTGCGGGTCTCACTCCGATTTGACCGTTATCTTGCCGTAAGGACCCGGCGGCTGCAAGCCCCTGTTTCGCAGTGCAGCATGGAGCGCTGCCGCTCGTCAGAACCTGCGGGAAATACCCATGTAGATCTCGAGATCGTCGGCATCGCGGTCCAGGCCCGCGTTGGCGCCGAGGTCGATCTGGAAGCGATCGGAAGTCTGCCATCCCAGCGACAGGCCCGAGAGATGCTCAGAGTGATGCTCGCCCGGCTCCCGGACGGTGCGGTACTGATACTCGGCCGTGGCGGTCAGGGCATCGCTCAGCTTGGCCGCTACACCGACGACGTCTCCGAATGCGAAGTGGCGGCCATGCCCGTCCTCGTTCACGTCGGCGTCGAATTCGGGAACCATCTCCAGCGAAATCGCGGACGTCACTTCGTAGGAGAGTGGGATGCGCAATCCAGCGCCCCAGTCACCCGCGCCGATCGGCTCGCGCCCCGTGGGCAGCGACACGAAAGGCATGACGGCGGCCGAGAAACCCGACCCGTCAGGATTGGCAAGATTGCGCCGCAGGGCGAGCGTCAGGTCGCCGGTGCCGCTGCGATGCTCGACCTCGCCCGTCGTCCGGTCGCGGCTGCGCGAAAAGCCCAGGCTGGTCCAGCCGACCTGGACTTCCGCATGATCGGCAATGCCCATGCGCAGCAGGAAATCGCCGACCACGAACACATCCTCGCGCTGCGTGGAATCACGGTTGAGCGTCCAGTCGCCAAGGCCGGTTTCCAGCGAGAAGCGGCCGGCCTCCATGGTGCAAGCCGGGGTGCCGATGCCGGGGCGATCGGGGCAATAGTCACGGCCCTGCGCGGCGGCCATCGTCGGGGCGGCCATAAGGGCAACGAACAGGAGAGCGCGAAATTTCATAACAGCCCTTATAGACGACTGCCGTGCAAATCTTCCGCTGCGGGCGCTTGTTCCCGCGGGCTTCCGGCCGGGTGACGATTGATCAGCGGGTGTAGCGTCCGCGTCCCAGTTCGTTCGGCAGCAGCGCGTCCCCGTCGATGCGAAGCGTCATCCGTTCGAAGGGTGGGTCCATGATCTGTTCGATATCGATGGAAAACCGCACCACGCCCGAGCGGACCGGCGGAACAGGCACTTCGATGTCTCGGTCCGGAACATAGGGTGCGCTCAGGGTGGCGGAGACGAGGTCTGCGGACGGTCCCTCAGGCACCAGGGTCAGTCCTTCCCCGGCGGTGGTCACTTCGCTCTCCCGGCCGTCCGCGAACCGGAGCGCCACCCGCACACCGCGCGCATCGTTACCGGACTTGGGGTCGATCACCAGGACGGCCAGGCCGCCCTGCCATTGGTCGGGCGACTGCTCATCGACGGCAACCGGCTCGGGCATTCGGCACATATCGGGCAGCACCGGGTCGGGCAGATCCGGGCGGGACCTTCCGGCGGCGCTCGCTGTGCGTTCGGCCCTGTCGCGCGCCTCCTGCCAGGCCAGCGTTACCTGCCGCGCCTCCTGCGCCGCATCGTCGGCGACAGGCGTGCCGGCCGACAGGATACGGCTTGCCGCTTCCTCCATGCGCGCCCGGGCCTTCTCTGCCGCGGTCAACGCGGCATCCGCTGCGGCATCGCGCTCTGACTGCGGCACCTGCACCTGACTGCCCGGCGCTTCGACCGTTTCGACGACCGGCTCGGCGGCGGCGACGGAATCGACCAGGAAAGGGCAGCGCGCCTCCACCGCATCTTCTGCCGTAGCGCGATCGCGCGCCAGTCGCTCCTGCTCGGCCAGGGCCGACCAGGCCTGGGTGTCCAGATAGGCGAACAACGGCCGATCCCGCACCGGCCGGTCGGCTAACAGGACGATTTCGGCGCCATCCCGCCGCCAGGTCCCGTGCGCGAACTGGTCCAGCGCGCCAACCGAGATGTACCATTCGAACGTGCCGTCGCGGCGCAGGAGCATCTCGGACCCTGTCTCCATGACGCCCGACAAATAGTAATGCCCGGCGAAGTCCGTATCGACGCCTGTCCCGGTCCTGCCGCTTTCGTCAGCCCTGGAAGTCGGCGCTTCGGCTTCCGGGACATTCCGATCCTGCGCGCCTGCAGGCACGATCGGTGTCGTCAGGGCCAGTCCGGCAGCAATAAAGAAACCTGTCCGCATCCGGCGATGTTTACCGCAGCGACCTGGCCCGACAACCACAAACTCCCGCGCGCAGTGGCAAGAAAGTGGCAAGAACTCAGGGGGCGATAGCCCGGATTACCCGCGCGGCTATCCGATAGGACAATGCCAAAAGGCAATGCGAATAACCGGGTAGCGGATGCAATGATGACGCCAGCAGCGGAAATCAGGCCGATGACGGGCATACGCGGCGCCGCCGCGCTGTTCGTGATGCTCTATCATTTCCACCTCAAGATGATCGCCACCGGACCGCTTTCGACCATGCTGCTGCATGGCTATCTGGCGGTGGACCTGTTCTTCATCCTGAGCGGCTTCGTCATGGCCCATGTCTATGGCCAGGCGCTGGAAGCCGGGACATTTCGCCAGCGCAACTTTCTCCTCCACCGCCTGGCGCGGGTCTATCCGCTCTATCTCCTGGCCACGCTGGCATGCCTGGTGCTGGCGCTGGGTCGCAGCGGCAGTCCGGGCGCGCCGCTGTCCGTGCTGGCGGCCAATCTCGTGATGCTGCAAGCGCTCGGCAACTGGCCCAGCATGGACCCGCCCGCATGGTCGGTGAGCACCGAGATGGTGGCCTACCTTCTGTTCCCCGTGATCGCGATGGCCTGCCTGCGGTCGAGCCGCCGGACCGCGCTCATCACGGGCGCCGCCGCCTTGCTGGCCGTACTGGCGATGACATTCGCCGCAAGCCGCCACTACATCGGCGCACCTGTCGCGAAAGGCGAACTCGACTTGTTCTTCTCGCCTTACACCCTTGTGCGGTGCCTGGCCGGTTTCACCATCGGACAATTGCTCTACCGGCTCTACCGCAACGGCGTTCTCAATCGGGTACTGTCGGGCAACCTCATGCAGTGTGCGGTCCTGCTGATGGTCCTGGCGACGATGGCGCAGGCGCTCTCGGACTTTCCTGCCTATCTGGCATTGATCGCATTGATTGCGACCCTGGCGCAGGACCGCGGCGTGATGAAACGGCTCTTCGCCTCGCCGCCGTTCATGCTGCTGGGTAAAGTGTCCTTCGGCATCTACCTGCTGCATTTCCAGGCCATCGGCCTTGTGGAGCGCCTGCGGACTGCCGCGCTGCACCGGGGCCTGAGCGCCGATGCCAGCGACTGGATCGCCTCGCTCACGGCCTGCGCCATGGTGATCGCGCTCGCCTGGGTGCTGCACCGGGGGTTCGAAAGCCCGGTGCGCCGCATGATCCGGCGCCTCGAAGCGCGTCCGGCAACGCCGGCTCTGGCGAGATGAGCCGGGCGTCAGCGCATGGTGAGAATTACCCTCCCCAAAAGGAGGAACTGTCAAAATCGGCCTGTTCGCAGTAGGTTCATTTAAGAATTAGCGAACGAGGCTTAGCACTCGTATTTTCCGGGTTCTGTTGGGCGGAACGGATCTTCTCGGACCTCAGGCATCTTCCCAGGATGCAACCAAGACGAGAGGCCTGCGAACGATCATGACGACGGGTACATCGGTGGTGGTCTCGGTGGCCATCAGGAATTCGCTGATACGGGAAGGGGTTCGGCGCATTCTTTCGGACTCCGGCTTCGATCTGGCGGAGTCGGTCGACGCTCTGGAGCGCTTGTCGCCGCGCAGCGAAACGGAAGCCGCGCATGTGATCGTGGTAGGCGGCTCCCTGCTGGGCGACGAGGGTGCTGCCGTCATCGCCGATGTCCTCCACCATTTCCCGAACGCGCGCGTGGTCGCGCTCGTCTCTTCTTTCGATTTCAACGAAATGGCCGCAATCTACGCCGCCGGAGCTTACGCTTATTTCCTCGACCAGGTGCCCTATCAATCGCTCGTGGCGATGATGCAGATGGTGGCCGTCGGCCAGAAGGTGGCCCCGCCGGAGATTATCGCCCTGCTCGACAACCTGCTGCTCATCACGGAATTTCCCGCGCAGCAACGCACCGCGCAAGGGTACGATCTCAGCGACCGGGAATGGGACGTGCTGGGCGCCCTAGAGCGCGGGCTGCCCAACAAGACGATCTCGCGCGATATCGGCATCAGTGAATCGGCCGTAAAGGCGACGGTCAAGTCCTTGCTTAAAAAGCTTTCCGTAAGCAACCGGACGCAGGCTGCCGTGCTGGCGCGCGAACTGGCCAACCAGGGGCGTGCCCGGATGATATGCGGCCGCCAGATCGCCAGCGCCCTGCCCGGCCTTCCCCACCATCTCAACGGCGAAAGCACGCGGCGCGACATCCTGCAGTCGTGATCCCGGCACGCGATTGCTTGCTATGTGCAATCGTGAACATAACTCTCCCGGATTATACGAATGAGTATCCGGTCGAATCGGGATAGTCCCCACGCTCATGCGATCGTCCCTGGACCCGGTTTAAATCCAAACGGCCGCCCCCCGTCGCCAAAATATAGCGTGACTCGAATCTTCGCCAATGCAACATTTGCCATTGAGGCTCGGTAAAAGTCTCAATGGAAGGTAGGGGGGTTCGATAATCATCATCGAAATGTAGGGGGAAATTCATGTACAGATTTGACAATGAAGCTGTGCAACTTACCGCTCGTGAATTGGATGTCTTACGCTTTGTGGCCATGGGACGGTCTGCAAAGGAAACGGCGATCGAGCTTAATATTGCGCCCTGCACGGTCGAGCGGCATGTCGAAAACGTGCGCCTCAAGACCAGAACACGTAATCGTGCGCATATGATCGCTCATGTCATCCGCGAAGGGCTCCTGCAGCTCCACCAGTAACGGAGCCTGCAGGAAAAAGCCGATGGTTCCGATCAGACCGGCTCATCCGGATGCATCGGGCCCAGGCGACCAGCAGGTCGTCCTTCAGGTCGTAGACGTGACTTTCCACAGGAGAGCCGTCGATTTCAACGAGAGCTGACCCCGGGTCAACGTCGCAATCGAATGACGAAGGTGCTATGGCAAGACCGCGTCCCAGCGCCTTCACGCAGGCTTCCTTTCGTACCCACACCGTCAGGAACGCGCGGCTGTAGCTGGACGCGTCCTTATCGGAAAGCCGCTGCCGCTCGCGCGCGGTGCAATGGAGATCGGCCAGTTCGGCCGCTTCGGCAATCGGCCGCAGACGCTCGGCATCGACGCCGATGTCATGGTTCCACGACCAGCCCACAACGATACTTTCGCCGCTGTAGCTGAGACTGCACTTTGCCTCCGGGGTATTCGTCAGCAGCGGCTTGCCATGAGCATTGGCTTCGTAAGTCTGGCGCGCGGTCGGGATGCCGGTCCAGTATTCGCCCAGCAAGCGCAAGGCTCCATGCGCGACACGGTAGCGGTTGGCGAGTTCGGGAAAGCGGAACCGTGCTGCACGGGCCTGTTCCTTGTCGGAGAGGCTGGCTGCGAGCCGAGGATCGACGCGAGCCGGGACCGTGATCCGCCAGAGGCCGAATGGCGCTGAAAGCCTCACGGCCGCAAGCCCCAGCGAACGCACATCCCTTTCCCAGCCAGTTCCGTTCATCTGCGGCGCGGGAAGAAGGCACTGTGCCGCGCGAAATCGGCCAGGAGTCGCGGCGGGTCCAGGCTCTGCTCCCGGCGCAAGGCCTGTTTGGCCAGAAACACCGAATGGGATGCCATCCAGGCGAGATCGGCGAAGAGCGCATAGATGCGGCCGTGGTTCTTGCGAAAATAGCGGCGACGGGATTCGAACCAATATGCCGGCATCCGCCGCGGCTTTGCCTGCGGGTCAGTAATCCCGGTGCTCTGGCCGGAAATGTGAAGCACGCAGGCCTCCGGCAGATACCAGCACTCCCACCCTTGCCCGCGGACCGTGCGGCACAAGTCCGTTTCCTCGTAGTAGAGAAAATAACCCTCGTCGAAGCGCAGGCCCTCCCACAGCAGGGCGGGCCGGATGGCGAGGCTGGCGCCGCTGACCCAATCCGCGCGTTCCGGCCGGTCCCCCATCCTTCGCAGCAGGGCGTGGCGCGCCAGCAGACGGGAACTGGCCTTCCATCGCAGTCCCCGCTCGATCTCGCCCAGGATCGAGGGAAACCGGAAGGCAAAAGGCCATGGACTTCCATCGGCTTCGAGCAGCGCCGTTCCGACCAGCCCGGCCGCCGGCGTGCTCGCCATGAAATGCGCCAGCGCGCGCGCCGCGCCGGACATGACGCGGGTGTCGGGATTGAGCAGCCAGACCAGATCCGCCGGTCTTTCCTGCGCCAGGGCAAGGTCGATGCCCTGGTTGTTGCCCGCCCCGAAGCCGCCATTCACCGGGGAGCGGACGACGCGCGCCCAGTTCCAGTCCTGCTGCAGGAGGGCGGCCTCTATCGCATCGGCCGATCCGTCGCGGGAATCGTTGTCGATCACGAAGGCCCTCAGCTGCAGCCCTTCTCCCGCTTCGGCCGCCAGGCTTTCCAGGCACGAGACGACCAGTTGCGCCGTCCGGTAGTTCACGATGACCACGTCGATGGCGTGGAACGGCAGGTAATCGCTCATTCGGCCGCGACCCCGATGAGGTCCTGGGCCAGTGGTTCGAAAGAGGCCAGCGCGGCATCGAGCGCGTCCTGGAACAAGGGAGCAAGGCGCTCGACGTAAGGTTCCTGGAGGTTGCTGCTGTGTCCGCCCGGAATGTCGACGATCACGATTTCATCGCGTACGCGCTTGCCCCAACCGAGCGCATAGTCGCGGTATGTCAGGCTGTAGGGCGTGTCGTCGACCAGGCCGGTATCGTCGCCGGCCTTGAACAGGGCCACGGTGCCGCCCTCGAAGATCCCGGCAGGTCGATGCTCCTTGTGAGCGACTTCATAGAGCTTGAGGAAGGGGATCGATGCCGGTCCGCCCGGCTCGCTCGCTCCCGCCTTGTGCGCGCGCATCGTTCGCACCGTGCGGCGATCCTCGGCCTGCCGCAGGCGGGAGCCGACCTCCCAGCGCGCAGCGTTCCAGGCCCGCCGTCCGATGTCCGGCAGCACGCCCAGGGCTCCCGTCCGCGTCACGAGGCCGCGCAGGCGGGCAAGACGCAACCGGGTCGTGAGGAACCGGAACTTGCGCGCTTCCACGTCGGCGGCATCGATAATGCCCACGAAGGCCACCTGCTCCCCGCTATCCTGGAGTTGCCGGGCCATTTCGAAGGCAATGACACCGCCCGCGCAGAGCCCGGCGAGAAGATAGGGCCCGGCGGGCTGCACCGTGCGCAACCTGGCCACGTAATGTGCCGCCATCTCGTCGATCCGGGTATGGGCATAGGAGCCGTCACTGCGCCGGAGCGGCTCCATGCCCACGACGTCACGGCTCCTGTCCAGCCTTAGCGCCAGTCCGCGATAGAGCAAAGTCTCGCCCAGCCCGTCATGAACGAAGAACAGCGGAGTGCGCGCCCCGCCCTTTCGGACGGTGACGAGGCCGACCGGCCCCTGATCGGCATTCGCCGCCTCCGCCGGTCGATCTGCCAGGCTGCCCGGATCGACGATCGCCGCCAGGTTAGCGACGGTCGGCTGTCCCAGCATCGCCGCCAGGGGCAGCGTCTTGCCGGTGCGCTTGCGCAGGCGATTGGTGAACTGGACGGCCAGCAGCGAATGGCCGCCCATGTCGAAGAAGTTGTCGTTTCGTCCGATCGCGGGCACGCCCAGAAGATCGCACCACAAGTCCGCGATGACCCGCTCGGTTTCGGTTCGGGGAGCATCGGCGGGATCGCAGGCCACCCCGGTCGCGGCGGGCTTCGGCGGCTGCCGCAGGGCCGCGAGCACTGCGTGGAGATCGTAAGGCGAAATCACCAGATGCGGCCGCCCTGCCCCCGAAAGCAGGCGCGAGACGATTTCCGCGCCTTCCTCGGGACGGATGCCCATTCGCGGTCCGGGTTCGGGAACACCTGCCGCATCGACGGAGCCTGACGAAGACGCCGCAGCGGAAAGGTTCATCGCCGTGCGGATCATCGTGAAGTCGCTGGCCTCCGCCAGCACCCTTCCATCGGGATCGGTGATCGTGACATCGAACACGGCCGTCTGGCCGCCGTCGTTCGCGCTGGGACGATGGCGCACATGGCTGACGATCCGCGCCGGCAGCGGTGCATGGAGCACCAGTCGGCGATAAGTGAAAGGCGCAAGGAAATCGCGCTCGGGGTCGCGTCCGGGAATCAGTGACTGCGCGCCCGCCGTCGCGAAGTCGAGCATAGCGGGGTGCAGCAGGATCTGTTCCAGCTCGCCTTCGAAGGCTGCCGGCAAGTCGATATGGAGCAGCGCTTCGCCGTGTCCGATCAGCGTCTTCGAAAGGTTCTGCCAGCGCGGCCCGAAGCGAAGACGGGGCTGGTCTTCGCTGCCGCCCCGGCCGAGGCGGCAGCGAGCCGCGATCGCATCGAGGTCCAGCGTAGCGCGGAGCGGCGCTGCTGCATGACTGCTGACAGTCCCCCGGGCATGCTCCGTCCACGCCCCGCGATCCCCAGCAGAGCGACCGAGCACGGCGACCCGCCAGCCCTCCTCCCCCGCGGGGCCATCCTCCTTGCGCACATGAACCCTGAGATCGCGCGCTTCGCCGTCGGCAACGGAGAAAGGTTCGAGAAACGTGAAATCGCTTAGCTCCAGCGGCCCCGGCTCGACCATGGCCACCGCGGCACGGGACAGCTCCAGGTAAGCCGTGCCCGGCAGCAAGGCGCCTGCCGGCTGCTGCTCGCGGATCATCCGGTGCTCATCCAGCACCCAGTGTTGTTCGGGCGAGAGCGTTCCGGCCAGCACGAACTCGCCGTGCGAAAGGGAATGCGCACGCGTCAGGAAGGGGTGCGCGAAAGGACGACCCTTGCCGAGATCGTCTGCGAGCGCGGTTCCGACGCCCTGCCCCGGCCCCTGCCGTCCGCCCTGCGCGGCCGCCATGCCCACTTCGGCCCATTGGCTCCAACCGGCAGATACCACGCGCGTGACCGGATCGTGCCGCCGCGACTGGGCATAGGCATCGAGGAAAGCATTGGCCGCGGCATAATCGGTCTGCCCCGGCAGCCCGGCAAAGGCACTGATCGACGAGAACAGCATCAGGAATTCGGGAGGCCGCCCCGCCATGGCCTGCTCAAGGGCCAGAGTGCCCGCGATCTTCGGCCGCAGCACGGCCTCCATGGCCGAGCGGCTGCGGGTCTCGACCAGTTCGTCATCCAGCGCGCCCGCCGTGTGAAAGACGCCCGATATCCTGCCGAACCGGGCTTCGACGCGGCGCACGGCGCGGCGCAGAGCGCGCAGATCGCCGACATCGGCAATCACGAGTTCGACTTGCGCGCCCGCCGCCTCAAGGGCCGCGATCTGCCGCAGCTTGTCTTCCACGGCCAGTGGCAGATCACCTGCCTCCAACAAGGCGCTCCAGCGCGCGCGTTCGGGCAAGGCGGTGCGGGAGAGCAACGCGATGTTCGGCGTGCAAGTCCGCGCGAGGTGGTGCGCGATGGTCAGGCCGATGCCGCCGAGACCACCGGTAATGAGATAGGTTCCGCCTTGCGCGAGCCAGGAGGCGGCACCCCCTGCGGGCGCGCCTGAAGAAGCGGCGCGATGGCCCAGCACCCACCGCTCGCCCGCTCGAAAGGCTACGTCCCGGCCATCTGCCGACACCGGCTCGCGGATCAGCGCGTCCACGGTTCCTTCCAGCGCCAGAGCGTGCTGCGTTGCGGGTTCGATATCCACGGCGCGGAACAGCAGGCCGGGATACTCGGTGGCAAGGCTTCTGCGCGCGCCGAGCGCCGTGGCCTTGATCGGCGCGACATCGCGGTCTCCGGCGATGCGCTGCGCGTGGTCGGTGATCAGCAGGACTTCCACTTCGGCGCCGTCGCAAGCCGCGGCAAGCTCCGGCGCCATCGCCGCGAGCGCGAAAAGACCGTGATCCAGCAGTGCATCGTGAGGGTCGCCGGTCTCCCCGGTCACGAGCCAGGCGTGATAGATCCGGCCGGGCAGCAGGCTGCGTTCCGCAAGGGCCGCGAACAGCCAGTTCCAGTCCTCGCGGTGGGAAGGGCGAACGACGAAATCCTCGACATCGCGTTCCGCGCGGCGCCGACCGGCGCGCACGGTCACGACATCGACGCCTGCGCCGCGCAGCCGCGCGACCAGACGGTCAGACAGGCCGCGATCGTCGCAAAGCACCATTGCCGGCTGTTTCGCGGGCTCGCGATCGGGAGCGTCCTCCCGCGCCCAGACCGGCTCGTAGATCCAGTCCGCAAGTTCCATCCGCGTATCGGGATCGGCCTCGGCCAGATCGTGAGCCCCGGCGCTGCCCATAGCAGCGGATGGCTCGATCCAGTGACGCTGCCGGTCGAAGCGGTATGTCGGCAGCGGCAGGCGCAAGCGGCGCTCCCCGCTCCAGAAGGCGGTCCAGTCCACCGCGACGCCCAGTGACCACAACTCGCCCAAGGCCTGCAGGAAGCGGGCATCGTCGGGGATGTCCTGATCGGGGTGACGCATCGAATTGACGACCGGCTGCAAGGCTCCGCGTCCCGGATGCTGCCGCGCCAGGCTCGTGATCGACCGGCCGGGGCCGACTTCCAGAAGAACCCGCTGGGGATCGCCCAGCAGGCATTGCAGACCGTCAGTGAAGCGCACCGGTTCGCGCAAGTGGCGGACCCAGTATCCGGGATCGGTCGCTTCGGCCGCCTGCACCCAGTTTCCGGTGAGATTGGAGGCGAAGGGAATGCGCGGCGCGTGGAAGGTGATTGCCGCCAGCATAGTGCGGAACGCGGGCAGGATCGGATCGAGCATGGGCGAATGCGCGGCGACCGTGATCGGGATTGGCTGGGCTTCGATTTCGCGCGCGGCCAGCGTCTCGTGAAACTGCGCGATCGCCGGTGCCGCCCCGGAGACGACGCATAGGCGCGGACCGTTGATCGTCGCGATCGACAAGTCGGGCGGCAAGAGCGGCGCCAGTTCCTCTTCCGCCATCGCGACGCCGAGCATGGCTCCAGCGCCGGTCTGCTCGAACAGCATGCCGCGCGCCTGGACGATGCGCAGTCCGCTTTCGAGGTCGATCACCCCGGAAATGTGCGCCGCTGCATATTCGCCGCAGCTGTGGCCGATCATCGCGCCCGGCTCGACGCCCAGCGAGATCCAGAGCCGGGCGAGTGCGGTCTGGACGATGAACAGCGCGGGCAAGGCGAGCGAGGGCCGCTCCAGTTCGGCGGCGGCATTCGCGCGGTCGGCCTCGCTGGGGAAGAGCCAGCGGCGCAGGGCGTTCGGGGCGATCCGGTCCAGCAGGTCCAGCCCGCGATCGACCTGAGCGCGAAATAGCGGCTCGCTTTCGTAGAGTCCGCGCGCCATGTCGACATGCTGGGGACCGCCGCCGCAGAACAGGAAGGCCACGCTCCGGCCGGGAATTGCGGCCCCCTGGCTCTTGTCCTCGGCCGCTGCGGTCAGCGCCGCCGCCATGGCCTCGGGCGCCTCACCGGCGGCCACGGCGAAACCGCGCATGGGCAGTTCACGCCGTCCGGTGCTCAGAGTGAACGCCGCGTCGGCCAGAGAAATATCCGGCCTTGCGGTGACATGCCCGGCCAGCGCCGCGAGGTTCGCGGCCAGCGCAGTTTCGCTCTGGCCCGAGGATATCAGCAACTGGTGGCGGCGGCCCGGCGTGCCTTCCCTGCGCAGCGGGGCTTCTTCCATCACGACATGAGCGTTGGTCCCGCCCACGCCGAGTGAACTGACCCCGGCGCGACGGGGGCTGTTATCGCGCCGGGGCCAGGCTTCCCGCGAATCCTGGATGCGCAGCGGGCTCGTAGCGAATGCGCAGTCAGGATTGGGCGCCTCGAAATGAGGCACTGCGGGAAGTTCCTCGTGACGCATCGCCAGCGCCACCTTGATGACCCCGGCAGCACCCGCTGCCGTGTCGGTATGACCGATATTGGCCTTGACCGAGCCGAGCCCACAGGGCCTTGTTCGGGGGGCGGATTGCCGGAAGACTTGCGTGAGCGCGGCCACTTCGATGGGGTCGCCGATAGGCGTGCCGGTGCCATGAGCTTCCACGTAGTCGACCTCGGACGGATCGACACCGGAGACCGCCAGCGCCTCCGCAATCACGGCGGCCTGACCTTCGACGCCCGGCGCGAGATAGCCCACTTTGCCGCTTCCGTCGTTGTTGATCGCCGATCCGCGCAGCACCGCGTGGATATGGTCGCCGCTTTCGATGGCGTCGGCCAGGCGGCGCAGGGCCAGTATGGCGACGCCGCTGCCGAACACTGTCCCTTGCGAGCCGGCATCGAAAGGCCGGCACTTTCCGTCGGGTGAGAGAATTTCGCCGGGCTCATAGAGATAGCCCTGGCGGTGCGGCAGTTCGATCGAGACCCCGCCCGCCAGCGCCATGTCGCATTCGCCGGAGAGCAGGCTCTGCGCGGCCATGTGGATCGCCACCAGCGAAGTCGAGCACGCGGTCTGGACATTGATGCTCGGCCCCTTGAGGTCGAGCAGGTAGGAGGCGCGGGTCGTCAGGAAGTCCTTGTCGTTCCCGGTGTGGCGCAGCAGGAACAGGCCGGTGTCCCGCACCAACCGCCGGTTGCCGAGCAGGTTGTATGGCATGTAGGCGTTGTGCCCGGATCCCGCGAAGACGCCGATCACCCCGCCGAAGCCCTGGGGCGTGTGCCCGGCATCTTCCAGTGCCTCCCACGAGCATTCGAGGAAATGCCGGTGCTGCGGGTCCATGATCGCGGCGTCCCGCTGGCTGAGACCGAACAGCGCGTCGTCGAAGCATTCCATGTCTTCCAGCGGGGCCCCGCGCCGGACATAGTGGGGATTGCGCAGGAGTGCGGGACTGACACCGGCCGCGATCAGTTCGTCCTCGCTGAAGGTCTCGATCCCCTCGCGCCCTTGACGCAGCATGTCCCAGAACGCCTCCGGGCTTCGTGCGCCCGCAAATCGGCAGGCCATGCCGACGATGGCGATGGAGCTGGCGTCAGGCGCGCCGTCGCGGTCTTCGAAAGAACCGAATGCCTGGTCCATCGTTCAGGTCCTTGCCACGGTGCGAACGGCGCCCCGGCGTGCCAGGGCGGCACGGCGGGCCATCGCCCGATCCTGGCCCTCGCGCGTCGCGGCCGCGTCTTCGGCCTCGCCCGAGAGATGGGCCCCCAGCGCCGCGATGGTCGGGAAGCGGAAGATGTCCGTCAGGACCACGGGGCGCGACGCCGCGGCGGCCAGGCGGCGGTGAACCTGGATCGCCAGCAAGGAATGCCCGCCGATGTCGAAGAAGTTCTCCTCGCGCCCGACATGCGGCACATGCAGCAGATCGCACCAGACTTCCCGGATCTGCGCCTCGATCGGACTGGCCGGCGTTTCCACCGGATCGCGCCGAGGTTCGCTCTCTCGAACGGCGCCCGGCTCCGGCAGAGCCTTGCGGTCGATCTTGCCGTTTGGCGTGCGCGGCAGCGCGCCCAGCAGGATGAGGCTTCCCGGCACCATGAATTCGGGCAGTTGGCGCCGCAGGTGTTCGCGCAACCGGTCCCGCAGCGCATCGAACGGAGCCGCGGCGCTGGTACCGGCGACATAGCCGATCAGACGCGTGGCCGCGCCTTCGCTGCGGGCCACGACCACGGCCTCCGCAACTTCGTGATGCGCGGCCAGAGCGGCTTCGATCTCACCCAGCTCGATCCGGTACCCTCGTATCTTCACCTGGTGGTCGAGCCGACCGAGGAATTCCAGCGTTCCGTCGGCCCGCTGCCGCGCCAGGTCGCCGGTGCGATAGGCGCGCGCGCCGGTGACGAACGGATGAGCCACGAAGCGCTCGGCGGTCAGTTCGGGCCGGCGATGATAGCCGCGCACCACTCCCGCGCCGCCGATCACGAGTTCGCCCGGCGCCCCGGGCCTGACAGGTTCCAGCCTGCGGTCGAGAATGTAGATCTGTTGGTTGGCCAGCGGACGGCCGAGCGGCGGCGCGTTGTCCTGCGCGGTCACGTCATGGACGGCAGACCAGACTGTCGTTTCCGTCGGCCCGTACATGTTCATCACGGAGCCGCGCACAAGCCCGCGCATGTCCTGCGCGAGGTGGGGCGGGAACGCCTCGCCCCCCACCATGAGCCGCCTGAGACCGGCCAGGGCAGGACGCGCCGCCGGGTCGCTCGCCAGGGTCTGGAGCAGCGACGGGGTGCACTGGAGATGGGTCACGCCGTGACGGGCCATGAGGGCGTGCAGCGCGGGTTCGCCGGTCCCGCTCGATACGTCCGCCTGTGCCAGCCCCCGAAGCCGGTCGATGGCCGGAAGATGCGCAAGGACGCGTTCGGTCTCGATGCCGAAGTCGATCAGGCAGCCGATCTCGTCGACGCCCAGTTCTCCAAGACGCCGGACCAGCGGCAGGTTGTCCTCCGGCGTGCCGAACAGGCCGCTCGTTTCGAAGTAGCGCTCGAAAGCATGTTCGAGCAGCGCTTCGGTCTCTTCTTCGCTGAGGGCACCGAGATCGACCTGGGTATCGGCGGCAACACCGCCGGGACGCCGGAACGCGGGGAAAGCCCAGGCATGCTGGTGCAGCAGCGCGGTGGAAGTGCGCAGGTATTCGATCAAAGGCCCGCGCACGGCGTCGCGTACCGATGTTTCGTCTTCGCCCAGGAACGTATGGAGCATCAGGGTGGCGTGGCCCTCGCCGGCATGCCCGGCCTCGCGCCAGGCCTGACGATAGGCGGCTATCTTCTCGGCCACTTCCTCGATCGACTGTCCGAGCAGGTGAGTGAGGACGTAGGCGCCGACCCGTCCGGCTTCGATGAAGGTCTCGACGTTTCCGGCCGAAGTGATCCAGCATGGCAGTTCGCCCTGCACCGGACGCGGGTACGTGAGCACTTCGACGTCGCTCCCCAGCGGCCCCGGGAAACGTCGCGCCTCCCCGCGCCAGAGGGCGCGCACGTCTTCCATGCAGGCCTTGAGCGTACCGGGCCGGTCGGCGAAAGCCGAAGGGTTGAGCACGAAATCGTTTGGCTGCCAGCCGGAAGCGAATGCCAGTCCGACGCGTCCTCCCGAGAGATTGTCCACCAGGGCCCATTCCTCCGCGATCCGCAAGGGATGGTGGAGCGTGCCGACGACGCTGCCCGCCCGAATGCCCACGCGAGAGGTGACGGCGGCGATCGCAGCGGAAGCTACCGAGGGGTTGGGATAGGGACCGCCGAACGCGTGGAAGTGGCGCTCGGGCGTCCACACGGCCTCGAACCCATGCTCGTCGGCGAACCGCGCGCCCTCCAGCAGGAGCCGGTAGTTCTCGGCGGCGCTGCCCGCGCTCGAACTGGCGAAGTAGAACAGGCTGAAGCCGGTGTGGCGCGTCGGCTGGGCAAGGGAAACATCGCCCCTCACCTGCCGCTCGGACGCAATGACGACATGATATCCGTGCATCAGCGGCCAGAGCAGTTCGAGCACCGAGATGTCGAAGCTGAGACTGGTGACCGCCAGCCATGTCCCTTCCGGCTCGATATGGCCTTCCATTCCGGCGAAGAAGTTGAGCAGGTTGCGATGCTCGACGACGACGCCCTTGGGCAGCCCGGTCGATCCCGAGGTATAGATCATATAGGCGAGACTTTCCCCGCCCACGCCGCTCTCGAAGACTTCGGGCGAGAAGGACGCGCTTTCGCGGCGCAGATCTTCCATGCAGAGCACTTGCGCTTCGCCGTGCGGCAGGGCGTCCTTCAGCGCCGTTTCACTGACGATCAGGGCCATTCCGGAATCCGCAACCATGTGCGCAAGGCGGTCTTTCGGGTAGGCCGGGTCCAGCGGGACGTAGCCGCCCCCCGCCTTGTGCACGGCGATCAGGCAGGCGAGCATTTCCACCGAGCGGGAGAGGTGCAGGCCCACCAGGGTTTCCGGCCCTACGCCGCGCGCCGTCAGGAGCCGTGCCATCCGGTTGGACAGAGCTTCCAACTGACCATAAGTGAGAGAGGTAGCGCCTGCGGTCACTGCCACGCGGTCGGGCGTCGATGCGGCCTGATCGGCGAAGGCGCTGCACCATGTCGCCCTATCGGCAAGCGGGGCGGGCCGCCCGTTCCACACTTCGAGCACGCACGCACGCTCCGCATCCGATAGCAGCGACAGCCGTCCCAGATCGGTGTCCGGTGCCGCACGGAACGCCGCCTGGAATATCTCGAACGCGGTCAGCAGATCTTCGGCCTCTGTTTCCGGCAGCCGCGCCGCGTCGTATGTCCAGCGGCAGGCGCCGTCCGAAGTGCAGATCGCCAGTTCGAGCACGGTCTCCCCGAACGGTACCGCATCGTCGAACCTGTCTACCAGACGCACCGCGATCGGGTGTTCGATGCTCGCCTTGCCGCGCAATTCGGGGCAGCGGGCGAGAAGGTCCGCCGAATAGCCGACATGGCGGTGCAGCGCGGCGATCTCCTGCTCGACATGCTCGACCAGCAAGGCCAGCGGCGCGCCGAAATCGACCGCGACTTTGAACGGCAGTTCGTGCGCGAACCAGTTCGACACGTCTTCAAGCCGTGCCTGGCTGACCGCATCGGCAAAGCCGACTTCCACGCTTTCCCGGTCCGCCATGCGCGCCAGCCAGCCGATGACGGCTGCGAGCGCCTCGGCTGCGCGTCCGGTCGGGACCGTAGCGTCCAGCCGGTGCCATCGCGATGGCTCGCCTTCGCGGAGCGGGCGAAACGAAGGCAATTGCAGGCTGTCGCGCTGCCGCAGCCGGCGGCGCCACCACGCTTCGTGACGCCCGGCCGCCGCATCGAGCAAGTCGAGACGAGCCTGGCGGGATGCATCGAGCGACTGGAATGCACCGGCAGCGTAGCCGTCCAGCCCCGACAAGGCCGATCCATCGAGCGCCGTCATGCGATCGATCCGCAAGTCCCGGTCGCCGGTTGCCACCACCGGCCGCTCGCCGCCGGATAGCAGCGTACCCGGCGCTCGTCCCGAACGGCCGGCCAGCACGGTGACCTGCTGAACGAGCACCAGGCCTTGCGCCAGCACCGCCTTGGGCAGGCCCATGGGGTTGGCATAAGGCCCGAAGTCCAGCGCCGACACGAGCCGGGCGATTTCCTCCGCGGAACGGGTCCAGTCGATCGTCCCGGCCGCCGATGGTCTATGCGCGCGCCCGAACATGCGGACCGGAGCATGGGGCTGCGGCGCGGCAGCGACAACCGCGCCGTCCAGGTCGTCGACGATACGCGAGAAACTGCGCAGCCCCGCTTCGAAGCAACGCGTGTTGAGCGAAAAGGCGGTTTCGCCGTCACTCACGCTGATGGGCTCGGCAGCCAGCACCGCACCTTCATCGACGGCGCCCGTCATGAGGTGCCAGGTGACGCCGTGGTCCCGCTCGCCTTCGAGTAGCGCCCAGACCGGCGTGTTGAGGCCGCCTCGCGCGGGCAGCGGGCCATCGTGGAAATTGATCGCTCCGCGCGCCGCAAGCGACAGGACTTCGCCGGGCAGGATAGCAAGGTTGGAAATGCTGAAGATCCAGTCGAGCGGAGCGCTCCCCTCGGCCAGCAGGTCGCGCGCGCGGGTCAGCACCCGAATGCGGCTGCGACGCGCCCAGGCCGCGGCGGGCGACCCTTCGGCCGCCACCACGGCCACGATCTCGTGCCCCCGCGCCCGCAGCAATTCGCCGCATTCGACCAGCAGAGTTTCCTCGCCGATCAGCACGGAGCGATATCCGGTGTCAACGGCGCCCGCGCCTGGCGCCGAGATGTCGACGATAGTGCCCTCCACCACCGGATCGAATGTCGCATCCATGGGTATTCTCCTTAGGTTCCGAGCGTAACGGCTCGCCGGCAGCGAAGCCATTTCGTCAACTCGGTGCGGAAATTCATGGTGCTGGAAATTGTGGTGGAAAGTTCGGTAATCTCGTCCCGGCGTTTTACTTGTATTCGATCAGGCGCGTCTCTCCGGTCGGAGCCTTTCGGCGCATAGATCGCCACCAATATTGCAATTGCCCCTGAAAATGCGGGATCTTCCCGAGGGTGATGAAGCTCGCCACCAGCGGCCCGCCGCGCCGACATATCCGCGCCCAGAGCACGGGCCAGAGCAGCCACATCGGCGGCATCGCCCATATGACGTTGCTCGCCACGGCATGGCGCAAGCGGACATTGCCCTCCCCGCGCAAGGCGAACGCCTCGGCCGTTGCATAGCCGCTGCGGCGGTTGCGCTGCCACCATTGGGCAAAGCGCGTCATCGCCGCATCGTGGACCGTCATTTCCGCATCGACCCGGCGGATAAGCCAGCCTTGCCTGCGGATCCGGTGACACAAGTCCGGTTCCTCACCGGCGATCAGGTCTTCGCGAAAGCCACCGACGCCGCGAAAGGGCGTAACGCGAAACAGGGCATCGCCGCCGCATGTCTCACGCAGACCTACCGGCGTGTTCCACTCGTGATCGCAGAGGCGGTTGTAGGGGCTGGCACCCGGTGCCCGCTCGCGCCGACGGCCACAGACGGCGGCGAGCCCCGCGTCTGAGCGGATCGCGGCCAGGGCCCGGTCCAGCCAGCCTCTGACAAGTTCGCAGTCGCCATCGATGAAATGCACCAGTTCCAGTTCGGGATGGCGGCTCGTCAGCCAGGCGAAGCCGGCGTTTCTCGCGCGCGCCGCGGTGAAAGGCACGGCGGGATCGAGTTCGACCACCGGCAGCCCGCGCGCTCCGGCCAGCGCCACGCTGTCATCGGTGGAACCGGAGTCGACATAGACCGCCAGCGATGACTGGCGCAGCACGCTGTCTATGGACAGGCCGAGCCGCGCCCCTTCGTTGCGGCCGATGATGACGAAGCCGACGACGCTCATGGATCACGCTCCGTTCGCAGCCAGACCCGCTCGCGCCGCGTGACGAACTGCGCGAGAAGCGGCATCTTCCAGATGACATAGCCAGGTATTCGCAACAGGCTCGCCAGCGGCAGCATCGCGCGTGCATGATACCACCATGCGGCGAGCAATGCCGATCCCAGACAGGCTTCCACGCCCAACAGAACCTGCAACGCAAGGCCAAAGCCACTCGCAGCCGTCACCAGGATCGTGGCGAGCACCAGCAGAAGCAGAAGCAGCACGGTGGGCGGCACCAGCAGGTCCAGCGCGACCAGCGCCAGCCCCCCACGCCCGCGGCGCAGCGCGGCCGCAAGCAGCCGGGGCGCATATCGACAGGCCGTCTGCATCATGCCGTGCTCCCAGCGCCGACGCTGGCCCGCGGTCGCCTGACGCGAGCTGGCCGCACTGGTGAAGCGAGCCGTTTCGGCAAAGACGACCCGGAGCCCGGCCAGGAGCAGATCGAGGCCCATGTCGAGATCTTCGACCAGCGAGGATGTCCAGCGCATCCGCTCAAACGTCGCCCGCGGAAAGGCCATGCCCGAACCTTGCAGCAGCGTCATGCCCGCCAGACGCTGGAGCCCTGACTGGCGGACGAGGTTCTTCACGAGAAAAGCGAAGCAGGACACCCGCACCATGGCATCTGCGCCCGGCGGCGGTTCCATGAGATAGGCACCCTGAACGACGGCGCGGCGCGCTTGCGATAAGGAGGCCAGCGCCGCCAGAGCGCCGCTTTCGGGAACGCAGTCCGCATCCAGCACGATGACCACGCGCGGTCCCTTGAGCGATGGTGCCGAGGCCAGGTAGTCCCGCCCGAATTCGAGCGCATGGCCTTTTCCGCGCTCCGCCGGATCGGTCCGCTCCACCACGACAGCGCCGAGGCCGCGGGCGATGGCGGCCGTGCCGTCGGTGCAGTTGTCGGCCACCACGACGAGCGCGTCGCAGCCCCGCAACTGAGCCATGACAGCCGCGACGACCTGCGCGATCCCCGATGCTTCGTCATGGGCGGGCATGAGCACGATGAAAGGCGGCGGCGCCGCGGTCATGTCCTGCCCGTGCCGACGCGGCAACAGGCCCAGCGCGCATTCGATGGCCAGCATGGCGGCGGGAACCGAGATCCCCAGCGTCACCGCCCAGATGCCCGCCTCGATCATCAGGACGCCGCCGTGGCGGGGTCGATGGGCACCGTTTCGAGCGGCTCACGGTTGCGGCGCTGGAGGATCGGTGGAAGCCAGTCCGATTTGAGATTGTGAAGCCGAACTCTCCAGTCGGCCTTGTCGCCGCTGCCGGGGCGCGCGCGAAAATCCGTGGTCCGCTCGATCGCCGGCAGGCTCGCGCCGATCGCTGTATAATAATAAGTGGCGATCGAACGGCGGGAGCGGCCCGCGGGACAGGCCAGCGGATCGGGATGGCCGTGGTAAGTGTCGCGGTCGGTGCTGAAGATCACCGCACGGCCGAATTCGGGCTGGATGCTGCGCTCGGCGCGGGTCATGCCACGGTCCCAGAGTTCCAGCGCCCCGCCGTAGCCCGGCATCCATTCCTCGTTGAGGTAGATCAGCAGGTTGAGCCGCCGCTCCACTTTCATCCCGCCGTGGTGCGGAAAGTCGGCATGGATCCCCAGATGCCCCCCACGCCGGGTCTCATGCAGTCCGGCGCCCGCATGATAGGGATCGGCGATCAGCCCCCGGATCCCGGTCAAGGCCGAGAGAAACGCCAGGAAAGCCCGCGAGTTCAGCTCCGCGAAAAGCATGCGCGTAACCGGCCCGCTGCACTGGTCGGGTCGGAACTGGAACTTCAGGCGCTCCTGGTCCCGGTCGAAGAAGTCGCGCCCCTCGCTGTCCGGGAATTCCTCGCAGACCTTGCGCAGGACTTCCGGCGCCAGAAAATCGTCGAGCATGACATGTGGAAAGGGCTGGTTTCCGCGATATTCGGCCGCCTTCGCCGCACCAGCGGCCTTGCACGCCTCATGGTCGAAGCACTTGTAGCCGCCAAGGTCGGTCATCTCCAGAAACGCCATTGCACCCCTTTCCGCGCCGCCGCGCCCCATCGGAGCCCGCCGATCGAGGATAACCGCGCACACCCGCGCCCGGCAGGCAGGAAACTCCCTTGGAAGTTCTCATGATCGACAGCTTTCGGTCTGCTCCGTAGGCTTTCCAGGAACCCGCAGCGGGAGGTATCTGCGTGCACATCGGGCTATGCTCTCCCCATTGGCCGCCTTCGCTGGGGGCCAATGGCATCGTCAGTTACGTTGCCGCCGTGCGCGACCATTTCATCGCCCGCGGGCACGAAGTATCGGTCATCTCGCAGGAGCGGCTCTACGCGAGCGACGGCAGCGCCGTGCCGCTGGCGGCACGCGGCGCAGGCAGGATCATGGCGTCGATCGGGGAGAAGTTCGCCCGCCTGCGCGAGGATGCGAAAGGGGCCTTGCCCGAAGTCGGCCGGAACGTCGCGCGCCAGATTGCCGCGGCCCACCAGATCCGGCCTTTCGACATCGTCGAGATGGAAGAGAGTTTCGGCTGGTCCGAATCTGCCGGCCGCGCCATCGCCGCGCCGGTCGTGACGCGGCTCCACGGGCCACAGGCCCTGAAGCCCCCGCGCCATCTGACCGATGAGGAACTGCGCGACGAACGCGATCGCTGCGCGGCGGAGGCGCGCGCCGTGCGCAGCGCTCCGGTCGTCACCGCGCCCACGCAGGCGATCATGGCCGGCGCCTGCCGCAGCTACGGACGCGATCCGGCGCAAACTTCGGCAGTGATCGCCAACCCTATCCGCCTGCGCGCCAATACGCCGCGATGGAGCCTGGAGGGGGCCGATCCCGACCATGTGCTGATGGTCGGCCGGTTCGACTTCTGGAAAGGCGCCGATACGATGCTGCTCGGCTTCGAGCACCTGCTCCGTCTTCGGCCCCATGCCCGACTGACGATGGTCGGCCCGGACGAAGGATTGGAGACCAGGCCGGGAGAACGGCTGAGCTTCGAACAATTCGCCCAAGCCCGGCTTTCGCCGGAGGTCCGGGCCCGGATCACCTATCGCGGCCTGCTGAAGCCTGCCGAGATCCTGCCGCTGCGGATGAGCGCGATGGCGACCGTCATCAGTTCGCGCTGGGAGAACTTCCCCTACATCCTGCTTGAAGCGATGGCCGCCGGAAGCCCGCTGGTTTCGACCGATTGGCCAGGCGCCGACGAGATCGTCCTCGACGGCCGGAGCGGCCTGCTCTCGCCGGTGGCCGATCCCGCACCGCTTGCCCTGGCGCTGGACCGTCTTCTGGGAGATCCCCAGCGCGCCGCGGCAATGGGCCAGGCCGCCCGCGATCGCTGCGCGGCGGAGTTTTCGCTCGAAGTCGTGGGGGACAAGCTGCTCGACTGCTATGCCCGCACGATCGGCCCCGCCGGGTGCCGGCCATGAACGAGCATGCCGCCAGCCCGGGCTGGCCATCGTTCGCCGCGCCGCGCGGGCTCTGGAGCCGCCTGCGCGAACTGGCGGCGCGCGACACCAATGTCGTCATAGTTTCGGTCATCCTCAACAATCTGCTGCGCGCCGTTTCCGGCATGGTGCTGACGCGGCTGCTGGTGCCGGAAGTCTTCGGCATTTCGGGCGTCATCGCCTCCGTCCAGTTCACGGTCGCACTGGCCACCGACCTCGGCTTCCAGGCTTTCGTCGTCCGTCAGGAAAACGGCGAGGACAAGCGCTTCCTCGACACGGTCTGGACGGTTTCGCTGATCCGTTCCCTGTTGCTCGCGCTGACGCTGGCCGTGCTGGCGCTGCCCTTGTCCCAAGCCTTTGGAAAGCCCGACCTGGCGCCGTTGATCGCGGCTTCGGGGCTGACGTTCGTGATCGAGGGACTGACCTCCACGAGCCTGCTCACCGCCCTGCGCCATCGGCAGATCCTGCGTCTCTCGACTCTGGAACTGGCGGCGATGGTGGCGCAGATCGCCGCCAGTGCCGCGCTGGCCTGGGCCTGGGGGTCGTACTGGGCGATCCTGGGCGGGCTTTTCGTCAGCGGGCTGCTGAAAGTCCTGTTCAGCTACACGCTTTTCGCCGATTCCCGGCGCCGGCTCCGCCTCGATCCCCAGACACTCAAGGCCCTCTGGGCCTTCTCCCGCTATGTCACCGGATCGAGCATCATCTTCCTGCTGATCTCGCAATGCGACAAGTTCGTGCTGGCAAAGCTCATGCCGCTGGATCGGTTCGGCTTCTACATCCTGGCCGGTAACCTCGCCTCCGCACCGCTCGGCTTCGCCGCCAATTATGCGAGCCGGGTCCTCTATCCGACATATGCCCAGCTCTGGCGAGACGGCGCGCAGGACCTGCGCCGCCAGTTCTATGAAAAGCGCCGGCTGCCGGCTCTGCTCTATGGCTTCGCCACCGGCGGCATCATCGGCAGCGCGCCGCTGATCGTGGGCGTGCTCTATGACGACCGCTACGCCGACGCGGCGGGCTACCTGCAGATCCTGTGCCTGTCCTCGCTCCTCGCGCTGCCGTCCAACGCCGCGAACGAGGCGCTGACCGCCACCGGCCGGATCCGCGCCACCCTGGAAGCGAGCGTGGTCAAGCTGGTGTGGCTGTCCGGCGCTGGATCTGCCGGTTATCTCCTATGGGGACAGCTCGGCCTGGTCCTGGCCGTCGGCCTCATGGAAGCGCCCGCATTGGTGATGAAATGGGTGCGCCTGCGCTTTGCCGGGCTGCTCGACATGCGCGAGGAGCTTCTGTTCCTGGCGGCCGGACTGGCCGGGACGGGCTGCGGCTTCATCGGCGCACGAGTTCTGGCACCCTTCCTGACATAAGGTCCCGCGTCGCATATCCCCTGTTTGGCACTAACGAAAAACCCCGAGAGCGACAGGCTCCCGGGGTTTTCGATTTTCATGTCGTCCGGCAGAGGCCGAAACGATCAGAACGGAATGTCGTCGTCCAGATCGTCGCCGAAGCCGCCGCTGCTGCCGGTCCGGCCCCATTCGTCACCGCCGCGCGAACCGCCGCCCGAACGCGAACCGCCGCCCGAGGAGCCGCCTTCGCCCCAGCCGCCGCCGCCACGAGCGCCGCCACCACCGGCGCCGCCGCTGCCACCCTGGGCACCGTCGAGCATGGTCAGCACGCCGCCGATGCCGCCTACCGACACTTCGGTGGTGTAGCGATCATTGCCGTTCTGGTCCTGCCACTTGCGGGTGCGCAGCTGGCCTTCGATGTAGATCTTGGAACCCTTGCGCAGGAACCGCTCGACCACGCCGACGAGGCCTTCGCTCTGAATCACCACGGAGTGCCACTCGGTACGCTCCTTGCGCTCTCCGGTGGCGCGGTCCTTCCAGTTTTCCGAGGTGGCGATGCGCAGGTTGGCGATGCGCCCGCCGTTCTGGAACGACTTCACTTCGGGATCGGCTCCGAGGTTGCCGATCAGAATGACCTTGTTGACACTGCCTGCCATGATGGAATCGCTTTCTTCTGAATCTCGGCGAACGGGTTAGCGAATGGAGCGGCCCTGCGCGAGTCTGCCGCCCCGGGTTTTCTACAATCCCGCGCCCACCGCGATCCAGTAGGTCACCCCCGCCGCCAGGTAGGCCAGGCCGAAAAGGTATACCAGCATGAACGTCGGCCATTTCCAGCCGTTGGTCTCACGCCGGGTCACGGCGATGGTGGACATGCACTGCGGGGCGAAAACGAACCAGGCCAGGAAGGCCAGCGCCATCGGCAGGGTCCAGCGGCCCTTGAGACGGTCGCCCAGTTCGACGGCCTGCTGGTCCTCGTCGTCGCCCGCGTCCACCGCATAAGTCGTCGCCAGCGAGGATACCGCCACTTCGCGCGCAGCCATGGCGGGGATCAGCGCCAGCGCCATGTCGCGGTTGAAGCCGATCGGTTCGACCACCACGGCCAGGCCGTTCGCCAGCTTGCCCGCGATGGAGGCATCGACCTGGCTCTCGCCGGGCTTGGCCTGCGGGAAGTTCAGCAGGATCCAGAGCACCACGGTGACCGTGAAGATGATCGTACCGGCGCGGCGCAGGAAGATCCACGCGCGCTGCCACAGGCCGATCGCCATGTCCTTGAGGCGGGGCATCTGGTACTTCGGCATTTCCATGATGAAGCCGGAAGCGGCGCCCTTGGTGATCGAGCTGCGCAGCAGCAGCGCGACGACCATGGCCCCGACAATGCCCGCCACATAGAGCGCGAAGAGCACCACGCCCTGGAGGCCGATGCCCCAACCGAGATTGGTGTTCGGGATGAAGGCGCCGATAATCACGGCATAGACAGGCAGGCGCGCCGAGCACGTCATCAGCGGGGCGATCAGGATCGTCGTCAGGCGGTCCTTGGGATCCGTGATCGAGCGCGTCGCCATGATCCCGGGAATGGCGCAAGCGAAGCTGGAGAGCAGCGGAATGAAGCTGCGTCCCGAAAGCCCGACATAGGCCATCAGTCGATCCATCAGGAACGCCGCGCGTGCCATGTAGCCCGAGGCTTCCATCGCCAGGATGAAGGCGAAGAGGATGATGATCTGCGGCAGGAACACGACCACCGAGCCGACGCCGGAAATGACGCCGTCAGTCAGCAGGTCGCGCACCAGGCCGGGCGGCATGGAGGCCTTCACCGTATCGTGAAGCCAGCCTGCGCCCGCGTCCAACCCGTCCATCAGCGGCGCTGCCCAGGCGAACACGGCCTGGAACACCACGAACAGGAACGCGAAGAGAATGAGCGGCCCCAGCCAGGGGTTCAGCAGGACCTGGTCCAGACGCGCGTGAAGCCGGTGCTGCTTCGATTCCGAAAGGATCGCGGCATTGGCCATGGCGTGGGCGGCGACGCGGCGCTCGGTCGGCCCGAGGTCGGTCAGGCCTGGTCCGGCGTGGCGCGTTTCGGCCGAGGCGATCGCCTCGCCCAGTTCGGCGAGCCCGCGGCGGCGCACGGCCACCGTCGGCACCACGCGAACGCCCAGTTCTTCCTGCAACACGGCCGCGTCGAGCACGAGCCCGTCGCGTTCGGCAAGGTCCACCATGTTGAGCGCGACGACGGAAGGCTTGCCCAGCGCCAACAGTTCCTGCGCAAAGACCAGGTGCTGTTCGAGGTTGGAGGCATCGAGCACGATAACCAGAACGTCCGGCTCCGCCTCGCCTGCGAACTTGCCGGCGATGACCTTGGAGGTCACTTCCTCGTCGGGGCTGGTGGCGTCGAGGCCGTAGGCGCCCGGAAGGTCGGTCATCTCCACCGGCTCGCCCGTCGGCAGCACCATGCGGCCCGACTTTCGCTCCACGGTCACGCCGGGATAGTTCGCGATCTTCTGTCGGGCGCCGGTAAGCGCGTTGAACAGCGCGCTCTTGCCCGCATTCGGGTTCCCGACGAGGGCGATCTTGCGCTGGCGGCTCATAACGGCGAAACTTCCATGGCGACGGCGTGGGCACGGCGCACGGCAATCGTCATGCGCCCGATGGTGATGGCGATCGGGTCGCGCCCGCCGGCGACGCCCCGGTGCGCCACGGAAACCGTCGCGCCTTCCTCCAGGCCGAGCGCGCGAAGGCGGCGCGCCTCTTCGGGAACCAGTGCATTCCAATCCACCGCGACGATTCGAGCGCGCTGGTCAATGGGGAGAAGATCCAAAGTCATGCCGCTCCGCTGCCAGATCAGCGCAGCGATTGCAACTTGTTCGCAATAACTAACAAACCCTGATCCGATTGCCGACAACCTCTCCCGATGCCGAAGCGCGTTTCATCAGCCCCTAGGCCCCCAGGGAAGGCTCCAGCGACCCAGCACGGCCGGCCGGTCAGCGGGCCGGATAACGCAGCCGCCCGAGCAGGCGCACCAGGCTGATGCGTTCTTCCGGCGCGCGCAGGAACTGGGCCTTCGTCTTCTCGAAGCGAATGATACCCTCGATCCGGCGATCCAGGAAAGCACGGGTTTCCGCCTTGTCGGCGCTCTTGTCCGAAGCGAAGACCCGCAGAGTCGCCGCATAGATCCCGCCCAGGATCGTGCGTTTGGTATAGTGGTTGTAATCGGTCGCGGTATCGCCCGCGAGCCGCCACATGGCATCCGCGCTGTTCCACCCCAGACGCAGCGAAGTACGCAGGTTCTGCGGCAAAGCCATGATCGTCAGCGCCCGGTTCAAGGCTTCCTCGCGGCCCGCCACGGCTTCGAGACGGGCCATGACCAGACGGCGGATACGCTCGCGAATGGAGACGCCCTGCAGCGATGACGCCGGGGTGGAGCGCTCCATCTGCTGGTCGACATGGCTGACCCAGGCCGAGATCATCGCCATCGGACCTTCGCGGAAGGCGAATTCCGCCAGCGCCGCGTCGATGCCGGCAAGACGCGCCGCCTGTCGGACGGCGTCCATCGTCCAACCGTCGAACACGGCGGCATCGGCAATGGCCGGCGCAAGCTGGCGGCGCAGACCTTCGAGTGTTTCTGGCTCTTGCATCATCGCGCTCAGAACGTCGGGCCGTAGACGGCCTTGCCCTTGCCCGAATTCTTCTTGGCATAGTCGTCAAGCAAGGTTGCCAGCGTGCTGCCACGCGCTTCCTGCGCGGCATAGTCGCGCGCGCTGCGGCCGGAATTGTCGGAGCGGCTGGGATCGGCACCGGCTTCGAGCAGCGCCTTCACCATGTCGGTATCCTTGCGGTGCACCGCGAAGATCAGCGGAGTTTCGCCGGCATCGTTGGACGTGCTCGGGTTGGCCTTATGATCGAGCAGCACCGAAACGCCGTCGCGCCAGCCCAGGCTGACCGCAACCGAAAGCGGGGTCCGGCCACGGTCGTCGGAAGCGTTGACGTTGGCGCCCTTGCCGATGAGGTAGCTCAACCAGGTGATGTCCCGCCGGTTCGTGACGATCAGCAGCGCCGTCTCGCCCGTCGTCACGTCCTTGGCGTTGACGATCTGCCCATTGTCGGCAAGCGCCTGCTCGACTTTCTCGCCTTCCTTTTTCTTCACCGATTCGAGGAACTTGTACCCCTCGGAGAAATCGGCGTGAGCTGGGGAAGCGAACATCAGGCCTGCGGCCAGTGCGGCCAGGAATGCCCTGACAGGACGCGCTCTGAGGATTCCACGCGAGCGCTGGGACACGTTCCCGGACATGGTCTTCGACACCTTCATTACCTCCAGACAGACAAGGGCGCCCTGAAAACCGGCCTTCCCTTCCGGCATCGCACCCTTGCGCCAGAGGCTCTAGCAGAGCATGAAGCGCGGCGCCATGACATACCTGCTGCGCCGTATCGCCCCCCTCGCCCTGGCCATTTCGCTGGGCCTGCCGCTCGCTGCCTGCCAGCAGTCCGCCACCGAGGCGCCGCCGCTGGAAGGCGCGCAGATCGGCGGACCCTTCACGCTGACGGACAAGGACGGCAAGACCGTTACCTGGGAGAGCTTCAAGGGCAAATGGCGGATCGTCTATTTCGGCTACACCTTCTGCCCGGATGCCTGCCCGATGGATGTCCAGGCGATGATGCGCGGCTTCTCTCTCTACGAGAAGGCCCATGCCGCGCAGGCCGCCAAAGTGCAGCCGATCTTCGTGACCATCGATCCCGCGCGCGACACGCCCGAAGTCGTGGGCCAGTGGACCGCCGCCTTCGGACCGCGCCTTTACGGCCTCACCGGCAGCCCCGCGCAGATCAAACAGGCGGCCGACGCTTTTGCGGTCTATTACAAGAAAGGCGAATCGACGCCCGGAGGCTATCTCATGGATCACAGCCGCACGGCATTCCTGATGGACCCGGACGGCAAGCCGATCGCCATGCTGCCGGTGGACAAAGGGCCGGAAGCCGTCTCGGCCGAACTGGCGAAGTGGGTGAAGTGAACGCAGCCAAGCCTTTCTGGGAACGCCCGATCGACACGCTCAACCGCGAGGAGTGGGAAGCCCTCTGCGACGGTTGCGGCCAGTGCTGTCTGCACAAGGTCGAGGATGCCGATACCGGGGAGATCTACCACACGAACGTCGCCTGCAAGCTGCTCAATCTCAAGACGGCGCAGTGCAGCGACTATCCCCGGCGGCACAAGTTCGTGCCGGACTGCCTGAAGCTGACGCCCAAGACGGCGGGCAACCTGGCCTGGTTGCCGCCCAGCTGCGCCTATCGCCTGCGCGCGGACGGTGAGCCCCTGCCGGAATGGCATTATCTCGTCTGCGGCGACCGCGAGGCGGTCCATGCGGCGGGGATCTCCGTTGCGGGCAAGGTCATCAGCGAGACGGTGGCCGGGCCGCTCGAAAACCACATCGTCTGGCCCTATGGCGACGATGAGGACGCTGAGGAATATCTGGAACCCGAAGGCCCTGCGCCTTGGGAGAGCAAATAGCCCGTGCTCGACTGGCTTCGCCGTGACCCTCGCGAAGAGCCGGTGCTCGAAATCGCCGGCCGTCAGGTTCCCGTCGTGATCCGCAGGCTGGCGCAGTCCCGGCGGATGACCATGCGGCTCGCCCCCGACGGCAGCGAAATCCGCATTTCCGTCCCGCGATGGACGCGCACCGAGGACGCCGTGGCCTTCGCCCGCTCCAAGCAGTCCTGGCTGGCGATCCAGATCGAGGCCATGCCCAAGACGCAGCCGCTGGGCGACGGCGCCCTTCTCGACTTTCGGGGCCACCGCTTCACGATCCGCCACGATGCCGCCCTGCCGCGCCGCCCCGTGCCGGATGACGGATTGCTCTTGGTCGGCGGCCCGGAAGGCTCTCTGGCTGCGCGGCTGAAGCGCTGGCTCGAAGGCGAAGCGCGCGACGTGCTCGCGCAGGATCTGGCGGAATACTGCGACCGTGCCGCACAAGCGACACCGGCGCTGGCGCTGTCGGGCGCACGGCGGCGCTGGGGCAGCTGCGCGGCGGATGGATCGATTCGCATCAACTGGCGGCTCATCATGGCGCCGGACCCGGTGCGCCGCTCGGTCGTGGCGCACGAAGTGGCGCATCTGGTGCACTTCGACCATTCGCCCGCATTCCATGATTTTCTGGGACAAATCTTCGAAGGCAGCGTGCCCTCGGCCAACAGGTGGCTCAAGGAAAATGGGCGCTCGCTCTATGTGCCGTTCGGGTAGCGTTCCGCCCTTTTAGCGACTACATAGCCCGGCATGGCACTGTTCAAGCGTTCTGGTTACTGGAAAGACGTCAGCCCGGTCGGCATGATTGCAGACTTCCGCGCGGTGTGGAAGCAGGCGGGCAGCAACCGCTGGCGCATCGCCGCGGTTTCGGCAGCATGCACGTTCTCGGTCTTCTATCTCATGTCGACCCAGGAAGGGCGCGGCCCGCATCCGCCGCCCAAGGTCGTCTATATCTCGGTGCTTCCGGCCCATCGAACCGAGGAACAGATCCTCGCCTCGAATATCGAGAACCAGAAGCGCAAGGAAGCCTGGGCGGCCGAGCAGGCCCGGCGCGAGAAGGACGTTCGCGAGATCTACAAGACGATCGGTCGCTACTCCGGGATGGACGTGGACAAGATCGCGCGTGAGGCCGACGCCGAGGAAGCCGCGCGCAAGAAGGCCGAGATGGACCGCATCGGCAAGCCCCGCCTGCCCGAAGGACGCACACTGCCGCAGGTCGATCAGGTTCCGACCCAGCCTGCCCAGTGAAGACTGCTGGTAATGTGAAGATTGCCGCCGGTCACGATGCGCGCTGGCTGGCCGCGGCCGCCGCGATTGCCGCGCGCGCACGGCCTTCCAGCAGGCCAAACCCCGGCGTCGGCGCGATCCTCGTGAAGGACGGCAAGGTCATCGCCCGTGGCTGGACCCAGCCCGGCGGTCGCCCGCACGCCGAGGCGATGTGTCTTGCGCTCGCGGGCAAAGCTGCACGAGGCGGCACGCTCTACGTCACATTGGAGCCTTGCGCCCACCAGTCGGCGCGCGGCCCCGCCTGCGCCGATCTCGTCTGCGCCGCCGGACTGGCCCGCGTGGTCATCGGCTGCATGGACCCCGATCCCCGCACCTCCGGCGCCGGCCTTGCGCGCCTGATCGCAGCCGGAATCGAAGCGATTTATCTGCCTTCAATAGCCTGCCAGCGAAGCCTTTCCGGCTACCTGATCTCCAAGCGCCTCGCCCGTCCCGAAGTGACGCTCAAACTGGCGCTGTCGCTCGACGGCTGCATCGCCCTTGCCAGCGGCGAGAGCCAGTGGATCACCGGAGCCGAGGCCCGTGCCCATACCCATGCCATGCGGGCCCGGGCCGATGCCATCCTCGTTGGCGGCGGAACGCTGCGCGCCGACCGCCCTCGCCTCGATGTCCGCCTGCCGGGGCTCGAAGCGCGCAGCCCGGAGCGCTGGGTGCTGACACGCGGCAGCGTTCCCGAAGGCTGGAAGGCGCTGGCAAGGCCCGAGGACGTGACCGGCATGGCAGGCATTCAGCACCTCTTCGTCGAGGGCGGCGCCGGCGCTGCGACTGCCTTCCTGCGCGCTGGCCTGGTCGATCGACTGCTGATCTATCGCGCACCGATCCTCATCGGAGGACGTCCCGCTCTTTCCGACTTCGGGCTTGCAAGCCTTTCCGAAGCCCACGGCCGCTGGCGCCTCGCCGAACGGCGGCGGCTTGGCAGCGACACGCTGGAAGTCTACGAAACCGCACATTCATCAGAGCACCCGCTCGAAAGGTAGCCATGTTCACCGGAATCGTCACCGCCATCGGCCAGATCCGCGAAGCCCGCCAGACGGGCGACTTGCGCGCGGTCATCACTTGCCCCTTCGATCCGGCCGGCATCGCCATGGGCGCTTCGATCTCGTGCTCGGGTGTGTGCCTGACCGTGGTGGACAAGGGCGGCGTGGCCGGTGACGCCTGGTTCGCAGTGGACATCTCGGCGGAATCGGTTTCCCGCACCGTGCCGGGGCGCTGGACCCAGGGCACCAGCCTCAATCTCGAACCTGCCCTCAAGCTGGGTGACGAACTGGGCGGGCACATCGTGACAGGCCATGTCGACGGCGTCGGCACCATCGTCAGCGTGACGCCGGAAGGCGATTCGAAGCGCTTCGTGATCGCCGCCCCGAAGGAACTGGCGCCCTATCTCGCCCCCAAGGGCTCGATCACCGTCGACGGCGTATCGCTGACGGTGAACGACGTGACCGACCAGGCGGACGGTAGCTGCCATTTTACGCTCAACATCATTCCCCACACCTCCGAAGTCACCACGATCGGCGCGTTCAAGGCAGGAGACAGCGTGAACCTGGAGATCGACGTGCTTGCCCGCTACCTGCAGCGGATGCAGTCGCTGCGGAACTGAGGAAAATCGAAGCAGCGGAAGGGTCGCTCGGAGACCCTTCCAAGGCCTCCAGCCAACAATCCTCAATCCGCCAAAGGCCCATTGGCAAAGCTCTCGCGGGTGATTTCGAAAAGCACATGCGGAACGATCACGCCGCATAGTTCGCGTTCGAAAGCGCGATCCGTCAGAAGGCCGCCGATATGGCCCATGGCCTTGCGTGAGATCACGTTGTTTGCGCCGACCATGAAGGTCACCCGCGCGAAATGGACCAGCGCATGGGCAAGCATCAGGCGCTTCATCTCGGCATTGCAGCCGCGGCCCCAATACGCGCGCGCCAGGAAAGTCCAACCGATCTCGATCTCGTCGCCATCAGGCTGGCCGTAACGGCCGGAGCCGATCAGCGCCCCGCTCTGCTTGTCGACAACCGCGAGAGCCCCGCCGCTGGCCATTGCCTCGGCAAAGAAGCGCCGGAACACCGGCTCCTGCCAGCGATCGTGAGCGGGATGGCCCGCCCAGATCTCGCGATCGGAAGCCACGGCAAACAGCGCGTCCCAATCGTCGGCACGAAGCGGACGAAGAACCAGCCGGTCCCCTTTAAGGACCGGCTGGCGATCCATTCAGGCCGTCACGTCCGCCACTGCGGCGATGAACTTGTCGATGTTGCCCATCGTCAGGCCCGCCACGTTGATACGGCCCGAACCGGCCATGTAGATCCCGTGCTTCTCGCGCATTTCAAGGACCTGGTCCTTGCTGAGCGGCACGATCGAGAACAGGCCGTTCTGGCCGCCCATCGGCGTCAGGTCCACCGCACCGGCAGTTCCGGAAGCGGCAAGCTTGGCGCGAACCTGGCGCATGCGGTCGCGCATCTCGTCGAGTTCGGCGAGCCACTGCGCGGTCAGCGCTTCATCCTCAAGGATCAGACGAACCGCGGCACCGCCGTGATCTGGCGGCTGCGACCAGTTGGCGCGCGCCAGGTTGTGGCCGTTCGACATGACCTTGGCGAGGTCGGCCGGATCGGAGACCATCGCATAGAGGGCGCCGACGCGGTCGCGATAGAGGCCGAAGTTCTTGTCGCACGAATAGCAGATCAGGGCTTCCGGCACGGCCACGAGCACGCGGCGCAGGCCATAGGCGTCTTCTTCCATGCCCATTCCCAGGCCCTGGTAGGCAAGGTCGAGGATCGGCAGGATCTTGGCGTCGGCGATGAGCTGGGCAATCTCGTCCCACTGCTCGTTGGTGTAGTCGATGCCGGTGGGGTTGTGGCAGCAGCCGTGCAGCAGGATGGCATCGCCTTCCTGGGCACCGGTGATCGCGGCGCGCACGGCGTCCATGTCGGGGTGGCCCGAGGGCAGCGCGTGGTTGAATTCGACGACGCCCAGGTCGAGGTCGGCGCAGATCTGCGCATGGTTCGGCCAGCTCGGCGTACCGACGATGATCCGCTGATAACCGGCGCGCTTCACCATCGCGAGTGCGAGGCGCAGCGAACCGGTGCCGCCGGGGGTCTGCATGCCTTCGATGCGGCCGCCCATGTCGGGGCTGTCCTTGCCGAAGACATAGGGCATGAGCGCTTCGACGAAGCCCATGTCGCCCTCAGGACCGAGATAGGCTTTCGAGTCCTGCTCGGCGACGAGTTTCGCCTCGGCCGCCTTGATCGAGCGGAACACCGGGGTATCCCCCTCGCCCGTGCGGTAGACGCCGACGCCGAGGTCGATCTTGTCTGCGCGCGGATCCGCGTTGTGGAGCTTGATGAGCGCGAGAAGCGCATCGGCGGGCTGTTGCTGAAGGTTCGTAAGCATGGCGCGCGGGGCATTAGACCGAGCAGGGACAGCGCGCAATGCCGGATCGACCGACAATTGCCGAGAACTGCAAATTTATCGCGCCCGGCGATGCCGGATGCCCGTCAGGGCGAAATTTTGTTTGAATGGAACGAAAGATGCAAAGCCACGCAGCGCCGACCGGAAGCCGACGCTGCATGGATCCAAAACCGGGGAGCTGAACGCGCCTTAGAAAGGCATCCAGCTCTGTTTGTGGGTGAACTTCATGTAACCGATGTTGGCCCCGAGACGCAGGCCCGCACCGGCGCGAACCGGAATAAGCACGACGTTGCCGCGCCGCAGATAACTGATGTTGAAGCCGCCCACGAGATAGGCCTGCCCCTCGCCGGCACCGAATCGGTGGTAGAGGTCTTCGGTGTCGTAAAGGTTGTAGACCAGCACGAAGGCGTTGCCCGCGTTGGCACCGGCATCGAAGCCGATCGAAGGGCCAGTCCAGTAGACTGGCTGCTCGCCCTCCACCTTGTGATAGAGGGTGCCCGAACCATAGCGCAGGCCCACGGCGATCGCGCCGCCGCCTTCACGGCCGATGATGTAGCCGTTCGGCTCGCCCTGCTTCTTGAGCAGGTCCTCGATCACACCGGCGAGCCCCTTGGCACCCTTACCGAAGACGCCCTCGGCGGCGCCGATCAGGTCGTCCTGGCGATAGGTCGTCGATCCGTCGGCAGGCGGCGTGGTCTGCGAAGGTGTGGTCTGCGAGGGGCTGGGCGCAGGCTGGTAGGTCGAACCGTTAGCCGACGAATCGACCGGCGTTCCGTTGCCCGGATAAGGCGAAGGCGCGTCCACCGGCGGCGCTTCGGCCGGGGGCGCATATGTGTTGCCTGAGGCGTTTCCGCCGTTGAGGTCGCTGTCGATCGCCGCATCGGGATCGACCGTGGTCACTTGTGCCGTGGCGGACCCTATCGGAGCGAGCAGGACCAGCATGGCCGCAACGGCGCCGCCGACCCTCCGAGACAGGCGAACCGTCGCCCCCCTGGCGGCGATTTGCGTGGTGAATGACATCTGGTGGCCCTCCAATGGCGATCCCGAATTCCATACGACAGGTACGCTCCCGAGCGCACACTGCGACATGCCACTAAAGAATCCAGAGCGCATGACCCCGCAATGAACGGTCGACAGGACGACTCGGTTTTGCGGCAGATCGAATCCCCGCGAAACCCCATGCCTCGACAAACATTTCCACAGGCGTAAAAAACTACGACAAGACCCTCTTGCCGACACAAACACCCCTCGTTATACGGCGCCTCCTAGGCCGCTACGGAGACGTGGGTGAGTGGCTGAAACCAGCGGTTTGCTAAACCGTCGTACCCTTAAGGGGGTACCGAGGGTTCGAATCCCTCCGTCTCCGCCACGGCGGCGCAGTTTTCTGCGCTTCGTGGGCCTAAGTTTCAGCCCGGGTCCACGATAGGGACCATGATAGACACTTCGTTTGGAAGAGTTTTTCATGGACTATCGTGGACCTCGGGCTAGAAATTTTTCCGAGAAATTTGTAGATTTTCATGACGCCGGCGAATGCTTTTACGTCGGGTGCCGTGATTTGTTCAGATCGGTAAAGTCGCGGCGAGCCCCGAGTCGCCCTGGCCGGCGAAGGACTATATCTCAGCGCCTCAGCGTTTGTTGATTAGATCGTTGCTGCTTTAGCGTGATGCCACTCTTCTCGCTCGTCGCGGCCCACGCCGCTTGCCGCCGAGCGATTCCATGGCAACGATATCAACGTGTCCTTTAGGGCTAAGGTGAAGACCGATACGGCGACGTCGAGGATCGATGTTCGCGACGATCGACCGTTTGCCGGCCCGATCCACTGGCGGCGCTGTCCCATTGTCACGCGATCGACGCGACAAGCGATCCAAGGCCGTGCCTGGCGTTTGGTCAACCCATCCTGCAAGCCAATGCCTATGTCCGCTACGGCGAGCTTGACGGCCAACCGGGATTTGCGGGGCCACTTCACGAGCGTCACTGGAGCGACCAGTGTGGTCGCAAGGAAAAGGCGGGGCGCCATCACAGCGCCCCGCCCTTGTTTCGGCTCTTTCGGAAACGATCTCCTGGCGGTCGTCCGAACTTAGTACTTCAAGCGAATGCTTGCACCGTAGAACTTGTCGTCGATACGGATGTCGTGCGGGAAGGCTGGCGTATCGAAGTAGCTGTAATACTTGCCGCCGTTCACATTGACGCCGTCGAACGTGACGGTGATATTCGGTGTCACGTCATAGCCAATCGAGAAGTCGAGACGGCCGTTGGACTTCACCTTGTTGAACTGCACCGAGTCTGTCGAGCCGGTCAGCGTACCCGCTCCGAATGCCGTCTCGTTGTAGCCCGAGCGCCAGGTGTAGACCACGCGCGCGGTGATGCCGTACTTCTCGTAAAGCGCGCCCGCGGTGTAGCTGTACTTTGACACGCCGAGCAGCTGCTGGCCTTCCAGAAGATCGCCCTTGGTCGTCACCTTGCTGTCCGCATAAGTGAAGGTACCCATGAGACCGAAGCCGTCGAAGCCTTCGGGCAGGAAATCGAGGAAGAACTGGCCGGCCGCCTCGATGCCCTTGAGGTTCGAGGAACCAAGGTTGCGCGGCTGGGTGATCTGGTAGGTCTGTCCGTCGATCACCTGGATCGTGGTGTCCGGTGCCACGCGATCCTTGAGCTTGCGGTAGTAGCCCGCCAGCGAGACGTAGCTGGAACGGCCGAAGTAGTATTCCGCAGTCACGTCGAAGTTGTGGGACTGCTGTGCCTTGAGATCGGGATTGCCGCCGGAACCTGCCAGGATGACGTTCGGGTTGCCGCCCGGCGCTGCCAGCGACAGGCCGGGGTTGAGATCGCCGAACGTCGGCCGCGACATCGTCTTGGCATAAGTACCGCGGAACTGAAGTTGGTCGTTCGCCTTGAAGCGGATGCTGGCGTTGGGCAGGACGTAGACGTCCGAGGTGTCGCGGTTGACGGGTACGAACAGGTCGCTGCCGTCCGTTGCCCCGCCGATCACGCGCGAGGTGCCGTCGATCGTGCGGTTGGTCCGTACTACGCGCAGGCCGACAAGGCCGTCGATCATCGAGACATCACCGATATCGAGCTGGTACTTGCCCTGCATGTATGCCGCGAAGGTCTTCTCCGCCGCATCGTAGTTACGGGTCGGATCCCAGTCCGGATCGCCGGCGGGCGCGCCGTAAAGCGCCCGCAGGTCATCGGTGTTGTTGAGCAGGTAGTCCGCGTTGGGCGTATACCAGTGCGATCCGCCATTGATGTAGGGGATGGAATCGGGCGAGCGCACCATGAAGTCAGACGGCAGGCCAACCGAATCGACCAGCGTGCCGCGGTTCGGTCCGGGGAACGAAGGACCGCCTGCCACGGCCCGGAACGTGCCCTGGCGATCGCTGTAGCGTGCACCGACCTGGACCTGGCGCAGGAAGCTGCTGTCAACGTCGAACGCGGAGTCCAGCTTGAAGGCATACTGGCGGCTGTTGGACTTGTTGAGGTCCTGGAAAAGCGTGTTGGCGAAGACGAAGCCGTCCGGGGTGGACAGCGGATCGCCTACCATCTGGGTCGTGCCGTGACCGTTGTCGTTGACCAGGATGTCCACCGACTGGTTGCGCTTGGCCACGTCGACGATGATCGCGCGGTTCGCGTTCTTCGACTGAATGTAGCTGGCGTCGAACACGACATGGATCGTGTCGGTGTTCCACTTGGCCCCGCCGCCCAGCACATATTGGTCGGTGCTTTGCTTCTTGGCCTGAGTGCTGGTGAGTGCATCGACGCCGTTGAAGGTCGCCGACTGACCGATGCACAAGTTCTCGACATTGTTGCCGCCGAGGAATCCCGCATTGTCGACGGGAGCGGTGAAGCAGTCGCTGCTTGCGGTGGCGTTGGTGATGCTGTTCCCCGCGAACAGATCGGCGAAGATGAAATTGGTCGCGAAAGTCGAGCGATATCCGGTGTACAGGCCGTCGAGGTAGAGTTCCAGCTCGGGGGTCACTTCCCACTGCAGCGCTGCATTGACCTGCGGGCGCGTGTTGTGGCCGGTGTCGGTGGTACCGCCCACGCAAGTTGGCAGGACAAGGTCCGGCGCGCCGGCAGGACCGTGGTTGGTCGAGCGCGGGTCGCAGTTGAAGGAAACCGGGCGGCTGAAATTGTTGCGCGCGTAAGAGACGTCGATCAGCGCACCCAGACGGCCGTCGCCCACATCCCAGGTGTTGGAGACGAGCAGACCGGCCGTGTAGCTGGTCTCGTCGGAGACGCGGCCATTGTAAACGCGGCCGTTCGCGGCAATGGTGAGGCCCTTGTCGAAGTTGAAGGGCTTCTGGAGCTTCATATCGATAACGCCGGCGACGCCGCCCTCGATAAGGTTGGCCGAGTTCGACTTGTAAACGTCGATACCGCCGATCGCCTCGGCCGGAAGATCCTGGAACGAGAAGCCACGGCCAACGCCGGTGAAGATTTCACGGCCGTCCAGTGTCGTCAGGATATCGCCCAGACCGCGCACGATCGGGCTCTGGATTTCATTGTTGAAGCCATTGACCACCTGGACGCCGGCGACGCGCTGAAGCGCAGAAGCGACCGACGTGTCGGGAAGCTTGCCGATGTCCTCTGCCACGATCGAATCGACGACGAGATCGGAATTCTTCTTGATGTTGCGGGCGGCCTCAAGGCTGGCGCGCTGGCCGGTTACGACGATCTCGTTGCCAGCGACGTCGGCGGCGGCCGCATCCTGGACTTCCTGTGCATGGACTGGCGACCAGATCGTCAAGGCCAGGGCCGAAGACGACAGGACGAGCGAATGAGCAATGCGATTCATGGGACCTCCCTCCAGGAACAATCGGCCCCTTTGACGGGCCTTGCCTGGGCTCATACATTTCTGTTTCTTGTCCGACAAGGCATATTTGTCTGATAAATAAGTTGCCACGCAAAATGGCCGGTGGTAGCCGCTCAAACAACGCTCCCGCGAGGTTTGCCGCAAAAATCGGCATGGACGGAAACGAGCGAAGTTGAGGGAGGCCGGCGTTTCATCGATCGACAGAGCAGCCAGTTTGCTTGGCTTCGCAACGCGCCTTCCCAGCGCGCCCATATACCTGTCGGCTGATCGCGACAGGTCGGGCAGGATCACCGGCGCCAAACACAATAAGGAGAGAGCATGCTGAAGGTTATCGCGAACGCCGCGCTGCTGGCGACCGTCGCCGCCACGGCCATCACCCCCGCGCTGGCAGCCGAAGTCAAGCGGGAGAACTTCGGGAAACTGCCGGACGGGCGAACCGTCGAGGCAGTGACGCTCACGAACGGCAAGGGCATGGCGGTCCGCGTAATGACGCTGGGCGCGTCGATCCAGTCAGTCATGCTTCCCGATCGCAGCGGTAAAGCCGTGGATGTCGCGATTGGCTACGACAGCCTCGATGGCTATATCAAGGCACCCGAATTCTTCGGTGCCACCGTGGGGCGCGTCGCCAACCGCATTGCCAGGGGCAAGTTCTCACTCGACGGCAAGGCTTATACTGTACCGGTCAACAATGGCGTCAACTCGCTCCACGGAGGCACCAAGGGGTTCGACAAAGTCGTCTGGACCGTGCGCGCGGTGAAGAACGGGGCCGAAGCCAGCGTCACCATGCGCTACACCAGCCCCGATGGCGACATGGGCTACTCCGGCACGCTGACCACTGATGCGACTTACAGCCTGGACGAACAGAACCGGCTGAGGATCACTTACACCGCCACCACCGACAAGCCGACCGTGGTCAACATTTCGAACCACGCCTACTGGAACCTTGCCGGACCGGGGCGAACCGCGATGGATCACCTGCTCACCATTCCCGCCGACCGGTTCACGCCGACGGACGAAACCTCGATTCCGCTCGGCGAGCACCGTGCGGTCGAAGGTACCGTTTTCGATTTCCGTAAACCCACCCCGGTGGGCGCGCGGGTGCGCAGCGGTGATGACAAGCAGATGGTCTACGGACGCGGCTACGACCACAACTGGGTCGTCGGCCAGGGTGTTACAAAGGACGAACACATGATGGCGCGCGTGGTGGAGCCCACCTCGGGTCGCGGCTTCGAACTGTGGTCGAACCAGCCAGGCCTGCAATTCTACTCAGGCAACTTCATGGATGGTACCCTTACCGGCAAGTCCGGCCAGATCTACCGAGAGGGCGATGCCCTGGTGTTCGAACCGCAGCTTTTCCCGGACAGCCCTAACCAGCCGCAGTTCCCCTCGGTCCGCCTCGCTCCAGGCCAGACCTATCGGAACGTCATGACCTACAAGTTCTTCGTCACTGCAGAATAACAGAGGATCCCAACGTGAAAGCACTCGCAACCTCCCTGCTCGCAACTGCCGCCGCCCTGATCGTCCAGGCGCCTTTCACATCCGCCGAAGCCCGCCCTCAGTGGACGCCCGCAGAGGCAAAGGCGTGGTATGGCAAGCAGCCGTGGCTGGTCGGCTCGAACTTCGCGCCTGCCACTTCGATCAATCAGCTCGAGATGTGGCAGGCAGCAACCTGGGACCCCCAGCGGATCGATTACGAACTGGGTCTCGCCCAGGGCATCGGCATGAACACCATGCGCGTATTCCTCCACGACCAGCTCTGGCAGCAAGACCCCGAGGGTTTCAAGAAGCGCATCGATGAATTCCTGTCCATCGCAGCGAAGCACAAGATCAAGCCCCTTTTCGTGCTGTTCGACAGCTGCTGGGATCCGAACCCCGTGCTGGGTCCGCAGCATCCTCCTATCCCGGGCGTCCACAACTCCGGTTGGGTCCAGGGTCCGGGTCTCCCGGCGATGCGCGATCCCTCCCAGGAAGGCCGCCTGAAGACTTATGTGCAAGGCGTGATCGGCGCTTTCGGCAAGGACGATCGCGTTCTCGGCTGGGACCTGTGGAACGAGCCCGACAACGGTGCCGACCAGTACAAGGGTCAGGAAGGCAAGCAGCCGATGGTGCTCGCCCTGCTCACCAAGGTTTACGGCTGGGCACGCGAAGCGGACCCCTCGCAGCCGCTAACCTCGGGCGTTTGGCAGCATGACGACTGGAAGACCCCCGGCGCCCTCACCCCGATGGAACAGCTCCAGCTGACCCAATCGGACGTGATCTCGTTCCACGACTACAACTGGCCGGAGAAGTTCCAGGAACGCGTCGACCAGCTGAAGGTCTACGGTCGCCCGATCCTCTGCACCGAGTACATGGCGCGCGGCAACGGCTCCACGTTCGACGGCTCGCTGCCGATCGGCAAGCGCGAGAACGTGGCGATGATCAACTGGGGCTTCGTCGACGGCAAGACCCAGACCCGCCTGCCCTGGGATTCCTGGAAGAAGCCATACACCCAGGACGAACCCACGATCTGGTTCCACGAAGTGTTCCGCACGGACGGCACCCCCTACCGCCAGGCCGAAGTAGACCTGATCCGCAGCCTTTCCGCAGCCCCCAAGGGCGTCGTGCCCACTGCGAAGAAGACGAAGTAGTTCTGGACATTTCAGGACCGGCCCGGAAGGAAGCGGCATGCGTATCACCTCAGTGCTTGCCGCCGCCTTCGGTCTCGCTCTTGCGAGCGGGCCGGTCCATGCCGCTTCCGGCGCTCCGACCTGGGTGGGAGCCTGGGGCTATGCCTCGGCCGATGCCGGTCCCACCGAGGAATTGCTGCCTCCGGGGACCTATCGCTACCGTGTCCGCCTGACGCAGGGGGGCAGCGCGGTCCAGGCGACTTTCAGCAATGCCGAGGGCGATGCCCCGCTGGCCCTGACTGCGGCCACCATCGCCAGCCCGCTTGCAAACCACGGCACCGAAATCGCGCCGCAGACCATTCATGCCCTCACCTTCTCCGGCAAGCCCGGCGCTGCTCTACCGAAGGGCCAGGCGCTGATGAGCGATCCGCTGACGATCCCGCTAGCAAATGGCCAGGACGTGATCGTAAGCGTCACGTTCTCCACGCCAACGCGCGCGCCGCGGACCAATCTCGGTATCGAGATGGCGTTCTCTCCGGCCTCTTCTGCTTCCGTGTTCCAGCCGATACAGGCCCGCTCCTGGCTTTCGCTGGTATCGGTCCGCACGGTGCAGGCGCCTTGCACGGTGGTCGCTTTCGGTGATTCCATCACCGACGGGTTCGACAGCCTCTCCGCCGAGACGCGCGGCTGGCCGGGACGTCTTGCCGAACGCATGGCCGCGCTCCCGTCAAACCGCCGCTGCAGCGTGGTCAACATGGGGATCAGCGGCAACCGCGTCCTGCGCGAAGGCCGAGGCGTATCCGCGCTGGACCGTTTCTGGCGCGACGTGGCGAGCGTGCCGAACGTCACGCATGTCATCTTCCTCGAAGGCATCAATGACATTGGCGCCGGCGGTAACGAAGGTGCCGACGCTGTCAAACCGGAAGAGCTGATCCATGGCTATCGCCAGTTCGTCGCCCGCGCCCATGCGCTGGGCATCAAAGTGATCGGCGGAACCATGACGCCGGCCCTGCACGCCGGCTACATGTCACCCATGAAGGAACAGACCCGCCTTGCCGTAAATTCGGCGATCCGCAGCGGCAATATTTTCGACGGCATCGTCGATTTCGACGCCGCCGTTCGAAATCCGGCCATGCCTTCGGATCTGCGGCCGGAATTCGATCCCGGTGACCATCTTCATCCCAACGACGCTGGCTTGCGCGCGATGGGCGATGCCGTCGATCTGCGAATGCTGACTTCGGCCAGGTAACTCTGCCCGCCCCCTCCCTTGCGGGAAGAGGGGGCAGTTCGTTCCGTTTAGGGCTGCGGCGCGGGGACCTTGTCACCAGCGCGGGATGGCACCGGGAAGATCGGCATGCCGTCCTTGGTCCATTCCATGCGCTGCACGCGCGGCGAGCGGGCAGCGGTGCATTTCTGGTCCGGGCCGGTATTGGCGTGGTAGACGATCCAGGTCTGCTTCCCGCCATCGGTGGTGAAGAAGCCATTGTGCCCCGTGGCGTAGACGTTGTTCTGCGGCGCCTTGGCAAGCACCGGCTTCGGCGACTTGACCCAGCTCTCGGCCTTCAGCGGATCGCTGCCTGGCGCGGCATGGAGGAGACCGAGGGCATAATCGTCCGACCAGCAGGCGCTGGCCGAATAGGCCAGGAACAGATCTCCCTTGGGGCCGGCCAGAAACTCCGGCCCCTCCAGGATCTGGCGCCCGCCCTGGCGTTCGAAGTCGAGGTCGGGCTTCGCGATGACCGTCTCACCCGGACCGAGTGTCCAGGGGTTCGTCATCGGTGCGATGGCAAGGACGCTGTCGGGACCATCGTAGGCGGAGTAGATGAAATAGCGCTTGCCGCCGGTCTCGAAAACGGTGCCGTCGATACCGGTCATGCCGGTGACGATGCGGCCCCGGTCCACCCATTCGCCCTTGAGCGGATCGGCGCTGGCATTTTCCAGCACGAAGATGCCGCGATGTGCATCGTCGTCATGCCCTGCGGCGGCAGCGGTGTAATAGACGTACCACTTGCCGTCGATGCGGTGCAGTTCCGGCGCCCAGATCGAGATCGCGTTCGGGCCGCTGGCTGGCGGCGTCCATATGACATGCTCGGGCGCTTCGGCCAGCTTCGAAAGGTCGTCGGTCTGGCGGATGGCCAGGCGGTCTCCCTTAGTGCCCATGAAATAGAAGGTCGAACCCTGGTGAACGATCCAGGGGTCGGGACCGCTCGCGAGCAATGGATTGGTGAGAGTCGCGCTGATGGCCGCCGGCGTGGTGCCGGTGGGTGCGCAAGCACCAAGGGCCAGCACTGCGAGCGCGGCGGGGGCGAGGGATCGGATCATGCGGGTGTCTCCATCTTGGCCCAGGCCGCCGCGAAGGCGCGGGCATTGGCAGCTATTTCCCGGGTGGTGGCGCCAGCCCTGTAGAGCGACGAGCCTAGGCCGAAACCGTCGGCTCCGGCCTCGCGCCAAGGCTCCATGTTATCGGGCGTAATGCCGCCGACCGCGAAGAGCGGAACATCTTTGGGCAGCACGGCCCGCTGCGCCTTGACGACCGAGGGCGTCGCGGCCTCTGCAGGGAACAGCTTGAGGCCGGTGGCGCCTGCCGCCAGGGCGGCGAAAGCCTCGGTGGGCGTGAAATAGCCCGGGAGCGAGACCATACCGCGCCGGGCGGTTTCCGAAATCACGGCAAGGTCGGTGTTGGGCGAGACGATCATGGCGCCGCCCGCGTCCTCGACTTGTGCCACTTGTGCGGTCGTCAGGACCGTACCCGCCCCCACGACCGCGCGGTCACCGACCCGTTTGACGAGGCGCTCGATACTGACGAGCGGTTCGGGCGAATTCAAAGGCACCTCGATCAATGTGAACCCTGCCTCGACAAGAACGTCTCCGGCAGCCTCCACCTCATCGGGGGCGATACCGCGCAGGATGGCGACCAGTGGCAGGCCGGCCAGAGCGGAAGCGAAATCAATCATGACATATGGTTCCTGATGCGCCTGATGCCGGCAACGAAGGAGGCCCGGCGATTGGTCGTGCCCCAATCACGGCAATGAAAGGCGCGTTTGCCTCCTCCCCGCTATTGGCAGCTGCCTGCCCCATCTCGTCTCCCTGCCGTTTCGGGCCATTTTTCCGGGCCTGTCCGGCTGCCGATCCGAAACCTCTCGAATCAGGCCGCCGACCCGTCCCGACCCTGAATAACGTCTAAAACCGTATTTATAAGATGAATCTTGACAATGGCGCGCTGGCACTGCTTTTTGACGCTCAAGCACAGAACACATCGGGAGACGAAAATTGGCACGGGGCAATTCGCGCAAAGCCGCAGGCATGGCCATCGCAGCGATCATGGGCATGGCAGCACAGACGACCGCCACGGCCCAATCGCCCGCCAGACCGGCGCGAACGGAGGTCGTTCCGGGGGCGCCAGAGACGCCTTATGTCGATCCCGACAAGGCCTACCTCTTCGCCCACATGACCAAGGAGCGCTACGGCGTACTGTACTACACCGTCAGCAGGGACGGACTTCACTGGACCCAGATCAACAGCGGCAGGCCGGTATCCGAAGACTATCACGGCCATCCCTCGATCGCGCGCGGTGCGGACGGGCGCTATTACCTCGTCGGCAACAAGAGTGACGAGGATCCCTACATCCGCTTCTGGGTGTCCGACGATCTCGTCGCCTGGAAGCCATACGGCACCTACAAGCCGGATGTGCTGCACGTTCCCGGCCTGCCGCATGCCCTGCAGCGGATCGGCGCGCCCAAGCTCTTCTTCGACAAGCCCTCGGGCAAATTCCTGCTGACCTGGCACACCGCCACCGTGCCCGGCGTGCCCGAGGATCCGGAGCGCTATTGGGCGAGCCAGCGGACCCTCTACGCCCTTTCGAGCGACCTCAAATCCTTCGACAAGGCGCCCAAACGCCTGTTCGACTGGGACATGGCGACGATCGACACCTTCATCCAGCCCGAAGCCGATGGCAGCGGCTACTGCGCGGTGATCAAGGACGAACGATACCCCAGCTATAACTGGACGACCGGCAAGACCGTGCGCGTCTCCTGCGCCAAGGACCTGTTGGGCCCTTACCCGCTGCCCGGCCCCTCTATCAGTCCCAACTTCCGCGAAGCGCCCACGGTCATCCGCGCGCCGGGCGGCGAGGACTGGCTGATGTATTATGAGCAGTACGCGGGAACCAGCTACGGCCTGTCCAAGGCACAGCGTCTTACGGGCCCGTGGTTCCAGGTTTCAGGCAACTCAGGCGTTCCTGAATGGAACCGTTACGAGATGCCCGCCGGCTTGCGCCATGGTTCAATGATAGAAATCACCAAGATACAGTATGATAGGCTTGTGAAGGCTTTCCCCAACGACAAGTAAATCGCGACTGGCAATAGGCGCTATCACATCCACTTCACGGCTATCATATGAACGGACTTATCATATTAAAGGTTCTTGCGTCGCCCGCGATGTCCAGTAGGTTGGGCGGGCGACAGGATCGAACCGTGCGAGCGGGATGACAACACAAGGACGGCTTAGTGACAGGCTCCTCCCCCCTCATCGTCGATGAGCCCGTCGCTCAGCTCGGCCGCAATCTGACATATGGCCTGCTCGACAGCATGGGCCGTGCCATCGTTACCGGGCAATTCGATAACAAGGTTTTTCCCACCGAAGCCGAGCTCGCCAAGCAGCACGGCGTCAGTCGCTCGGTAACGCGCGAGGCGGTCAAGATGCTGACCGCCAAGGGACTGGTCAGTGCCCGTCCCCGCCAGGGCACCATCGTGCAGCCGACCTCGTCTTGGAACCTGTTCGATACCGATGTCCTGCGCTGGATGCTCGAGCGCCAGCTTTCGGTCGAATTGCTTCGCCAGTTCAATGAGTTGCGTGTCGCGGTCGAACCTGAGGGTGCCGCTCTGGCGGCGCAAGTCGCGGGAGAGGAAGACATTTCGCGGATCAGGGCGGGTCTTCTGCGGATGCGCGCTGCGGAGAACGGGCTGGACGACCCTCTGGAAGCCGACATCGCTTTCCATGTGGCGATCCTGCGTGCCTCGAAGAACCCGTTTTATATCCAGCTTCGAGACATCGTCAGCACGGCTTTGCGCACTTCAATCCGTTTCACCAACCGGATCAAAGGCCGCACCGCCGATGTCGACGAGCACGCAAAAGTGCTGGACGCCATCATTGCACGAGACTCCCACGCGGCGCGTATCGCCATGCGTACGATCATCGGTGACGTGCTCGGCCTGATCGAGAAGCGTCATCCCGCTCCGGAATGATCCGCGCTCGTCGTCGGTCGCCCTTCGTTGGCTGGATGATCGGAAGCCCCAACTGGCATACGGTGAGGGCTGACTACCGTCTGTGAATACTATCGGCCGTCCTAGATCCAGTTTCCCCAACATCATCGATGCTGCGGCCGGAGCGCCGCCCCAGACGGTTCAGAAGTCCCAGCCTGGATTGCAGCGGCCAAAGCAAGTACGAAAATAGCCACATCACCTCGCCATCGAATATGATGATTTAGAGTGGAGAAACGAGCATTGATGGCAAGCTGGGTCCAAATGGATAGTCGCGCTAACAAAAGGAGATTACCGGAATACACGGCTATTTCGCGAACATTTGCCGTCGAGTGCCTATCGGTTAAAACCTTGCAAGATAGCAGGTCGGCTCCGGGCGTGTGGCCGCGTATCGATTTTCGACCGGAACTCCGCTCATAAATTCGTCGCAGCGCGGCTTATCAGCGCAAACACCTTCAGTTAGGAATATGCGGATGTACTGCGACACCAATTGGGGCGATGCGGAATGGAACAGCTTCTCCCCCGTGCCGTATGGGCTGAACCTAACCGTGCAGATGTCGTCGACTATGCCTTGGTGGCTATGGTTATCGGCGCTGATGTCCATGGCCGTACCTGCGAGTCCCGCCTTTGCTCATCCGACGCCGACAGCGTCTTTCGACGTTCAGAGCTATGACCTGACGCTCACGCCAGATATGCAGAACGCAACGGTGGCAGGACGCGAGGCGATCCGCTTAAGAGCGAACGACGACGGACTGAAGCAGCTTAGTTTCTCTGGGAACGCGCTCACCATCGACAGTGCGAAAGTTGATGGCCTGCCCGTCCATACCACGGTGGCGGGCGACAGTCTTATTTTTGATCTGACCAAGCCTTTGAAGAGCGGACAGATTGTCAAACTAGAACTCACTTATCATGGGCGCCCCGCACGCGGGTTGGCGCGTTCGGCTACAGCCCTCTACACAAGCTATTTCGCGTGCGACTGGATGGTTTGTCTCCAAAACGCGTTTGGAGACAAGGCGGCATTCTCGCTCGCACTTCGTGTCCCAGCCCGTAGGGACACGATCTCCGTCGGCCGGATGGTATCGAGACGTCCGGGCCCGGACAGCAGCGAGATCCACAGCTGGAAGGCACCGCGGCCATATTCACCCTATCTCTACGGCTTCGCAGTTGGACGATTTGCCCGCTCCAGCCAACAACTCAAGACCACCAAGCTTACTTACCTCAGCGACGTAGCAGGCGCTGAGGAGTTAGAGCGGCGGTTTGCGATCGTGCCTGAAATGGTCCGCTTCATCTCGGATAAAGCCGGGGTGCCGCTCCCGGTAGCTGAGTATAGCCAGCTTTTGGTTGAGGGCGACGAAGCGCAAGAGGCCGCAACCTACTCTGTCATCGGCATAAACGAATTGCCGGCAAGAACGAACGATCCTGGACAAGATTGGGTGATTGTTCACGAACTGGCCCATCAATGGTGGGGCAATTTGGTTACCTGTGCGACCCTTCAGGATTTCTGGCTGAACGAGGGCATCACGACTTTTATGACAGCCGCCTGGAAGGAGCATCGCTACGGGCGGGCTGCCTATGATGCCGAACTGGACGTGGCACGGGGCCGATGGGAAAAGGCGAGAGCTAAAGGTTTCGACAAGCCTCTCGCCTGGGGCGGACGCTATCCCTCGCTGGGGACACGCCGGGCAGTCCAATACAGCAAGGGCGCCCTGTTCATGGATCATCTCCGTGTCACGCTCGGCGACGCGGCCTTCTGGTCTGGCTTGCGGCGCTACACTCGCGCCCATGCCGGCCGAACCGTCACCAGCATTGACTTCGAAAGGGCAATGGAAGACGCGAGCGGCCGGGACTTGCGCCAGGTTTTCGCGGATTGGGTATTTGGAGGAGATGCAGAGGCGGAACAGCCGCATTCGCCTGGACGGTCCCACTAAGCGATCAGGCGGGAAGCGGTGCCATTTTCTCGTGGCGACTTGACCGGCGCCGCCCTGCGAACGGCAGGATTGTCCCACTTCTACGCGTGTTAGGCTGAGGCCGCACCCTAGTTCAGCCATTCCATAGCCAAGGTGGAAATGACTGCTGTTCCTGGAACCTGCCGCTCGCAGTCCATTGCAGGACCCCGGCAGCGCTGATGACACCGCCGGCCATGCACACACCGGCCCAGCCCCAGAGGCTGTACATGAAGGGCGCTATAGCTGTCCCTGTCGCGCTGCCGAGTGAATAGAGCACCATGTACGCGGCGATCGCGCCTGCTATGCCGACCAATCCGAACAGGCCGACCTGCGTATGTGACAGCCCCGAACCGGGAGCCGTCAGCGGAAGAACCAAGGCGGTCCAGAATGTGCTGAAGGCTGCAAAGATGGCCATGGCGGCACGATCGAGGAGGCACAGCAAGTCGTGCTTGACGGACTGGGCGGGAATTCCATCGGGCATGCCGCAGAACCTGACCTGCCCCCCGGCGGTCCCTCGGTCATAACGAGAGTCTTGCGGTTGAATAATCCGGCACGCTCGCCTGCACAAGCGCGTCGGGCGTGATGCTATCGTCCTGCACGAACGTCCGACGCG